>NZ_JADMKB010000127.1 GCF_018780075.1 Hydrogenophaga sp.
GGCGCCGCTGATGATGTTTTTCCGCGCCGAGTCCATCCTGTCCTGGGGCGAGTTCGTCAAGGTCAACCGCGCCAGCGACGACGATCCCGACGACAACGCCGCGGGCGTGGCCAACGACATGGACGTGCTGGCGATCGCACCCGACGGCCAGAGCACGGCCGCGCGGGTGAAGTTCGACCTGGACCTGCCCAGCGCCGCCGCCGACGACCGGCCGCTCGGCCCCGGCATCCGCCTGCCCGAATGGGATTTCCGGCGCCACGCGCTGTTGCCCGAGCACTGCGCGCTGCAGACCCTGGTGGCCACACCCGCCGAGCCCTATGTGCCGCCGACCGCCCTGCGCACCACGGCGCGGCGCGTGCGGCGCCGGCTGGAGATCCTGCGGGCGGGCACCGGCCGGCAGCGCGCGCAACCCGAGGGCGACGAGATCGACCTCGACGCCTGGGTGCGCCACCGCGTCGACGCGGCCGGCGCGCCGCACAGCGAATCGCCGGCCGTGTTCACCCGGCGCGTGCGCACCGAGCGCAGCCTGGCCACGCTGCTGCTGGCCGACCTGTCGTTGTCCACCGATGCCTACGCCACCCAGACAGCGCGCGTGATCGACGTGATCCGCGACGCGCTCTACGTGTTCGGCGAAGCGCTCAGCGCCAGCGGTGATCCGTTCGAGATGCTGGGTTTTTCGTCGGTGCGGCGACAGAACGTGCGCATCCAGCACCTGAAAGGCTTTGACGAACCCTGGAGCGCCGCGGTGCGCGACCGCGTGGGCGCCATCAAGCCCGGCTACTACACGCGCATGGGCGCGGCGATCCGCCTGGCCACGTTGCGGCTCGGCGAGCGTCCGGAGCGCCAGCGCCTGATGCTGATCCTGACCGACGGCAAGCCCAACGACCTCGACGTGTACGAGGGCCGCTACGGCCTGGAGGACACGCGCCACGCGGTGCAGGCCGCGCGCGAGGCCGGGCTGATTCCGTTCTGCATCACCATCGACGAAGCGGCCCACGGCTACCTGCCCATGCTGTTCGGCCAGCAGGGCTACGCGCTGGTGCACCGGCCTCAGGACCTGGTGGATCGGCTGACGGGGGTGTACACCCGTTTCATGCGCCAGTCGTCCCACTGAACACCACGCCAAGCGGGTACAGTGCGGGGCCGTTCTCCCCCACCTCACGCGCTTGCGCACCCTGTGCGCCCCGGCCATGGACATTGCCCAGTTCGATCTGCCCCGTTACCTCTCCATGCTGCCGCTGTTTCAGGAAATGAAGCCGCCCGAGCTGCAGCGCCTGGCCCAGGGCAGCCGCCTGCGCCAGCTGGCGCGCGGAGATGAGGTGTTCCACATCGGCGAGCTGTGCAACGAGTTCCACGTCACGGTCAGCGGCCAGATCAAGCTGTTCGCCATTTCACCGGCCGGGCAGGAAAAAATCATCGAGATCATTGGGCCGGGCAACAGCTTCGCCGAGGCGCTGATGTTCACCGACAAGCCCTATTTCATCAACGCGCAGGCGCTGACCGACACGCTGCTGCTCAGCGTGTCCAAGCAGAGCGTGTTGCAGGAGATCGAAACCGACCGGCGCTTCTGCATGCGCATGCTCGCGGGCCTGTCGCGGCGCCTGCACGGCCTGGTGAACGACGTGCAGGCCTACGCGCTGCACAGCGGTGTGGAGCGCGTGATCGGCTACCTCATGCGCGACCTGCCCGATGGGGGCAAGGGCGGCGCGGAGGACGAGCTCGCGCAACGCGTGACCTTGCCGGTGAGCAAGGCCGCGATCGCCTCGCGCCTGTCGATGACGCCCGAGTATTTCTCGCGGGTGCTGCACGAGCTGGAGGCCAAGGGCCTGATCGTGATCGACAAGCGCGACATCCACATTCCCGATCCGCAGCGGCTGACGCGGTATCCGGTGGAATAGGTTCTCCCTGCGCCGCTGCGCGTAACCCCCCGGGGGCGATGCGAGCGGCCCGGCGGAGCCGGTTCCACCGCATCCTGGGTCAGGACACTCGCGCCGGATGCGGGACCCGCCCCTACCTCGGGGTTTGTTGCTCCCCCGTACACTCCCCGCCATGCTGATTCTGGGATTCGAATCGTCTTGTGACGAAACCGGTGTGGCCCTGGTGGACGCCAGTGGCAGCGCTGTGCCGCGCCTGCTCGGCCACGCGCTGCACAGCCAGATCGAGATGCACCAGGCCTATGGCGGCGTGGTGCCCGAGCTCGCGAGCCGCGACCACATCCGCCGTGTGCTGCCGCTGACCGACGCGGTGCTGGCGCAGGCGGGCCTGCCGCTGTCGGCGGTGGACGCCATCGCCTACACGCGCGGGCCGGGGCTGGCCGGTGCGTTGCTGGTCGGCTCGGGCGTGGCCAGCGCCATGGCCATGGCGCTGGGCAAACCGGTGATGGGCGTGCACCACCTCGAAGGGCATCTGCTCTCGCCGTTCCTGAGTGCCGATCCGCCCGAATTTCCGTTTGTCGCGCTGCTGGTGTCGGGCGGCCACACCCAGCTGATGCGGGTGGATGGCGTGGGCCGCTACGAGCTGCTGGGCGAAACCATCGACGACGCGGCAGGCGAGGCCTTCGACAAATCGGCCAAGCTGCTGGGGCTGGGTTACCCCGGCGGGCCGGCGCTGGCCAAGCGGGCGGAGCAGGGCAGCGCCACCGCCTACAAGTTCCCGCGCCCGCTGCTGCACAGCGGCGACCTCGACTTTTCGTTTGCCGGCCTGAAGACGGCGGTGCTGACCCAGGTGAAACGGCTCGCCCACGCGCGGCCCGAGGGCCCCGCCACGCCGCAGCTGGCCGAGGCGCTGGACGCGCAACAGATCGCCGACGTGGCGGCCAGCGTCCAGGCCGCGATCGTCGAGGTGCTGGTGAAGAAGTCGCTCGCGGCCATCGACGCCACCGGGCTGAACCGCCTGGTCGTGGCCGGCGGCGTGGGGGCGAATGCGCTGCTGCGCGAACAGCTCAACGCCGCCTGCCAGAAGCGGCGGGTGCGTGTGCACTACCCGGAGCTGCACCTGTGCACCGACAACGGCGCCATGATCGCGCTCGCTGCCGGCCTGCGGTTTCAGGCGGGGCTGCTGCCCGACGCGGCGGCTGCACCGGCCTACCACTTCGACGTGCGGCCCCGCTGGCCGCTGTCGGAGCTCGGCTGAACGCGCATGTCTGGAAGGGCCCAGTCGGTGCCTTCAAGTGATGTCATCATTCGTAATTATGAATTACAATCCCTGGCTTTGTCGCGCAGGTGACACTGGACGCCGAGCGTGCCCGCCGGCCGGCATTGAACAACGGAGACCTTGCCCATGAATTTCACGACCCGTCTGCGCCGTCGCGCGCTGTCCACCGTCCTGCTGGCGATCGCCTGTGCCTCGACCGCTCAGGCGCAGGGCACGGCATCCCCCGCGGCAGCGCCCATCCGCATCGGCATGATCGAAGGCCTGTCCGGCCCGTTCGCCAACACCGGTGAGGCGGTGTACCGCAACCTCGTGTGGGCCACGGAACGCGTCAACGCCCGCGGTGGCGTGAAGCTGCCCGGCGGCCACCGCCCGCTGCAGATCGAACGTTTTGACAGCAAGGGCCAGACCGAGGAGGCGCTGTCGGCCCTGCGATCCGCCATCGACCGCGACATCACGGTGGTGACACAGGGCAACTCGTCCGCCGCAGCCTCGGGCCTGATCGACGCCATCAACAAGCACAACGAGCGTGATCCGGCGCGCCAGGTGCTGTTCCTGAATTACTCGGCGGTGGACCCGGTGCTCACCAACCAGAATTGCAGCTACTGGCATTTCCGTTTCGACGCCCATGCCGACATGCGGATGACCGCGCTGATGAACGTGCTGCGCGACGACAAGGACCTGAAGCAGATCTACCTGATCGGTCAGGACTACAGTTTTGGCCAGTCGGTGCTGCGCGAGGCCCGCAGCCAACTGGCCGCCAAGCGGCCCGACGTGAAGATCGTGGGCGACGAGCTGCACCCGATGGCGCGCGTGAAGGACTTCGCCCCTTACGCGGCCAAGATCAAGGCCAGTGGCGCGCAGGCCGTGCTGACCGGCAACTGGGGCAACGACCTGACGCTGCTGGTCAAGGCGGCCCGCGAGGCCGGCTTCGAGGGCTCGTTCTACACCTTCTACGGCAACGCGCTGGGCGCACCGGCCGCGATCGGCGACGCCGGTATCGGCAAGGTGATCGCCGTGGCCGACTGGTTCCCCAACGTGCTCACCAAAGAGTCCGAGGCCTTCTACCAGTCGTTCCGCCAGCGCTTCCCCAACCCGGCCGACGACTACGTGCACATGCGGATGCAACTCATGGTCGAGTCGCTGGCCCAGGCCATCGAGCGCGCCGGCTCGGTCAAGGCGGCCGCCGTCGCGGCCCAGCTGGAGAAGGCCGAGGTCCAGCTCGCCGGCCAGACCGCGCGCATGCGCGCCGCCGACCACCAGTTCCAGCAGCCGCTGGCCGTGGCGGTGATGGATCGCCAGGGCGCGCCTGGCGTGAAATTCGATGTCGAAGGTTCGGGCTACGGCTTCCGCGTGATCCGCCAACTGAGCCCGCAGCAAGCCGAGCAGGCGCACAGCTGTACGATGCAAAGGCCCTGATCGAGGGCTTCAATTCAGGAGTGGGCATGCGGGCAGTGGTTGAAGGGTTGGAAGAGTCGCGCATCCGTGAAGTGGCGAACGAGGGCCTGGGGCGCAGCGATGTGCTGAAGTTCTGGTTTGGCGAGAGCGACGAGGTCACGCCGGCCTTCATCCGCGAGGCGGCCATCGCCTCGCTGCACGCGGGTGAAACCTTCTATGCCCACAACTTGGGCTTGCCCGAACTGCGCCAGGAAATTGGCGTCTACACCCACACCCTGCATCCCCAGCACACCACCGACCACTGGTTCGACCGCATCGCGGTCACCTCCGGCGGGGTCAACGGCCTGATGCTGGCCTCGCAGGCGCTGGTGAACGCGGGCGACGAAGTGGTGGTGGTCACGCCCGCCTGGCCCAACCTGGTGGCCCAGCCGCAGATCATGGGCGCCAAGGTGACAACTGTGCCGCTCCAGGTGGTGCCGCAGGGCGGCAACGCCGGTGCCTGGGTGCTGGACATGGCCGCGCTGCTGACCGCCATCACCCCGGCCACGCGCCTGCTCATCGTCAACGCGCCCAACAACCCCACAGGCTGGACGCTGACCCGCAACGAGCAGGCGACCATCCTCGACCACTGCCGCCGCACCGGCACCTGGATCCTGGCCGATGAGGTCTATGAGCGGCTTTACTACGCAGGCGATACCCCCCATGGAGCCGCGCCCAGCTTCCTGGACGTGGCAGAGCCCGAAGACCGGCTCATCGTGGCCCACAGCTTCTCCAAGAGCTTTCTCATGACCGGCTGGCGCCTGGGCTGGCTGGTGCTGCCCCCGTCGCTCACCCACGCCGTGGGCAAGCTGATCGAATTCAACACCTCGTGCGCCCCGGTGTTCGCCCAGCGCGCGGCTTTGGTGGCGCTTCAGCGGGGTGCGGACGTCACGCCCGCGTTGGTGGCCCACCTGCAGGCTTGTCGGGACACGCTGGTGCCGCTGCTGAAAGCCGTGCCCGGCGTGACGCTGGCCGAGCCCAAAGGGGGCATGTACGCCTTTTTCCACCTGGCGGGTCACGACGACTGCCTGGACACCGCCAAGCGCCTGGTGCGCGAAGCGGGTCTGGGGCTGGCGCCCGGCAGCGCTTTCGGCCCTGAAGCGGCCGGCTGGATGCGCTGGTGTTTCGCCAGCCGCGATCCCCAGCGCCTGGTGCAGGGCGTGGATCGCCTGCGCGCCTGGCTGCTTGCCCAGCGCTGAGCCCTACTGGGCTATAATTTGCGGTTGCCATCTTCACGGAAGGCAATTCACGCCCGTTGCGGCGGCCGGGCCTGGAGACGTTTCAGGGGCTGGCAGGCTGCGACGGGACGCACGTAACTCCAAGGAATCCGACATGATCGAAAAATCCGTCAAAGCCACTGTGGTGGCCGACAACGCCCGCGCTGCCAACGACACCGGCAGCCCTGAAGTGCAGGTCGCCATCCTGACCGCACGCATCAACGAACTGACCCCCCACTTCAAGCAGCACGCCAAAGACCACCACGGTCGCCGCGGTCTGCTGCGCATGGTGAGCCGCCGCCGCAAGCTGCTGGACTACCTGAAGTCCAAGGACGCCGACCGTTACGTTGCCCTGATCGCGAAACTGGGTCTGCGCAAGTAATTTTGGACTTGGCATGACACGCAAAACGCCTGAGTTGGTTCGCTGGCTCGGGCGTTTGTCGTTTGTCTGCCGCCTTTTTTGATTCCGGAGAACCAGCAACAGAGCGAAGCTGTGTCATTCCAAAGGCGCTGCGTGTCCCGGGGCATGTGGGCAGCACCTCTGGAATGGCATCGTGTTCTGGGTTGAGTTTCCGGGTTTTGTGCAGACAGTCTGCACGCCACGCCGCCCCTGTTTCTGAACGGCGGCACAGAGGAGAAAAACCATGAGTCTTTTCAACAAAGTCACCAAGACCTTCCAGTGGGGCCAGAACACGGTCCGCATGGAAACCGGCGAAATCGCCCGCCAGTCCAGCGGCGCTGTGCTGCTCGACATGGACGGCACCGTGGTGCTGGCCACTGTGGTCGCCAAGTCCGACGCCAAGGCTGGCCAGGACTTCTTCCCGCTGACCGTGGACTACCTGGAAAAGTCCTACGCCGCCGGCAAGATCCCCGGCAGCTTCTTCAAGCGCGAAGGCCGCCCGAGCGAATTTGAAACGTTGACCAGCCGCCTGATCGATCGCCCGATCCGTCCGCTGTTCCCCGAAGGTTTCTTCAACGAAGTGCAGGTGGTCATCCACACGCTGTCGCTGAACCCTGAAGTCGACGCCGACATCGCCGCCCTGATCGCCACCTCGGCCGCCCTGTCCATCAGCGGCATCCCGTTCAATGGCCCCATTGGCGCCGCCCGCGTGGGCTATGTGAACGGCCAGTACGTGCTGAACCCCGGCCAGACCGCCCGCAAGGATTCCCAGCTCGACCTGGTGGTTGCCGGCACGCAAGCCGCTGTGCTGATGGTGGAATCCGAAGCCCAGCAACTCTCTGAAGAAATCATGCTCGGCGCCGTGGTGTTTGGCCACGAGCAGGGCAACATCGCCATCGCCGCCATCAACGACCTGGTGCGCGACGCTGGCAAGGCCGAGTGGAGCTGGACCGCGCCCGCGAAGGACGAAGCGCTGATCGCCAAGATCGACGATCTGGCCAAGGCCAAGCTCGAAGCCGCTTACCAGATTCGCAACAAACAGGCCCGCACCCAGGCCTGCCGCACGGCCTACGCCGACGTGATGTCGGCTCTGAAGGCCGAAGGCGTGGCCTTTGACAGCGTGGCCATCGAAGGCCTGCTGTTCGAGATCGAAGCCAAGATCGTGCGTGGCCAGATCCTGGCCGGCGAGCCCCGCATCGACGGTCGCGACACGCGCACCGTGCG
>NZ_JADMKB010000125.1 GCF_018780075.1 Hydrogenophaga sp.
ACGAGTTCACCACCGCGTGGGACGTGGTCTGCCGCGCCGACTGCCCCAACCTCGGCCTGGGCATCGACTCCTTCCACATCGTCGCCGCCAAGACCCCGCTGGAAGAGATCGACTACCTCGACCCGAGCAAGATCTTCCTGGTGCAGCTGGCCGACTTCATGTGGCAGGAGACCAAGACCTTTGAAGAGCGCATGAGCACCGCGCGCACCTTCCGCGTGTTCCCCGGCGAGGGCGTGCACAGCGAGCAGCTGGTGGAGCTGGTGCAGAAGCTCGACCGCCTGGGCTACGACGGCGACTACAGCTTCGAGGTGTTCAACGACGACTACCAGCAGATGCCGCTGCCCATGGTGGCCGAACGCGGCAAGCGCGCCGCGCTGTGGCTGGCCGAGGATGTGCTGCGCCGCTCGGTGCCGTTGCCGAACCAGATGCGCCTGAAGTCGGTGGGCTGAACGCCTGAGCGACATCACCCAAAAGCAAACCCCGCCAGCGTGCAGCTTGGCGGGGTTTGCTTTTGGGGGCGAGTCCGCTCAGCTTGTCAGCCTGGATGTGCGGCCGCACCGGGTGTTCACGGGATGCTCTGGCAGCCACCCTTGAGCAGGTACTCGGGAGAGCGGGGGCTGAGCAGGCTGGCCGGGTGGTCCGTCATGTCCGAGATCTCGCGCCGGAGCGAGTCGATTTCCCGGTCCGTCATCCATGCCTGGGGTTTGTGGAGGGTTTCAATCGACGGGTAGTGGGCGTGGCCGGCATCGCCGAGCAAGGCCAACAGGAAGGTGGTCCCCCGGCTCAACTGGGCAGCGCGCAGGCTGCTGTCGGTGGCAGCGTAGCGGTGCCAGAGGCCCATTTCGACCAGGGTCGGGGTGTCTTCAGCGCGAATGGGCAAGCGGCAGAACACGCGGGCGACGGATTTAAAGGTCACCTGGAAAGACGGCAGGCCGGGCATCGCGTGGCCCGTGCCCGCCCACTGCATCTCCTTTTCCAGCGCCCGGCAGATCACCCTTGCGCGTTCGCTCTTTTCGCTGGCGCATTTCAGGTCCCGCTGCCAGAGCGATCCCGCCGCGTGCGCGCCGCCGCCGACCAGGGCCAGGGTCAGCAGGCACAGGGTGGCGGTGGATGTCGGGGTCGCGCGCATGCCCGGCATTGTCGCCTCGCCCGATGGCGCCCCGTCACCGGGTCACCCGCGTTGTCCGCCGTCACCACCCCGGTCTGCTCCGCCTGCGCCGCCATGGCGGTGTGATCAGGACTCGGGAACGGGGTTTCAGTCGGCGTACTGCCCGGCCGCCTTGATGACGACCGACCAGCGGGTCAGTTCGTCCTCCACGTACTTCCTGTGCCCAGCGGCGTCCAGTCGGCCGTCGTTCACCACGGACACGCCCAGCGCCTCCTGCTTCTTGACGAAGTCCGGATCTTTCAGGGCCGCGCGCAGCGCGCCGTTGAGCTTACCCAGCACAGCGGCCGGTGTGCCCTTGGGGGCGTAGAGGCCGTGCCAGATCGAGACGTTGAAGCCGGGCAGGCCCGCTTCATTCAGTGTGGGGGCGTTGGCAATGGCCGCCTGCTTCGAGCGCTGCGCTGTGGTGACGGCGTACAGCTTCACCTTGCCGGCTTCGATCTGCGGCACCGCGTTGGTGGCCTGGTCGCACATGATGTCGACCTGACCACCCAGCAGATCGGTCATGGCGGGCGCCGTGCCCTTGTAGGCGATGGTGGTCATGTCGGCCTTGAGGGCGCTCTGCAGCATCAGGCCGCACAGGTGCGAGGCCGAGCCCAGGCCGGCGTGGGCCAGGTTCACCTTGCCGGGGTTGGCAGCGATCCACTGGCGCAGCTCTCCGAAGTTTTTGGCCTCCATGGTCGGTCGCGTGATCACGGTGGAGGGCGACTCGTTGATCAGGCCCAGGTACTCGAAGTCCTCCGGCATCTTGTAGCTGAGCTTGCGGTACAGCGCCGGCGCGGTGGCCATGCCGATGTGGTGAACCAGCAGGGTGTGGCCGTCGGCGCTGGACCGGGCCACCTTGGCCACGCCGATGGTGCCGCCAGCGCCGGCCGCGTTTTCCACGATCACGGGTTGCGGCAGGCTCTTGCGCATCGCCTCGGCCAGGTCCCGGGCGATCTTGTCGCTGGGGCCGCCGGCGGCGAAGGGCACGACCAGGACCACCGGCTTGTCGGGGAACTCGGCCAGGGCGGCGGTGGACAGGGTCGCCAGCACGGCGACGGCACACAGTGGCTGAATCTTCATGGTTTGTCTCCTGCGGGTGGATGGGATCGGATCAGGCCGACAAGGCCTGCATTTCCTTGAACAGATCGGCCTTGCCTTCGAAGCCGATGCCGGGCAGGTGGTCGGGCAGGGTGATGTAACCGCCCTCGACCTTCACACCGTCCGGGAAGCCGCCGAAGGGCTGGAACAGGTCGGGGTAGCTTTCATTGCCGCCCAGGCCCAGGCCGGCCGCAATGTTCAGCGACATCTGGTGTCCGCCGTGGGGGATGCAGCGGCTGGCCGACCAGCCGTGTTCCTTCAACATGTCCAGCGTGCGCAGGTACTCCACGAGGCCGTAGCTCAGCGCGCAGTCGAACTGCAGCCAGTCGCGGTCGGGGCGCATGCCGCCGTAGCGGATCAGGTTGCGCGCGTCCTGCATCGAGAACAGGTCTTCGCCCGTGGCCATGGGGTTCTTGTAGTAGTTGCGCAGGGCCGCCTGCAGCTCGTAGTCCAGCGGGTCGCCCGGCTCCTCGTACCAGAACAGGTCGTACTGCGACAGGGCCTTGGCGTACTGGATCGCGGTGTCCAGATCGAAGCGGCCGTTGGCGTCCACGCACAGCTTCTGACCGTCCTGCAGCACCTCCATGATCGAGTCGATGCGGCGCAGGTCTTCGTCGAGCGAAGCGCCGCCGATCTTCTTCTTGACCACGGTGTAGCCGCGGTCGATGTAGCTGCGCATTTCGTCCTGCAGCTTCTTGTGGTCCTGTCCCGGGTAGTAGTAGCCACCGGCGGCGTAGACGAAGATCTTGCGGTTGGCCTGGCCGTTGCCGTAGCGGTTGGCCAGCAGCTGGAACAGGGGAACGCCCTCGATCTTGGCCACGGCGTCCCAGACCGCCATGTCGATGGTGCCGATGGCGACCGAACGCTCGCCGTGACCGCCCGGCTTTTCGTTCGTGAACATGGTGTTCCAGATCTTGTGCGGATCGAGGTTCTGGCCGCTGTCGTCGATCAACGCATCGGGATGGGCCTCCATCACGCGCGGGATGAAGCGCTCGCGCATGAGCTTGCCCTGGCCGTAGCGGCCGTTGGAATTGAAGCCGTAGCCGACCACCGGTTGGCCGTCGCGGATCACGTCGGTGATCACGGCCACCAGGCTCAGCGTCATCTTGCTGAAGTCGATGTAGGCGTTGCGGATGGGCGAGCTGATGGGCAGGGTTTTTTCTCTGATTTCAACGATTCTCATGGGGGGCTCCAGAAAGAGGAAGGCCTATGATTTCGGAATCCGAGCGCGCTGACCAATGCTGTTTTTCTCTGCTTCAATGCTTTCAAAGCACCGCCCATGAACCTCTCCTGGCTGGACGATTTCGGGGCCCTGGCGGCCACGGGAAACTTCTCCCGCGCGGCCGAAGACCGCCACATGACGCAGCCCGCGTTCAGCCGGCGCATCCGCGCGCTGGAGGAGTGGCTGGGGGTCGAACTGTTTGACCGCAGTTCACAACCGGCGCGCCTGACCGAGGCGGGTGAGTGGTTCAGGGGCGTGGCGCAGGGCCTGCTGGCGCAGGTGGCGCGCCTGCCGGGCGAGGCACAGTCCATCGCCGAGGCCAGCGCGTCCACGCTGAAGTTCGCGGCAACGCACGCGTTGTCGTTCACCTTCATGCCGGGCTGGTTGCGTGGCCTCGAATCGCAGCTGGCGGTGGGGCCTGTGCAGCTGGTGTCGGACGTGATGCACCGCTGCGAGTCGCTGCTGCAGGACAGCAAGGTGCACTTCATCCTGAGCCATGCGCATCGAGGCACCCGGGGGCCGCTGGAGACCGCCGGGTATCCGTCTCTGGTGGTGGGACACGACACCCTGGTGCCCGTGTCGGGCGTCGATGCCCAGGGCCAGGTGGCCCATGCCCTTAGGCCGGACGGCGCCCGGTGCACGCCGCTGCTGGCCTACAGCGACGAGTCGGGGCTGGGGCGGATTCTTCGCGAGGCCAGCGGGGAGCGGTTGGCGCAGTTGAACCTGCAGACCACCTTCACCGCGCACCTGGCTTCCGTGCTCAGGACGATGGCCCTGGGCGGACGGGGCATCGCGTGGCTGCCCATGACGCTGGTGGCCGATGACATGGCCGCCGGGCGTCTGGTCAAACTGGGTTCAACCGAATGGGATGTGGCCCTGGACATCCGCCTGTTCCGGGACAAGCGGGCGCTCGGGTCGGCGGCCGAGGTGTTCTGGCAAGCGGCGTCGCGACACGCCGAATAGCTCAGGCCCGGCGCTCTTCGCCCAGCCGCCCGTCGCGGAAGTCGTTCAGCGCCTGGTAGATCTGATCCTTCGTGTTCATCACGAACGGGCCATACTGCGCGATGGGCTCGTTCAGCGGGCGGCCGGCGATCAGCAGGGCTTTCGCTTCGCTGCCGGCCTCGATCACCACGCCGTCGCTGCCGGCGGTGTTGGCGAGCAGGGCCATGCGGCCGGCCGGCACGCGCTGGCCGCCGATGCTCACTTCGCCCCGGTACACGTAGACGAAGGCGTTGTGCGTGGCCGGCAGCGCCTGCTCAAAGTGCGATCCGCTGGCCAGGTGCAGGTCGAGGTAGACCGGCGCCGTGGTCTCGCGCGTCACGGCACCACCCACGCCATGGCTTTCACCGGCGATCACGGTCACGCTCACACCCTCGGGCGTGGTGAACTGGGGCAGCTCGGCGTTCTTGAAGTCGCGGTACCAGGGCGCGCTCATCTTGTCGCGCCCGGGCAGGTTCAGCCAGAGCTGGAAGCCTTCCATCACGCCTTCTTCCTGCTGCGGAATCTCGGAATGGATCACGCCCTTGCCGGCGGTCATCCACTGCACGCCACCGTTCTCCAGCAGGCCTTCATTCCCGGCGCTGTCGCGGTGCAGCATGCGGCCCGCGATCATGTAGGTGATGGTCTCGAAGCCTCGGTGCGGGTGGTCGGGAAAACCGGCGATGTAGTCGTCGGGGTTGTCGCTGCCAAAGGCATCGAGCATCAGGAACGGGTCCAGCCGGCGCTGCAGGTCTTGCGTGAGCACGCGGGTGAGCTTGACGCCCGCGCCGTCGGACGTGGGCTGCCCCGCGATCAGCCGCTCCACGCGGCGTGCTTGCTGGACGCTGGGGGTGGTGAGGGTGAGGGTCATGGCAGTCTCCTTGTGAAGTGGGGGGCGGGGTGAACTTCTCCGAAGCGCGGCGCCCCCACTCAGAACGCGGCGGAACCGGCTCCGCCGGGCCGCTCGCGTTGCCCCCTGGAGGGGGTCGCGCGCAGCGCGGCGGGGGTGGTCAGATCAGGCGAGGGCAGCTTCAATGTCCTGCTCGGCTTGCGCAAAACCCTTGGCAGCCGCTTCGGGGCCCATGGCCAGGCCTTCGGCGTAGATGAAGCGCACGTCGGTCAGGCCCAGGAAACCCAGCACGGCCTTGAGGTAAGGCACCTGCGAGTCGTTGGGCGTGTCGCGGTACAGGCCGCCGCGCGCCAGGGCCACGTACACCGTCTTGCCGGTGAGCAGGCCTTCGGGGCCGGTGGCGGTGTAGCGGAAGGTGGTGCCGGCGCGGGCAATGGCGTCGATCCAGGCCTTGAGCTGCACCGGCACGCCGAAGTTGTACATGGGCACGCCGAGCACGATGGTGTCGTGCGCCTGGATTTCGGCGATCAGCGCGTCGTCCAGCGCCACGCGGGCGTTTTGTTCGGCGGTGCGCTGGTCGGCCGGGGTGAACAGGGCGCCCAGGGCGGCTTCGTCCAGCACCGGGTGCGGCGCCACGGCCAGGTCGCGCAGGGTGAACGTGGCGGCGGGGTTCGCGGCCTTCAGGCGTTCCACGACGCTGTTGGCGACCTTGGTGGAGTTGGCGCCTTCGCGGCGGGCACTGGCGTTGATTTGCAGGATGTTCATGGTGATGTCCTTGGTGAAGGTGAGTCGATGGGGTGACTTTACGGGGCATCAATCACCTTGAAAATCCCTTGAAATGGATATGATTGTTGCCATGATGGAACAATCAAGCGCCGAACACGGCATCGACCCCAACGACCTGCTGATCTTTGCCCGCGTGGCCGAGCTGGGCAGCTTCAGCCGCGCGGCCGAGCGCCTGGGCCTGCCCAAATCCACCGTCTCGCGCCGGCTGGCCGCCCTGGAGCAGCGCATGGGCGAGCGCCTGCTGCTGCGCACCACGCGCCGCCAGACCCTCACCGAATTCGGCCTGCAGCTGTTGGAGCACGCGCGCCAGGTGGTGGCCGAGCTGGACGCCGTGGGCCTGCTGCGCGAGCAGCGCCAGGCCACGCCCAGCGGGCGGCTGCGCGTGTCCATGCCGGGCGACTTCGCCCACATGGTGCTGGTCGAGAGCCTGGCCGCCTTCATGGCGCTGCACCCCGCGATTTCGCTGGAGCTGGACCTCTCGCCGCGCCGGGTCGATCTGCTGGGCGAGGGCTTCGACGTGGCCATCCGCATGGGCGACCTGCCCGACGACGCGCTGCTCGTGGCCAGCAAGCTGGCGGTGTTCACTCACGGTCTCTACGCATCGCCCGGCTACCTGGCCGAACACGGCGACCCGCAGACCCCGGACGACCTGGCCGGCCACGTTGCCGTGCGCCTGCTGCGCGGCAACGGCGAGCCCGCCGGCTGGACACTGATGCAGGGCGAGCAGCGCTGGACGGGCGTGCCGGCCGGGCGCGCCAGCGCCAACTCGCCCGAGATGCTGATCCGCCTGGCCAGCGCGGGCGCTGGCATCGCTGCCGTGCCCGACCACTATGCCGTGGCCGACGTGCGCGCCGGCGGGCTGCGCCGCGTGCTGCCCGGCTGGGAGCTGCCCAGCAACACCGCCTGGGCGGTGTACCCGGGGCGCAAGCTCATGCCGGCCAAGACGCGCGCGTTCGTCGACATGCTGCAGGTGGCGCTGCGCGGGTGCAGTGAACCACCGGTGGTCTGATCCACTCAGCCCATCTGCAGAACGAACAGGACCAGGACCCGACCATGCCGCACAACGTTTCCCTCATCAACACCATCGCCGCGGGCCTGGGCCTGGCGCTGATCTTCGGCTTCATGGCCACGAAGCTGCGGCTGCCGGCGCTCGTGGGCTACCTGCTCGCGGGCGTGGTGATCGGCCCGTTCACGCCCGGGTTCGTGGCCGACGCGGAGATCGCGGCGCAGCTGGCCGAGATCGGCGTGATGCTGCTGATGTTCGGCGTGGGCCTGCACTTCTCGCTGGACGACCTGCTCTCGGTGCGCAAGATCGCGCTGCCCGGCGCGGTGGTGCAGATGG
>NZ_JADMKB010000175.1 GCF_018780075.1 Hydrogenophaga sp.
GTCGATATCGAACCTGGCACCGAGAAACGACAGGTAGTCGATCAAGTCGTGATAGCGGGCGGGCGCGTTCATGGATGGGCATTGAAAGTGGTGTCGCTTGGCTGGACACTTTGTCGAGGAGCCGGGCCGATCAGGCTGCCGCCGCTGGTCGACTCTCCGGGTGCTCCTCGAGCAGTTCGGAAAACCGTCCCAGGTCAATATTGCCGCCGCTGATCAGAATGCCGATCCGTTTGCCTGCCAGTTCAGAACGGCGGGCCCGCGCGGCAGCAAAGCCCAGGCACCCCGTCGGTTCGACGATGAGCTTCATGCGGGCGGCAAAAAATCGCATGCAATCCACCAGTTCCGCATCCGGAACGGTGAGCACGTCGTCAACCGTGCGCTGGATGATCTGGAATGTGTAGTGCCCCAGATGCTGGGTTTGCGCTCCGTCAGCAATGGTGCGAGGCGTGTCGATATGGACGATCGAGCCACTGCGAAACGACTGTTGGCCATCGTTGCCGGCCTGTGGTTCGACGCCATAGACCTTGCAACCTGGAGCGAGCGCTCGGGAAGACAGGGCTGACCCGGAAAGCAGTCCGCCACCGCCCAGGCAGACAAACAGCGCATCGAGTGAACCGACCTCATCGAACAATTCCTTGGCGGCTGTTCCTTGACCCGCGATCACATCAGGATGGTCGTAGGGCGGGATCAGGGTCAGACCGTCGCGCTGGGCGAGGTCCCGTCCAATTTGCTCGCGATCCTCGGTGTAGCGGTCGTAGAGCACGACCTTGCCACCGTAGCCTCGGGTCGCCGCCACTTTGGCGGCCGGGGCGTCGTGCGGCATGACGATGGTGGCAGGCATGCCGAGCAGGCGCGCCGAAAGGGCGATGGCCTGTGCATGGTTACCGGAGGAGAATGCGACAACGCCACGGTGGCGCTGCTCCGAGCCGAACCGTGAGAGCGCATTGAATGCCCCCCTGAACTTGAACGCGCCCATCCTTTGCAGGTTCTCGCACTTGAAGAAGACGCTTGCACCGAACTCGCTGTCAACCGTCCGGGAGGTCAGGACGGGCGTGACGTTCGCGTGGCCTCTCAGCCGCGTCGCGGCTTGGACAACATCATCGAAGGTAGGCAGGGCCAATGAATTCATGTGCACTCCGTCCTGACGGTCAGCGGGCACCTGAAACCTACTCCGATTTGGCAGAAACGGCTAGCCCGGCCTTGTATCGCGAGGATGAACGGAACCTCTTGGCAGGGCAATGCAACTCGAGTTGAGGAAAGCAGTCGCCGGTGCCACTGGCGATGAGACGCAACGGGTAGCGATATCGGCACGAGAGCCTGCTTCAAAGCGGGCACTGATGAGCTACCGTTTTTGGCCGCGACCACCAGTTCGTGGAAACACCAGGAAGCCGCCGCTTGCCGCGCAACGAATGGCGCAGACCATCGCAGGCCTCTGCGACCCGTTGGCAGGCGTTCAAGGCCCGCGCTCAGGACGCCAGGGCTTCGCGCCGCAGCGCCGGGTTTTCGATCTCGCTGGCCAGCACCCGGGCGGCGGCGGCGGCCGGGGCATGACCGCCCTCGGCCTGGTGAAGGTAGGCGCGGACGATCAGTTCGCGCATGCCGGCGCCCGCGGCCAGCGCCATCAATTCGTCGCTCCAGGCCTGCACCTGCGGCATGCGGCTCCTCACCGCCAGCCCGCACAGCGCGTCCAACGCATAGGCCTTGCCCCACAGATAGGCGTCGGGCAGTCGCGTGCAGCGTTTCAGGGCGTCCAGCAGTATCTCGGCCGCCAGCGCGGGCTGGCGGCGCGCCATGGCCACACGGCCCAGCCCGCGCCCGGCGATGCCTTCCCAACACGGGTCGCCCAGCTGGCAGCCCAGCGCAAAGGCCTGCTCGAAGAGTTCGGCCGCCGGGTCCACCCGGCCGCGCATCAGTTCGGCCTCGGCGCGCAGCGACTGGGGCCAGGGCAGGAAGGCCGTCCAGGCGCGCCGTGATTCGCGGGTGGAAACGTCGAGCGCGGTCACCGCGCCGTCCATGTCGCCGCACAGCAGCAGCGCACGACCCAGCATGGACTGGGCATAGATCGACTGCTTCACCTCGCCCAATGAGTCGGCCAGTGCCGTGGCCTGGCGCAGCACGTCGGTGGCGGCGCTGTAATGCGCGGTGTCGCTCAGGATGGTGCCGCGGACTGTGGCGATGCGGGCCTGCTCGGCCAGGTCGTCGGTGGCCAAGCCCGTGGCCCGGTCCATCCAGGCCAGTGCACGTTCGTAGCTGCCGCGCAGCATTTCCACGTAACCCAGCTCGCGGCATGCCGCCGCGGCGAGCGTCGGCGCTTCATGCTGGCCCAGGGCCAGCGCCTGGTGCAGCGCGGCGGCGCCTTCTTCATCACGGCCCCGCGCGGCATGCACCAGGGCACCGCCCAACGCCAGGCGTGCGCGCACACGCAACGCGGGGTCGCCGAGGCCGTCGGCATCGACCATGGCGCGGCGCAGGCACTGCAAACCCGCTTCCAGCACACCAGCGCCGATGGCGGCTTCGCCGGCCTGCAACTGCGCCACCACCCCGGCACGGCCGGCCGCCGGACCGGTCGTGATCGAGGCCGTGCCCGTGTGCAAGGCGTCGGCCAGGGCGGGGCCCGGCGCCACGCCGAGCTCGCGCATGAAAAGCTCGCGGCAGGCCGCCGCCTGGCGGGCCGCGCCGACACCGTCGCCCGCCGTGCTCAGGCAGCGCACCAGCAACACCTGGAAGCCCTCGTCCAAGGGGTCGAGGCCCACGAGACGGGCAGCCAGTTGCGCCGCCTCGGCGGCAGCGCCGGTGGCCAGGCGGGCCAGCGCGGCCTCGCGCAGCACCGACTGCGCCGTCGCGCGCATGCGGCGGCGCTCGGCTTCCAGCCATACCGCGAAGGACGGACTTGATGCGAAGCTCATCCCGTCCAGCAGGTCCTGGCCCAGGCCTGGCACCTGGAGCGCCTGCGACCAGTGGCCGCGCGCCACCACGTCGATGTCGACATAGGCGGTGCGCTCCATGGGCAGCACGACGACGTCGCCACCCAGCCCCACGTCGCCCAGCGCGCGGCGCAGTTCGCTCAGGTTCCAGCGCAGGGCGGCCAGCGGATCCTCAGCGTCTTCGAAGAGCAGGGCGGCCAGGCGCTGGCGGCTGACGCCCTCGGGGTGCTGCACCAGGTAGGCCAGCAGGCCCCAGGCCTTGTGGCCGCGCAGCACGGCCTTGGCCGCACCGTCACGCTGCACGCGCGGCGTGCCAAGCAGGTGAATGACGGGGCCCATGCGCCGATCGTCCGGTATTGCGGCGGACGGCGCAATGCTTAGGTGCGTCAGGCCTCGGCGGTGGTCGGATCGATGATGCTGACGACACGGGCGACGCTGTCGGCGGGGAAGCCGCCGCGCCGGGCATGCTCACGCACCAGGTCTTCAGTGGAGGCGTTGTAGACGCAGTAGATCTTGTCGCCCGTCACGTAGCTGTGCACCCACTGCACCTCGGGGCCCAGCTCGCGCAGCACGCCGCAGGACTTTTGTGAAATGGCCAGCATGTCGGCCGCGGTGGCGGCGCCGATCTGGGGAATGGAACGTTCGATGACAAACTTGGGCATGGTGTCCACCAGGTTGGTTGAGGGGAAGCACCAGTCTGGAGAGCCGGCGTGTGAGTCAGCGTGTGACACGCAACACGATTCCGCGGTCTCAGTCTTTCAAGCCGCCCATGCCGACTCCTTCAGTGCGGCGATCTGCACCAGCGGGTTGGGCCAGCCCTCGCCATGCGGGTGACCGTGGGCCACCCGCACGTCGTGACGGGCGGTTCTTGGCCGATGGCAGCCAAAGTGCTGCCACCCCGAGCCACCCCGAACTTCAGAACGCCATCGAACCCAGCAGCACCCGCGCTGTCGCCACGTTCGTCGCGCACGGCACGTTGTGCACATCACAGGCCCGCACCAGCGCGTTGATGTCGGGTTCGTGGGGTTGCGCCGTCATCGGATCGCGCAGGAAGACGACCGCGTCGACCTCGCCCATGGACAGCCGCGCGCCGATCTGCAGGTCACCGCCCAGCGGGCCGCTGAGCAGGCGTTCGACCGTCAGGCCGACCTCGCTCTGCAGCCGTCCGCCGGTGGTGCCGGTGGCCATGAGGGTGTGTTGCCGCAGCAAGGGCGCGAACTCGGTGGCCAGGGCCACCATGTCGTCCTTCTTGCGGTCGTGGGCGACCAGGGCGATGCGCATCAGGCTTGCTCCATCGCCTTGGCCATCGTCTTGCCCAGCTCCACACCCCACTGGTCGTACGCATTGATGCCCCAGATGGCGGCCTGCACGAAGACCTTGTGTTCGTACAGCGCGATCAAGGCCCCCAGGCGGTGCGGGGTGAGCGCGTCGAGCCAGACGGTGCTGCTGGGCACGTCGCCCTTGAAGCTGCGCTGGCTCACGAACACCTCGGCCTGCTCGGCGCTCATCCCCTCGGCCATGAGGGCCTGCAGGGTGGCGGCTTCGTCGCGGCCGAGGGCCAGGGCCTGGGCTTGCGCGCGCAGGTTGAGGTTGACCACGCGGTGGTGTTCGGCGGCCAGCGGCAGGGGCGTGTCTTCGCTCAGCACGCCGATGAACTCCACCGGCACGCGGTGCGTGCCCTGGTGCAGCAGCTGGAAGTAGGCGTGCTGGCCGTCGATGCCGAGGCCGCCCCAGACGATGGGGCCGGTGTCGGTGTCGCAGGGCTGGCCGTCCTTGCGGATGCGCTTGCCGTTGCTTTCCATGTCCATCTGCTGCACAAAGGGCGCGAAGCGCACCAGGCGGCTGGGGTAGGTGGAGAGCAGCTGCGTGGGGCAGCGCAGGAAGTTGCGGTTCCACACGCCGCTCATGGCGAGGATCACGGGCAGGTTCTTGTCCAGCGGGGCTGAGCGGAAGTGCGCGTCCATGGCCTGGCCGCCGGCCAGGAATTCGCGGAAAGCCGTGGAACCGATGGCCACGGCCAGCGGCAGGCCGAGCGCGGACCAGATGGAGTAACGGCCACCGACCCAGTCCCAGAAGGTGAAGGTGTGCTCGGCGGGGTAGCCGGCGGCGCCAGACTTTTGCGGCGCGGCGGTGATGGCAACCAGGTGCGGGCTCTGCGCCGCGCCGTCGATGCCGGCGTCCTGCAGCCAGCGCCGCGCGGAGGCGGCGTTGGTCATGGTCTCTTGCGTGGTGAAGGTCTTGCTGGCCACGACGATGAGCGTGGTCTGCGGGTTCAGGCCGCGCAGCACGCTGTGCAGCGCCCAGGCGTCGGGGTTGCTGACGAAGTGCACGCGCACGCCCGTCTTGCCGTCGCTGCACAGGGGCGCGAGCGCGTCGGCCGCCATGCGGGGGCCGAGGTCGGAGCCGCCGATGCCGATGTTCACCACGTCGGTGATGGCCAGGCCCGTGCTGCCCTTCACCTGACCCGCGCGCACACGGTCGGCGAAGGCGCAGACGCGCTCCAGTTCGGCCTGCACCAGTTGCTGGATGTCGGCGCCCCAGGGGGTGGAGTCGCCGCTGGCACCGGGCGTGCCGCGCAGGGCGGTGTGCAGCACCGCGCGCTGTTCGCTGGTGTTGATCACGTCGCCGCAGAACATGGCGTCGCGCTGCGTTTCCACCCGGGCTTCACGGGCCAGTTGCAGCAGGGCGGACAGAACAGCGCCGTCGAAGGCCTGGCGCGTGAAATCGACGCTGATGCCGGTGCCCTCGGCGGAGGTCTGCATCTGCTGTTCGCGGCCGGGCTCGGCGAGGCGATCACGCAGGTGGGGTTGGGGGGCTGCGGCGAGGCTGGCGAGTTGCTGCCAGGCGGGGAATTGGGTGGGGGAGGACATGGGACGGGTTCTTTCTTCCCGTTCGCCCTGAGCCTGTCGAAGGGCTGGCGCGGTGTGTCTGTGTGAGGGCTTCGACAGGCTCAGCCCGAACGGTATTGTGTCTTCAGCGGCAGTGAGGGGATCTGGCGAGCCAGGAAGCCGCGGAACCGGCTTCGCCGGGCCGCTGGCATCGCCCCTGGGGGGTGACGCGAAGCGGCGCGGGGGAGCTTATCCGTTCGCGATGGCGGTGGCTTCGCGTGCCAACTGGGTGATCTTGGCCCAGTCACCGGCCTTCAGTGCGTCGGCCGGGGTCAGCCAGCTGCCGCCGGCCATCGCCACGTTGGGCAGCTTCAGGAAGTCTTTCAGGTTCTCGGGACTCACGCCGCCGGTGGGGCAGAACTGGACGTCCGGGATCGGGGCGCCCAGCGCCTTGAGCATGCCCAGGCCGCCGGCCTGCTGCGCGGGGAACAGTTTCATGAGGCTGAAACCCTGTTCGCGCCGGTGCATGACTTCGCCGGGCGTCATCACGCCGGGAATGAAGGGCAGTTTCGCGGCCTTGACGGCTTCGACCAGCGCGTCGGTGGCGCCGGGCGAGAGCGCGAAGGTGGCGCCCGCGTCGATCACGCGCTGCACCTCGGCCACGCGGGTCACCGTGCCGGCACCCAGGTGCATCTGCGGCACGGCTTTGGCCACGGCTTCGATCGAAGCGAGCGCGGCGTCGGAGCGCAGGGTGATCTCCATCACGTCGATGCCGCCTTCGAGCAGCGCATGGGCCAGCGGCACGGCGTGGGCCGGGTCGGTGAGCACGATCACCGGGACGACGCGCGAGGTGAAAGCGGGGCGGGAGAAGCAGGTGGTGGTCATGGTGTGTGTGTGCGTGAATGGGGCCGGGATCCTTCGGGATCAGCGCGGAACCGGCTTTGCCGGGCCGCAGCTGATGCCCCCTCGGGGGGTGACGCCGCAGGCGGCGCGGGGGGTCAATTGAACAATGGCGAAGCGCCGGTTTCGGGCGTGCTCGCGTGCGAGCGGAACAGGCCAAACAGCTCGCGGCCGGTGCCGTGTTCGTTGTGGGTCAGGTCGGGCAGCACGGCGCTGCGGGCGGCCAGGGTGGCGGCGTCCACTTCGAGTTCCAGCACGCCGCGCTCGCAGTCCAGGGTGATCCAGTCGCCGTCCATCACGCGGGCGATCGGGCCGTCGGCCAGGGCTTCGGGGCTGAGGTGGATGGCTGCGGGCACCTTGCCCGAGGCACCGCTCATGCGGCCGTCGGTGACGAGCGCGACCTTGAAGCCTTTGTCCTGCAGCACGGCCAGCGGCGGCGTGAGCTTGTGCAGCTCGGGCATGCCGTTGGCGCGCGGGCCCTGGTAGCGCACCACGGCGATCAGGTCGCGCTCGAGCTGGCCGGCGTTGAACAGGGCCAGCAGGTCCTGCTGGTCGCTCACCACCACGGCCTGGGCGCGCACCACGCGGTGCTCGGGCTTGACGGCCGAGACCTTCACCACGCTGCGGCCCAGGTTGCCCTGCAGCAGGCGCAGGCCGCCGTCGGCGCTGAAGGGTTCG
>NZ_JADMKB010000128.1 GCF_018780075.1 Hydrogenophaga sp.
GACGAGATCAGGCACTTCTGCCGCACGTCGGGGAAGTCGGTGTTGGCCAGGATGTCCATCACGCCCCAGGCCTGGTGCGCGGCGTCGCCGTGCAGTTCGCCGCCGATGGCCTTGCGCACGGCGGAGTGGGCGCCGTCGCAGCCGACCACGTAGTTCGCCCGCACCGTGCGCGTGGCCCACCAGTTGACGCCGCTGGCGTCCTTGAGCGTCACCGTCACCGGGTGGTCGTTGGTGGTTTCATCGATGGTCAGGCCCACGATCTCCCAGCTGTAGTCGGGCGCTAGGCGCGAGGGCGAGTTCTTCATCACTTCGAGGAACAGCTCGTGCAGCCGCGCCTGGTTGATCAGGATGTGCGGCATTTCCGAGCTGTCGTCGGCCACGTCCTGCACCCGGCCGACGCGCTTGATGTGCTGCGGGTTCACAGGGTCGGGCATCCAGAAGTTGGTCTGGTTCACCCAGTAGGTTTCGCGCTTGACCTTGTCGGCGAAACCGAAGGCCTGGAACATTTCCATGGTGCGCGTGTTGATGCCGTCGGCCTTGCCCTTGATGATGTTGGTGGGCATGCGCTCGACGATCATGGTCTCGATGTCGGGGAACTGCGCCAGCTGCGCGGCCAGGCACAGGCCGGCCGGCCCGGTGCCAGCGATCAGCACGTCCACCTTTTCCGGCAGCGGCTCGTTGACGCCGCGGTTGCGCCGGTTGGGCGCGGCCTGCTTGATGTCGGGGTTGCCGCCGCGAAAGCCATTTTTGTAGAACTGCATCGCTTGTCTCCTGGGTTGAAGCGCACCGTGTACGGTTGGTGTGTGGGCAAATGATATCTATGCTTACTATTAGGTGTCAAGACGGTACGTATACTTATCAAAACGGCGCCACCGAGGCGAGCCGCTGTGAACATCCACCTTGAGACGGAGCGCGAGCATGGACTCTCTCGACATGGCCGGCCACCTGATCCGCCGCCTGCACCAGCAGTCGACCCTGGTGTTCGTGCAGCGCACGCAGGCCGCGGGGTTTGACCTGACGCCGATACAGTTCGCGGCCCTGGACGCGATCCACAACCAGCCGGGCACGGACCAGGCACGGGTCGCGGAAATGATCGCCTACGACCGCGCGACCATCGGTGGCGTCATCGAACGGCTGGAGCAGAAGGGCTGGGTGCGCCGCGTCGTGAGCGAGCGGGACCGCCGGGCGCGCGAGCTGTCCTTGACGCCCGAAGGCCAGCGCACGTTCAAGGCGCTGGTGCCGGTCGTGCGGGGCCTGCAGGATCACATCCTGCCGTCGCTGAGCGACGCCGACCGCGCGCGCTTTCTCAAGCTCGCCCGTCAGGCCGTGGGGCAGTAGCCGCGGCGGTTTGCCGCGCCGAGAGGGGCGATCTGGCCGCGGACGACGCAGGGTCCTCCTTCTGCCGTGGCCGCATCGTTCTTCCGGCGTATGCAGCCGGCCCCTTCATTGGTCGAAAACCTCTGATCAGGCCGCGGTGTCCGCGCGCCAGGAGTCAAGCATGTGGGATGTGTCGAGGTTGCGGATCGGTGCGCGGTTGGCGGCCGGTTTCGGGTTGATGTTGTTGCTCATTGCGGGGCTGGTGGCCTCGTCGTTCCTGTCGCTGCAGCAGATCGGGCGGGAAAACAGCCAGCTGATTGAGCGAGAGCTGGTGAAGGTGACTGCGGTGTCGGTGATCGACACGGCCACGCGCGCCAACGGTCTGAACACGGCCGAGCTGCTGCTGGTGGAGCCGTCGCAGTGGCCGGTGGTGCAGGCGCGCATCGACGCCAACCGCAAGGCCATCGACGCCGCCCTGACCACGCTGGACCGGCTGGTGGTGCTGCCCGAGGGCCAGGCCGCGCTGGCGGCGCTGCGCACGGCCCGCGCCGCCTACGTGGCCTCTTTCGTCCAGGTCGGGCCGCTGGTGCAGGCGGGCCGGATCGACGAGGCGCAGCAGCTGATGCGCAGCGAGACGTTGCCGGCGCTGGCGCGCCTGCAGCAGCCGATCGACACCCTGCGCCGCCTGCAGGATCAACTGGCGCAGCAGCGCGGTGAGGCCGTGAGCGGCGCCATCCGCGACGCCGACCGCCTCCAGCTGGGGCTGGGCGCGGCCGCGCTGGCCCTGGGCCTGCTGGCCTCGGTGGTGCTGGCGCGCAGCATCGTGCGACCGCTGCGGCAAGGCGTGGTGGCGGCGGGGCGCATCGCGGCCGGCGACCTCACGCAGACCGTCGAGGCGAAGGGGCGCGACGAAGTGGCCGATCTGATGCGGGCGCTGGGCGCCATGCAGGACGGGCTGCGCAGCCTGGTGGGCCAGGTGCACTGCGGGGTGGAGCACGTGGGCTCGGCCTCGGCGCAGATCGCCAGCGCCAACAAGGACCTGAGCAGCCGCACCGAGGCCCAGGCCAGTGCGCTGGAGCAGTCGGCCGCGTCGATGGAGCAGCTTGGCGGCGCCATCGCCATCACGGCCGACAGCGCGCAGGCGGCCCGCACGCTGGCCACCGACGCCTCACGGGTGGCCGAGGCCGGCGGCGAAACGGTGGCCGAGGTGGTGCGCACCATGCGCAGCATCGACGGCTCGTCGCGGCGCATCGCCGAGATCATCGGCGTGATCGACGGCATCGCGTTCCAGACCAACATCCTCGCGCTGAACGCCGCGGTGGAAGCGGCGCGCGCAGGTGAACAGGGCCGGGGTTTCGCGGTGGTGGCCGCCGAGGTGCGTTCGCTGGCCGGCCGGTCGGCTGACGCGGCGCGTCAGATCAAACAACTGATCCAGGCGAGCGTGGACCAGGTCGGTTCGGGCACGCAGCTGGCCGACCAGGCCGGCACCGCGATGACCGAGGTGGTCGGCGCCATCCGCCGGGTGAGCCAGCTGGTGGTCGACATCGCCGGCGCCATGCAGGAGCAGAGCATCGGCGTGAGCCAGATGGGCGAGGCCATCACCCAGCTGGACCAGGCCACCCAGCAGAACGCGGCCCTGGTCGAAGAGACCGCCGCCGCCTCGCAGAGCCTGGACGATCAGGCCCGCGAGCTGGTGGCCTCGGTGTCGGTGTTCCAGATCGACCGACACGCGCGACAGGCCGCCTGAGGCCCGCCGCCGCTCACCTCACTTCACTTCGGTCGCGAACTGCTCCAGCGGGCGGCGCACCTTCTTCAGGTTCACCAGCCAGTCGCCTTCGTCGGCGCGGTAGCCCAGCGGCAGGATCGCGACGCTGCGCAGGCCGCGCTCGCGCAGCTTCAGGATCTGATCCAGCTTGGCGGGGTCGAAGCCTTCCATGGGCGTGCTGTCCACCTCTTCAAACGCGGCGGCGATCAGCGCGGCGCCGAGGCCGATGTAGGCCTGGCGGGCGGCGTGGTTGAAGTTCACCTCGGCGTCGCGCTGCGGGTAGCTGTTCAGCAGCATCTGGCGGTAGTTTTCCCAGCCTTCGTTGGTGCCGCCGCGCTGCGCGTTGGTCAGGTCGAACATGTGGTTGATGCGCTCGGCGGTGTAGTTGTCCCAGGCGGCGAACACCAGCAGGTGCGAGCCGTCGGTGATCTGCGCCTGGTTCCAGGCGATGGGCTGGATCTGCTCGCGCACGGCCTTGCTGGTGACCACGAAAATCTCGTAGGGCTGCAGGCCGCTGGAGGTGGGCGCCAGGCGCGCGGCTTCGACGATGCGGTCCACCTTGTCCTGCGGCACGGCCTTCGTGGCGTCCATCTTCTTGGCGGCGTAGCGCCACTGCAGTTTGTCGATCAGGACGGGGGCTTGAATGGGTTGCGACAGGTCGCTCATGGGGGAATCTCCAATGGGGGTGGCGCCCACATGGCGTGGGCGGATGGGGCATCTTGTCGCACTGCAGCATGGCGTGCAGGCTGTCGCGGGGAAGACGTGGCGTGTTCCGCCCATGTGCCGCCGCGTCAGCGCGCCGGCGGCAGATCGGGTATACGCACCATCGTGATCGCATCAAACGGGCACTTCACCGCGCACTTCGCGCAGCCCGTGCAACCGGCTTCGTCGTGCAGCTGCGAGAACTTCTTCCAGTGTTCGACTTCGAGCGACAGCACATGCGGCGGGCACACCGCCACGCACCAGCCGCAGCCGGTGCAGCGGGTCTTGTTGATGACAGGCAGGGCCTTGCGTTCGGTCGCCATGCCGGTATTGTGTGGGCACCATGCAAGACGACATCCCCACCCTGCGCCGCATCCTTGCGCGCGACCGCACCATTGCCGTGGTCGGCCTCTCCGCCGAATGGCACCGCCCCAGTTTTTTCGCCGCCAAGTACATGCAGGAGCACGGCTACCGCATCGTGCCGGTGAACCCGCGCTACCCCGAGATCCTGGGCGAGAAGAGCTATGCGCGGCTCGAAGACATCCCGTTTCCCGTGGACATGGTGGACGTGTTCCGCAAGGTCGAAGAGATTCCCTCCATCGCGAAGAGCGCCGCCGCCATCGGTGCCAAGACGCTGTGGCAACAGCTCGGCCTGAGGAGCGAAGAGGCCGACCGCATCGCGACCGAAGCGGGCATGGACTCGATCTGGGACCGCTGCGTGAAGATCGAACACGCACGCCTGTTCGGTGGGCTCCACTGGGCGGGGGTGAACACCAAGGTCATCTCGGCCCAACGTCCGAAACAAGGCTGACACCATGGCCGACCGCCGCTTCCAGCCCGAGACCCTCGCCATCCACGCCGGCCAGATCCCCGACGCCGCCACCGGCGCGCGCGCCCTGCCGATCTACCAGACCACCAGCTTCGTGTTCGACAGCGCCGAACACGCGGCCAGCCTGTTCAACCTGCAGACCTTTGGCAACGTGTACTCGCGCCTCTCCAACCCGACGGTGGCGGCGCTCGAAGAACGCGTGGCCGCGCTGGAGGGCGGGCGCGCCGCCGTGGCCACCGCCAGCGGCATGGCGGCCGAAGCGCTCGCGCTCACCACGCTGCTGCAGGCTGGCGACCACGTGGTCGCGGCTGGGGCGCTCTACGGCGGCAGCGTGACCATGCTCGCGGTCAACCTCAAGAAGTTCGGCATCGAGACCACCTTCGTCGACGCGACGAACCCCGATGCCTTCGCCGCCGCCATCCGCCCGAACACGCGCGCCGTGTTCGCCGAAACGCTGGGCAACCCGAGCATGGTGGTGCTCGACATCCTGGCCGTGGCCGACGTGGCTCATGCGCACGGCCTGCCGCTGATCGTGGACAACACGGTGCCCAGTCCCTTCCTCTGCAACCCGCTGAAGCACGGCGCCGACATCGTCGTGCACAGCGCCACCAAGTACCTCGCCGGCCACGGCACCACGCTCGGCGGCGTGGTCGTGGAAGGCGGCAAGTTCCCCTGGGACAACGGCAAGTTCCCCGGCATGACCGAGCCCAGCCCGGGCTACCACGGCGTGAAGTTCCACGAGACCTTCGGCGACTTCGCCTTCACCATGCGCTGCCGCATGGAAGGCCTGCGCGTGTTCGGCGCGGCGCTCTCGCCCACCAGCGCCTGGCAGATCCTGCAGGGCGTCGAGACGCTGCCGCTGCGCATGGAGCGCCACTGCGCCAACGCACTCGCCGTGGCGCAGTATTTGAAAGACGACCCACGCGTGGGCTGGGTCAACTACCCTGGCCTGCCCGACCACCCGCAGCACGACCTCATGAAAAAGCAGATGCGTGGCGCCTCCGGCCTGCTTGCCTTTGGCGTGAAAGGCGGGCTCGAACAGGGCGTGAAGTTCATCGAAAGCGCGCAGTTCATGAGCCACCTCGTCAACATCGGCGACACGCGCACCCTCATCAGCCACCCCGCCAGCACCACCCACCGCCAGCTCGACGCAGCCCAGCAACTCGCGGCGGGCGTGCCACCCGACATGGTGCGCATCTCGGTCGGGTTGGAGCACATCGACGACATCCTGTGGGACATCGACCAGGCGCTGGACCGGGCGATCGCCTGAACGCCGGCACGAAAGAGCGCCGCGGCGCGTGGGCGAAAAAAAACCGGCCATGGGCCGGTTTTTCTGCGAGTGCGAGAAGCGCTCAGTAGCCGCCGCGTCCGCCGCGGTCACCACCGCCGTAGCCGCCGGTGCTCGGCTCTTTCGGGCGCGAGATGTTGACCACGATCGAGCGGCCGCCGACGGACATGCCGTTCAGGCCCTGGATGGCGGCTTCGGCCTGTTCGGCGTTGCCCATTTCCACGAAGGCAAAGCCTTTGGAGCGACCGGTGTCCCGGTCCATCATGACCTTGGCGGAGGTCACGTCGCCGTACTCGGCAAAATTGGTGCGCAACGAAGCGTCGTCGGCGGTGTAGGGCAGGTTGCCCACGTAAAGTTTGCTGCTCATGATGAGCCTTTCAGAGAGAGTGCACCGAGATCGGGACAGGCCCGTGGCGCAAGGAAAGCGGTGTCTGTGGGACACCGCAGGAACGGTGTGCGGTGATCGCCTTGGGCAGAACACCTCACTGAGACGGGCCTGGCATCGCCTGGGGCGACCGGCCTTGAGGACCCGGATGGACAATGCCAGCGAACCTCGCTCAAGTGCACGATTATATTCTCTTCATTTATATAAAGATAGTTTTATATTTTCCGGAGTTTGAAAGAACCCCATGCCCGACACCACCTTCCACATTCCCACCCTGCTGACGCAGGAAGACGCCGACGCCGTCATGTTCGAGCTGCAAGACCTGCCCTGCGTGAACCAGGCCGACGTCAACCTCGCCGAACACACCGCCTGGGTCAGCCACACCCCCATGATCTCGGCCGACGACATCGCCGCCAAGCTGCAGGAAGCCGGCTACGAGGCGCAGGTGCAGGCGTGACCCCAGGCATGAACCTGCAAGGCATCCGCCGAAAGATCGTTTACGTCAGCCTGTTCGAGGTGGTGGCCGTTGCCATCACCAGCACCGGCCTCGCCGCCGGCTCGGACAGCAGCCTGCAGCACGCCAGCGTGGTCGCCGTGGCCACCTCGGTCATCGCCGTGGTCTGGAACCTGGTCTACAACACGCTGTTCGAGCGCTGGGAAGCGCGCCAGACCGTGCGCGGCCGCAGCTTCCAGCGCCGCGCCGCCCACGCCATCGGCTTCGAACTGGGCTTCATCGTCTCGCTCGTGCCGCTGTTTGCGTGGTGGCTGGACATCGGCTTCTGGCACGCGCTGGTGCTCGACCTGGGCTTGTCGCTCTTCTTCCTCGTCTACACCTTCGCCTTCAACCTCGGCTTCGACAAGGTGTTCGGCCTGCCGGCGTCGGCCGCCTGAGCGGCTGCAAGCCCCTTGTGGGTGGCGGCCTGCTGGCGGGCGCGGTTCACAGCGGCGGCCTCTCCGGGCTGTGCAAGCGCGGCCACACGTGTGCCGCCAGCGCGGCCGC
>NZ_JADMKB010000058.1 GCF_018780075.1 Hydrogenophaga sp.
CCTCTTCGCCATAGGCGTGCATGTCGCCGAACAGGCTCTTCTTCCAGCCACCGAAACCGTGCCAGGCCATGGGCACCGGGATCGGCACGTTGATGCCGACCATGCCCACCTGGATGCGGCGGGCGAACTCGCGCGCCACATGGCCGTCGCGGGTGAAGCAGCTGGTGCCGTTGCCGAACTCGTGGTCGTTGATCAGCTGCACGGCGGCGCCGAAGTCGGCCACGCGCACGCAGCTGAGCACCGGGCCGAAGATCTCTTCCTTGTAGATGCGCATGTCGGGGGTCACGTTGTCGAACAGCGTGCCGCCCATCCAGAAACCGCCTTCGCAACCTTCGCCGGTCTGCTTCGCATCGAACTGGCGACCGTCCACCAGCAGCTCGGCGCCTTCGGCCGCGCCCACCTCGATGTAGCCCGTGATGCGCTGGTGCGCGGCGGCGGTCACGATGGGGCCCATTTCTGCCGCGAGGTTCGTGCCGTTGAGCACCTTCAACGCCTTGGTGCGCTGAATCAGCTTGGGCATGATCTTCTCGGCCACGTCGCCCACCAGCACCGCCACGCTGATGGCCATGCAGCGCTCGCCAGCCGAGCCGTAGGCCGCGCCAATCAGCGCGTCCACCGCCTGGTCGAGGTCGGCGTCGGGCATCACCACCATGTGGTTCTTGGCGCCGCCCAGGGCCTGCACGCGCTTGCCGTGGTGGGCGCCGGTTTCATAGATGTAGTTGGCAATCGGCGTGGAGCCCACGAAGCTCACGGCCTTCACGTCCGGGTGCACCAGCAGCGCGTCCACGGCTTCCTTGTCGCCCTGGACCACGTTGAACACGCCGTCCGGCAGGCCGGCCTGCTTCAGCAGGTCGGCCATGAACAGGCTGGCGCTGGGGTCGATGGGGCTGGGCTTGAGCACGAAGGTGTTGCCCGCGGCGATGGCCACCGGGAACATCCACATGGGCACCATGACAGGGAAGTTGAACGGCGTGATGCCGGCCACCACGCCCAGGGCCTGGCGGATCGTCCAGTTGTCCATGCCGGTGGAGACCTGGTCGGTGAAGTCGCCCTTCAAGAGCTGCGGGATGCCGCAGGCGAATTCGACGATGTCGATGCCGCGCGCCACTTCGCCCTGTGCGTCGGTGAAGACCTTGCCGTGCTCGGCGGTGATCATGCGGGCCAGGTCGTCCTTGCGCTGGTTCAGCAGTTCGAGGAACTTGAACATCACCCGCGCGCGGCGGATCGGCGGCGTGTCGGACCAGGCGGGGAACGCAGCCTGGGCCGCGGCGACCGCCGTGTCCACATCGGCGGCGCTGGCCAGCGACACACGGCCGGTGACCGCCCCCGTGGCAGGGTTGAACACGTCCTGCGCGCGGGCGGAGGCCCCGGCGGCGCGGGCGCCAGCGATGCAGTGGGTGATGGCAGTGGTCATGGAGGGTGTCTCGTTGGAATGGGGAAATGGCTCTGAGGTACCCAGGCAGTGTAGGAACGGCGCTCTGTCGATACAAGGCCAAAACCCTGAATTGATTGTTCATTCTGGTGAACAATAGACCCATGAACGAACAGAAGATCCATGAGCTCTGGGGCCACTTCCACTGGCTCAACGTGCTGGCCCAGCAGGGCAGCTACACCGCAGCGGCGGCACGGCTGGGCGTGAGCAAGGCGGCGGTGAGCCAGCGCATGGCCGAGCTGGAGCGGCTGGCGGGCGTGGCGCTGGTGCAGCGCACCACGCGCAGCGTGCGCCTGACCGAGGCCGGCCAGCGGCTGGTGGACGACACGCGGGCCTCGTTCGAGCACATCGCCCAGTGTTTTGCGCAGGTGCGCGACGCGGCCGGCGCGCCGCGCGGGCTGCTGCGCGTGACGGCGCCGGTGGCGTTTGCGCGCCAGCAGCTGGTGCCGCGCCTGCCCGAGTTCCTGCGCCAGTACCCCGAGGTGCGGCTGGAGCTGGACATGGCGGACCGGCTCTCGTCGCTGGCCACCGAGGGCTTCGACCTCGCCATCCGCCACACCGCCCACCCGCCCGACACGCACGTGGCCTGGACGCTGTGCGCCACGCGCTCGGTGCTGGCGGCCAGCCGCGCCTACCTGCGCAAGCACGGCATGCCCGAATCACCCGGTGACCTCACGCAGCACAACTGCCTGCACTACCCGCGCTCGCAGGACACGCCGGCCTGGACGCTGGAACCGCTGCGCTCGAAAGCGGGCACCGAACGGGTGACGGTGCAGGTGTCCGGCTCGCTGGCCGCCAACAACAGCGAAGCCCTGCGCGACGCGGCGCTCGGTGGTCTGGGCATCGCGCTGCTGCCCGACTTCACGGCCCAGGCCAGCCTGCTGTCGGGCAAGCTGGTGCAGGTGCTGCCGGACTGGAAGCCGGTGGGCGGCTTCGCCGAGCAGCTCTACGCCATCCGCCCGTATTCGGCCCATGTGCCGCGCGCCGTGACGGCCTTTGTGGCCCATTTGCGGGCCGCGCTGGCGCCCGGATTTGCCGAGGGGCTCTGAGGCGGTTCAGAGGGAACGCGTGACATTTGCCGAAAAACCGGCCGGAATTGGGCACAGCTCTCCAACACAGAACCTAGGGTTAACCCTATACTGCAGTGCAACATAACTGTTGCCCCGTTTTCAGGAGTCCTCCATGACCACCGCCACCCTCTCCCATGCATCTTCCGGCCAGTTCCTGGCCACCGTCCGCCAGCTGTTCGCCACCTGGTTCAGCGCCCGCACGCCCATCCCGGCGCGTCCGTTGACCCGCTTTGAAGAAGCCGAGCAGCTGCGCGCCATGGCCAACGACCTGCTGTCCTCCGACCCGGCGTTCGCCCAGGACCTGTACGCGGCCGCCGACCGGCACGAGCTGGCTTGAGAAGCTCCTCCCTGCGCCGCTGACGCGGCTTCCCCCCTGGAAGGGGGACGGCATCTGGGCCCGGCAAAGCCGGTTCCGCGATGCCCCTGGGGTTAAGACACGCGCGCCGGTCAAAGCACGGACGCATGAGTGAGGGGATGTCTTCCAGAGACTCCGTGGAACCGGCTTTGCCGGGCCACTGGAGTCGTCCCCCCTTCCAGGGGGGAAGCCGCGTCAGCGGCGCAGGGGGGTTACTTCAGTAACCACTCGTGTTGAGGGTCGTTCTTGAACACCCAGAAGCGGTTCGGCCCCGCCATCACGTTGAGGTAGTACAGGTCGTAGCCATGCGGCGCCACCACCGGGTGGTAACCGCGCGGCACCATCACCACGTCGTGGTTCTCCACCGCGCAGGCCTCGTCCAGGCTGCGGTCGTCGGTGTAGACGCGCTGGAAGGCAAAACCCTGCGGCGGGTTGAGACGGTGGTAGTAGGTCTCTTCCAGCAGGGTCTCGGTGGGCGGCGTTTCCTGATCGTGCTTGTGCGGCGGGTAGCTGCTGGCATGGCTGGCCGGCGTCATCACCTCCACCACCAGCAGGTGGGCGGCCGTGGGGTCGTCGTGCGGCAGGATGTCGCAGACGTAGCGCGTGTTGGTGCCCTTGCCGCGCACGCTGCGCTTCATGCCTGCCGGGTCGATCAGGCGCACTTCACGCGCGGTGCCGTCACCCGGCGCGGTGCACAGTGCCACCTCGGCGTCACGCGCCGCGCGGATCGACACGGTTTTGCCCGCCGGCACATAGACCGCCGCCGGGGAGACCTCGTCGAACACGCTGTCGCGGGTGCCCAGTCCGGCGTAGTCCACGCCGTCGATGCCCACGTCCACGGTGCCGGTCAGCACCACCAGGCACAGCTCGCGCTCGCCGGTCTGCAGGGTTTCCACCTGCCCGTCGGCGAGGCGCAGGGCGCGAAAGCCCACGTGCGTCCAGCCGGCGCGCTCGGGCGTGACATTGACAATTTCCCGCCCGGTGGGCGCGGCTTTGGCCAGCAGAGGACTCACCATGTTGCGCTCCTTGAGGTCAGTTCAGGCTGTCCACCAGACCGCGCAGCGTGCGGTAGCCCTTCTGGGCGTATTCGTAGCTCGGCGCCACGGCCGGGTCCTGTTCGGCCTCGACCACCAGCCAGCCTTCGTAGCCGTTGTCCTTCAGGGTCTTGAGCGTGGCGGCGTAGTCGATGCTGCCATCGCCGGGCACGGTGAAGGTGCCGTTGATCACGCCGTTCAAAAAGCTCCAGCCGTCGTTGCGCGCCTGGGCGATGACGGGGGTGCGCACGTCCTTGCAGTGCACGTGCACCACGCGCTTGACGTGTTTCTTCAGCAGGTCCACCGGGTTGGCCGCGCCACCAAAGTAGGCGTGGCCGGTGTCGAACAGCAGGAAGACCTTGGCCGGGTCGGTCAGGGCCATCAGCTTGTCCACGTCGGTGGGCGACTCGACGTAGGCCCCCATGTGGTGGTGGTAGGCCAGTTGGATGCCGTAGGTCTGGAGCAGGTGCTCGCCAAAGGCGTTCAGGCGCTCGGCGTAGGCCTGCCACAGGGCTTCGCTGGCGAAGGTGGGGCGCTTGGACACGGGCGTGTCCATCTGGCCCTGCACGGTGCCGGCGCATTCGCCATAGACCACCACCTTCACGCCGTTGTACTGCAGCTTGCTCATGTGCGCCTGGCAGCGCTGAATTTCGGCGGCCACGGCCTGCGCGTTGTTCTGGCCAGGCTCCAGCTCGGCCAGGAAACCCGAGTACCAGCCCGACACGCAGGCCAGGCCGAACTGATCGAGCTTGGCCTTGAGGCCCGGGCCGTCCTTGGGGAACTTGTTGCCCAGCTCGAAGCCTTCGTAGCCGATCTCCTTGCCTTCCTTCAGCGCGGTTTCCAGCGGGGTTTCGCCGCCCAGGGAGGGCAGGTCGTCGTTCATCCACGACAGGGGGTTGATGCCGATACGGACGTTCCAGCTCATGTTGTGTGCTCTCGGAGAAAAAGATCTTGTGAAGGGAAAACGGGTTCAGACGCGCTGCTGTTTCTGGGCATCGCTGTTGCGGGCATGGGCTTCGCGCACTTCGGCCCGCTGCGACACTTCGGGCACCGCCACTTCCCACCAGCAACCACCATCGGTGGTGCGGGTGTGGGTGGTGTCGATCACGATGACCTGGGTGCGTTGGGCCTGGCGGGCCTTGATCATCGCGGCCTTGAGTTCGACCACGTCCTTGACGTGCACCGCGTCGGCGCCCATGGCGCGGGCGTGCATCGCGAAGTCGATGGTGCTGCGCTCGCCACCTTCGGCCACACAGTCGTCGAGCATGTTGTTGAAGGCCGGGCTGCCGGTGGCGGTCTGCAGGCGCTGGATACAGCCGTAGCCCCGGTTGTCGAGGATCACCACGATGATCTTCTGGCCCAGCATGACCGAGGTCGCCAGCTCGGAGTTGGCCATCATGTAGGAGCCGTCGCCCACCATGACGATGGATTCCTGCTCGGGCCGGGCCATCTTCACGCCCAGGCCGCCGGCCACTTCGTAGCCCATGCACGAATAGCCGTATTCCATGTGGTAGTTGCCCGGCAGGCTGGCGCGCCAGAGCTTGTGCAGCTCGGCCGGCAGCGTGCCGGCGGCGCACAGCGCCACGTCACGGATACCGCTGTCCAGGCCCAGCTCGGTGGCCGAGTCGCGCACCGCGCCGATGACTTCGGCGTCGTAGGGCAGCATGTCCTGCGGAACGTTCGTCGTCAGCTCGGTGATGCGCGCGTTGGCTGCGGCGGCCTGCTGCTGTGCGCGCGCCGTCCAGGCGGCGTCGGCGGCCCAGCCGGTCAGGCCGGCTTCGAGTTGGCCCAGGCCCACGCGGGCGTCGGCCACCAGCGCGGAGCCGTTCCACTTGCCGGCGTCGTAGGGCTGCACATTCAGACTGAGCAACTTCGCTTGCGGGAACAGGGCATGCGAACCGGTGGTGAAGTCCTGCAGGCGCGTGCCGACGGCGAACACCAGGTCGGCCTCGCGCGCCATGTCGTTGGCCCAGGACACGCCGTCCACGCCGATGGCGCCGAGGTTGAGCGGGTGGTCCCAGGGCAGGCTGCTCTTGCCGCCGTGCGATTCGACCACGGGCACGCCGTGCGCCTCCACAAACGCGCGCAGCGCGGCCCAGGCCTGGCTGTAGAGCACACCACCACCAGCCACGATGAGCGGGCGTTGGGCTGTGCGCAGCAGGGCGACGGCATCGGCCAGTTCACGCACGTCGGCCGGCGGGCGGCGGAAGCGCAGCACGCCGGGGTTCAGAAAATCTTCCGGGCAGTCGAAGGCCATGGCCTGCACGTCCTGCGGCAGCGAGAGACAGGCCGGGCCGCAGGCGGCCGGGTCCGTCATCACCTGGATCGCGCGCGGCAGGGCCGTGAGGATCTGCTCGGGGCGGGTGAGGCGGTCGAAGTAGCGCGTGACGGGGCGGAAGCAGTCGCTGGCGCTCACATCGCCCTGACCGAAGCTCTCGATCTGCTGCAGCACCGGGTCGGGGCGGCGGGTGGCGAACACGTCACCCGGCAGCAGCAGCACCGGCAGGCGGTTGACGTGTGCCACGGCCGCCGCCGTGACCATGTTGGTCGCGCCCGGTCCGATGCTGGTGGACACGGCCATGATGCGCTGGCGGAACTGGGCCTTGCTGAACGCGATGGCGGCGTGCGCCATGGTCTGTTCGTTGTGGGCGCGGTAGGTGGTGAGCTTGTCGCGCTCACCCGCCAAGGCCTCGCCCAGGCCGGCCACGTTGCCGTGGCCGAAGATGGTGAACACGCCCCCGCAATAGGGTTCGACCGAGCTGCGGCCGTCGAGGTGCTCCACCTCCATCCGCAAGGCGGCCAGGTGCTTGACCAGGGCCTGCGCCATCGTGAGTCGTTGGGTTTTCATGTCGTCTGTCGGTGTGTTCAGGCTGCGGCGCGTTGGGCTGAGTGACGGCTTCTCCACGCATCCACCAGCACCGCGAAGTTGCGGGCCACTTCGTCCACGAAAGCCGCGTCGTCCATCTCGCCCCTGAACCATTTCAGGGAGGCGTCGGCCCACAGCGTGCGCCCGACCATGAAGCCCTTGACGATGGGGTTGGTGGCGTTGGCGAAGCTGCTCGCCAGGAAGTCCAGCGGCTGGTTCAGGCCCAGGATCACGGCGCCACGGCAATGGCGGTCGCGCTCGCTGACCAGGGCTTCCAGGTCGCGCCAGCCCTGCTCCTGCATGGGCGCGAGTTTCCACCATTCGGGCTTCACGCCCAGGTTGTAGAAACGCTTGACCGCGCGCAACACGGCGGCGTCGGTGGTGCCGTCGGGCGTCATGCCCTTGGGCGGAATGATCTCCAGCAGCAGCTCGTTGCCGCTCTCGCGCGTGGCTTCCCACAGCTCCAGCACGGTCTGCTCCTGCTGCAGGCGCAGCT
>NZ_JADMKB010000151.1 GCF_018780075.1 Hydrogenophaga sp.
CACGCCCAGCGCGTGGAAGGTGCAGATCAGCACCTTCTTCGCGTCGCGCCCCACCAGCTGTCCGGCGCGCTCGCGCATTTCGGCGGCGGCCTTGTTGGTGAAGGTGATGGCGGCGATGCGGTCGGCCGCGAGGCCGGCGGTGATGAGGCGACCGATCTTGTGGGTGATCACGCGCGTCTTGCCCGAGCCCGCGCCCGCCAGCACCAGGCAGGGGCCGCCCACGTGGTTCACGGCTTCGAGTTGGGCGAGGTTGAGACCGGCGGACATGGGTGGGACGGGTGGGAGCGGCGAATGATACGGGAGTGGGCTCAGCGCAGGCGCACGCCGAACTTCTCCAGATCGGCCTGGTTGTGTTCGTCGGTGTAGATGCCGGGTGCCGAGGGCTGGCTGCTGGCGTGGCAGGTGGCGATCACGTTGGCGAACGCTTGCCCCTTTTGCAGCACGTGGGTGGCGCACCGCCCGTACACGCTCTCCATGGTGTCCAGCACGTGGCGGGCGTAGGGCGTGGCCAGACGGCTGTCCAGGATCAGGTTGGCCATCAGCACGCCTTGCGGGTGCAGCGCGCGGCGGGACGCGGCCCAGAACTCGCGGGTGACGAGGTGGCTGGGGATGGACGCGCGGTCGCTGTAGACGTCGACCACCACGGCGTCAAACCGCCGCTCGGTGCCCGCGACAAAGCGGCGCGCGTCCTCGGCGATGAATCCGCCGTTGGCCGGTGCTTGGAGGAAGTGCTGCTCGGCGATGGCCCGGATCGCGGGGTCGATGTCCACATAGGTGTAGCGGTTCAGCGGCTCCCCTTGCGACAGGGTGAATCCGCCCGCGCCGAGCACCAGGATGTCCTTATCCTTGAAGCCCAGGTCGTCCAGCAGCGCCTGGCGCAGGTGCTGGATGTAGCGGTGGGTCTTCGGTGGCTGGCTGTCGTCCGTCTGGGACGAGTGGGAGCGGTTGACCATGAACAGCCTGGGGTTGACCTGGTCGGGCAGGGCCAGCGCCCTGACCTGGTAGTCGGCGTAGGCGGTGTCGGCCGCCGCCACGGGGCCGAGGTTGGCGGCCACCACGACGCCCGCGCCCAGCAGGGGGGCGAGCGCCTGGTGCCAGCGCCGGTGTTCCAGCATCAGCGCGCCCGCGAGCAGGCCCACGGCGCAGGCGACCACCGCCGTGGAGACGCCGAACCACTGCATCACGAACACCGAGAGCGAGACCGAGCCGAGAAAGGAGCCGAGGGTGGACCAGTACAGCGCCATGCCGCTGGCCTGGCCCACGTGGCTGTGCTTCATGAGGTTGCTCAGCACGGGCACCGTCTGCCCCAGCAGCCAGGCGATGGGGCACAGCACCACGGCCATGAACACCAGGTAGGCCAGCACGCCCGGCTGAATGTGGGCGAAGATGGCCTGCACCGTGGGGCCGGCCAGACCGACGCCGGCAATCAGGCCCGCCAGCAGGAAGTTGCGGGCGACGCGCCGCAGGTGGCCGTCCACCACCTTGCCACCGGTGGCGTAACCCACCGCCAGCGCAAAAAGAAAGAAGCCGATGGTCGGCGCGGTGACGATGATGGAGCTGCCCACATGGGGCACGAGGCGGCGCAGCGCGATGATCTCGGCGCCCAGGGAGCAGAAGCCTTCGATGAAGACGATCAGGTAAATCAGCATGGGGTGTGACAGCAAACGGTTGGGCGGCACGGCGTGGATGGGAGGGATCGCCGTTGTGGTGCGTTTGAGTGTGCCTGAGTTGACGGGGCGCGCTCCCGGCGCCTGAGACAATCGCCCGGTGCTGAACATCCTGCTCGTCACCTTCCCCTTCTTCGCGCTCGTGCTCGCGGGCTACGTGGCCGCGCGCCGGCGCATGCTGCCGCTGGAGGCGATCCCGGGGCTCAACGGCTTTGTGTTGTTCTTCGCGCTGCCCTGCATGCTGTACCGCTTCGGCTCGACCACGCCGATCGCTCAGCTGCTGGATGTGTCGGTCGCCGGGGTCTACCTGCTCTGCGGGCTGGTGATGGTGGCCTTTGCCATCGTCTGGACCATGAACCACCGCATCCGCTGGAACGACGCCTCGCTGGGCGCGCTCGTGGCGGCGTTTCCGAACTCCGGCTTCATGGGCGTGCCGCTGCTGGTGGCGCTGCTGGGGTCGGCCGCCGCCGGGCCGGCGATCCTGACGATGCTGGTGGACATGGTGATCACCAGCTCGCTGTGCGTGGCGCTCTCGCGGCTGGACGAGGGCGAGGGCCACGGTCGCGAGGCCATGATCGACGCGGGCAAGAAGGCGCTCAAGGGTGCGGCGGCCAACCCCATGCCCTGGGCCATCCTGCTCGGCGCGGTGGCTTCCTATGTGCAGTTCCGCCTGCCCGGCCCGGTGGAAAAGACCGCCTGGCTGCTCGCCGACGCGGCCTCGCCGGTCGCTCTCTTCACCATCGGCGCGGTGCTGGCGCGCTCGCAGATCCAGTCCAGCCACCCCATGCCTGTGAACGATTACCTGCCGGTGGCCCTGATGAAGCTGCTGCTGCACCCGCTGCTGGTGCTGGCCGTGGGGCTGGCGGCGCGGGAGATGGGCGTGCCGCTGGACCCGTTCGCGCTCACCGTCATCGTGCTGGTCGCGGCCCTGCCCAGCGCCAGCAACGTCTCGCTGCTGGCCGAGCGACTGGGCGCGGACAACGGGCGCATCGCCCGCATCATCCTGGTGACCACGGTGGTGGCCTTTTTCACCTTCTCGGGCGCGGTCACCCTGCTGACCTGAGCCCGGCTCAGCGCGGCGCTGGGGCGGAGCGTCCAATGGCCCGCACCCCAGCGCCAGCCCGCCGCGCCACGAACAGCCCACAAGCTGTTCCTTGACATTTTTTTCGCCCCGGGCTGGTCCGGGTCATTCAAGTCTGGCCCGCATTGGCGCATCCTTGCGCCTGGAGCCTGCCTTGCCTTCAGCCACTTCTGGCACCGCTCTGCTGCACCGCCGCATTGGTGCTTGCTATTGCATTGATTGGATCAATTGAATCGACGTTTCAATAGGGAACTTCTAAAGTACCAGCTCCCACCAACCACGAGCCTTGTCATGAAGCCGACCGAATCCCGCTGCACCGTCTGCATGGACTGGCTGCATGTGCTGGCCGCCATGGCCGCTGCGCACTGACGCGCAGGTCATCCCCCAACCCGACAGGAGAACCACCATGAGCACCCTCAACACCGAAGCCCAGTGCCCCTTCCACGCCGCTGCCGGCGCGCGCGCCACACACGGTGCGCAGTCCAACGCCGACTGGTGGCCCAACCAGCTGAACCTGGCCATCCTGCACCAGCACGCCCCGGCGTCGAACCCGATGGACCCTGGCTTTGACTACGCCGAAGCCTTCAAGACGCTGGACTTCCCCGCACTCAAAAAAGACCTGGCCGCGCTCATGACCGACAGCCAGGACTGGTGGCCGGCCGACTGGGGCCACTACGGCGGCCTGTTCATCCGCATGGCCTGGCACAGCGCCGGCACCTACCGCACGGCCGACGGCCGCGGTGGCGCTGGCACCGGCAATCAGCGCTTTGCGCCCATCAACAGCTGGCCCGACAACGGCAACCTCGACAAGGCGCGCCGCCTGCTCTGGCCGATCAAGCAGAAGTATGGCAACGCCATCTCCTGGGCCGACCTGTACGTGCTGGCCGGCAACGTGGCCATGGAGTCCATGGGCTTCAAGACCTTCGGTTTCGGCGGCGGCCGTGTGGACATCTGGGCGCCGGAAGAAGACATCTACTGGGGCGCCGAAAAAGAGTGGCTGGCCACCAGCGACAAGGCCAACAGCCGCTACGCCGGTGACCGCGACCTGGAGAACCCGCTGGCCGCCGTGCAGATGGGCCTGATCTACGTGAACCCCGAAGGCCCGGACGGCAAGCCCGACCCGGTGGCCAGCGGGCGCGACGTGCGCGAGACCTTCAAACGCATGGCGATGGACGATTACGAAACCGTGGCGCTCACCGCCGGCGGCCACACCTTTGGCAAGGCGCACGGCGCCGGCGACCCGGCGCTGGTGGGCCCGGCGCCCGAAGCCGCCCCCCTGGAAGCCATGGGCTTTGGCTGGATCAACCAGCTCGGCAGCGGCAAGGGCGGTGACACCACCACCAGCGGCATCGAAGGCGCCTGGAAACCCAACCCGACGACGTGGGACATGGGCTACTTCAAGGTGCTGTTCAAGTACGAGTGGGAGCTGGTCAAGAGCCCGTCGGGCGCCCACCAGTGGCGCGCCAAGGACGTGGCACCCGAGGACATGATCCCCGACGCGCACGACCCGTCCAAGAAGCACGCACCCATGATGACCACGGCCGACCTGTCGCTGAAGTTCGACCCGGCCTATGAAAAAATCTCGCGCCACTTCGCCGCCCACCCGGACGAGTTCGCCGACGCCTTCGCCCGCGCCTGGTTCAAGCTGACCCACCGCGACATGGGACCGAAGCGCCTGTACCTCGGCCCTGAAGTGCCGGCCGAAGACCTGATCTGGCAGGACCCGGTGCCCGCGGTGGAGCACCCGCTGATCGACGCCAAAGACATCGCCGCGCTCAAGGCGCAGGTGCTGGCCTCCGGCCTGTCGGTGAGCGAGCTGGTGGGCACCGCCTGGGCCTCGGCATCGACCTACCGGGGCTCCGACAAACGCGGCGGCGCCAACGGGGCACGGGTCCGCCTGGCCCCGCAGAAAGACTGGGAAGCGAACCAGCCCGCGCAGCTCGCCAAGGTGCTGGCGGTGCTCGAAGGCATCCAGGCCACGTTCAACAGCGCGCAGGCCGGCGGCAAGCAGGTGTCCATGGCCGACCTGATCGTGCTGGCCGGTGCCGCCGCGGTGGAGGCCGCCGCCAGGGCAGCGGGCCAGGCCGTCGAGGTGCCTTTCACCCCCGGCCGCACCGACGCCACCCAGGAACAGACCGACGTGGAGTCGTTCAGCGTGATGGAGCCCGAGGGCGATGGCTTCCGCAACCACCGCAAGGCGGCCTACAGCGTGGCGCCCGAAGAGATGCTGCTCGACAAGGCGCAGCTGCTCACCCTGAGCGCGCCCGAAATGACGGTGCTGGTCGGTGGCCTGCGGGTGCTCGGCGCCAACCACGGCGGCAGCCAGGCCGGTGTGTTCACCCGGCGCCCGGGCCAGCTGACCAACGACTTCTTCGTCAACCTGGTGGACATGTCCACCGCGTGGAAGCCGACCGGCGACAACGCCTACGAGGGCCGCGACCGCCAGTCCGGCGCCGTGAAGTGGACGGCGACCCGCGTGGACCTTGCTTTTGGTTCCAACTCGCAGCTGCGCGCCATCGCCGAGGTGTACGCGCAGAACGACGGCAGCCAGAAATTCGTCAAGGACTTCGTGGCCGCCTGGACCAAGGTGATGAACCTGTAATCCCCCGCACCACGGGACTGCCTCCCCCGGCGCAGGCAGGCCTTGCCTGCCGCGGCCCCCGCCGCTTCGGTTGCGGGGGCTTTTTCATGGCGGTGCGAAGATCGAGGCTTTCCACCCGTCCCCCTCCGCATGGCCCTGACCCTTCTGATGGCCCGCCACGGCCAGACCGACCTGAACATCGACGAACGCTGGCAGGGCCGGATCGACGCTCCGCTCAACGCCACCGGCTTCGCCCAGGCCGAGCAACTCGCGTTGGCGCTGCCGGGTGGCATTGATGCACTGGTGGTTTCGCCCATGCTGCGCGCGCGCCAGACCGCCGAGCCCGTGGTCCGTGAGCTGGGCCTGGTGCCGAGGCTGGATGCCGACTTCCGTGAACGTGACTTCGGCCTCTTCGAAGGCCTCACCGCCGACGACGCGGCGCAGCAATACCCTGAGCTCGCCGCCCGCAATGTGGCCTACCGCTGGGACGAAGAGCCGCCCGGCGCCGAGCCCACGCGGGTGGTGGTGGACCGGGTGGCGAGCGGCCTGCAGCGCCTGCGTGAGACCCACGACGGCCAGACCGTGTTGCTCGTGTCGCACGGCTTCGTGGTGCGTTGCCTGCGCCATCTGATCGACGGTGTGAGCGAGGCCGATTTTTTCGCCGTGGCGCGCATCGCCAACGGCAGCTTCCTCACTCGGGTTGTGGCCTGAAAAAGTGCCGGCCAGGGCACCGCCGGGCCGGCTTTGCCGGCCAGCCGGTGCCCCTTTGGGGGTCGCGCGAAGCGCGGCGGGGGTGTTTCAACCGGCGCGGTCTTTCCGGTCGGCGTAGGGCGGTATGTACACACAGGGCAACGCTGAATAAGTCCCCGTGGCGCGGGCATCCTGCTCTCGGGCGGTCTGCGGCGTTGCAAAGCCTCGCCGGGCCACCCGGCCCGTCTGCGTTTTGCGCCTTGCAGCCCATCCCGACAGCAGGCGCCCGCATTCACGGGGACTTATTCAGCGTCGCCATAGCGCTCGGCCCGCCGCTTGCTCTTTCGATCCGGCCAGTCACAGCCACCCACATCGCAGCAGCTGAACACGTCGCACACATCGAGCTTGCCGGCCGAGGGCGTGACGTCCAGGTCGCACGGCAGATCACAGCCGCAGTCGCCGCGCTCGCGTGCCGGCGGTCGGGGCCGTGCCAGGGTGTGCCGCCGATGCACCACGCCGCACAGCCCGGTGCGCTGGCGCAGCACGAGCCAGCCCTTGCCCACGCCAAAGCGGCGGATCGCGCGGTAGCCCAGCGCCGAACAGCTGCAACGCCCGGTGTGCACCCGGTAGGCACAGACGAAGCCCTTGTGCGGCGACACATACCGCTGGTAGAGGCGGATGGCGCCGAGCGTCGCCGAGCGCAGCAGGTCCATGTGGTTCAGGGCTCCAGCAGTTTGGCCAGCACGGCCGGGATCTTCTTGGGCGCCAGGATGCGCAGCTGCTTGTTGACGTTGAAACGGCCGAACACCACGGTGATCGCCTTGGCGGGCACGTCGAATTCTTCCGCCAGAAACTTCACCATGTGATCGGTCGCCTTGCCCGCCACCGGCGTGGCCGTCACGCTCACCTTCCACTGGTGGCCCTTGGTTTTGCCGATGGCGTCGCGTTTGGCGGCCGGCGTGCCCAGGATGTTGACCACCAGCGTGTCGCCGTCCCACGCGCAGGGCGTGTTCAGCTTCATGCGCGGGGCGGTGGAGGGCGCTTCGGTGTGGTCGTCGGACGGCTGCGGCGGGGGTGGTGTTTTGGGTTTGCGTGCCATGGCGCGGTCTCAGTCTCTCAGATCGACAGTGGGTCCACGTCCACCGCCCAGCGCACCAGGCCCTTGGCCTCGGGCGCGCTGCGGCAGCCGTGCAGCACCGGTTGCCAGGCCGCCAGAAAGCGCTGCAGCGCGCCGCGCGAGGCGCTCTCCACCAGCAGCTGTGCGCGCTCGACGTTGGCCACGCGCTGGATCGTCAGCGGCACGGCGGGGTAGAGCGTGATCTGTTCGCGGTGCGGCAGGCCGGCGGCCTGTGCGGCGGCGATGGTGAGGAAGGCCTGCGCCGCCTGCTGGGTGCGGGCGTCGGCGCGCAGCAGCGCCTGCGCGCCGTAGGGCGGCATGCCCGCGGCCTCGCGGTCGGCGAGCTGCTCGGCGGCGAAGCCCGGGTAGTCGTGTTTTTTCAGGGCGACAAACAGCGGGTGTGTCGGGTGCCAGGTCTGCACCCACATCTCGCTGGCCGCGCTCTGCGCCGCGTCGCGGCCCGCGCGCCCGGCCGCCTGCATCAGCAGCGCAAACAGGCGCTCGGGCGCTCGGTAGTCGCTGGCGAACAGGGCCGAGTCGGCGTTGAGGCCGGCCACCAGCGTGATGCGGCGGAAGTCGTGGCCCTTGGCGATCATCTGCGTGCCCACCAATACATCGACCTCGCCGCTGTGCAGCGCGGCGAGCTGCTGCTCCAGGCTGCCTTTGGTGCGGGTGGTGTCGGCGTCCATGCGCGCCACCCGCGCCGGCCCGCCGTCGGGGCGCTTCACGTCCAGCATCAGGCTGGTGAGCTGTTCCTCGATCTGCTCGGTGCCGCGCCCCACGGGCGCAATGTCCAGGTTGCCGCAATCGGGGCAGGCGCGCGGCACGCGCGAGGTGAAGCCGCAGTGGTGGCAGCGCAGGGTGCGGTCCAGCTTGTGGAACACGCGGAAGGCGCTGCAGTTCGGGCACTCGCTTTTCCAGGCGCAGGCGTCGCACGAGAGCACCGGCGCGTACCCCCGCCGGTTGAGCAAGACCAGGCACTGCTCGCCGCGCGCGATGCGCTCCTGCATCGCGGCCAGCAGTGGCGGCGAAATGGGGGTGCCCTTGGGCTGGTGGTTCATGTCCACCAGCCGCAGGCGCGGCAGCGCGCCACCGCCGATGCGCCCCGGCATCGCCAGCCGCAGGTAGCGGCCCTGGTCGGCCGCGTGCCAGCTCTCCAGCGAGGGCGTGGCCGAACCGAGCAGCACCTGACAGCGGGGCGTCGCCCCCTCTCCCGCCAGCGGGAGAGGGTTGGGGTGAGGGGGATTGGTCAGCGCCTCACTCTCCACCTTCGCCCGGTACACCGCCAGGTCCCGCGCCGAATACCGTGCGCCCTCCTGGCTCTTGTAGCTCGGGTCGTGCTCTTCATCCACCACGATCAGCCGCAGCCCCGGCAGGCTGGCGAACACCGCCATGCGCGTGCCGAGCACGATGCGCGCCGCGCCCGTGTGCGCCGCCAGCCAGCTGGAGAGGCGCTGCGCCGGCGTCATGCCACTGTGCAGGCAGACCACCGAGCCGGCGCCGAACGCGGGCTCGAAGCGCTCCCGGAACCGTGCCTCCAGCTGCGGCGTGAGGTTGATCTCGGGCACCATCACCAGCACCTGGGTCAACGCCTCGCCCTCGGGCACCGCGGTCTGCAGCACGTCCTGCGTCGCGCGCAGGTAGACCTCGGTCTTGCCGCTGCCGGTGGCGCCGTACAGCAGCACCGGGGCGCTCGCGCCCTCCAGTGCTGCCAGGGCCTCGGCCTGTTCGGTGCTCAGGGGATGGCCGCCCGGTTCGCCCGGGGGGGCGGATTCGGCCGCTGCCGCCTTGGCGCGTTTCTTCAGACGGCGGGCGAGCTGCGTGGCGTCCAGCTCGCGCAGTTGCGGCGGCAGGGCGGCCAGCGCCACCTCGCCCAGGCTGCGCTGGTAGTACTGGGCGGCAAATTTCACCACCTGGCGCCAGCGCGCGTTGAGCGGCGGCAGGCCGTCGAGCACGCCGGCCACGGCCTTCGTCTGGGCCTCGGTCAGCCCGTCGGGCGGTTCGCTGGGGCAGTCCCAGACCACGCCCAGCACCTCGCGCGCGCCCAGCGGCACGCGCACCAGCGTGCCCGGCGTGAGCGACAACTCACTCCGGTAACTCAGGATGCCGCCCACGCCGCTGTGGGCGGGGGTGGCGATCACGACGCCGGGCCAGTAGGGCATGGTTAGCGGTTCTTCCTCAGTCGAACTGTCGGAAAGTGATGTAAGTCATTGATTTGACATGGCTTCCACAGCTGTCCAAGCTTTCTGTGGATAACTTTGTTGATAGGTGCTTTTTCCGCGCCCGGAAGCCTTGTAAATCAAGGCCTTTCTTAAATTGCCCAGAAAAAAAGCAGAAATCAAAACTCAATGAAATCAACAACTTAGCGCGTCACCCCACCGGGTGTGCTGGCTCTGGTGTGTTGAAACCTCCATGTCGCACCGCAGCACGAAATTTGTGCATAAGTAAGGCATGTCAAGCGTTCTTTTTTTGATTTTCTGTGCTAAAGGCCCGGGCCGAGAGTGCTTTTGCATGCGATCCGTGCACACAAACCCCGGCGCGCGGGGCGGCTCAGGCCTGGGCCCGGAGGCGTCTGGAGTGGGTGTGCACCGCGTCCACCAGCACCTTCACGCTCTCCGGCGGGGTGTACTGGCTGATGCCGTGGCCGAGGTTGAAGATGTGCGTGGGGCCGGTGCCCGCGCCCTGGTGCGGCGTGCCAAAACTCTCCAGCACGGCCGCCACTTCGCGCTCAATCGCCTCGGGCGGCGCGAACAGCACGTTGGGGTCGATGTTGCCCTGCAGGGCCTTGCTGTCGCCCACCGCCGCACGCGCTTTGGCGAGGTTGACCGTCCAGTCCAGGCCCAGCGCTTCGCAGTCCAGCCCCTTCATGTCGTCCAGCCACAGGCCGCCGCCCTTGGTGAACACGATGCGCGGGATCTTCACGCCGTCCTTCTCGGTCTTCAGCTGCGCCAGCACGCGCTTGGTGTAGGCCAGCGAAAACTCCTGGAACTTGCCGTCGGCCAGCACGCCGCCCCAGCTGTCGAACACCATCACCGCCTGTGCGCCGGCGTCGATCTGCGCGTTCAGGTACACGGCCACCGAGTCGGCGTTGATCGCCAGGATGCGGTGCATCAGGTCCGGGCGGCTGTACATCAGGCTCTTGACCGCGCGGTAGTCGTCCGAGCCGCCGCCCTCCACCATGTAGCAGGCGAGTGTCCAGGGGCTGCCCGAAAAACCGATCAGCGGCACCCGGCCATTCAGCGCCTTGCGGATGCTGGTCACGGCGTCAAACACGTAGCGCAGCTTGTCCATGTCGGGCACGGCCAGCGTGGCCACGTCGGCCTCGGTGCGCACCGTCTTGGCGAACTTCGGGCCTTCTCCTTGCTGGAACGTGAGGCCCAGGCCCATCGCGTCCGGCACGGTGAGGATGTCGCTGAACAGGATGGCCGCGTCCAGCGCGTAGCGCTCCAGCGGCTGCAGCGTCACCTCGGTGGCGTAGTCCACGTTGGTCGCCAGCCCCATGAACGACCCCGCCTTCGCGCGCGTGGCGCAGTACTCCGGCAAATAGCGGCCGGCCTGGCGCATCAGCCACACGGGCGTGTGTGCGGTGGACTGGCGCAGGCAGGCGCGCAGGAAGGTGTCGTTCTGCAGAGGGGCGAAGCTCATGGGGGGATCCGGTTGCGGTCGTCAGACGGGAAGCGGCGATTATCCCGTGTGGGGTGGGGCCGTCACGCGGCGGAGGCTTGATCCTCCACAATGACCTCGATGTGTTCAGCCTGCCGAAGGAGAAGCCCCATGCAGGTCAACCGCTCCCGGCGGGCCGTCTTGATCGCGGTCGCCCCGTTGCGGGCCCCCGGGGTCGGCCGCTAAACTGAACGCGCTTCAGGTGCCGCTCCCCCCAATGCTGGCCCCACTCGGTACGCCAGTCTGGTTTCGGCGGTGGCCGGTACCGTGGCGCTCAGGCACTCCAGCGGCTTCACCAAACCCTTCCCCGCCGCCCTTGCGGGGCTTTCTACGTGGTGGCCATCTGGCTCATGGCGGTCGTGGTCTTGCTGAACCTGGGGACCAGGCCCTGACGCCCGACCCTGCAGGACTTTCCATGCGATCCAGCGGCGCAGACGACAGGCGTCCCTTCAACGAGCGCACCACAACACCCATCACCCATCACCCACCGCCCATCACCCACCGCCCATGTCCACCGAAATCGAACGCAAATTCCGGGTCACCGGCACCGCCTGGCGCACGGTCGATGGCCAGCGCATCTGCCAGGGCTACCTCAACCGCGACAAGCACCGCACCGTGCGGGTGCGCCTCGCTGGCGTGCAGGCGTTTCTCACCATCAAGGGCGTCACCACCGGCGCCACCCGGGCGGAGTTTGAATACGCCATTCCGGTGGCCGACGCCGAGGCGCTGCTCGCCCTGTGCGACGGGCCGCTGATCGACAAGGTGCGCCACCGGGTCGAACACGGCGGCTTGCTCTGGGAGGTCGACGAGTTCCTTGGGGACAATGCCGGCTTGGTGGTGGCCGAGGTGGAGCTGGCGAGCGAGGACCAGCCGGTCACCCTGCCGCCCTGGGTGACCGAGGAGGTCACGACCGACAGCCGCTATTTCAATTCCAGTCTCGCGACCCACCCGTTCAACCGGTGGGACCCCTCCAAAGACCGCTGAAAGGACCGATCCCATGGAACTGCTGGACACCCTGAAACGCCGCTTCGAGACACACATGCCCCGGCACAAAGGGGTCGCCTGGGCCCAGGTGCTGGCCCGCCTGGAAGGCCGCCCCGCGGTGCTGGAGGTGCTGCGCGAGATGGAGGCCACCGGCGGTGAGCCGGACGTGGTGGCGCTGGGCGGTGAGCCGAAGTCGCTCGTGTTCTGCGACTGTGCGGCCGAGACGCCGGCCGGCCGGCGCAGCCTCTGTTACGACGAGGCGGCGCTGGCGGCGCGCAAGGACAACAAGCCGCCCGGCAGCGCGGTCGGCATGGCGGAGGCCATGGGCGTGGAGTTGCTGACCGAGGTGCAGTACCGCGCGCTGCAGGCGCTCGGCGAGTTCGACCTGAAGACCTCCAGCTGGGTGCTGACGCCGCCCGGGGTGCGAGCGCTCGGCGGCGCGCTCTTCTGCGACCGCCGCTACGGCCAGGTGTTCACGTACCACAACGGGGTGCAGTCGTACTACGCCGTCAGAGGCTTTCGTGGTGCCCTGCGAATCTGAATCCGATCAACTGAGTCCATGTGCGTGCAAAAGCCACAGTGCACAGAACCACTGCGACGCGTGATGCAGTGCCACCCAGGGCACCGCCGGGCCGGCTTTGCCGGACGGCCAGTGCCGCCCCCCTGGGGGGGCGCGCAAAGCGCGGCGGGGGGTTCCTGTCTCAACTCTTGTATTTGATGCTGCAGCCGTAGGGCTGGCTGGTAGGGGTGCTGACCGGCTTGCCGGCGAGCAGTTCGCCGAGGCCCTGGCGCACGAAGTTGGTGGCTTTTCCGATGTCGGCCACGCGCGCCGAGGGGATGCTGTCGATGCCGCCCGCGTAGGCGAGCTGGCCCTGGGCGTTGACGATGTACATGTGGGGCGTGACGCGCGCCCCGTAGGCGGCGCCGACCTGGCCGTCTTCGTCCATCAGCGCGGCGCTGGGGCTGGCGCCTTTGTCGCGCATCCAGCGCGCGAGCTGGGGCGGGGTCTGGTAATCGCTGCTGGCGTCTTCGGTGGAGTTGATGGCGAGCCAGACCACGCCTTTGCCGGTGAACTCCTTGTGCAGCCCCTGCATGTTGCCTTCGTAGTGCTTGCGCACGAAGGGGCAACCCGGGTTGTTCCACTCCAGCACCACCAGCTTGCCCTTGAATTGCGAGAGCTTCACGGGCTGGCCCGCCGTGTCGTTGAGCGTGAAGTCGGGCGCGGGCTGGCCCACGCTGGCGGCGGCCAGCGCCCAGCGCGGGGCCAGGGCGGGCAGGGCAGACGCGGCACCCAGGGCCAGGCTCCGGGTGATGAAGGGGCGGCGTTGCAGCATGGTCATGACTCCGTTGGGTGACAAAAACCTATGACAAGCGCAGGTGTCTTTGGTTCAAGGCCCCCGCGGAACCGGCTTCGCCGGGCCGCCAGGGGCGCCCCCCTTGGGGGGTGACGCCGAAGGCGGCGCGGGGGGCTACAAACCCTTTATCGCCGTGCGCACTTCGTTCACGGTCAGCACCTCGGTCAACACCCGGGGCGGCTGGCCGTTCTGGTAGATCGCGTACACCGGCACGCCGTTGCGCCCCAGGCTGGCCAGCGCCTGCGTCACCAACGGGTCGCGGCGGGTCCAGTCGGCGCGCAGCAGGGCCACGTTCCTGGCGGCCATGTCGGCCAGCACCTCGGTGTCGGCCAGGGTGCTGCGCTTGTTGTACTGGCAGGTCACGCACCAGGCGGCGGTGAAGTCCACGAACACCGGACGGCCTTCGGCCAGCAGCGTGGCCTGGCGCTCGGGGCTCCAGGGCTGCCAGCTCACGCCCTGCACGGCGGTGGCCACCTCGGCGCCGGGGCTGGCGTCCTGCAGGCGCGTCACGTTCGGCCCCACCGCCCAGCCCAGCCACAGCAGGCCGGCCAGCGAGAGCGCAGCCAGCACCGTGCGGCCCTTGCCGCGCAGGCCGAGCGCCCACACCAGCAGCGCCAGCACCACCAGCAACATGAGTAGGGCGGCCGCGCCGTCGATGCCGCTTTGTTGTCCCAGCACCCAGAGCAGCCACACCACGGTGGCGAACATGGGGAAGGCCATGAGCTGGCGGAAGGTGGCCATCCAGGCGCCGGGGCGCGGCAGCGCGCGCGCAATGGCCGGCCACCAGCTCGCTGCGAGGTACGGCAGCGCCATGCCCAGGCCGAGCGCGCCAAACACCGCCAGCGCCTGCAGGGTCGGCAGGCCGATGGCCAGGCCCAGCGAGGCGCCCATGAAGGGTGCGGTGCAGGGCGAGGCGATGGCCGTGGCGAGCACACCGGTCAGGAAGGCGTCGGCCGTGGGGTTCTTCGCCTGCAGGCTGGCCACGCGGCTGGGCAGCACGTTGCCGAACTCGAACAGGCCCGCGAGGTTGAGGCCGATCAGCGTGAACAGCACCGCCAGCGCGGCCACCACGCCGGGGCTTTGCAGCTGGAAACCCCAGCCCAGCTGCTCGCCCGCCGCGCGCAGGCCGAGCAACAGACCGCCGAGCGCGAGGAACGACAGCACCACGCCCGCGGTGTAGGCCAGGCCGTTGGCGCGGTGGGCGGTCTTGTCGCCGGCGTGCCGGGCGAAGGCCAGCACCTTGATGGCCAGCACCGGGAACACGCAGGGCATGAGGTTGAGGATCACGCCGCCGAAGAGGGCGCCGAGCAGGGCCGCCCAGAGCGACACCGGCACGCCGGGCGCCGGGGGGGGCGTGGCGGCGCGGGCAGCGTTGGCGTCGAGCGCGGCCTGCAGCGCGTCGGGCACGGCCGCCGGCAGCGCGGCCACCGCGGGCCATTCGCCCTGCACCGGCACCTCCAGCCGCACGCCGGCCGTGCCCGCACCCTCGCCGGGCGGGTGGGCCTGCGCGACCACGAGGGCGAGCTGGGCGGGGCTCTCGCTGCGCTGCGGCGAGAGCGGCACGCGGGCGGTCCAGCGCTCGCCGTCCCAGGCCTGCGTCCAGGGGCTGCCGGGTTCGATCAGGCCCGTGGTCTCGGGGAAAAACTCCAGCGCCTGACCGCGCCAGGCGGCGGGCAGGCCCGCGAGGGCGACCTTCAGGAAGCCGGGCTCGGGCTGCAGGGCGCTGTTGTCGGGGGCGTGGGCCTTGGGCCCGGCGGCGAGGGCGGCGTCGAACGCGGCGCCGTTCAGCGCGGTCGAGCCCTGCACCGGGATGCGCAGCGTGTAGCTACCTTCTTCGGGGATGCACTCCTTGCGGCAGGCGAGCCAGGCGGCGGAGAGTTGGGCGTCGATGTGGGTGCCGGTGAACGACGGGTCAATGGTCAGCGGCACCGGCAGCAGCACCGTGCCGTTGTAGCCGTAGTTGGCCAGGGTGCCGAGCGGGAACTTGCGCGGCGTGGGCCAGGCGATGGCGCCGGCCGTCACGCCCGGAGGCAAGGTCCACTGCAGCTCGGTGGGCAGGCCGGAGTCGCCCGAGTTCTTCCAGTAGGTGTGCCACTCGGGCGTGTGCGTGAGCTGCAGGCCGAGCCAGACCTGGGCGCCCGGCGTGGCACCCTGGGGCGCGTGGGCCAGCAGCTCGCCGCGCACCATTTGCGGCGGTGTGTTCTGCGTGGTGTTGCCGCCCAGAATGCCCTGGGCCAAGGCGGTGAGGGGCAGCCACACGGCGAACAACAGACCGGCCAGCAGGCGGCGGACGGCGGGAGACAAGGGCTGGGGCAACGGCATCGGAAGCAGACGGTGAGGGAGGGCGCGCAGCGGCGCTGCAAGGGTATGAGGGGCCGGGCTCGCCCAAGTTCCTGGGGCCGCGCCGGACGCCGCACAAATATAAGGCAACGCTGAACAAGTCGCGCGCGGGCCGCACATTGACTACAAACGGGGGTGGAACACATGGACATGGAGGCCACCCATGGGATTCATCGTGGAGCGCGCCCTGCTGCCCTGGGCGCAACGGGTGAAGCAGCGGGCCAACCTGCCGGTGCGCCTGAGCTGGGGCGCGGGCGGTGGCTCGTCGCTGGCGCTGGGCGACTTTGAGCAACCGAGCGTGGAGGTCCGCGTGCGCGACCCGGCGGCCTGGCCGCTGCTGATCGACCCGCAGCTCGACACCCTCGGCCAGGCCTATGTGGAGGGGCTGGTCGATGTGGACGGCCCGCTGGCCGACATCCTGGCGGCGGCGCACGGCCTGGCCCAACACGCCGAGCCCGCGGGCGGCCTGCTCGGGCGCATCCGCCGCCGCCACGGCCACTCGCGCGAGAGCGACAGCCAGGCCATCCAGTACCACTACGACGTGTCGAACGCTTTTTACGCCGAGTGGCTGGGCGAGGGCATGGTGTATTCCTGCGCCTACTTTGAACAGGGCGACGAGACGCTGGACGCCGCGCAGGCGAAGAAGATCGACCACATCCTGCGCAAGATCCGCCTGCAGCCGGGCCAGCGCCTGCTGGACATCGGCTGCGGCTGGGGCGCGCTGGTGCTGCGCGCGGCACAGCACTTCGGCGCGCGCTGCGTGGGCGTGACACTGTCGCAGAACCAGGCCGATCTGGCCCGCGAGCGGGTGAAGGCGGCCGGGCTGCAGGACCGCATCGAGATCCGCCTGCAGGACTACCGCGACGTGACCGTGCAGCACGACGGCCCGTTCGACCGCATCACCAGCGTGGGCATGTTCGAGCACGTGGGGCTGGACCACCTGGCCGACTACTTCGGCCACATCCGCCGCCTGCTCCCGCCCGACGGCTGGGCCATGAACCACGGCATCACCAGCACCGACCCCAACGACGGCGAAACCGCCCTGGGCGGCGGCAGCTTCATCCAGCGCTACGTGTTCCCGCGCGGCGAGTTGCCACACATCGGCACGGTGCTGCGCACCCTGCAAGAGGGCGGGCTCGAAGCGGTCGACGTGGAAAACCTGCGCCGCCACTACCAGCGCACGACCCAGCTCTGGAGCGAGGCCTTCGAGGCGAACACCGCGCAGATCAAGCCGCTGGTGGACGAACGGCGCTGGCGCATCTGGCGCATCTACCTCGCGGGCTGCGCCTGGGCCTTCGAGCACGACGAAGTGGCGCTGTACCAGGTGCTGTGCCGGCCGGCGGGGCAAAGCGCGCAGGGGCTGCCGTGGTCGCGGCAGTGGATGTATTCGGGCTGATCAGTCCTGAAACCCCAGCACCACCCGGCGCGTGGTGGCGCTCTTCTTCTCGATCTTGGTCACGATCACGCGGCCGATCTCGGCGGTGTTGGCCACGTGGGTGCCGCCGCAGGGCTGCAGGTCGATCAGCTCGCTCAGATCGGCCGGGCCAATCCGCACGGTGCGCACCGTGCCGCTGCCGCGCGGCGGCGAGACGCTCATGCTCTTCACCAGCGCCGGGTTGGCGTCGAGCTCGGCGTCGGTGATGGCGCCCAGCGTGACCGGGTGCGCGGCCGCCACCAGCGCGGCGAGACCGGCGCTGAGCGCGTCCTTGTCCAGCGGATCGGTCATGTGGAAGTCGAGCCGCGCGTACTCGGGCGTGATCGAGCAGCCGTTCACCGGCATCGCCACCAGGTGGCACAGCAGGTGGGTGCTGGTGTGAAAGCGCATGAGACGGTGGCGCCGCGCCCAGTCCACCCGCGCGGTGAGCGCTGTGCCGGGCCGCAAGGCCGCCAGCAGCGCTTCTTGTCCGGGTGCCGGCACGTGCACGATGTCTGCCGTGGGCCGGCCGTCGGCGTCCTTGCCCTTGCGGGTGTCGGCGATGGTGATCGCGCTGCCGTCGGCCAGCACCAGCTCGCCCGTGTCGCCGGCCTGCCCGCCGCCCAGCGGGTAGAACACCGTGCGGTGAAGCACGATGCCGTGTTCGTGGACGGCGGTCACGGTGGCGCTGCATTCGCGCTGGTACGCGTCCTGGCGGAAGAGGTCTTGGGTCATGGTGGCATGTTACGGCGCCACGGCCACAGGCCGTAAACTGAAGCCATGACATCCCTCGCCCGCCACTGGTCCGACCTCAGCACCGCCGATTTCGCCACGCTGGACCGTGCGCGCGCCATCGCTGTGCTGCCCGTGGCCGCGACCGAGCAACACGGGCCGCACCTGCCGCTGTCGGTGGACACCGACCTGGTCAACGGCGTGATCGCCGCCGCGCTGCCGCACATCGCCCACGACCTGCCCGCGCTCTTCCTGCCCACGCAGGCGGTGGGCTTCAGCCCCGAACACACGCGCTTCGCCGGCACGCTCACGCTCAAGGCCGAGACGCTGATCCGCGTCTGGACCGAGCTGGGCGAGTGCGTGGCCGCGAGCGGCGTGAAGAAACTGGTGCTGCTCAACAGCCACGGCGGCCAGGTGGGCGCGCTCGACCTCGTGGCGCGCGACCTGCGCGCGCGGCTGGGCATGCTGGTCTACAGCGTGAACTGGTTTGGCCTGCCGCTGACCGACGCGCAGGGCCAGGACGTGAACGCGCGCTTCAGCGCCGAAGAACACCGCTTCGGCATCCACGCGGGCGAGATCGAAACGGCCATGATGCTGGCGCTGCACCCTGGGCGCGTGCGCATGGACAAGGCGGAGTATTTCCGCTCCACCTCACAAGGCCGTGCCGAGCGCTTCGCCATCCTGGGCAACGGCAAGAGCGCCAAGCTCGGCTGGATGATGCAGGACTACAACGCCAACGGCGCGGTGGGCCACGCCGCCGCCGCCACCGCCGAGAACGGCCGCGCGGTGCTCGACGCCGCGGGCCGCGCACTGGCGCAACTGCTCGGCGAAATCGACCGGCTGCCGCCCGACACGCTGACCGAGCGCACCGCCTTCGACTGAGGCAACCGCCCGTTCGGGCTGAGCCTGTCGACGCCCTCTCGCCGACCGGGCAGGGGATGGCGGCGTTTCGACAGGTACAACGCGAACGGAGCCTTCAGGCGTACGTGATCCAGTGCGCGAAGTCCGGTGGGTCCAAATGCGGCAGCGTGTTGTAGGTCAGCAGCGTGTGCCGCTTCGCGCTGAACTGGAACTCCGTCACCGCGCTGTTGCGGATGCGCATGTTCAGGTCGATGGTGGCGTCCGGGCTCAGGCCCAGCACATGGCCCACGGCGGTCGAGATCGGCCCGCCGCTGGAGACGAGCAGCACCTGCTGTTCCCGGTGGTGGGCGCGCACATGGTCCAGCGCGCTGGTGATGCCGTGCACGAAGTCGGTGTACGACGGCATGCCCTCGGGGCTCACGGTGCCCGCCATCCATTGCGCCAGGCCGTCGCGCAACAGCCGGAAGTGCGCGCGGTAGCCCTCGGGGGAGGTGGGGTCGCCCAGCGTGGCGTCGCGCCCGCGGGGCAGCACCGAGCGGATCACCGCTTCGCTGTCGTACTCGTTGAGGCCGGGCCAGACCAGCGGCTCGGTGTCGAGCCCCGCGCCCCGGGCGATGCCGGCCCAGGTCTGGGCGTGGCGCTTGAGCGAACCCATGAGCACCGCGTCAAAACGCTGCCCGCGCTCGGCCCAGTAGGCGCCCAGGCGCTCGGCCTGGCGCTGCCCCAGTTCGCTGAGCTGGTCGTAGTCTGCGGCGCCAAACGAGGCCTGGCCGTGGCGCACAAGGTAGAGCGTTCCCATGGGGCGCGATTCTGTGGGCTGCGCCCGGCCCGGCTTTGTCCCGGCAGCGACTGGCCGGCGCCTGCGTGTCGCACAGATGTCCCCGGGCGCCAGAAAAGGCGGTCTTTGGGCCGCGTTTTGCGGGGTATGGCCGCCATGGCCCTGTGTTTCAATTGCCTGCATGTCCGTCTTTGCCCTCGTCCATGCTGCCTGACCTGCCCACCCTGTTGCTGGTTCGCCTGGGCGTGGACGCGCTCATCGCGGGCGCCTTCTGGTCGCTGATGCGCCGCTACCCGTCCATCGGCGGGCCGGGCTGGTGGTCGCTGGGCTCGGTGATCAGCATCGTGGGCACGCTGGCCCTGATGTCGCGCGCCGGCGGGGCCGGTCCGATGATGGCTGCCACCTCGGCGGTGCTGTTGTTCGGTGCCCACGTCTCCACCTGGATGGGGCTGCGCAGCTACCTGCGCCTGCCCATGCCCTGGCGCGTGCTGGGCGGGGTGTTCGGGGTGCACGCGGTGCTGCAGGTCGGGTTGGCGCTCCACGGGGACCGCAGCGCGCCCCATCAAGTCGTCTACGCGGTCGCTGGCCTGGTGCTCGTGGCGCTGGTGCTGCGCGACCTGATGGGCCTGAAAGCCCACAACTCGACCCGGGAATTCCATGAGCTGACCCTGGTGACGCTGGCCGAGGGCATCGCGCTGCTGCTGGTGCTGGGCTGGATGGTGACCCGCCAGCAGTCGGTGGAGCAGGTCTCCGCCGGCTTCATGCTGGCGTTTCTGCTGACCAAGTTCCTGCGGACGCTGATCTACAGCGCCCTGGTGTCGCTGCGGCTGCGGCAAGACATGGAGCAGGCGCGCAAGGCCATGGCCGAACGCGAGGCCGATTCGCGCGCGCTGATCACCAACCTGGGGGCGGGGGTGGTGGTGTTCCGGCCGGACAGCAGCATCGTGTCGGCCAACAACGCGGCGCGTCGCTTCTTCGACTGGCCGATCGATGACAACCCGCAGGCCGACAGCCTGCCCTTGCCCGCGTGGCACCTGTTGCGCGAGGACGGCGGGCTCATGCCTCGCCACGAGGTGCCCTTCGAGCGCGTGCTGGCCACGGGGCAACCCGTCCTGGGCATGGTGGGCGGCTTCCAGACGGGCCGCGACGGCGCGGTGCGCTGGGCGCTGTGCAACGCCTACCCCGAGAACGACGCCATCGGTGGCCTGCGGCATGTGGTCTTCACCTTCGTGGACATCACCTCGCTCAAGCAGGCCCAGCAGCAGCAACACGTGCTCGAAACGCAGCTCGCCCAGTCGCAGAAGATGGAGGCCCTGGGCACCCTGGCCGGCGGCGTGGCGCACGATTTCAACAACATCCTGGCCGCCATCCTCGGCAACGCGGACCTGGCCCGCCAGGACCTCCCGCCCGCGTCGCCCGTGCGCGAAAGCCTGCACGAGATCAGCAGCGCGGCGCGGCGCGGGCGCGAGCTGGTGCGCCAGATCCTGGCCTTCAGCCGCCAGCAGCCGCTGGCGCGCACGCCGGTCAGGCCCGGGGCCATCGTGGCCGAGACCTGCAGCCTGATGCGCGCCGCGATCCCGCCGCACGTGCAACTGGTGCAGCAGGTGGCGCCGAAGCACCAGGCCATCCTCGCCGACCCCACCCAGCTCGGGCAGGTGCTGCTCAACCTGGGGACCAACGCGGTGCACGCGCTGCTGGGCCGCCCCGGCCGCATCGAGTTTCAGGTGGCCGACGTGGCCCCGTGGGACCCGGTGTTGCCGGCCTCCGTGGCCGAGGCCTGTCGCGACAGCGGGCGCGGTGCGGTGCGCGTCAGCGTGATGGACGATGGCTGCGGCATGGACGACGCCACGCGCGCGCGCATGTTCGAGCCTTTTTTCACCACCAAGGTGGTGGGGCACGGCACCGGGCTGGGCCTGCCGGTGGTGCTGGGCATCGTGGAAGCGCACGGCGGCGCCATCGTGGTCGACAGCAGCCCCGACGCGGGCACGACCTTCACGCTCTACTTTCCCGCGACCGCCGGCCCCGCGGTATGCCCCTCTTCGACCGGTGCAGGTGTTTCGCCGGCCGAAGACGGCACAATGTCAGCCGTTACAAGTGGCGTCGCCCAGTCGCCCCCCCCTCATCCAGTGGAGCAACCTGTCATGGCCGATGAACCGAGCAGCACCCCCCGCCACATCCTGTACCTCGACGACGACGACACCCTGGTGTTTCTCGTTCGCCGCCTGCTGGAACGGCGCGGTTACAAGGTCACGGCCCTCACCGATCAGCAGCAGGCCATCGACGCCGTGCGCGCACAGCCCGAGGGCTTTCACCTGCTCATGACCGACTACAACATGCCGGGCATGTCGGGCATCGACGTCGCGCGCGAGGTGCTGCTGATCAACCCCCGTCTGCCGGTGGCCGTGGCCTCGGGCTACATCAGCGACGAACTGCAGTCCGAGGCGCAGGCCGCGGGCGTGACCGAGGTGGTGTTCAAGACGGACGCGGTGGAGGCGTTCTGTGAAATCGTTGCAAGACTTGTAGCCCCCCCGCGCCCCGCCTGAGGGCGGGTCACCCCCCAAGGGGCGATGCGAGTGGCCCGGCGAAGCCGGTTCCACCGCATCCTCGAATCAGTCCCGCGCGCCGGACAAAACCTTGGCGAAGGTTGTGCTGTCCACATTGCCGCCGCACAGTGTGATGCCCACGCTCAAACCTTGGAGGGCTGCTTTTTCCTGCCACGCGGCCGCAAAGCTGGCGGCGCCGGCGCCTTCGGCCACGTTGTGGGTGTCGGCGAACAGCGTGCGCATGGCCTGGGCGACTTCGTCGTCGGTGACTTTCACCACGTGGTCCAGGTGCGGGATCAGCACCTCCAGCGCGGCGGGGTCGGCCACGCGGCAGGCCATGCCGTCGGCCAGCGCGGTGGTCACGGGGGCCTCGACCACGCGGCCGGCGGCGATGGAGTCCGCGTAGGTGGTGGCGTGCGCGCTGACCACGCCGACGATGCGCGCCGTGTGCCCCAGCGCCAGCTTGGCGGCGATGGCCGAACACGCGCCCGAGCCCTGGCCGATGGGCACATAGACCACGTCGAGCTGCGGCACGGCCTGGAAGAACTCCCACCAATACGTGCTCACGCCGCGCAGCAGGTCCTTGTGGTAACTCGGCACCATGTGCGCGCCGCGTTCGGCGGCGAGGTGCATGGCGTGTTCGCGGGCGGCCTGGAAGTCGTCACCGTGTTCGATCAGGTTCACGCCGAGCGCGCGCATGGCGGCGTTTTTCTCCAACGAGTTGCCCAGCGGCACCACGATGCTGCAGGCCACGCCGTTGGCGCGCGCCGCCCAGCCGATGCTCTGGCCGTGGTTGCCGCGCGTGGCGCTCATCACCTCGCGCGGCAGCTCGCCGTGCTGCTTGAGCTGATCGAAATAGGTCAGGCCGCCACGGATCTTGAACGCGCCCACCGGCGTGTGGTTTTCGTGTTTGACCCAGCAGTCCGCGCCCAGGCGCTGCGACAGCGTGCCCCAGCGGTACTGCGGCGTGGCCTGGAAGGAGCGGTACACCACCTGGGCGGCGGCTTCGATGTCGTGCAGGTGGGGCAGCTGGAGGGGCATGGAGTGAATCGGTGGGGGTCAGGGGGGCAAGTGTCCTGTCCCGCTGATACGTGAACAAAGGCGATGCGGCTTTTCAAGGATGGAATCCGCAGTGGCGGTCCATCTGAACGGTTGACAGTTCTCGTTGTGAGCGGTGACGAAGTGCTTGATGCGTTGCACGGGTTGTTTGACGCTGGTGAACGAACCGCACCGAATGGTCTTGTCGGTGATCAGTGCGACGAAGCGATCGACCTGATTGAGCCAGGAACTGTAGGTCGGGATGAAGTGCATGTGCCAGCGCGGCCAGCCCCGCGCCGTCGAGCACGTTCAGGGCCGCGAACAGCGTGGTCTTGATCAGCTGCGCCACGCGCTCGTCGTCGATCGTGCGCGGCTTGCCCGGGCGCACATCGTCGTACAGGCCAGCGATGTGTCGTTCGATGAATCGCGTGCGCCACTTGCCCTCGGTGGCCTTGGTCAGTGCCAGGCGCTCGGCGAAGGCGTTGTTGGGCTCACCGTCGGCACTGCTCAGGACGATGCGCGCTCGCGCGCTCAAGGCCGCAGGCAGCGAGCGGCTGCGCGCAAACGACGGCAACTGCACACGCTCTGGCTCACTCAACAACAATTGGACCTTCGGTCTGCCAGTTCTCATCGCGGTATCTCCGTTCCCAAGACACCGCATCGGCAGGCACGATCAATGCTGGTTATTCACGGGACAAACACCAGCAGGCGATGGCGCAGTCGCCGTACACATGCTGCTCATTGCCGCAAGGCTCACAGTACTGAAGAGTCAGCGGGTTCCTTCAAGGTACCAGTAACTCCGCTTGCGGTTGGGTGGCACGGCATTGGGCACGATGCTGGGGGCGTTCGGTCCTTCAGGGCCGCCAATGATGATGGGTTTGGTGATCTCGTTTTCGGTTGTGCTGCCGTCCGGATTGGTTTTGGTTTCGGTGAGGATCACCGTGGTGATTACCGGGCTGGGCGGCAGGCCGCCGTTGGGCAGGATCGTGGTGGTGGCGACACCGCAGAAAGCCGGTATTTGATACAGACGGGCGGTGCCGAGGTTGGGTTTGCAGCTGAGGGTGTCCGCCGGTTTTGGCTGGTTTGTTCCGAAGTAGGTGATGCCGGCGGTGGTGGCGGCGGCGTTGACGACTTTTTCCCCGTTGGTGGAAAGCCCAAGCCAGCACCCGTTGATGGTGCTTTGGCTGGTGCCGACTTCGCCTAGGTCGGTCGTTGAAAACGTGGAGTCACTGCCGGCAGGAACCGCGAGGCCCCGTCGATCGAAGACGGTGAAGAAGGCATCGCCCGTGCTGTCGTCCAGGGGTTTCTCACGATCGCCCGAGCCGATCAGCACAGCGGTGAAGGTCTTGAGCGCGGTCACATCCGGTGCGAAGAAGAACTTGCGCCGATTGCCCGTCTCGGATAAGGATGCCAATGTTGCGATGGTCCAGGCGTCCTTGTCGTTGCTTCTGCCGGTGCTGGTGGTGATCTCGAAGTCGATGCGGTAAACCGAGCCACCGACATCGGCCGCGTAGGCGCGGTCGATCTTGCCATCTGCGTCGCTGTCGACCAAGGCCACATCGGCGGGCACGCTGCGTGTGGTGTCGAACTTGCGCAACAACTCGCCGGTGAAGGCGTCGAGCACGACGACGGCATTGCCCATGGTGGTGGTGACGGGTGGCTCAACGTCTTCGGCGGCGGCATCATAGCCGGCACCAAACACCAACACCGGGTTGGTGTTGCCTTTGATTCGCGCGACCTTGGGTTTTGACCACGTCTGCCCCAGGAACGAGAACCCTGTGTCTGTGTGGCGCCTGCGCCAGAGCATCTTGGGCGTGCCGGGCGTGCTGACATCGATGGCGTACAGGAATCGCCCACCCCGGCGCATGGCAACGTACAAGATGGCTTGCGTGGTCACGTCGCCGACCACTTTTTGGTAAACGCCGATCGGTCCATCGACGAAATAGTCGCGGGACGAGGGTTTGAGGGTCTCGGAGGCGGTCTCCACCACCTCGGTGGTCGACAGCCGGACTTCGGGAGCGTTGTTGCGCAGCCGTTTGAGCTTGGGAAATAACTCCTCGGGCACAAAGCCCCACAGTTCAGACCCCGGTGGCGTGCTGCCCACATTGGCGCTGACATTGCCGTTGACGGCGTGCAGCATGCCGTCGTTGGCACCGTAGTACACCACCACCCCCGTTGTGCCGCCGTAGTTGATGACCGCCGGTCCGGAGTGCAATATGTCGCCGTGCACGCTGGGGCGGATTGTGACGCCGCTGCCCGGGCCGGCCTCGTCGCCAGCGTTGTCGGTGCCGCGAATCCAGTTGATCAGATTGTTGGCTTCGGTGCTGGCCACGCCCAGAGCACTGGCAGTGACCCGGTTGTTGCTGGTGTCGAACTGGGTGGCGCTGGCGCTGCCCAGCGTGGTGTTGTCTGCACACGCGACGCATGTCAGCACATTTCGCCCGCTCTGGCTGGTGCTGTGATCAATCCGCAAGCGCTGCGCCGCCCCTCCTTTCTCCACCACGGCGCCATCCGGAGAGTCTGACGCTGAAGGGGGTTGACCCAGTTTCTGGTTGATCCAGAACTCACTGGACTGTGTCCAGTAGGACACGGCGTTGGCGGCAAAAAAACCGGTGCCAGCGTCCAGCGCCGCCTTGTTTTCTGCGTCGGAAAGGAACACGCTTTTGGTGGTCGAGTTGTACCCGATCTTGTACTGACGCAGGTTGCCGCGCCAACGGGGGTTGCCTTTGTCGTCAGGTCGGAACACGCCAAGGTAGACCTGGTTTTCTGAGCGGCCCGGGCTGGTCAGGCTGGTCGGGAGCGCAGCCGATATGAAGTTGCCGGGAGTCTGCTGAAAGCTGTTGACGATGTTCAACAAGGCCTGGGCAATGTCTTGCCCTCCGTTGCCGGAGGTGACGGCGTAGTAGTTGCCACCGCTGGCGGCGGCCATGCTTCGGAGCAAGGCGCTCCATGTCGGTCCCTGACCGGTCCGCACGGGATCCACGTCGATGGTGAAGACAGCCGCGCCGAGGCTCGACTCGCTGAGGAAGCGGGCCCATTCATCAGCCTGACTTGGGTCTGAGTTTGAGGATGTGCCAATCTGCACCTCCTGAGTGGGGCGGGTCATGCCTGCGGCACTGTAGGCGGCGGTCAGCAGATTGGAGGCTATGGTGGTGTCGGAGGTGTTTTCCTGTGCGGCGCCGTTGCTCAGGTAAATCACGAAGGTTCGGTTGCAGGTGTTCGCGCTGGGCGGCCGGTACGGGGAGCCTGACTTGGAGGTCAGAGCGTTGCCGGTCAGGCTGTAGATGGCGTTGGAAGCGGCAGTGCCAGAGTTGTTGCCGACGTAGTCGGTCTTGTCCTTGTTGTTCCCCGAATACGGTGCTTTGCCGGCCAGGTAGTGATAGGCCTCGGCCAGCGCAATGCCGGTTTTTCCACCGTTGCTCTTGTCCAAGTTGACATCAAAACTGCCCAGCAAATTGCTCAACTGGCTTTTGTAGGTGTCATCGAGATCGCGGATCGCGGCACGCACGTAGCCACCATCTGCTCCACTGTTGCCACCACCAGATTCGGTGAAAAGCATCATGCCGACGCGCAATTTGCCAGTCGGCATGCCGTTAAATGCGGACCTCAATGCGGCAATTTCGTTGTTGAAGGCACTGGTCCAATTGGCGGTGTTGTCGATCATGATCAGCACGTCCACCTTTTGGCTGGAGCCTGCCGTTCCGTAAATGTCGATGTCGCTGCTGTACTGAGCTTGCAATGGCATGACCACCGCCATCAGCATGGCTCCCAGTGCACGGGGCAGGCTTCTTCGATCAAAGGTTTTCATGCGGGTCTTCCTTAGAGGCACAGGTTGTCCACTTCGGCTTCGGGCACTCGAATGGAGACACCCTGGTGCAAGGCAATGGCGGTGTTGGAAGCGGTGTCGTTGATGGTCGCTCCGATGTCCCATTCCATGGTGGCGCACATCGAGTTGCCTGCCAGCGACACAGCGTCGTCAGAGTCCAGTCCGGAATTGCTCAGGTTGCTGCTCTGCACACAGGCCAGATCGGCGGCCACTTCGGGATTGAGTTCGCTCGTTTTGATGGTGCGAGTTCGGTAGCAATTGGGTTGTGGATCCAGCGAAACGGAGTAGTCGTTGGTGCCGTCGCCATTGATATCGACGGTCACCGGATTGGCCGCAACGGCTTCGGGATCGATGGCGAAAGCCGCGCTGCTGATGGTTTGTTCAATGGCTTTTTGCGCTGCAGCCAGCGACTCCTGCCGAGACTGGGTGTTTCCGACAATCCGCAGGCTGTTGGCGGTGCTTTTGAAGGCGTTGGCCGCCATCAGGCTGAGCAACAGGAGCATGACCAGGGAAACGACCAGGCTTGCACCACGTTGTGGGTGCCGTGAATCGAAGCGGCGGCGTGGAAATGGATTCATGGTTGCTCTCGCGGTCCAGCGACGTTGTTGACCCGACCTGTCATTGCATAGACTCGACGTTTGAGGTTGTCGGTAAATGGGCCGCGCGGTCCCAGCAAGCCCATGTCAAAGGTGCGGCTCGACGTGAATCCGGGGGTCGGCTCGACGGTGGCACTGAGCATGCGGGTGCGCACCCCCACGACGTTGCCCCAGTCGTTGTCTGCTGCGCCTGCGGTACCGCTGAGACTGGTGCGGAAGGTGTCTGCCGCACCGTCACTGTCGGTGTCGAAGCCGAATTCAAAGGCCAGGTCTTCAATCCCTTCGGCCAGCGGCGCTTGAACGATCGCACCAGCGCGCAGTTCGGCTCGCTTGAGCGTGGGGATCGTGTCCAAACCACATTCATTGCAATTGCTGACGTAGTAGATGCGGGTCAGGTAACGCTGAACCTGGTTGGCGGTAGCGCAGTCCAGCGTGCGCAAGGTGAAGCTGGCTGCCGCTGTGCCCACAATGAACCGGGTGGTGCTGGGATCGTTCTCGCAGCGCGATGTCTGGAGGTAAGGGCTTCCGTCATTGATCGAGGCGGCCGCCACGCGCTCGGTTTCTACACGCCGCAGCACCAACGCAGGCGTCCCGCTGCGATGGTTGTCCAGGCAGGTCAGCGACGCTGTTTCGGTCGCGTCCAATCCCGTGACCGCTGCCGGGATCGTGCTGGTCGCGCTGTCCCAGCCCAGGTTCGCTGCGGCAAGGGCACAGGCATCGGGGACCGAGAAGGCCATGTCTGTCGTGGACAGATCGCCGTAGTAACCCGCCGAAACGATGTCTTCGTGCAAAAGGTCCATGCCGTGGCGGCCGTTCTCGATCTGGCGCACGCTCTTGTCCAGCTCGATGTTGCTCTGGCTCGTGTTGGCGTACAGAGCCACCAATGCACTGAGCAGCAACAGGCCGATCACCATGGCGACCATCAGTTCGACCAAGGTGAAACCATGTTGCCGTTGAAAAGCTGGGCGATGGCGCATGGCTCAGGCTCCGAGATCTGCGATCTGAACGCGTGTGCTGACGGCGCGCCTTGTGTTTTCGCTCGTGTAGTCGTCCTTTCCGCAATCGTTCAGGGCTGCGGCTGAAGCCTGTACGCCTTGCCAAACGAGGTGGATCACGTATTCGTTGGTGGCAGGGTTGCTGATGCAACCACGGGCGTTGAGCAGGGCGCCCACTTGTTGACCACCTTCGATCTCTGCCGCACCGCGGATCAAATTCGACCATTCACACACGTCGCGTGCGGCGAGAGAGGCAGCAGTGGAACAGTCTGCCTGTGGCGCGGTCACGCCATAGTCGTCACCAACATAGGTGAACGCATTGCGGCGATTCAGCGAGATGCGCTCAGAGATTTCGTTGACCAGTATCAGCGCTTGCATGCGCTGTTGCCCTTCAATCATGCCAACCGTGGCGCGGGCCTGCAGTGCTACATATCCAAGAATGCCGAAGGCCGTGATCAAGAGTGCGACCAGCACCTCAATCATGGCAGCGCCTGATTGGGCCGATCGTTGCGAGGTGATGCTGGGGGTCATGCGGGGCATTCCGACTTGGTGCTTTTCGGTCGTCCAGAGGGATCCAGCGAGATGCACCGCCGACCATCGTGGGTGTCGCTCAGCGCAATGCGCACGCTGCTGACCGTGTCCACCTGACCATTGCGGTTGAATCGGACCGACGACGCGGCGCTGGCCAAGGTGATGCCCGAGCCGATCTGGCTCTGGCTGCTGATCGTTTCGCTGGTTGCGGCGACCCGCACCAGCCAGCCGCCGGCCCAATTGCCGTCGACGGGCATCAACTCGACCGGTTCGCCGCGTTTGACGGCCTCGCTGCGCGCCAGCGTCAGATCGCTGATCAGGGCAAATGCGCCCGTGCGCAACCGCTGCGCCTCAATCATCCGCTGAAACGAGGGCGTGGCGAGGGCGGCCAGGATCGCGAGCATGGCAATGGTGACGACCAGTTCGACCAACGTGAAACCGCGTTGGGGTGTTTGAGCGTGGCGTGCCATGGCAGGTTTACCAGCAGTTGGTGGCCGGGGTCTTGACCCCCGTGTGCGCAAGTGTCAGCGTGCCGCAGGTGTCGCTGCTTTGGCCGCCCTGAGGCGTGGCGGTGAGCGTGAAGCTGGTGGCTCCTCCTGCGCCCAGTGCGATCGCAATCGTGTAATGAGGACTGACGGAGGAGGGAACCCCGAGGTTGAGGGCGGCCAGGGTATCTGCGTATGCCCGCACGTCGAGCAGGCGTTGCTGCTGCTTCAAGGCGATGTCCTGCAACAGCGCCTGCACTTCGGCGCGCCGGCTGCGCTGCATGAACTGCGCGTAGGAGGGGTAAGCGATGGCTGCCAGGATCGCGACCATCGCGACCACCACCATCAACTCGATCAGCGTGAATCCCAACTGTGCAGTCCGTTGCGGCAACATTGCTTTTCCGATGCTCTATAGGATGAAGTGTCGGGAAATGTAGTTTCTGCGTAGATTGGCTTTCTGTGTGCGTGGATAGACGGTCTCTATTGGGTGATCAGTGGCGACGCTTCTAAGGCTGCGCTGAACAAGCAGCCGAATTGAGTGACCCGCTGTGCCAGGGGGCGCTGATGTGGGGAGGTCGCGCGATTTGACGGCGGTCCTTGGTCATACCGACCTTGCTCGCGCACTGGGCGTTCGGAACGGACACACGCATGCCACGAGTCGTTGACGAGCCAAATAGATATTGGCCAGACCCAGCACCACGAACGAACGCGTGGCGTTCTTGGCCAGGCCTCGCGCACCTTGACAAAACCCCACGGTCGCTTGACCACGGCGAAGACGTGTTCGACCCGGGGGCGGACCTTGGACTTGTTGTGATTCTTTGAGCGCTGGACCTCGTCGATCTCGCCGCCCCTGCGCACGCGCTGGTTGGTGAAGTCCTTGGCCTTGGGGGCCTTCGATCCGATCAACGTCTTCTGGCTGCCGTGGGCGCTGTCGCCGTACACACGCTGTTCGTTGCCGTGCAGCAGATCGGGCAGCGGGTGTTGTCGTGCATGTTGGCCGCCGTCACCACCGCGCTGTGAGCCAGTCCGGTGCGGCTGTCCACGCCGATATGCATCTTCATCCCGAAATACCGCTGCTGGCCTTTGCGGGTTTGGTGCATCTCGGGGTCGCGTTGTCTGTCGACGTTCTTGGTCGAGCTGGGCGCGCCGATGATGGTGGCGTCCACGATGGCCCCGGCGCCCACCTTCAAGCCCCGCGCCTGCAGCACCTTCCCCACTTTGGCAAACAAGGCCTCGCCCGGTTTGTGCGTCTCCAGCAGGCGGCGAAACTTCAGCAGCGTGGTCCCGTCGGGCACACACTCCCGCCCCAGATCGATGCCCACAAAGCGGCGCAGCGCCGTGCTGTCGAGCAGGGCCTCTTCGCAGGCTTCATCGGCAGATTGAACCAGTGCTGCACGAAGTACATCCGCAGCATGCGTTCCAGCCCGATCGGAGAGAGTCCGTTGCCGGCTTTGGGGTCGTGGGGTTCGATGACCGAGCACAGCGCCTGCCACGGCACGATCTGTTCCATCGTCGCCAGGAACGCATCGTGCTTGGTCAGCTTGCGGTAGGGCTCGAATCCGTCGCCATGATCGGCTGCCATCGCCAGGGTCTGTTGCTTCAACTTCACCTTCGTGTCTCAGGTGCATCGATACACGCAAACCTCGCGTTACTTCAGAGCTTGTTCAGCGCAGCCCTAATGGACTTCTGGCTAGGTCAGTGTGCGTGGGCCCAGGGGGGTGTCGAGCAAGGCGGTGAGCGCGGCGGGGGCTTCCGCCACCGCCATGGCGTCGAGGCCGATCGCGTCCAGCGCCTGCCGCAGCCGGGGCGCTTCGGGGTGGTGGAGCGTGAGGCCACGCAGCGCCAGCCCGCTGACGGGCATGGTCTCGGCCGGGTGGGTGTCGCCCCACTGGATCAGCGTGGGCAGTGCGCCGTCGAACAGGCGCTGGCCGTCGTCGCGCACGCTGATGCGCCACCGCAGCAGGCCCGACGGTGTGGGGCGCGACGCGGCGATCACCGGGCCGCGTTCGATGCCCAGGGCCCGCAGGCGCGCGGTGGCGGCGTCGATGTCGGGCACGCTGGCCACCCAGTGCACCAGCTGTGGCCCCTGTTGCGCCAGCCGTGCCCGCAGGGTCGGGTCATCGAGGTCGAACCAGCGCTTCAGCGGGGCGGGGCGCGTGGGCGTGGCCAGCGGGTTCACGGCAATGATTTCCAGGTAGGCGCGCGGGGCCTGTTCGCTGTGCAGACGCAGCAGCCGGTTGTGGGTGCCGAACAGGGCGTGTTCACCGCCCGGCCCGGGCACCACGCCCAGCGTGGCCTCGCACAAGGCCACGCCTTCGTCCAGCGTGCGCGCGGCCACCACGAGGTGGTCGATCTGCGCGTGGGTCGTCATGGGTAGGGTGAGCCGTCTTTGTGGGTGTAGCGCCAGCGGCCGTCCACCCATTGCGCCTGCAGGTCGTCGTCGGGGTAGCGACCTTCGTCACCCGGGGTGCGGTCCCCCACCTCCAGGTAGATCACGTCCTCCGTGGTCTCGTTGATCAGGCAGTGGCCGTTGTCTGTGCCTGCCGGGAACCCGGCGCAGTCTCCCGGACAGAGCCGGTGTCGCCCGGTGTGGGTGTGCAAGGTGGGGTGCCCCTGGAGGACGTAGATGAACTCCTCCTGTCGGGTGTGGCTGTGCCGCAGGGCCGATTGACCTCCGGGCACCAGGCGTGTGCGGTTGACGCCGAAATGGCCCAGGCCAAACAGGTCGCCCAGGGGTTGCTTGATCCGGCCGGCCATGCGCGAGGCGAAGGGCTCCGGGTAGGTGGAGGGCTTCTGGCGCGTGGGCGCATCGGCCGCGGCGATGTGGTCGGGCGGTGTGTGGCCGGACATGGGGTGCTCCTGGGGCCGGGCTGGTGTCAGAGCGTGACGACGCCGTTGATGCAGGTGACGGACTGGCCACCGACCCAGACCGTGCCGCCGGCGTCGCGCTGAATGAACACGCGGCCTTCGCGCGCCAGCGCCGTGCCCTGCGCGGCCACGTAGCGCTCGGGCGCCAGGCCCGCGCCGATCAGCCACTGCGCGAGTGCGGCGTTCAGGCTGCCGGTGACGGGGTCTTCGGAAAGGCCGTTGTTGCCGGGGAAGAAGGCTCGCACCTCGAACTGCGTGTCCTGTTCTTCGCGGGCGCCCACCACACCGACCTTGCCGCGCGGGCCCACCACGCCGATGTCGAGCCCGGCCAGCACCGCGCCGTCGGGCTTGAGCGCGAGCACCTGCTCGGCGCTGCGCAGCATCACGCCGCGCCAGTTGGGGCCGTTGTCGCACCACGCGTGGGCGGTGATGTCGGTGCGCGCCACGCCCAGGCCGCGGGCGATCAGCTGCACGTCGGCTTCGTCCAGCGGGCCGCTCTTGATCAGGGGCGGTGCGGCGAACGCCAAACGCTGGCCGTCACGGCGCAGCTTCACCAGCCCGACACCACATTCCTGCACCACGTGTTCGCTGCGCGGCACGCCACCGGCTTCCTGCCAGGCGTGGCAGCTGCCCAGGGTCGGGTGGCCGGCAAACGGCAGTTCACGGCCGGGGCAGAAGATGCGCACGCGGTAGTCGGCACCGGCGGCCGCGCCTTCGGGCGTGGGCGGCAGCAGGAAGGTGCACTCCGACAGGTTGGTCCAGTTGGTGAAGTGCTGCATCTCGGCGGTCGACAGGCCGCTGCCATCGAGCACCACGGCCAGCGGGTTGCCACGGTAGGGCGTGGTGGTGAACACGTCCACCTGTTTGAAGGGGCGGGAGGTCATGAGGACAGTTCCTTTTTGTGCTTTCAACTCGCCGGATCGCGACCCGCAACGAACGAAGTGCCCCTGACCCAGGGGCACCGAGGAGCCGGCTTCGCCGGGCCTCTGGTGCCGCCCCCTTGAAGGGGGTGACGCGAAGCGGCGCGGGGGTGTTTCATTTCAAGACAGGGGGAGGTCGAGCACGCCGCGGCTGGCCGGGTGGGCCAGCCACTGCGCGTACCAGCGTTCGAGGTGCGGCCAGGCGGGCCGCGGCTGCGGCAGGCCCCACCAGCGGTGCACCTCGCAGGCGATCGGAATGTCGGCCATGCTCAGCGCCTCGCCGGCCATGAAGGCTTGTTTTGACAGATGCTCATCGAGCTGCGCGAACAGCGGCTCGGTCGCGGCTACCGACGCGGCAATGACCTGCGGGTTGCGTTGCCCGGCCGGTGTGCGGACCCACTGCTTGAAGGCGGGGCTGCCGGCCGGGTTCAACTCGGTCTGCTGCCAGTCCATCCAGCGTTCGGCGTTGAAGCGCTGCCGGATGTCCTGCGGGTACAGCGGTGAACCCTCGCGAGCGCACAGGTAACGCACGATCACGTTCGATTCCCAGAGGATGAAGTCGCCGTCTTCGAGCAGCGGCACCAGGCCGTTGGGGTTCTTCGCCCGGTAGTCGGGGGTGCCCACGATGCCGAAGGCCAGGCCCGCGTCGATACGCTCCACCTCCAGCCCGAGCACCTGCGCGCACAGCACCACCTTGCGCACGTTGATCGAGCTGATGCGGCCCCAGAGGCGCAGCATGGCGATCAGCCTTGAGCGGATTCGCGGATGGCCTGCGCGAGCGCCGCGATGCCGATGTGGATCTGCTCCACGCTGGCCGTCACGAACGACAGGCGCAGCGTGCGCGGGTCGGCGTGGTCGGCGTAGAACGCGGCGCCGGGCACGAAGGCCACGCCCTTGTCCACCGCCTGGGGCAGCAGCTCCACCGCGTTCATGCCCTCAGGCAGGCGCACCCAGAGGAACATGCCGCCGTCGGGCGAGTTCCACTGAACGTCCAGGCCGGCCATGTCTTTCTGCAGCGCGTCCAGCATCGCATGGCACTGGCTCTTGTAGAGCGCGCGGATGGTGGGCACGTGGCGGTCGATGAAGCCGTCCTTCAGCACCTCGGACACCATGCGCTGGTTGAAGCTGGGGCTGTGCAGGTCGGCCGCCTGCTTGGCCTGCAGCAGCTTGGGCATGATGGCCTTGGGTGCGATCACATAACCCAGGCGCAGGCCGGGCGCCAGCACCTTGGAGAACGAACCCAGGTAGATGCAGCCGTCGGGGTTGCGCGCGGTCAGCGGCTTCGGGGGCGGCTGGTCGAACCAGAGGTCGCCGTAGGGGTTGTCTTCCACCAGCGGCAGGCCGATGGCGGCGGCGCGTTCCACCAGCGCCTGGCGGCGCGCCTCGCTCATGCTGCGGCCGGTCGGGTTCTGGAAGTTGGGCAGCACGTAGAGGAAACGCGCGCCCTTGGCCTTGGCGGCCAGGTCGTCCACGTCCACACCTTCGGCATCGCTGTCCACGCTCACGATGTTCGGCTCCATGGGTGTGAAGGCCTGCAGCGCGCCGAGGTAGGTGGGCGTCTCCACCAGCACGGTGCTGCCTTCGTCGATCAACACCTTGGCCACCAGGTCCAGGCCCTGCTGGCTGCCGGTGGTGATCAGCACCTGATCGGCCGACACGTCCCAGGGCATGCTGGCCGCGACCCATTCGCACAGCGGGCGGTAGCCTTCGCTGGCCGCGTATTGCAGCGCGGCACGACCGTCGGTGCGCAGCACCGTTTCGCAGGCGGCGGCAAAGGCCTCGACCGGGAAGGTCTTGGGCGAGGGCAGGCC
>NZ_JADMKB010000133.1 GCF_018780075.1 Hydrogenophaga sp.
ACATCATGATCGGCCGCGTGGTCTGGGACGAGATGTTCACCAGCAACAACTGGCCCCGCGCGTCGGCGCTGGCGGTGGTGATGATCCTGCTGATCATCGTGCCCCTGGCCATTTACTACCACTTCACCGCAGAAGAGAAGTAGCCCCCCGCGCCGCTTCGCGTCACCCCCCAGGGGGCGATGCGAGTGGCCCGGCGAAGCCGGTTCCACCGCATCCCCGCAAAGCACCCGTCGGACCTCCCAGGCATTTGGCAAAGGATTGGCAATGAAACAGCTCCTCGAAAAACACTTCGGCAAATTCTGGCTGGCGGTGGTGTACCTGTTCCTCTACGTGCCGCTGTTCTTCATGATCGTGTTCAGCTTCAACAGCACACGGCAAGACGCGAACTTCACCGGCTTCTCGCTGCGCTGGTACGAGGCGCTGACCCGGGACACCAAGATCGTCGAGGGCTTCTGGCTGTCGATCAAGGTGGCGGCGGTCACCGGGGTGCTCTCGGCCATCCTCGGCACCTTCGCGGCCTTCGTGCTGGTGCGCTACCGCCGCTTCCTCGGCCGAACGGTCTTTTCGGGCATGGTCAACGCGCCGCTGGTGATGCCCGAGGTGGTGATCGGCCTGTCGCTGCTGCTGCTGATGGTGGGCGCGCAGAACGCCTTCGGCTGGCCCGAGCGCGGCATGCTCACCATCATCTTCGGCCACACCCTGCTGGGCATGGCCTACGGCATGGTGGTGATCCAGAGCCGCCTGATGGAGATGAACCGCAGCATCGAGGAGGCCGCGATGGACCTGGGCGCGCGGCCGTTCCAGGTGTTCTTTCTCATCACGCTGCCCAACATCTTCCAGGGCATCCTGGCCGCGTTCCTGCTGTCGTTCACGCTCTCGTTCGACGACGTGGTGATCTCCGAATTCCTCTCCGGCCCGGGCGTGTCCACGCTGCCGCAGGTGATCTTCGGCTACGCGCGCCGCGGCATCAACCCGACCATCTACGCTGCGGCCACGCTGCTGATCACCACCGTGACCATCGTGATCGTGGGCTACAGCGTGTGGGTGGCGCGCCAGACGCGCAAGCGCGAACGCGAGATCGCGGCGGCCACGCGGGCCGAGACCAAGGCCCTGGCCGCGAGCTGACAGTCCCTCCGTGGTGCGCACCCGTCCGGGCGGGGCGCTGCGTTAAGCTGCGTGACCCGAGCGGGTCGATGTGGGCCGCAGCCTCTTTTCCATCCCATTGCATGAACCTTCGTGACGGCCGCGTCTGGCTGATGGTCCTTTTTCTGCTGCATTTCACCGTCCACCAGGTGAGCTTTCATGTGGTTTACCTGGATTCGGATCAGCTCGTGATCGCAGATCAGGCGGCGTGGATGGCGCGCGGCGAGTTCTTTGAGCCGTTCTTCTTCGGCCAAGCCTACCTCCTTCCTTTTGAGTCCTACCTTGCCATCCCATTGATCTGGCTGGGGCTGAGCCCTGTGTTTGCCGTCAAGTTGATCGCGGCGCTGGCCTTCTATGCCCCCTTCGCGTGGACAGCGTGGACGCTGGGCAAAGACCGGCTTTGGGCGGCGGTCTGCGTGACGCTGTTGTTCTTCCTGCTGCCGTTGGAGTTTCTGCTGGCCGGGGCCATGCCGCGTGGCTTCATCGTGGCCACGGCGCTGGCTTGGCTCGGGCTGCGTGTGCTGCTGCGGGCTGGGGCGCAAGCATCCGTCACTTCCTTGTCCTGGGCCGCGTTGGTGGGCTTTTGCCTGGGCTCTTACATGAGCGTCGCGCTGATGTTGCCGGCGCTGGTGTTGTTGGTGGACGATCGGCGGCGCGCGTTGCTCGCGACCCTGGGGCTGGCGCTGGGGCTGGGGCTGTTCAAGGGGGTGGGGCTGTTTTACCGCTTCAACCCCGGGTACATCGTGCACCGATTTCCCAAGCTGCGCTTTTCGAGCGAGCATTTCATGGGACACCTCACCCACCCGCAGATCGCCATCGCCTTCGGCACGTTGGTGCTGCTGATGCTCGTCGCCTGTCTGGGTGCGTTGGCGGTGCGTGGCCCGACCCGGGAATGGCGTTTCCCCTTCAGTGGGCGTCACATGCTCGTCGCGCTCGGGTTGCTGACGGGCATCGGGGTCATGTTGGCCACCAACAAGATCGCCGACTTCGACCCTGGCACACCCTTCTTCTCGGTGTACCGGATGTTGCTGCCGTTGCCGCTGTTGGCGCTGCTGGTGATCTCGCACGCGGCGCAAAGCGCTGCGCCGTGGCCCGAAACCGTGCGGGTGCCGGCGGGCGCCTGGATCGCGGCGGCGCTGATGTTGGCGCAACTGGGTTGGCAGGGTTACCTGCTCCCCCGCGACCGGCGCGCGCTGGCACTGTTGCCATCGTCGGCACCCACCGTGTCGTACGAAAAGCTGGAGCGCCAATGCGGTCGGCTGGGTGACGCCATCCGAAGTGCGGGTCAGCGCTATTACAGCTTCAGAGGCCGCAACGATGCCTTGGCCTACGGGTGTCACGCCGAGTTCGGCGTGCCGGTGGTGCAGCGGGACTATGAGCGGCGGACCTGGCTCCAGGAGCACCTGGAGCGGGCGGCTCAGCCCTGAGGGACGGCCCGCGCGTCCCGCCTGCGCCGGGGCCAGTGGCACGATGCTGCGACCGCAAAGTGGTCATGTTCTTGTCGTGTATTTGGGCGTAGCATGGTGCCACTTTCCCTGCGTGAACCCCGCCCATGACCGACACCTCCACCTCTTTGACCTTCGACGGCCGCGCCGTCATCAACGGCGAACGCGTGGCCGCGCGCGACGGCCAGACCTTTGACTGCATTTCCCCGGTGGACGGCCGTGTGCTCACGCAGGTGGCGCGCGGTGGTCAGGCCGACATCGACGCGGCGGTGGCCGCCGGCCGCGCCGCGTTCGAGGACCGGCGCTGGAGCGGCATGGCGCCGGCGCAGCGCAAGCGCGTGATGATCAAGTTCGCCGACCAGTTGCTGGCGCACGCCGACGAGCTGGCGCTGACCGAGACGCTGGACATGGGCAAGCCGGTGAAGTACGCGCGCGCCGTGGACGTGAACAGCGCCGCCAACTGCATCCGCTGGTACGGCGAGGCGGTGGACAAGGTGTACGACGAGATCGCACCCACGCCGAGCAACTCCCTGGCGCTGATCACACGCGAGCCGGTCGGCGTGGTGGGCATCATCGTGCCCTGGAACTACCCCATGATCATGGCCGCGTGGAAGATTGCGCCGGCGCTGGCCGCGGGCAACTCGGTGGTGTTGAAGCCGTCGGAAAAAAGTCCGCTCACCGCCCTGCGCCTGGCCGAGCTGGCGCTGGCTGCCGGCATCCCGCCCGGCGTGTTCAACGTGGTGCCGGGTTTCGGCACCGAGGCCGGTTCGCCGCTGGCGCTGCACATGGACGTGGACTGCATCGCCTTCACCGGCAGCACGCGCGTGGGCAAGCAGATCCACGTGATGGCCGGGCAGAGCAACCTGAAACGCGCGTGGACCGAGCTGGGCGGCAAGTCGCCCAACATCGTGTTCGCCGACTGTCCGGACCTGGACCGTGCGGTCGAGGCCGCCGTGGGCAGCATCTTTTTCAACCAGGGTGAGAGCTGCAACGCGCCCTCGCGCCTGTTCGTTGAAGCCTCGATCAAGGACGCGTTCCTGGAGAAGGCTTTGAAGCTGATGCCCAACTACCAGCCGGGCAACCCGTTGGACAAGGGCACGGTGATGGGCGCCATCGTCGACCAGGTGCAGCTGGACAACGTGATGCGCTATATCGGTTTGGGCCAGAGTGAGGGCGCGCAGCTGATCGCGGGCGGCGCGCTGGCGTCGCCGGTGGCGGGCGGCTGTTATGTGCAGCCCACCATCTTCGACGGCGTGACGCCACAGATGGCGATCGCGCGCGAAGAGATCTTCGGTCCGGTGCTGGCCGTGCAGAGCTTCACCGACGCGGCCGACGTGGTGAAGCAGGCGAACAACAGCGTCTACGGCCTGCAGGCGGGTGTGTGGACGCGCGACATCAACAAGGCGCACGGCGTGGCGCGCGCGCTCCGCGCCGGCACGGTGCACGTGAATCAGTACGACGAAGACGACATCACGGTGCCGTTCGGCGGCTTCAAGCAGAGCGGCGTGGGGCGCGACAAGTCGCTGCACGCGTTCGACAAGTACACCGAGACGAAAACCACCTGGATCAGGATTGACAGTCCTGTGTGACCCCCCTGCGCCGCTGACGCGGCTTCCCCCGGAGGGGGACGGCACTGGCGGCCCGGCAAAGCCGGTTCCGCGGTGCCCTGGCATCAGACACCTCGCGCCTCTTGGTGCGCTTTTTAGGAGACCTCCATGAACGCCATGAACGACCTCAAGACCGACCACACCAACGCCGCCTGGCACCAGCGCCGGCTCGACGCCACGCCGCGTGGCGTGGGCGTGATGGGCGACTTTTTCATCGACCGAGCGAAGAACGCCGAGTTCTGGGACATCGAGGGGCGCCGCTTCATCGACTTCGCGGGCGGCATCGCGGTGCTGAACACCGGCCACGTGCACCCCAAGGTGCAGGCGGCGATTGCGGCGCAGCTGCAGCGCTTCACCCACAGCTGCTACCAGGTCGTGCCCTACGCCGAGTACGTGGCGCTGGCCGAGCGCATCAACGCCATCGTGCCGATCGAGGGCAAGGTCAAGACCGCGTTCTTCTCCACCGGCGCCGAGGCGATCGAGAACGCGGTGAAGATCGCGCGCTCGTCCACCGGGCGCAGCGGCGTGATCGCCTTTGGCGGCGCCTTCCACGGCCGCAGCATGTTCTCGGTCGCGCTCACCGGCAAGGTCCAGCCCTACAAGGCCGGCTTCGGTCCCTTCCCGCCCGAGATCTACCACGTGCCGTTTCCCGCAGAAGGCGTCTCGCTGGACGAGACGAAGCGCGCCATGGACCACGTGTTCAAGTGCGACATCGAGCCCTCGCGCGTGGCGGCCATCGTGTTTGAGCCGGTGCAGGGTGAGGGCGGCTTCCACCCGATCCAGAAAGAGGCCGTGTTGTGGCTGCGCGCACTGTGCGACCAGCACGGCATTTTGCTGATCGCCGACGAGGTGCAGACTGGCTTCGCGCGCACCGGCAAGATGTTCGCCATGGAGCACCACGGCGTGTCGCCCGACCTGATGACCATGGCGAAAAGCATGGCCGGCGGCACCACGCTCTCGGCCGTGAGCGGCAAGGCCGCGATCATGGACGGCCCGGCGCCGGGCGGCCTGGGAGGCACCTACGCGGGCAACCCGCTGGCGATCGCCGCGTCGCACGCGGTGCTCGATGTGATGGCCGAAGAGAAGCTGCCCGAGCGCGCGCAGTTGCTGGGCGAGCGTCTGGTGGCGCACCTGCACCAGGCGAAAGCGAGCTATGCGCGCATCGGCGACGTGCGCGGCCTGGGCGCCATGGTGGCCTGCGCGTTCATCGACCCCGCGACCGGGGCACCCGACGCCGACACCACGAAAAAGGTGCAGACCGCCGCCCTGAAGCGCGGCCTGCTGCTGCTGACCTGCGGCGTGTACGGCAACGTGATCCGCTACCTGTTCCCGCTGACCATTGAAGACGACGTGTTCGCCGAAGGGCTGGCGGTGCTGGACGCGGCGATGGCCGAGGTGCTGGCTTGAGCGGGGGCGCCGACCACCCCCTGACCGAGCGCATGGGCGCCCTGCGCGCGTTGGGCATCCACTCCATCCTCACCACCTTCACCGACCTGCACGGCGTGCCAAAGGGCAAGCTGGTGCCGCTGGAGGCGCTGCCCGACGCGGTGGCCACCGGCGCGGGGTTCGCCGGCCCCAGCATCTGGGGCACGGGCCTGCCGCGCATGGGCGCGCGTGGCGAGTATTTCGGGCGCGTGGCGCCCGAGTCGCTGCGGCCGCTGCCGTTCATGCCGGGTGTGGCGCACGCGGTGTGCGACGGCTTTGCCGGGGGTGAACCGCTGGACACCTGCTCGCGTCAATTGCTGAAGCACCAACTCGCGCGCCTTCGACAGCGCGGCTGGACCTTTCACGTCGGCATCGAGCCCGAGTTCTTCCTGATGAAGCAGGATGCGCAGGGCCGATGGGGCGTGGCCGACGGTGAAGACCGGCTTCACAAACCGTCCTACGACCTCAAGGCGATCCACCGCAACTTCGGCTTCCTGGACGACATGCGCCGCCACCTGACGGCGCTGGGTTTCGAGCTGCAGCAGATGGACCACGAAGACGCCGTGGGCCAGTACGAGATCAACTACCGGCACGACGAAGCCCTGGCCGCCGCCGACCGTTACCAGCTCTTCAAACTCACCGCGCACGCGGTGGCGCAGCAGCACGGCGCCACCTTCAGCTGCATGCCCAAGCCGCTGGCGGGCGCGCCGGGCAGTGGTCTGCATTTCCACATCAGCCTCACGGACGCGCAGGGCAGGGCGGTGATGGCCGACCCGGCCGGTGCGCTGGGGCTGAGCACAGCCGGGCATCAATTCGCCGCCGGCCTGATCCACCACGCCGACGCGCTGGCCGCGCTCTGTGCGCCCACGGTCAACAGCTACAAGCGCCTGGCCAGCAGTGCCAGCGCCTCGGGCACGACCTGGTCGCCGGTGTGGAAGACGGTGGGCGACAACAACCGCACCTGCCTCGTGCGCACCGTGGCCGGCCGCATCGAATGGCGCCTGCCCGACCCGTCGTGCAACGTGTACGCCGCGCTCGCGGCCACGCTGGCCGCGGGGCTGGACGGCATCGACCGCGAGCTGCCCGCGCCCGACGCCTGCGACGAAGACCTCTACCAGCGCCAGGCCAGCGGCCAGCCCATGCCACCGCGCCTGCCGCGCGACCTGTTTGAAGCCCTGGCCGCGCTGCGCAGCGACGCGATCCTGTGCGACGACATCGGCACGGCGTTCTGCGAACAGTTCCTCGCGCTCAAGCAGGCCGAGTGGGATGCGTATGCGCAGCAGGTCAGCGACTGGGAATTGACGCAGTACGTGTGAACCCCCCCCTGCGTGAACTGACCCCCAGAAGTTGGACGGTCGCGATCCCGCCAATCAGGCGGTGTTTC
>NZ_JADMKB010000148.1 GCF_018780075.1 Hydrogenophaga sp.
GGTCGTGTTCTACGACTACGACGAGATCGAATACATCACCGACTGCAACTTCCGCCGCGTGCCCGCGCCGCGCCACGAGGAAGACGAGATGTCGGGCGAGGTCTGGTACTCGGTGGGGCCGCACGACGTGTTCCCCGAAACCTTCGGCCCCTTCCTGCTCGGCAACCCGACCGTGCGCGAGGTGTTCATGAAGCACCACGCCGACCTGCTGGACCGCGAGTTCTGGCAGACGCACAAAGAGCGCATCGCCGCCGGCCATGTGTTCGACGTGTTTCCCTACGAGCGCGACCGGCGCTTCCATGTCCAGGCCGACAAAGAGCTTCTGGACTGATCCCATTTCCTTCATCCACCGGAGACTTGCATGACCACTTCCACCGATCCCATAGTCATCGTCGGCGCCGCCCGCACCCCCATGGGGTCGTTCCAGAGCGACTTCGCTTCCCAGTCCGCCCACGACCTCGGCGGCGTCGCCATCCAAGCCGCGGTCGAGCGCAGCGGCGTGGACAAGGCGCTGGTCGATGAGGTGCTGTTCGGCAACTGCCTGATGGCCGGCCAGGGCCAGGCGCCCGCGCGCCAGGCCGCGCTCAAGGGCGGCTTGCCGCTGTCGGCCGGCGCGGTGACGCTGTCCAAGATGTGCGGCTCGGGCATGAAGGCCACCATGCTCGCGCACGACATGCTGCTGGCCGGCAGCGCCACGGTGATGGTGTCGGGCGGCATGGAGAGCATGACCAACGCGCCCTACCTCATGCTCAAGGGCCGCGGCGGCTACCGCATGGGCCACGACAAGATCTACGACCACATGATGCTCGACGGCCTGGAAGACGCCTACGAAGCCGGCCGCAGCATGGGCACCTTCGGCGAGGACTGCGCCGCCAAATACAGCTTCACCCGCGAGCAGCAGGATGCGTTCGCCATCGCCTCGGTGACGCGCGCCAAGGCCGCCACCGAGAGCGGCGCCTTCGCCAAAGAGATCGCGCCCGTGACGGTGAAGGACCGCAGCGGCGAGCGCGTGGTGTCGGTGGACGAAGGCCCGGGCAAGGTCAAGCTGGACAAGGTCACCTCGCTCAAGCCCGCGTTCAAGAAAGACGGCACCATCACCGCCGCCAGCAGCTCGTCCATCAACGACGGCGCCGCCGCGCTGGTGCTGATGCGCGAATCCACCGCGCTGAAGCAAGGCCTGAAGCCACTGGCCCGCATCGTCGGCCACGCCACCCACGCGCAGGAACCCAACTGGTTCGCCACCGCCCCGGTGGGTGCGACGCAGAAGCTGCTGGCCAAGACCGGCTGGGCCGTGGGCGACGTGGACCTGTGGGAAATCAACGAAGCCTTTGCGGTGGTGCCCATGGCGCTGATGACCGAGCTGTCGATTCCGCACGAGAAGGTCAACGTCAACGGCGGCGCCTGCGCGCTGGGCCACCCCATCGGTGCGAGCGGTGCGCGCATCCTCGTCACGCTGTTGCACGCGCTGCAGGCGCGTGGTGGCAAGAAGGGCGTGGCCACGCTCTGCATTGGTGGCGGTGAAGCCACCGCCATGGCGATAGAGCTTGTGTAACACCCCCTGCGCCGCCTTCGGCGTCTCCCCCCTCAAGGGGGGCGCCACTGGCGGCCCGGCGAAGCCGGTTCCGCGGTGGCCCTGAAAAAGACATTCCTGAAACCAGCATGAGCACTGTCCTTGTCATCGGCGCGTCACGCGGCATCGGCTTCGAGTTCGTGCGCCAGTACCGCGAGGCGGGCGACCGCGTCATCGCCACCGCGCGCGACGACGACGGGTTGGCGCGGCTGAAGGCCCTCGGCGCCGAGCCGCTGCGGCTGGACGTGGCCCAGCCCGCCAGCGTGAGCGGCCTGTCCTGGCAACTCGATGGCGAGAAGCTGGATGTGGCGCTGTACGTGGCGGGCGTGATTCACCGCGGCAGTGCCACCACACCGCCCACCCAGCAAGCCTTCGACCAGCTGATGCACACCAACCTGCTGGGGGCCATGCAGGTGATCCCGCAGGTGCTGCCCTGGGTCGAGGAGGGTGGGGGTGTGTTCGCTGCGCTGTCGAGTGCCATGAGCCAGATCGCCAGCGTGCCGGGCAGCAACAGCTGGCTGTACCGCGTGAGCAAGGCGGCGCTGAACATGGCCGTGAGCAGCGCGCGCTTCGATTACCCCCAAGCCCGCCTGGTGGTGCTGGACCCGGGCTGGGTGCAGACCGACATGGGCGGCGGTGGTGCGCCACTGACGGCCGAGGCCAGCGTGCGCGGCCTGCGTGCCGTGCTCGCCAGCGTGACAACCGAAGACAACGGCCGCCTGATCCACCACGACGGCCGGCGTGCCGCCCACTGGTGAACTTTTCCAACCCCACAACGAGACACTCCCCATGCTGCTGACCGACGACCAGGTGATGATCCGCGACGCCGTGCGCGCCTTCGCGCAGGAACAGCTTTGGCCCAACGCCGCGAAGTGGGACAAGGAACACCACTTTCCGAAAGACGTGCACAAGGGCCTGGCCGAGCTGGGCGCCTACGGCATCTGCGTGCCCGAAGCGCTGGGCGGCGCGGGCCTGAGCTACCAGACCCTGGCCATCGTGCTCGAAGAAATCGCCGCCGGTGACGGGGGCACCAGCACCGTGATCAGCGTGACCAACTGCCCGGTCAACGCCATCCTCATGCGCTACGGCAACGCGCAGCAGCAGGAGCAGTGGCTGCGCCCGCTGGCCGCCGGGCAGATGCTCGGCGCGTTCTGCCTGACCGAGCCGCACGTGGGGTCCGACGCGTCCGCGCTGCGCACCACGGCGGTGAAAGAGGGCGACGAGTACGTGATCAACGGCGTCAAGCAGTTCATCACCAGCGGCAAGAACGGCGACGTGGCCATCGTCATCGCGGTGACGGACAAGGGTGCCGGCAAGAAGGGCATGAGCGCCTTCATCGTGCCCACCAGCGCGCCGGGCTATGTGGTCGCGCGGCTGGAAGACAAGCTTGGACAGCACAGCAGCGACACCGCGCAGATCAACTTCGACCACTGCCGCATCCCGGCACAGAACCTGATCGGCGCCGAAGGCGAGGGCTACAGGATCGCGCTCAGCGCGCTCGAAGGCGGGCGCATCGGCATCGCCTCACAGAGCATTGGCATGGCGCGCAGCGCGTTCGAGTGCGCCGTGACCTACGCCAAGGAGCGCGAGAGCTTCGGTCAGCCCATCTTCAACCACCAGGCGGTGGGTTTCCGGCTGGCCGAGATGGCCACGCAGATCGAGGCCGCGCGCGCGCTCACGCACCACGCCGCCGCGCTGCGCGACGCCGGCCAGCCTTGCCTGAAAGAGGCTGCGATGGCCAAGCTCTTTGCCAGCGAGATGGCCGAGAAGGTCTGCAGCGACGCGATCCAGGTGTTTGGGGGCTACGGCTACGTGAGCGACTTCCCGGTCGAGCGCATCTACCGCGACGTGCGCGTGTGCCAGATCTACGAAGGCACCAGCGACGTACAGAAGATCATCATTCAGAGGGCGCTGTAAGCCGGCCCACCCCCGCGCCGCCTGCGGCGTCACTCCCTCAAGGGGGCGGCACTGGCGGCCCGGCGAAGCCGGTTCCGCGGTGCCCTGGGCTCAATGCACTTCTTTCGTCGCGTCTGTTCAGTTCGGGGCTGCGGGAATGGTCAATCCCTTGGCCACCGCCGGCCGGGCCACGAAGGCCGCCACCACGCGCTGCACCTCGGTGAACTCGGCGTAGCCCACCAGATCACCCGCCTTGTAGCGTTCGACCAGGTTGCGCACCCAGGGCCAGATGGCGATGTCGGCGATGGTGTACTCGTCGCCCATGATCCAGGCGCGGCCTTTCAGTCGGTCGTTCAACACGCCCAGCAGGCGCCTGGATTCGGCGGTGTAGCGGTCGCGCGGGCGCTTGTCTTCGTAGTCCTTGCCACCGAAGTTGGTGAAGAACCCGACCTGGCCAAACATGGGGCCGACACCGCCCATCTGGAACATCAGCCACTGCAGGGTCTCGTACCGTGCGGCGGGGTCGGTGGGCAGGAAGCGGCCGGCCTTTTCCGCCAGGTAAATCAGGATCGCGCCCGACTCCCACAGCGCCAGCGGCTGGCCTCCCGGGCCGTTCGGGTCCAGGATCGCGGGGATCTTGTTGTTCGGGTTCAGCGACAGGAACTCGGGTGTGAACTGGTCCTGCGTGTCGAAGGACACGCGGTGCACCTCGTAGGGCAGGCCCAGTTCTTCCAGCAGGATCGACACCTTCACGCCGTTGGGCGTGGGCAGGCTGTAGAGCTGCAGGCGGTCGGGCTGGGTGGCGGGCCACTTCTTCGTGATGGGGAAGGCGGACAGGTCGTTCGTGGTGGTCATGGTGTGTGGGCTCCTCGTTGACAACGCCCGACACGCTACCACCGCCGCGCCCCGCGTGCAGGCCACCGCTAACATGCACCCGTTGAACACAGGAGACCCACCATGCCCATCACCAAAGGCTTTCGCGCGCTGGTCGCCGAAGCCAGCGCGCAGATCACCACCTACACCGTCGAGCAGGTGCGCGAGCGCCTGCAGGCCAACGACCCGACGCTGCAGATGGTCGACATCCGCGACCCGCGCGAGCTGGAGCGCGAAGGCACCGTACCCGGCGCCTTGCTCGCACCGCGCGGCATGCTCGAATTCTGGGTCGACCCCGACTCGCCGTACTTCAAGCCCGTGTTCGCCGACGAGCGCAAGGAGTTCGTGCTCTTCTGCGGCGGCGCCTGGCGCAGCGCCCTCGCGGCCAAGGCCCTGCAAGAGATGGGCATGACCAATGTTGCCCACGTGGAAGGTGGCTTTGGCGCCTGGGCCAAAGCCGGCGCCCCCACCGAAACCCTGGACGCCCACAAGGCCGCCCACGCCGCTCGCAAACCGGCCGCATGACCGAGCTCACGCCGTGCCCCTGCGGGCGAGCCGATGCGCGTGGCCAGGGCCTGGCGTTCGACGCCTGCTGCGGCCGCTACCTCGACCACGACACCCCCGCGCCCGACGCCGAGAGCCTCATGCGCTCGCGCTACAGCGCCTTCGTGCTCGGCCGCACCGATCACCTGAGTGCCAGCTGGCACCCCAGCACCCGCCACGCCGACCTCGACCTGGAACCCGGCGTGAAGTGGCTGGGGCTGGAGGTGAAGCGCCACCGCGTGATCGACGCCGACCACGCCGAGGTCGAGTTCGTCGCGCGCTCGCGCACCGGTGGGCGCGGCCATCGCCTGCACGAGACCAGCCGCTTCGTGCGCGAGGGCGGGCGCTGGTTCTATCTGGATGGAGATCTGAAGTGACGGTGAGAAGTGACATCGTGAGGTTTGACGCCGTGCTGTTCGATTGCGACGGCGTGCTCGTGGACAGCGAGCCCATTACCAACGGCGTCTTGCGCCAGATGCTCAACGAGGCCGGCTGGGCGCTGAGCGCGGCCGAATGCGAGCGCATTTTCATCGGCAAGGCCGTGCGCGACGAGCGCGTGCGCATCGAGGCCGAGACCGGCCAGCCGCTCACAGACGAGTGGATGCGCGCCTTCTACGCGCGGCGCGACCAGCGCCTGCGCGCCGAGCTGCAGACCGTGCGGGGCGCGCTCGACGCAGTGGTCGCCGCCCACGGCCACACGGCCGGCCGCATCGCCTGCGCCTCCGGCGCCGACCGGCCCAAGGTCGTGATGCAGATCGGCATGGCCGGCATGGCGCCGTATTTCGGCGACCGCATCTTCAGCGGCCACGACCAGCCGCGCTCCAAGCCGCACCCCGATGTGTACCTCGCCGCCGCCGCCCACCTGGGCGTGGACCCCGCGCGCTGCCTCGTGATCGAAGACACCGCCACCGGCGCACAGGCCGGCCTCGCGGCGGGCGCCACCGTCTGGGGCTACTGCCAGCACGGCGATGGTCGCGCGTTCGAAGGCCTGCCCGTGGCCAAGGTGATGCACCACATGGCCGAACTTGCGCAGGCGCTGCCCACCTTGCGGTAAAAACGCGGCATGCACCTCACCCGCCGCCAATTGCTGGGCCACAGCGCCGCCTTGCCCTTTTCTCCGCTCCTGCGGCTCATGCCCCTGGCCGGCCTCGGCCTCGCCGCCTGCTCCAGCGTCGAAACGACGAGCGTGCAGGTGCGCCTGCTCGGCAAATCCATCACCGTCATCAGCACCATCGGCACCACGCTGCGCCTCTCATGGCGCGGCACCACCGTGTTCAACAACGAGCTGGGCGAGGCCTTCGTGCCCGACTGGGGCTTCAAGGAGCAGCTCGAAACCCGCACGGTGGAGCTGCTCAGGGCCTCGGGCCGTTTCTCCAGCGTGCAGCGCGCCACGATCACCTCCACCCGCCGCGAGGAAGCGCTCAAGGAACTGAAAGAGCTCAAGACGCCGACCGACCACGTGCTGCTGATCTCGGGCGCGCCCTCGGGCGACACCATCTGGGCCACCAAGGAAGGTTTCTACGGCCTGGGCATCGCGCAGCGCAGCATCGTGCGCCTGGGCACCGAGTCGGTCGCCCACGCCTCGTTGCGCGTCGACCTGCTCGTGCCCAGCACCTTCGGCGCCGTGCTCGGCGAAGCCACCGTGAACACCGCCCAGCGCGTGCCCGCGCCCGCCCTGCTGACCGGGCCGCGCCTGAACGACGACCACGCCGCCGCCGCGCGCGAGTCGCTCAAGGTGCAGGTGGACGCGGCGGTGCAGAGCCTGGTGAACCAGCTGGGGCTGGGGAAGGCGGCGCCGGCCGCGGCACCCGCGCCGGTGGCGCCGCCTGCGGCACCGAAGCCGGTGACTGTGCCTCCAGCGGCGCCCGAGCGGCCCTGGGTCAACGGCTCGCCGGTGACCTCGCCGAACGTGGAGGGCCGGGGCATTCCGGCGCCCTCGGGGGCTGGGGCGGCAGACGGCTGGCCGGCGGCGCGCTGAGGCGAGGGCCTTGCGCCACCGGGGTCACCGCGGCGCGGTCGTCACACCCGAATCACCTCGCGCCGCATCGACCACAGGATGGCCAGCACCTCGTTGCGCGTGGCTTCGTCGATGCCGTTCTTCTGCAGCGCGTC
>NZ_JADMKB010000011.1 GCF_018780075.1 Hydrogenophaga sp.
GCTGGAACTCGCTGTAGCCGCTGCCACCCACGGTGACGTTGCCACCCAGGATGGCGGCGACGGCTTCACCGCCGCCACGGAACGGCACGTAGTTGATCTTGGCGGCGGGCACGCCCACGGCCTGGGCGATCTGCGACGCGGCGATGTGCTCGGTGGATCCGCGCGAACCGCCGCCCCACTTGACGCTGCCGGGGTCCTTCTTGAGCGCTTCGACCACGTCCTTCATGGAATTGAACGGCGAGCTGGCGGGCAGCACGAACACGTTGTATTCGGTGGTCAGACGGGCGATCGGGGTCAGCTGGGTGATCGACACCGGCGGCTTGCCGGTGATGATGCCGCCGAGCATGACGGCGCCCATGACCATCATGGCGTTCGGGTCGCCCTTGGCCGAGTTGTAGAACTGGGCCAGGCCGATGGCGCCGGCCGCGCCGCCCTTGTTTTCGAAGGTCACGGAGTCGGCCACCTTGGCGTCGCGCAGGGCTTCGCCCAGGGCGCGGCCCGTGCCGTCCCAGCCACCACCCGGGTTGGCGGGAATCATCATCTTGACGTTGGCACCGGCGGCCCAGGCCGCGTTGGGCAGGGCACCGGCAGCGGCCAGAGCGGCCAGGGATTTGAGGAAGGTATCGCGACGCATGGGTTGTCTCCGTGGGAGTTGATCGACGGTGGTGATCTTGCTGCCTGGCGCTGTCATTCGGCTGTCGGCCCCCTCAGGACAAACCCTAGTACTGTTGCCCCCGCGCTCCACCGCTGCGCGGGTCGCTGCCCCCCAAGGGGGTGCACATCCAGCTTGGGGCGGCCCGGCGCTGGATTCCGTTGCCCCCACACTCCACCGCTGCGCGGGTCGCTGCCCCCCAAGGGGGTGCACATCCAGCTTGGGGCGGCCCGGCGCTGGATTCCGTTGCCCCAACACTCCGCCGCTGCGCGGGTCGCTGCCTCCCAAAGGGGGCTGGCCAGCCTTGGGGCGGCCCGGCGGCTGGCCGCTGTTGCGGCCCATGCTCATAATCTCGCCAGCATGAAACTGCTCCTGATCGAAGACAACCCCACCATGCAGGCCACCCTGCAGCGCACCCTGGAACGCCGGGGCATGCAGGTGCTCACCTGCGGCGACGGTGACCGCGCGCTGGCACTCTGGCAGGCCAGCCTGCCCGACGCGGTGCTGCTCGACCTGAGCCTGCCCGGGCGCGATGGCCTGCAGGTGCTGGGCGATGCGCGCGCCGCCGGGCTCAAGACCCCCGTGATCATCCTGACCGCGCGCGGCACCGTGGGCGACCGCATCATCGGCCTGAACACCGGCGCCGACGACTACCTGCCCAAACCCTTCGACCTGGACGAACTCGAAGCGCGCGTGCGCGCGCTGGTGCGCCGCTCTGCCAACAACGGCGACCACGCCAGCCCCCTGCCCTCGCGCAGCACGAGCTGGTGCGGCATGCAGACCGACCGCGACAGCGGGGCCGTGTACCACGACGGCTCGCCGCTGGAACTGGCCCCGCGCGAGCTCGCCCTGCTGCGCGCCGTGCTCGCCAACCCCGGCCAGGCCATCACCAAGGAGCGGCTGTTCGAGCTCGTGTTCCCCGGTGAAAGCCACGTGCAACCCGAGGCCATCGAGGTCGTGGCCTACCGGCTGCGCAAGAAGATCGCCCACACCGGCGCGCAACTCGTCACCCTGCGCGGCCTGGGCTACCTGCTCAAGGCCAGCGCATGAAGCGCCCCCCCGCGTCGCTTCTCGCCACCCCCTCCAGGGGGCAACACCTGCGGCCCGGCAAAGCCGGTTCCGCGGTGTTTCCGGGCGGGCGCTCCCTCGTGCGATGCACCCCGGGATGAAGCGCTCGACCCAAGCCTCATCAAGGGTGCCATCGCTGCGCCGCACCCTGCTGCTGGGCATCCTGCTGCCGCTGTTCGGCTTTGTGCTGATCAACACCGTGGTGCTCTACCGCCAGGCCCTTGCCGCCGCCGACACGGCCTACGACCGCACCCTGTTGGCCACCGCCAAATCACTCGGCGAACAGCTGGAGGTGGTCGGCGACGGCGCGCAGGCCGTGGTGCGGTCGTCGCTGCTGTATTCCGCGCTGGAGGCCTTCGAGGCCGACAACCGCAGCCGCATCTTTTACCGCGTCAGCGGCTTCAAGGGCGAAATGGTCTCGGGCTTCGAAGACCTGCCCGCGCCGCGCACCCAGCTGCCCGACCAGAAGATCTACGCGGCTCTGGTGCATTTCTACGACGACGAATACCGGGGTGCGCCGGTGCGCATGGCGGTGCTGCTGCAACCGGTCGCGGGCGTGGCCGGTCAGGGCATGACCACCATCCAGGTCGCGGAAACGCTGGAACTGCGGCAGACCCTGGCGCGCCAGATCCTGATCGACACGCTCTGGCGCCAGGCGGCCCTGGTGGTCGTGATCGTGCTGGTGGTGGTCTTCGTCGTGCAGCGCGCCACGCGCCCGGTGCGCGCGCTCAGCCACGCGCTGGCCCACCGCAGCGAGAACGACCTGTCGCCCCTGCCCACGCTGAGCGCGCCGCGCGAGCTGCTGCCCCTGCTGGAAGCCGCCAACCAGCACATGCAGCGCCTGTCGCAGTTGCTGGAACATCAGAAGCGCTTCGTGCGCGACACCTCGCACCAGCTGCGCACGCCGCTGGCCGTGCTGAAAACCCAGGTGCAGTCGGCCCGCCGCGGCGACGTGCCGCCGCAGCAGGCCCTGGACGAAATCGGCCACACCGTGGAGCGCGCCACCGAGCTGGCCAACCAGATGCTCGCGCTCGCCAAGGTGGAGCAACTGCGCGAAGACAAGGACGCGCCGGTGATCGACTGGGCCGAGGTGGTGCGTTCGGTGGCGCTGGACCTCGCCCCGCTGATCGCCGAACAGGAGCTGGACTTCTCGCTCGACGTGGTGCCCGCCCGCGTGCGCTCGCACGAATGGGCCTTGCGCGAGCTCGGGCGCAACCTGCTGCACAACGCCATCAAGAACACCCCGCCCGGTTCGCGCCTGGCGGTGGCGATGGTGAAAGACGCGCAGGCCGTGGCGCTCTCCATCCGCGACAGCGGTCCCGGCATCTCGGCGACGCTGCGGGAGCGCCTGTTCCAGCCCTTCGCCACCGACCACGGCGCGCGCCCCTCCGGCGCCGGCTCGGGCCTCGGCCTGGCGATCTGCCACGGCATCGTGCAGTCGCTGGGCGGCAGCCTCGAACTGGACAACCGCGTCGAACACGGCGTGGTGCACGGTCTCGACGCCACCGTGCGCCTGCCCCTGGTCACCGCCGAACGCCAAACCCCCTCATGAACCACACTGAACCCCAAGGCAGCGGCAAGGTCCGCCTGGACAAATGGCTCTGGGCCGCGCGCTTCTACAAGACGCGCTCGCTCAGTGCCGAAGACATCGACAAGGGACGTGTCCACGTCAATGGCGCCACGGTCAAGCCGGCCAGGGAGCTGCGGGTGGGTGACACGGTGGAGGTGCGTTCAGGCCCGGTCGTGCGCACGGTGACGGTTCGCGCCCTGAGCGGCGTGCGCGGGCCAGCGCCCGTGGCGGCGCTGCTGTACCAGGAGACCGAAGACTCGGTGGCCCAGCGCCTGGCCAACGCCGAACAGCGCCGCCTCGCGCCCGAGCCCGCCCAGGGCCTCACCCAGGGACGTCCCAGCAAGCGCGACCGGCGCGACATGGACAGCTTGCGCGGCCGGGCTACCCCGGGGGGCGAGTGGAACCAGCGCTGGAGCGCCTCGCTGGACGACGACTGATCAGCGGCGCCGCAGGCCCAGCCACATCACCGTGGCCACCACCAGCAGCCCGCCCGCCACCTGCACCGGCGCAATCGACTGACCCAGCACCGCCCAGGCCAGCAGCAGCGCAAAGATGGGCTCCACATTCATGATGGCCGAGTTGCCCACCACGCCCAGCCGCGGCAGCAGGGTGAACATGAGCGTGAACGCCGTGCCGTAGAGCGCCGTCAAACCCATCAGGCCCCACCAGCCGGTGGCCGTGGCCGGCAAACTCGGCCCCCCCTGAACCACCACTCCCGCCAGCGCCAGCACGGCCACCAGGCCCATGGTCGCGGCGGTGCGCAGGCGGCCATCCAGGCCGACGGTCTCGTGCTGCGTGAGCACCAGCGCCAGGCCAAAGGTCGCCGAGGCCGCGAGCGCAAAGGCCACGCCCGACCCGATGCGGGCCCAGTGCCCGGCCGCCCCCAGCCCCGAGGCAGCGCCGGACACATCGAGCGCCAGCGCCAGCCCGACGAGCATCACCGGCATCGCGGCCAGCACACGGCGCTCGGGCCGCTCGCCATACACCACCCGCGCCCACAACGCGGTCCACAAGGGGTACGCGTTGAAGGCCAGCAAGGCCAGCGCCACCGGCAACCGCGCCACCGCCGAATACAGACACAGGCTTTGCACACCGATCAGCAGCCCGATGGCGGGCAGCGCCCGGCGCTGACGCGCATCGAGCCGCAGCGCGGTGCGCGTGCTGCGCAGCAGGGCCAGCACCACCAGCGCGGTGATGCCGCTGCGAAACAGCACCGCCGTGGTCACGTCCACACCGTCGTTGAACGCCAGCCGCGCCGCGACGTGGTTGGCGCCCATCATGAAAGCAATGAGCAGCAGGGAGGCGAAGGCTGCGCCAGACAGCGAGGGGGACGTGGGTCGGGACATCCGGGCATTGTCGCGGCGGGTCGCCATGCCCCTGCGTCGCGCGGGCAACAGCGACGCCTCCTGCCGGTCCGCGGTCAGCCCCCCGGGGCGCCCTGCCCCCGTTGCAGCGCCCCGGCGGGACGTCAGCGGGGGAAGGGCTCAGTCGTTCACTTGCGCAGCACCAGCACCGGCAAGGAGCTTTCGATGATCACGTCCTTGGTGTGTGAGCCAAAGATGAATTTGCCCACGCGGCTGCGCCCCTCCGTCACCATGACGATCATGTCGCAGCCTGATTTCTCCGCCTCCTCCACGATCGATTGGCTCACCCGGTAGGCCGTCACATGGTGCGCCGTGAACGCCACGCCAGCCGCCACCGCGCGCTGTTCAAACTGCCCCAGCAGGGCGGCCGCATGGACCTCGTTCTGGGCCTCGTTGTCTTTGATGCGATCGAGCAGGGGCTCGGTGTGCGAGGTCGCCGCCGTCAGCGGCACATCGGGCTCGACCACAAAGCCCGTGATGCGCGCGCCCAGCTGCTGGGCCAGTTCAATGCTGCCCTCCATCGAACGGCGGGAGAGTTCGGAGCCGTCAACGGGCACGAAGAGATGCTTGTACATGGTGGATTGGTCCTCATCAAAAAACAATGGATGCCTCGGATTCAAGGCGCTGCTCGACAGGTCGCACCACGAGAAGAAGGGACTTGAGCGCGACCAGCTCCATCCAGCCCCGACGATACAGCCATTGGAGCGACCCCTCTGACGCTGCGGGAGGCCCGCTGCAACGGGACGCGGGGCGCGCCATCAGCCGCGACGGGCCGCTTCGATCGCGGCGATGTCGATCTTGGTCATCTCCATCATGGCCTCGAACGCGCGCTTGGCCGCCGCCGGATCGGGATCGGTGATCGCGGCCGTCAGGGCGCGTGGCGTGATCTGCCACGACAGTCCCCATGTGTCCTTGCACCAGCCACAGGCGCTTGCCTGGCCGCCGTTGCCGACGATGGCGTTCCACAGCCGGTCCGTTTCGGCCTGATCGTCGGTGGCCACCTGGAACGAAAAAGCCTCGCTGTGCCGGAACGTCGGCCCCCCGTTCAGGCCCATGCAAGCGACGCCCATCACCGTGAACTCGACCGTGAGGACATCGCCCTGCTTGCCCGAGGGATAGTCGCCAGGCGCGCGGAGGACCGCGCCCACCGCGCTGTCCGGGAAGGTGGCGGCGTAGAACGTCGCGGCGTCCAGCGCGGTGCCGTCGTACCAGAGACAAATTGTGTTCTTGCTGATCATCCGGGTTCTCCTGAAGTGGGACAGACACGGGCGTTCGGGCCACAAGGGCAGCCCGACCGATCGGTCACCTGTGCCCCAAGGGGCCGCGCGCAGGCGCGGCCTGCCTCCAGGGCACCGATCCGATGGCATCGTACCCACGAACGCTCTCGGCTCAAGGGTACGGTTTGAAAGGTTCGACGGCAAGGGCCGCAAGCCCGCGGAAACAGGAACGCCAAGGGCGCTCCAGGGCCTATCCACGGACACCTTGCCGTGGGCGCATGTCAGTCAACGCCGAACCCGTGCTTCATCAGCACGGCGGTGGTGGCGGGACACTCATGCATGAGCCAGTGCCCTGCCCCACCGACGATGAGCCCTCGTCGGGAGGTCCCGTTCGGCACGGGCCGCGTCACCATCCCGTGCGGCGCTGCGGTGACGTCGTGCTCGGCCCAGATCTCCAAGGTGCCTCCATGGCGCGCGTCCAGTGCCGCAGCCAGCGCGGCCGAACGAGAAAACGGCTTGCTGCGAAACCGGGTGTTCATGCACCCTCGCCACTGGATTTCCATCGCCAGCCCATCCACGGCCGCCTCGCTGTGGAGCATCTGCGCCAGCAGGTTGTGCCGCATGCGGTTCGCCCAGCCAAAGGGGTCGGCATCGGGGTCCAGGTCTCGCCAGGGCAAAGGCGAGATGGTCTGCCGGCGAGGCCCGCCATGGCCCGCAGGGCCGATCAGCACCAGGCGCTCGACATGCCCACGCTGTGCAGCCAGCTGGGCGCTGACCAGGCCACCGAAAGAAAACCCACCCAGACGGATCTGGGTGCGCGCACCCAGCAGCGCATCCAGGCCCTGCCGCAACTGGACGACGAGCTCAATGAGCCCACCCGTGGGGGTCAGGGTCGATTCACCGTACCCGGGCATGTCGGGCATCCACAGGCTGAAGCTGGATGAGAGTTCGGGGATCACGCGGGCCCAGTGCAGCCAGCTGCCGTGGCCGCCGTGCAGCAGCACCAGGGGCGGGCCGCTCCCCACCCGGTGCCAGACCATGTGCTGGCCCAGGATCGGCTGCGTGATGCGATCGCAAGACGACTCCAGTGCCGAGATCTGCGCGCAGGCGGCCAAGCGAGCGCTGCCCGGAGCCTCGCTGGCCAAGCCGTCAGCCATCAAAGAACCTTCACGAACGTCGTCACCAGAACCTCAATCCACCTTGATGGACTGGACCTGAATCACCTTCTTCCACTTGGCAATGTCGGCGCGGTAGAGCCCATCGGCCGCGGCCGGCGGGTCCAGCGTCAGCGTCAACCCTTCGGCCCGGATGCGCTTGCGGAACTCTTCGCTGTCGGCCGCGCGCTGGATCGACTGGTACAGCTGCTGCACCAGCGGCGCCGGGGTACCGCCGGCCACAAAAATGCCGTACCAGACCGGCGCGGCGTACCCGCTCAGCCCCGACTCAGCAAAGGTGGGCACATCGGGCAGCAGGGCCGAACGCGTTGCGCTGGTGACGGCCAGCGCGCGCAGCTTGCCGTTGGCCAGGTAGGGCGCGACGCTGGGCAAGGTGCCGAAGGCCAGGTCGATCTGCCCGCCCATCAGGTCGGTCATGGCCGGGGTGGCGCCACGGTAGGGCACGTGGATCACGAACACCTTGGCGGTGGTCTTGAGCAGCTCGGCCGCCAGGTGGGTGGAGGTGCCATTGCCGGCCGAACCGTAGGTGAAACGGCCCGGTTGGGCACGCACCTGGGCGAGGAAGTCGGACGCCGACCGGATCGGGCTGTCGGGCCGCACCACCGCCACATTGGGCGCGTGGCCGAGCGTGGTGACCGCCGTCAGCCCTGTTTCAACGGAGTACGGCAGCCGGGGGTTCAGGCCGGGCACGATGGCGACTGCGCTGGTGTTGAGCAGCAGCGTGAGGCCGTCGGGCGCGCTCTTGGACACAAAGTCGTTGCCCACCACGGTGCCAGCACCGGCCTTGTTGTCCACGATGACCGTCTGCCCCCACATCTTCGACAGGCTGTCGGCCAGCGCACGGGCCATGTTGTCGGTGCCGCCCCCAGCGGGAAACGGCACTACCAGGCGCACCGGTTTGGAAGGGAAGCCGCTGGCGGTCTGGGCCCATGTGGGCACCGTGGCGCAGGCGAGGCCAACGGCCAGCAGCAGGTGCCGGCGCAGACGGCCGGAGGGTCGCGTTGAGGGGTTCTTCATGGGGGTCGAAGGATGTGGAGGTGTTGGAGGGTTGGGCCCGCTCAGGCGATCACGCCCTGGGCACACATCGCGTCAATGTCACCGGGCGGGTAACCCAACGCCGACAGCAGTTCGTGGTTTTGTGCGCCGACCGGTTGCGGCGGCGACGTGACCGCCACCGGGCTGCGCGAGAGCTGGAAGCCCGACACCGGAACGGTCAGCCCCGCCAGCGCGCCGGCCTCGTCGGCGAACCGGTGCAGCACCGGGCGACCACGCACGTGTTCGTCCGCCAGCATCGCTTCCAGACGCTGCACACGGGAGACGGGCACGCGGTGTTCGCGCAGCAGCGACTCCCAGTGCGCCACGGGCTCGGTCGCGATGATCTGGGTCAGGACCTGGGCCTCTTCGGCATACCCTTTGATCCGCTCCCGGTTGTTGTCCTTGACCAGATCGGCGCGCCCCAGCGCTTCCCACAGCCGCCGCTGCTGCCGCAGGTTGGAGGCAGACACCATCAGCGGCGCGTCGCTGGCCTGGTAACAGCCGATGGTGGCGAAGGGGTAGCGGTTGCCCTTCTGCTCCGGGTGCGCGCCGTTCCAGAGGTAGCCGGTCAGGTGCGAACTGGCGAGGATCATCGCCACATCCGACATCGCCACCTCGACGAACTGGCCCAGGCCGTCACCCTGGCTGCGCTGCAGCAGCGCCGCGAGGATGGCCATGGCAGCGGTGGTGCCCGTGGCGTAGTCCACCACCGGTGCGCCGCATTTCACGGGCGCCGTGCCCGGCTCACCGGTCATGGCCATCATCCCGGCGTAAGCCTGCACCACGCCGTCGTAGGCGGTCAGTTCGCGCTTGGGGCCGGTGCTGCCGAAGGCCGAGATGGAGCAGTAGACCAGCCGAGGGTTGATGGCCGACAGGTCCGCATACCCCAGGCCCAGCGCGTCGAAGGCACCCGGGCGGTAGTTCTCGATCAGCACATCGGCGGTCAGCACCAGTTGCCGCAACACCTGGCGCCCCGCCTCGGTTTTGAGGTTCAGTGCCAGGGACTTTTTGTTCGACGCCTGCGACAGGTAGGCCGTGCCCATGCCAGCGTCGTTGAGTGCGGCGTCCGAGCCCTGGAAACGGGCCTGATCGGGTTCCTCGGGTGACTCGATCTTGATCACCTCGGCACCCATGACCGCGAGCTGGTAGCCCGCGAACGGACCGGCCAGCACATGGGTCAGATCGAGCACCCGGACACCCTGGAGAACGGGCTTCATGGCAGACGCCTCACTTGGCGAGCACATCGGCCTTGACGATCTTGGACCAGCGCTGGATTTCGGCCCGCACGAAGGCGTCGAACTCGGCCGGTGTGCCGGTCTGGACCACCATGCCCTCGCTCACCACCTTGGACTTGAAGACCTCGCTGGCGGCGGCCTTGCGTGTGGCCGCGTTCAGCCTGTCGATCACGGCCGCGGGCGTGCCCGCCGGCGCGTAGAAGCCGTACCAGCCTTCGGTGGCGTAACCGGGCACGCCGGCCTCGGCCACGGTCGGCACACTGGGATATGCCGTGGAGCGCTCGGCCGAGGTGATGGCCAGCGCCCGAAGCTTGCCGCTCTCGATGAAGCTGCCCACCGAGCCCGAGGTGGCAAAGATCATGTCGGTCTGTCCACCCAGCAGGTCGGTGAGCGCGGGGCCCGAACCCTTGTAGGCCACGTGCTTGATCTGGACCTTGGCCATGTCGGCGAACAGCGCACCGGCCAGGTGGGACGAGGTGCCATTGCCGGGTGATGCGTAGCTCAGCTTGTCCGGATCGGCTTTCGCGGCGGCGATGACGTCCTTGAGCGACTTGAAGGGGCTGTCAGCGCGCACCACCAGCACGTTGGGTGAGCGCACGATCATGGACACGGGCGCAAAGTCCTTCTCGGTCGAGTAGGGCATCTTGGCCATCAGGCTGGGGTTGACCGCGTGAGCGATCGACGAGACCACCAGCGTGTAGCCATCGGGCGCGCTCTTGGCCACCAGGTCGGTGCCGATGAGGGTGCTGGCGCCCGGCTTGTTGTCCACCACGACGGGTTGCCCCAGGTCCTTGGCCATCTCCACCGCCAGCGTGCGGGCGATCAGGTCCGTGCCGCCAGCGGGAGCGAAGGGCACCACCAGCTTGATGGGCTTGTCGGGGAAGGCGTGGGCGGGAGCGCTGACCAGCGCGACGGCCGCAGCGAGGCCTGCGAGCATCTTGAGCAGCTGGGGAAGGCTGCTTGCGAGGGATGTGTTCATTCATGTCTCCAGAGGATGTGTTGTGCGGCCGTGGGCGTCGGATCTCGTCTTCGGCCAACACGACTCTAGGAGGTATGCGCACTCGCAGCACCCCTCCCATTCCAACCTGTGGAATTTCAACGCGTCTACTCAGACCCGTTCGAGCACCACCGCTCCGAGCGCGAATGGGGCGCGTTGACAAAAACCTCCACTTCTGCCAGACGACGGCCAACGTCCGCACTGACAAACTGAAGCAGAAACCGGCTGCACGGTCCCGACGCCTGGGTCTCCAGCAGCAGAACGTCGATCGATTCACCCAGGCCGACATTTCCCAGGAACAGGCACTCGCGACTCAGCACCGTCGAGTGAACCTCCAGCAGGCCCCAGTGCCACATCGCCCTGTCGGCCAGTGCTGTGAACGATGGGAAGTAGAGCAAGCCGGCCCCATTGAAGTCCGAACGCGGACAGGGCGTGGTTCGCCATGACCGCACAGCGGGGTGTCGGGTTGTCGAGGCCTGCCGCCACTGGCGCAGCCGCCCCAGCAAGCCAGCGGTGTCGGGCGTCGGATCGTCCACCATGGCCTCGGCCATGTCGGCCCGGCGCACCGAGTGGTTGTCGCCCGCCTGGTGCCGACTGACAAACACCGACAGCATGTCCAGCTCGGCCATCGCGATGTCGGCGCTGGCCAGGCGGTGGTGGCTCCAGGCATGGGACCGCCCCAGCCAGCGCAGGCGGCTGTTCAACCGTAGCGACTGCCCTTCCCGGCTCTGGTCCAGTTGCGCCTCGCGCAGGCGCAGCCAGCCAAAGGCTGCGTAGACTCGGCGCCCCCGCGTGTCCACCCATCGATCCGATGGCTGGCCCAGTGCCTGAGCCAGCGCGAGCCAATGCTGCGACCCGCAGGTGCGCTGCAGCCAGGTTTCCGACAGGCCGCAGGCGTTGAGCTCCGGCATTCCCGCCACCAGTTGCAGCGATTTTTCGCGGTCAAAGCGCGTTGCGGCGGTGCGCCGGTGCGGTGTCGGTTGCACCGCCTCCGGATGCCTCTCGCCAGTCTCCAGCAGGTGCATGCTCAGGCCAGCGTGATCTCGGCGCTGCAGACCTTGCCCGGTCGGGTTTCGGCCTGGTGGGCCTGGTGGTGCGCGATGCGCTCGGCGATGAACTTCGCGTCCCGCGCCACACCCGAGAAGCGGCCGGACCCCCAGGTGTGCAACCAGGGCAGACCGACGAAGTACAGGCCCGGCACCGAAGTCACGCCGCGCTCGTGCACCGGGTGGCCACGCCCCGTGAACACGGGTGCATTGAGCCAGCGGAAGTCGGGCGCGAAGCCGATGCACCAGATGACGGAGGTAATGCCGGACTCGGCCAGCGACAGGGTCTCCCGCTCCTCGGTCGGGCTCCACACGGGCTGGTAGACCTCGCCCGCCGGTGCATCAATGCCTTGCTCGGCGATGTGTTTGTCGATGGCGGCGTTGATGCCGTTGTAGGTGCGGTCCGCCTGGTCCAGGGCTGCGCCGAGGTTGGTGGCGAAGCGCAGCGTGTCCCCTTCCAATCCTTCGAGCAAGCCGTAAAGATCCATGCCTTCCTGCGCAAAGCGGCGCAGGTCGATGTCGCGCCCGCCGTCGCGGCCGGTGACATAGTGATTGGTGTTGTCGCGCACACCCTCGCGCAGCGGATGCTGCGACACGGGCATGTCGTAGTAGCCCATGTCGGCCAGCCAGTCCACCACATCGCGACCGCGGTAGAACCGTGCGCAGCGCGGTGCATCGCCCACGGCCAGCACCACCTGGCGGCCCGCGAGATGCAAGTCTTCCGCGATCTGCGCCCCACTTTGGCCCGAGCCAACCACCAGCACCTTGCCGGGGGGCAGTTGGTCGGCGTTGCGGTAGTCGGCCGAATGGATCTGGCGGATGCTCTCTGGCAAGCGTTCGGCCAGGCGCGGCACGATGGGCTGGTGGTAGCCGCCCGAAGCCACCACCACCTGTTCGGCCAGGCACTCGCCTTCGCTGGTGCGCACCAGAAAGCCTCCAGCCACCGGCTGCACCAGCTCCACCGCCACGCCTTCGCGCAGCGGCGCATCCACCGCAGCCTTGAAGCCCGCCAGATATTGATTGATCTGGTCTTTCTTCATGAAGCCGTGCGGCGCATCGCCCTGGTAGGCATGCCCCGGCAAGGCGCACTGCCAGTTGGGCGTGACCAGGCAGAAGTTGTCCCAGCGCTGGGTGCGCCAGGCGTGCAGCGCCTCGTGCTTTTCGAGGACCACGTGGTCGATGTCCAGGGACTGCAAGCCGTGGCTGACCGACAGACCAGCCTGGCCGCCGCCCACGATGACCACGCTGTGGCGGGGAATTTGAGATGAAGACATGGAAAACTCCTTGACGGGATCGGGTGGGGTGGATCAGGACTGGGCCGGTGCAAAACCGACGATGCGGACTGAAGTGCCGGGCTGCCCGGCAAAGATGGCGGCGCGTGCTTCGGTGTCCACGAGCTGATCGCCGGCGCGGGAGCACACAAAACCGAACTTGGCCTGCACCCGCTGGTTGGCGATGGCCGTGGCTTCGCGCACGCGGCGCAGGAAATCGTCCAGCGGGTAGTCGGTGCCGGGCGTGAAAAAGTCTTCGATCACCAGCGAGGGCGAGTACGACACGCTCTGTGAGGCGTCGGGCCACTGGATGGTGTAGTGCATGGCGGGCATTGGGGGTCTCCGGTTCAGTTGCAAAGGGTTAGAGGTTCATGGTCCGCAGCCTTGCGATGTGCGGCCAACAGCTCGGCGTACCAGGCTTCGTGCAGTGCCGCGCTGCGGATCCAGCTGTGGTCCAGGCAGACCGGCGGGGTGGCGGTGAGGCGGGGCATGCTGGCGGCGGCTTGCAGCCCCGATGCGATGGAGGCGGTGTCTTCCGGATCGCACCAGGCGACGCCTGGTGAGGTAGAAAAGTGTTCAGTGAACGGCGGCCGACGAGACACCAGCACCGGCGTGCCGCAAGCCAGCCCCTCCAGCGCCGCCAAACCAAACCCCTCCATCAACGAAGGCATCGCCAGCACGGCGGCGCGCCGCATCAGTACTGGCATCAGGTCGTCGGGCAAGGTGCCAGTGCGCAGGACGGGCTGGCCCACACCCTCGCTCAGACCGTTCTCGACCAGGGTGTGCACCCAGGCGCGCTGGGCGGCGCTGTGGTCCAACATGCTGGCGCCGCCGACCACCACCAGGCGTGCATCGGCCCAGGCCGGGTTGCTGCGGCGCAGCTGGGCAAAGGCCTGCAGCAGCCGCACGCTGTTCTTGCGCTGCTCGACACCCCCGACCAACAGGCACACCGGACTCGCCTGCTGGTCCAGCCCCAGCACGGCCAGACGCAGTTCATCACCCGCAGTCGCTTCGATCCGGTAGCGGTCCAGGTTCACGCCGTTGTGCATGCGCCTCGCGGGGTGGTACAGCACCTCGCGGAAGTGATCGGTCCACAGATCGCTCACGCACGCGATCCCGTCGGCGGCGCGCCAGGCGCGCTCTTGCCAGGCCATGAGGGTGGCGCTCTCGAACACGTCCAGGTGGTGCACGGTGCGCGCCCAGGGTGGCAGCGCCCTGCCCTGCTGCCGCAGCAGTGCCAGGGCGTTGCCGCTCAGGCTGTCCTGCGCGTGCAGGACGTCGTAGCGCCCGTCCGTCAGGAGCGGTGGCAGGCCCTGGACCAGGGTGTCAATGCGCTGCGCCACCTGCGCTTGCAGATCACCCGTGAGATGGGGCAGGCCCAACACATGCAGCGGGAAGTCCACCTCACGGAACAGCTGTTCACCCGGCTCGGCAGACGCCATCACCGTAACGGAGTGTCCTCGCGCCACCAGCGCCTGAGCGAGCTCCAATGTGTGCACCACGCCACCGCGTGCTCGCACCGAATGGGTCAGCAGCCCGATGCGCAGACGCTTGTTCATGACGGCTCCCGGCTGGTGATGAAGGGGGTCTGAGCGTGGTCCCATAGCAAGGCTTGTTCACCCTCGTGGCTCACACGCAGGCGGCTTCCCTCGCACACCGTGCCCACGTCGGCACAGGCGATGTTGCGTGCCCCGAAATGCGCCCGCACCCGCTCGGCGTATTCGGGTCGCACGCTCAGTACGTAACCGAAACTGGGGAAGGCGCACAACCAGCGCAGGAAAACGGCGCTGTCTGAGCCCAGGTCGATCTCACTCACCGGGCGCGGCAAGTCGTCGAGGTGAATCTCGGCGCCCACACCGGAGCACTCCAGCAGCATGAGGATCGACCCCAGCACGCCGGCCATGCTGATGTCTTTGCCGGCGTCGCACCAGCCCGCCTCGGCCAGTTGGGGCAACAGTTCCATGTCGCCGCGCAGGCGCTCGGCTGGCGCCTCGGTCGAGGCGTTCCAGAACGGGTACGGCGCCTGCCACTGGCCGCGCAAGTCCACCGCCACCAGCAGGTGGTCGCCGGGCCGCGCGGCAAAGCTGCTGATCAGTCGCTGCGCCCGACCCAGCACGGCCACAGCGAGCTGCCCGCTGGCGCTCTGCAGGTTGGTGTGCCCGCCGACCAGCGGCACGCCGTAGCGCTCGGCCGCAGCGCGCATGCCCGCCAGCACGTCGCGGGCCTGGGGCTCGCTGCTGGCCCACAGGGCGTCCACCAGCGCCACCGCGCGCCCGCCCATGGCCGCCACGTCGCTCAGGTTCACCATCACGGCGCTGTAGCCGGCGAACCAGGGCATGGACTCCACCAGGTCTTGCACCAGGCCTTCAATGGCAAGCAACACATGCCCGGTGCCCGAAGGATCTGGGAGCACCGCGCAGTCGTCCCCGTTGGGCACTGCCGTCACACCGGTGGTCGGCGCCAGTTGCGCCATCACCCCCGCGATGTCGCGCTTGTGGGTGAAGCCGCGACTGGCACGCAGGCGGGCGACCAGGTCTTCCACCGGGGTCATGCGCCTGCTCCCTGGGTCAGCACGAAGCCGGCAAACGGCGTCGCGCACGGCGGGTAGTGGTCCAGGTCCGCGCGCATGAGCGCGTGCACCCGGCCGTGCAGCACCATCTCGTCCAGCACCTGCCAGTGCATGCGACGGAACAGTGCCACGTTCTGCGCCTGCACGTGTGCCAGAAATTCGGTGCAGCCCTGCGCGTGGGCGCTGCACACCGCCAGGCGGATCAGGGTGCTGCCCAGCTTGCCGTGTTGGCGCCAGTCGCGGCGCACCGCCAGACGCGAGCCCCACCAGGTGCCAGGCAGCGCCTCGTGGATGCGCACCGTGCCCAGCACCTCGTCGGGCTCCCCGGCCAGGCAGGACAGCGCCACCAGCGAACGCACCGACGGCACGTTGCGGTCGATGTCGTCCACATCGTCGCCATCAAACAGCCCTTGTTCCGCGCAAAACACCTGCCGGCGCAGCGCGTGGGCTTCCTGGTTCATCCAGGGGCCGCTGGCCCACTGCACACGGAAAGCCTGCGGCCGGTAGCTGCTGCTCAGATCGCACCAGGGCTCGGGCACCCGGTCCAGGTTGGCCACGGTATGGGACAGGGAATGCATGGTGGGCGCGTCCATGGTGTCAAGCAGCCAATGGCGTTTCGTAGCGAGACAGCGTCGAGCAGGCGGCGCAGCGGCCACAACCGGCCTTGATGTCGCCAGCCCTCAAGCCTGCCTCAGCGACCATGTCGCCCAGCGGCGCCAGCACGCTGCGCATGAAATCGGCCGTCGGCGCGGGCATGTCTTCCAGCGGCGTGCCGCTGATGGGGACGAATGGCACGACAAAGGGATAGACCCCCAGGTCCAGCAGGCGCTGGCTGGTGGCCAGCAAGGTCTCTGGGCTGTCGCCCAGGCCGGCGAGCAGGTAGGTGCTGACCTGGCCACGCCCGAACACGTCCACCGCGGCGGCAAACGCATCCCAGTAGCGCGCCATGGGCACCTCGGCCTTGCCCGGCAGCATGTGCTGGCGCAGCGCGTCGCCCACCACCTCCAAGTGCATGCCCAGCGTGTCCACACCCGCGTCCTTGAGGCGCTGGAACCAGGCGTCGGTGTCGGGTGGCTCGCACTGGGCCTGCAAGGGCAGGTCCACCGCTGTGCGGATGGCCTGCGCGCTTTCGCACAGGATCTGCGCCCCCCGGTCGGCTGTGGGTGGTGTGCCCGTGGTCATGACCATGTGCTTCACACCATCGAGCTCCACCGCGGCCTTGGCCACCTCGGCCAGTTGCGCCGGGGTCTTGCGTGCGATGGTGCGCCCTGCCGCCAGCGACTGGCCGATCGCGCAGAACTTGCAGGCCTTGCGCCGGCTCTCGTAGCGGATGCAGGTCTGCAGCACGGTGGTGGCCAGCACGTCGGCCCCGTGCAGGGTCGCGATCTGCTGGTAGGGAATACCGTCGGCGGTGCTCAGCCCGTAGAAGCGGGGCTGGGTCGGGAATCGGATGCTCGCGATGGGGATGCTACCCCGACGCAGCACGCTCACCCCGTCAGCACCGGGCGCGTCGGCCACGAAGGGCGAGCTGAAAGCCGTGGCCGTGTGCACCGGCACCATCAGCGTGACACCGTCCACCGTCACGGCCTTGTGGTCCGACGGCCCTGCCCCGCCCCGGCGGCTGGCCGCCCCGGCCGACGGGTCCAGCAGGCGCAAGCCCTGGGACTGCAGTTCGGTCATCAGTTGCCGGCTGTTCGGCGCATCCGCCAGGCGCGGCGGCGTGTCAATGGCGATCGCGGTCATGGTCATCTCCGGTCAAAGGGGGTGGGTGGTGTCGGCGGGCTGGCCGGTGGCGGCCTCGAAGGTGAGACCGGCATCCGTGTCGGCGGTGGCAGCGGGCCAGGGCCGGGTCGTGCGGTTGGGCTCGCGGCGCACGGCCAGGCTCAGCAGCTCCGGCCGCGCGTAATGGCCCACCGAATCCATCATGCGTTTGCGTTTGTGGATCAGGGCCATGTCCAGATCAGCAACGACCAGGCCTTCGCCCTCGGTCAGCGGTTCGGCCAGGTACTTGCCTTCGGGCGAAACGATGGCGGTGTGGCAACCGCCGCGCAATGCACCCTGTAACTTGTCATCCGGCGTAACGGAGCGAATCTGCGCATCGGTCAGCCAGCCGGTGGCGTTGACGACGAAGCAGCCCGATTCGAGCGCGTGGTGGCGGATGGTCACGCCCATCTGCTCGGCAAAGATCGGTCCCACCAGCGAGCCGGGAAACTGCGCGCAATGGATCTCTTCGTGTTCGGCCATCAGCGCGTAGCGCGCCAGCGGGTTGTAGTGCTCCCAGCAGGCCAGCGCGCCGACACGGCCGACGCGGGTGTCCACCGCCGTGAGGCCCGAACCATCGCCCTGCCCCCACACCATGCGCTCGTGGTACGTGGGCGTGATCTTTCGACGCTTGAGCAGCAGGCGGCCATCGGCATCGAACACGATCTGGGTGTTGTAGAGGCTGCCGTGGTCGCGCTCGTTGACACCCAGCACCACCACCATGCCGGCCTCGCGCGCCGCGGCCGCCACGGCGTCGGTCAGTGGACCCGGCACGGTGGGGGCACGCTCCATCAGCAGCAGATGCGCGGGCCCCTGTTGCACCGGCGGCTGAATGAAGGAGAAGTACGGGTAGTACGGAACGAAGGTCTCGGGAAAGACGATCAGCTCCACCCCCTGCTTCGCAGCATCGCGGATCGTCTCCAGCACGCGCGCCAGGGTGCCATCGGCACTTTCCAGATCCGGGGCGATCTGGGCGGCGGCCGCCCGAACGGTTCTCTTCATGTCAGCCATGCCGTTCTTTCTGGGATCAGAGCGTCCAGGTGTCGAGGATGAAAGCGCCGTCCTTGCGGTGCAGCAGCACGATGTCCAGCACATCCAGCGGGTTGATCGGGCGGATGCCTTCGATCAGCGCACCTTCGCCGTGGCCGTAGAGCGCCTGCAGCGCAAAGCGGCAGGCGTAGACCTTGCCGCCTTCGGCGATGAACTTGGCGATCTGTTCGTTGAAGTTCTGGTGCCCGGGGAAAGCCGAGTCACCCAGCTTGGGGAAGCCACGCTTGACCCCCAGCGTCACGCCAGGGCCATACAGCAGGATGGAGGTCTCGAAGCCCTTGCGCTGCAGCCGTGTGGCCTGCAGCAGGTTGACGAAACCGATCGAGCCTTCGAAGGCCACGGTGTGGAAGGTCACGAGGGCCTTCTCACCGGGTGCAGCTTTCACATCTTCAAAAACCTTCTCTTCGTAGTCGACCAGGAAATCGCCCTTCTGGGCTGCGGGGTGAGTGACTTGGGGCATGGGGGTCCTTGTGGCGGTGGGTTGAAAGGCGGGCTCTGTCGAAACCCGGTGGGTGCCAGCACAGGCTGGGCACCTGCCTTCCCATAGCCAAGGACGTGCCACGCCAGCACCGTCGTCGGCAATCAAGACCCGATCAAAGGGGCGTGGCTGCACCGCGGGTGCTTCGAGCACCGCCATTGCTCTTGCAGGGGGCGCACCAAAACGAACGAGCGCCCATGCGATCAATGCACCCGATCATTGGCCACCGCGCACTGTTTTGCCCATGGGAAATGGACCTCCAGAGATGCAATCTGCCAGTGGCACAGGCACACTCGGGCGATCGTTTGAAGACATCGCCTCACAGTCCGGAACCGTCATGTCGTTCACCCACTGGATCGCCCGACTCAGGAGCAGCACGCTGCCGGCTTACCAGCTCATCCCGGAGCTGATTGCGAACGACCTGCAGATGGGGCGGATCGCTCCGAGAGAACGCCTGCCCCCCCTGCGAGAACTGGCGTCACAGCTGGACCTCAACTACACCACCGTGGTGCGGGGCTTTGCCGAGGCCCGGGAACGTGGACTGATCGTCTCCCGACCGGGTCTGGGCTCGTTCGTGCGCGGCTCGTTCATCGGCTTGCCGCTGCGCGCCGGCACAGGTGCCGAGATGACCATGAACCTGCCGCCCGAGCTGGCGGACCATCCAGCGTTTCAGCAAGCCCAGGAGCAGGCGGCCCGGTCGATGGCGCAGGCGAATTTCCAGGACCTGATGCGCTACCAGGACTTTGGCGGGGCCACCCGGGACCGGTACCAGGCCGCGCAGTGGATGGCCCAGTGGGTGCCCGAGGCCGTGCCGGAGCGGCTGCTTGTGGCCCCGGGCATCCACAGCGTCCTGCTGGCGCTGACCAGCCTGCTGGTCAAACCCGGGCAGTCGCTGTGTGTGGAGCCGCTGGTCTACCCGGGCATCAAGGCCATCGCCGCCCAGCTGGGCACCCGCCTGCATCCGCTTTCGATGGACGGACAGGGACTGATCCCGGAGAGCTTCGAGGCCGCCTGCAAGAGCACGCCGGTGGGCGCGCTCTACCTGTGCCCCAACCTGCACAACCCCACGACCGCGACCCTGCCCATCCGACGCCGGGAACAGCTGGCCGACATCGCGCTGAGACACAGCGTCCCCATCATCGAAGACGACGCCTACGGCATGCTGCCCATTGCGGCCCCGCCTCCGCTGATCGAATTCGCGCCGGAGCTGACCTACTACATCAGCGGCCTGTCCAAATGGCTGGGCGCCGGTGTTCGGACCGCCCACGTGCTGACCCCCACCACGGCCACTCACCAACGCCTGGCCGGCGCCCTGCGAGCGACGACGGTGATGGCATCACCCATGATCAACCACGTGGTCTCGGACTGGTTCGAGCAGGGCACCGGTGTCGAAGTTCTGGCCGCCATCCGTGAGGAATGCCAATGGCGCAGCCAGACCATCCGCACCCGTCTGGCGAGCCACGGTGTGCGGACCCAGCCGAACGGCTTTCATGCCTGGCTGCCGCTGCAGGCGCGTGAAGATGGCCACTGCGTCGCGTCGGACATGGCCGATCAGCTGAGAAGCCTGGGTGTCGCAGCGGTCGCGGGCAGCACCTTCTCCACCGACCGGAATCCCCCAGAAGGTTTGCGGATCTGCATGGGAGGCAGCCTGACAAGAGACGACTGTGGTCGGGCACTGCAGGCCGTGGTGGATGCGCTGGAGCACTGTCAGGCGGGCAAAACGACCACCTGACACAAGCCGCCAACCGCCACCCGTTCATGCGAATGACCTATGTCCGTCGCCGACGGTGGGGAGGCACTTGGTGGGCTACGATGGACACGCATATCAAGGGATGCATGGGTCCTCGGTTGAACCGTGGAGGGCAACCCTTGCATCCAGAAACTGCCTCAGCACGCGATTGAACTGAGAAGGCTGCTCAATGCAGGTCATGTGGGCAGCGTCCGACACGACAGCCAGCACCGAGTCGGGCAGCGCGCGGTGGATGGTCAGCGCCGACGCCAGGGGCGTCCCGATGTCGTGCTCGCCCACGATCACCAACACCGGGCAGGCGATCTCGTGCAGGCGGGATGTGGTGTTCACACCCGAGATGGCCGCGCAGCAGCCGGCCCATCCATCGACCGAGGTGCGGCCAATCGTCCGCGCCACCGCGGCCACCCGCTCGGGCTGTCGCTCGCGGTAAGCCTGCGTGAACCAGCGGCCGATAGCAGGTTGCACCAGCGGCGCCATGCCCTGCTCCAACGCCACCCGGATGCGCTCGTCCCACACCGAGTGAGGGGTGGCGTGGTGTTCGCTCGTGGTGTCGGCCAGCACCACGGCCTGTGTGAGCGAGGGGTGCTTCAGCGCGAACGTCTGCCCGATCATTCCGCCCATGGAGAACCCCACCCAGACAGCGCTCCGAATGCCGACGTGCTTCATCAGCGCGGCGGCGTCATCGGCCAACTGGTCCAGCGTGTAGGGCCCTGCCGTCGCTTCGCTGCGACCGTGCCCACGCGTGTCGTAGCGCAGCACACGGTAGCGCCCCGTCAGCGCCGGCATCTGCGGGTCCCACATGGCCATGTCGCAACCCAGCGAGTGGGACATCACCAGCCAGGGACCACTGTCTCCGTCGATGCTGTACTCGACCTCGATGCCGTTGAGGGTGGTTCGCATGACCGTGGGTTCCTCAGTTCGGCTGGATGTTCGCCGCTTTGGCGATGCGGGCGTACTTGGTGATCTCGGACTCGATCAGCGCACGGAACTGGGCTGGTGAGGCCGTGGACTGCGTCACGCCCATGGCCACCAGCTGCTTCTGCACATCGGGCAGCCGCAGGACCGCCGTCATGTCCTTGTGCAGCTGCTCCACCACCGGTGCGGGTGTCTTTGCCGACACCAGCAAGCCGTACCAGAACTTCCACTCGTAGCCCGCGATGCCCGCCTCTGCCACGGTGGGCACGTCGGGCAGGTCGGGGAGGCGTTTGTCGCCGGTCACGGCCAGTGCGCGAACCCTGCCCTCGTTCACCAGCTTGATCGCCGAAACATAGGGCGCCACGTGAAAGTGCACCCGACCCGCAATGGTTTCGGTCATGGCTTCGCCAACACCCTTGTAGGGGATGTTCAGCACGTCGATGCCTGCCTGCATGCAGAACAAGGCCGCGGCAAAGTGCGAGCTGCTGCCCACGCCCGCCGACGAGTAGTTCAACGCGCCAGGCTGTGCCTTCGCCTGTGCAACGAGATCGGCCAGGTCTTTGGCCTTCAGGTCCTTGGGCGCCACGATCAGCGCGGGACCGTCGCCGATCAAGGTGACCGGCGTGAAATCACGCAGTGTGTCGTAGGGCACCTTCTTGAAGATGGCGGGCGCCGTGGCGTGCGCGGGTGACACGCTCAGGATGGTCGTGCCGTCGGCCGGCGCGTTCAACACCGCCTGGGCCGCCAGCGTGCCGCCGGCCCCCAGCTTGTTCTCGACAAGGGCCGGAATGCCCCAGCGTTCCGAAATGCGGGCCGCCATGGCACGGGCCGCCGCATCCGGCACACCGCCCGCACCGAAGCCGACGACAAACTTGTAGAGCGGCAGTGCAGGCTTCGATGGTTCGGCCGTCTGCGCCCAGGCACCCAGGCTGGTGGGCAGCGTGCTGGCGGCCGCGGCCTGAAGCAACCAGCGGCGGGTGTGGGTGGTGGTCATGGTGTTGTCTCCTGGCTGGTAAAAAAACCGCCTCTCGTTGCGCGCAAGCGCTCGCTCAAGGGGCGATGAGGCGCTCCGTTTCGGGATCGAAGAGGCAGACGGCAGAAACGTCCACCGCCACGTGCAGACGCTCCCCCGCCGCCCGCACGCGCTTCGGGGAGAGGCGAATCGCCACACGGCTGCCGTTGATCTCGGTGAAGCCGAAGGTGTCCGCCCCGGTGGGCTCGATCATGTCGAACACGACCTCCAGCGAAGCGGCATGCTCAGGCTTGACGTCGTGGAGGTGTTCAGGCCGCAGCCCGAGCACCACCTGGCGCCCGGTCCAGCTGGGGTCCTGGACGGCGCCCAGCACGATCTTCGCGTGTCCCTGGGTGTTGCGCAGGTCGACCACCCAGCGGCCGTCTTCGATCTGCAGCGTCACCGGCAGGAAGTTCATCGTGGGTGAGCCCATGAACCCGGCCACATACAGGTTGGCGGGCCGGTCGTAGATGTCTTCCGGTGTGCCCAGTTGCTGCACCCGACCGTCCTTCATCACCGCAATGCGGTCGCCGAGCGTCATGGCCTCGATCTGATCGTGGGTCACGTAGACCACGGTGCTCTTCAGGCGCTGGTGCAGGGACTTGATCTCGGCCCGCATCTCCACGCGCAACTTGGCGTCCAGGTTGGACAGCGGTTCGTCGAACAAGAACACCTTGGGATCGCGCGCCAGCGCACGGCCCATCGCCACCCGCTGCCGCTGCCCCCCGGACAACTGCGCCGGCCGGCGGTCCAGCAGCTGATCGATCTGCAAGGTCTTGGCCACACGCGCCACCACGGCGTCGCGCTCGGGCTTGGGCACCTTGCGCATCTCCATCGCAAAGGCGATGTTCTCGCCCACCGTCATGCTGGGGTACAGCGCGTAGCTCTGAAACACCATCGCGATGTCCCGGTCCTTCGGGCTGACGTCGTTCACGACCCGGTCACCGATGGAGATGTCTCCCTCGCTGACCGTGTCCAGCCCGGCGATCATCGACAGCAGCGTGCTCTTGCCGCAGCCAGACGGGCCGACGAGGATGAGGAACTCGCCGTCGGCGACCTCGATATCGATACCGTGCAGCACGGTGGTGCTGCCGAAGTGTTTGCGTACGTTGCGAATGCTGACACTGGCCATGGTCTATGACTCCTCGTTTTTAAAAGTTCAGCCTTTGACGGCGCCAGCGGTCAGCCCGCGCACGAAGTACTTGCCGGCCAGGATGTAGAGCACCAGGGTGGGCGCGCCGGCGATCACGGCAGCGGCCATGTATGTGTTGTAGCGGGGCACGTCTTCCTGCACGTTGGTCAGGTTGTTCAGGCCCACCGTGACCAGCTGCTGATCGCTGGGCGCCAGCACCAGCGCGAAGATGAAGTCGTTCCAGATGGCGGTGAACTGCATGATCCCGACCACCACCAGGATGGGTTTCGCGGTGGGCAGCACCACCCGCCAGAAGATTACCCACAGACCCGCCCCGTCAATGCGCGCGGCCTTGATCAGCTCGCCCGGAAAGCCGACGAAGTAATTGCGGAAATAGAGCGCTACCGGCACGCTGTACAGCGTGTGCACGAGCACCAGACCGACCAGCGAGTGCGACAGGTTCAGCTGCGAAAACACCACCGACAGCGGAAACACGAACAGCGCCGCCGGCATGAAGATGCCGAACATCATCAGGAACAACACCTGGTCCACCCCGCGAAAGCGCCACTTCGCCAGCACGTAGCCGTTGAAGCACCCCCAGAGCGTGGAGATGACCGTGGCAGGCACCACCACCAGCAGCGAGTCGATGAAATAGCGGGAGAGTCCGCCACACGTCGAGGCGCCCGTGCAAGCGGTGCTCCAGGCCTCGACCCAAGGCTCCAGCGTCCACTGCGATGGCAGGCCGAGCACGTTGCCGGCCTGAAGGTCGGCCAGCGGTTTGAAGGCATTCACCAGCGCAAACCACGCCGGCAGTGCAAAGAACAGCACGGCCAGCAACAGGCTGCCGTACACGAGCCAGCGGCCCAGGCCACGGCGTTCACCCGGCAAGCGTTCACGCATGTTGATCTCCGAGAGGAAAGAGGTAGAGGTCCATGGGGTTCAGTCGTGGCGGTGCTTCTTCAGCTCGCCCAGGATGTAAGGCACAGCGACCATCGCGCAGGTCATCAAAAGCACCATGGCGGATGCGGCACCCAGGCCCATCTGGTCGCGGCGGAAGAAGCGGTCGAACACATAGAAGGCCGGCAGCACGCTGCTTTGACCGGGCCCACCCTGGGTGAGCACCACGACCAGGTCGAAGGTGCGCAGCGCTGCGGGCAAGAGGATCAGCGCGGCGCTGAAGATGGTGGGCCTCAGCGTTGGCAGGAGCACGCGCAGGTAGATACGCGGTTTGCTGGCGCCGTCGATCATGGCGGCCTTGATCACCGAGTCGTCGATGCTGCGAAGCCCCGCGATGAACATCGACATCACGAAACCCGTGCTGGCCCAGACCGCCACGATGACGAGTGCGTAGATGGACATTTTGGGCTGCACGATCCAGTCGAACACGGCACCCTCAAAACCCGCGCCGATCAGCCATTTCTCGATGCCGGTATCGGGGGTCAGCAGCCAGCGCCAGATCGTGCCGGCCACGATCCAGCTCAAGGCCAGCGGATAGAGCACGGCGGTGCGGATGCCGTTTTCAAAGCGCACCTTCTGGTCCAGCAGCATGGCCAGCAGGCAGCCCAGGATCAGCGGCAGACCCACCACCAGCGGCAGGTACTTGGCCAGGTTCCACAGGGAGCGCCACCAGCTGTCATCGGCAAACAGACGGATGTACTGATCCCAGCCCACCCAGTTCCAGGTGACCACGCCCTCGGAGTCGGTGAACGACACCGCGCCCACCCAGATCGTGAGCCCATAGAAAAACACCAGGCTCACCACGAGCGCGGGCGACACGGCCAGCTGGGGCAGCCACTTGTCCAGAAAGAGTCGTGAAGAGGCGCTCATGTTGCGACGGCGTTGGGTTGATCGATCACGCTCAACGATTGGCCTTGGCCGCGTTGGCGAAGCTCAAGGCCGCCTGCTGTGGCGTGATGCTGTCGTCGTTCCAGAAAGACAGCACCACGTCACGCCACGCACCGATGCGTGCGGGCGACTGGAACAGGTTGGGTGTGGCGACCGCCGTGCCGTCCTTGCCACCGGCCACGAGATCGGCGTGGCTCTGTTTGGCGCAATCGTCGAACTTCGAGACATCGGCATCGGTCCGCACCGGCACGGAGCCTTTGGCCAGACTGAAGGCCACCTGGGCATCCTTGTCCATGAACACCTGCGCCAGATCGGCCTGGGCCTTGGCGTTCTGTGCGACCTTGAAGAACAGGAACGCGTCGGACGTGAACACGTGTCCCCGGCCGCTGCCGGGCACCGTGGCGCAGAGGTAGTCAGCGCCCTGGCGCTTGCCGGCCACGGTGAACTCGCCCTTGGCCCAGTCACCCATCACCTGCGCAAAGGCACGGCCCTGAATCACCATCTGGGTGGCTTCGTTCCACTTGCGGGTGGAGGCACTGCGATCCACATAGCCACGCAAACGGCGCATCACCTCGAAGGCCTTGACCATGCCCGCACCCTTGAGCTGGGCCTCGTCACCGTCATAGAACGCCTTGCGGTACTCATCGGGCTTGTGGGTGGTGAAGGCCACCTGCATGAAAGTGAAGTTGACCCAGATGTCCTCCCCCATCGCCAGCGGCTGAATGCCTGCGGCCTTGGCCTTGTCGGCCATGGCGAAAAATTCATCCCAGGTTTTGGGCGCGGCCGTGGCGCCGATCCTCTTCATCGCCTCGGTGCTGATCCACATCACGTTCTGGCGGTGGACGTTGACGGGCACCGCGACATAGCTCTTGGTCCCCAGCCGCGCATAGCGGCGCACCGGCTCGGGCAGCACCTCGTCCCACTTGCCTTGGGCCGCCACGGCGTCGAGGTTGGCCACGATGTCGGGATTGGCCGCATAGCTGCGCACAGCACCATTGATCTGCGCTGCGGTCGGTGGATCGCCCTTGGCCACGCGCGTCTTGAGCAGAATGCGCTGGCTGTCGCCACCGCCCACCGCCAGGTCGTCCCACTCGAGTCCGCGCCGGACCGCCGCTTCCTTGAACTTCGCAACCGCCGCCGTTTCACTGGCGCTGGTCCACCAGTGAATGACCTCCACCTTCTCCGCCGCCCACAGGGGCGTGGTGGCCAGCGCGGTCATGGCGCATGCGGCCCAACGGGTGACACGCTGTGTCGGTTTGATCTGGAACGGAAATGTCATTTCAATGTCTCCTTGGTGGAATGGCGAAGCTCAGGCTCTGCACGTGCCGGGGTTGCACAGCAGGCGACGAGCAGCAATGCAGGAATCAGACGAGGTCTATCTCGATAAAAACGACCGGAACCGCCCCCTGGTTCTGCAGGGCGTGCGGCTTCATGAAGGTCGCATAGGACTGACCCGACCGGACCGTGACGGGCTGGTCCTCGCCTTCGAGGTACTCGGTCATCACCCCTTGAAGTACGAAGGCCACAGCCGGACGGCTCGCGTGCGAATGCATGGGCAGAAAGCCACCGGGCTCGATGGTGACTTCGCGCATGCGAAGACGGCGCCCGTCGTGCATGCTGAATCCGGCCGGCAATTCGACAGCGGCGAGCTCCTTGCCGTTGATGCCCACACGCTCGGTCGGCAGCAGGCGCGTGGATGCGCCACGCTCCGCCGAATCGGCGGAGCAGTTCGCCATTTGCTGTGCTGGATGGGTTGCGTTCATGGTGGACTCCGGCCCCGGTTGAGGCGAGTTTTTCTGCGTTGATTTCACTGAGGAAAAGTCTATTGAGGCAGCTTCCGGCGGTCCAATACCGTGTGGATTGAACTGTGATCGCAACCGCGAATAAGCAGTCCACCGAAGACCCCGACCTGTGGCAAGTCGACCCCTCACAAGTCCGCTGCGGCGTCCAGTCCCGCTGCGGCCAGCACGGGGACGGACGCCTGTGATCGCAGGTGCCGGACAAAGCTCAACGCCAGCCCCGGTTGCGCGCTCGAAGCGAGCACACCCGCGGACACCGCGGTTCGGTGCTGGACCGCTTCAGGCAGCGCGCCCACAAACCGGATGCCCGGCACAGGCAGCAGTTCGCACACCTGCTGGAAACCCAGCTCGGCATCTCCACGCGCCACCACAGCGGCCACCGGCTCATGGGCGAAACGCTGGCAACGGCCCAACACGTCGGAATCGATGCCCAGACGCTGCAGCAGTTGCCCGGCCACGTACTCGCCGCTGCCGGCCTGCGACAGCGCCACCGAGCGGCTCCGAAGCAGCGCCAGCCTCAGTTCTTCAAGCGTTCCGATCAGGGGAAGCGGCTGTTCCACGTGCACACAGAGGCCGATGCCGGAGCGCAGCACCTCTGCACAGGTGCCCGTCAGGACCAGGCCTGTGCGTGACCGTTCTTCCAGCAGCCTTGTCGGGAGCAACACCACGTCGGCCACCTCGCCGCGATCGAGTCGCGCCGTGATGGCGCGTTCGCTGCTGCCGGTCGCCGGTCCGTAGCCCATCGCCACGGCCGGCCCGCCCGCATCGGTGAAGTGCTTCGCCAGCGCATCCAGCGCGTGCGAGAAGGCTTGCGGCGCCAACACCCGCAGCACAGGCCCGGCGGTCACTTCAGCCCTTCCAGCAGCGCCGCCAGGCCTTCGGGGTCGTCGATCATCGGGTCGTGGCCGCAACCGTCCATCACCGCGGTGCGCCAGCCGGCATCGGCCTGACAGCGTGCGAGTGCCGCGTCGAAGACAGGCTGCGGGAACAAGGGCGTGCGCACGTACAGCTTGTGTCGCACACGCTCGCGGGCGCCACTCAGCCGCACAGGGTCCATGGAAACGCCCAGCGGCTGCGGTGTGATGTGGGCGTCGACCCAGGCCGCGTCTTCGGGGCGCTGTATGCGCAGGGCGGTGCTGGTCGGTCCGGGCCTGGAGACTTCCCCCAGGGCCTTGGCCGCTTCCAGTTGGGCCTTCTGCTGCTCGTTCAGCAGGTCGTGGCCGCGTTGCCCATCTTCAGGCAGGAACGCATCGACATACGCGAGGGCGGAAACACGTGACTCCAGTTGCTCGACGGCGCCGCTGACGACCCAGCCGCCGTAGGAGTGGGCCACCAGCGTCGCGTCTTCGACGTCTTCCCAGCGGAACAGATTCACCACATCTTGAATGTGGGTCTGCAGCGTGATGTCTCCACTCATCAGGTGTGAACGCTCGGCGAGCCCTGTGAGTGTGGGCGTGTGCACGCGATGACCATGGGCGCGCAGCAGATCGGCCAGGCGGCGCCATGCCCAGGCGCCATGGCCTGCGCCATGAACGAGCACAAATGTTCGGGGTTGGGATGTGGATGTCATGCGGAAGGTGGGTGTTGATTGAGATTCGCTGGTCGGGTGACGGTGTGGTGAGGTCACTCCAGCGTGATGCGCGTTTCTTTGGCGATCGCAGCCCACTCGCGTCGCTGGGCAGACAGGGCGGCACCGAAGTCCTCTTCGAACTCAGGCTCAAGCCCCAGCTTTCGAATGCCCTCCAGCACGGCAGGCAACTTGCCCACCTCTCGCAGCGCCGATTGCAGGCGGGAAACCACCGCCGGTGGCGTGGCGACAGGCGCCAGCAGCCCATACCAATTGATCGATGGCACACCGAGCACCCCGCTTTCCTTCAGCGTGGGAACGTCGGGCAAGTCGGCCATGCGCGAGGGGCTTGTCACGGCCAGCGCGCGCAGCTGGCTTTTCTGTATCAACGGCAGCAGCACCGCCTTGTTGGTGACCGTCATCGCCAGGTGACCGCCCAACGTGTCCTGGATCGCCAGTGCGGCCCCTTTGTAGGGCACGAAAGTCATGTCGGCACCAGTACGCAGCTTGAACAGCTCGATCACAAAATGCGGACCGATCCCGGGCGCTGAACCCGCATTCACCTTGCCGGGATGGCTCTTGCTGTACTGCACGAACTCGGCCACGTTCTTCACCGGCAAGCCGGGGTGAATCGCCAGCAACATGGCGTCGGTCGCGATGGCGCCCACCGGAACAAAGTCCTTCACCGGGTCGTAGTCCAGTCCCTTGAAGACGGCCGGTATCACCACGTTGAGGTTGGTGCCCCCAATCATGATCGTGTACCCGTCGGCAGGCGCGGAGGTCACCGCTTTGGAGCCGATGCGCCCACCCGCACCACCGATGTTGGTCACGATGACCGAGGTCTTCAATCGTTCGGCAAGGTGGGGAGCAACGAGCCGCGCCGCGATGTCGTTGGGCCCACCAGGCACAAACGGAACAATGAGTTTGATCGGCCTGGAGGGATAGCCCGGATCGGACTGGGCGAACGCCATGCCCGACGCGGACACCACCAAGGCCAACATGGCCCGCGCAGTCCATCGACGGGTGACGGACCCGTGTTGTTCAGCATTCAAGTTCATGGTCGTTCCTCTGTTTGGAGCGCAAACTTTAGGACGCTGACGATGCCCAGTCCAATACCGATTGGAAACGACTGATATCTCACGACCGGATAACGCGAGCCTGCCTCCACCCTCCTCTCCCTCCTCCCTTTGAGCAGACGACAACCCCCTCCGGCGCCGCTGACCCGGATGCTGGCCGCTTATTCGCGGACGCAATCAGAGATGGATGCCAACGGTATTGGACGGCCCTTGTGAGCGGTCCTAAATTCCGCCGCGGCATCCCTCAACACCGATCACCGGAGATTCACTTGAAACACACCCACCTCACCATCGCCCTGGCCGGCCTGCTGACCGCGGCCGGCGCATCCGCGCAAAGCCATGTCACCGTCTTCGGCGTTGCCGACGCAGGGATCCGCAAAACCACCAACGGTGCCGAGTCAGAAACCAGTCTGGCCAGCGGTGGCCTGGCGGGCAGCCGGTTCGGCATTCGGGTGGAAGAAGACCTGGGCGGTGGCATGAAAGCGGGCGGATGGATCGAGGGCACGGTGAACCTCGACAACGGCACCGCGAACACCACCCGCCTTTGGAACCGCCGCACCACCGTCAGCCTCTCCGGCGCATTGGGCGAGGTCATCCTGGGCCGCTCATTGACACCGGGCTACACCGCTTTCGGTGAGTACGACACCTTTGGCACCAGCGGGCTGGCCGACCAGGGCAAGTTCCACTCGACAGCGTTCGGCAGCGGCATCGAAGCCACCGGTCTCTGGGCCCGCGCCGACAACTCGGTGGCCTACAACACACCGAAGACACTGGGTGGCTTCTATGCCAACGCCATGTGGGCAGCGGGCGAAGGTGTGGCCGCATCGGCCTTCAGGGGCGCGCGCCTCGGCTATGCGGCTGGCCCGCTGGACGTCTCAGGCGCCTACAGCGTGATCGACGCCACGGCGGGCGACCACAAGCGCACCTCGCTGGCCGGACGCTACGACTTGGGCGTCGTCAAGCTTTTCGGCAGCCTGGTGGTCAACGAGTACCTTGAGGCCAAACGCACCATCACACAGCTGGGCGTCCATGTGCCGGTCGGTTCGGCTGGCACGGTGCGCGCCAACATCACAAGGGCAGACGCCTCCGGCCAGCAGGGCGGGACCTCGATCAGCGCGGACGATGCCACGCAAGTGGCCCTGGGCTATGTGCACGCGCTGTCCAAGCGCACCAGCCTGTACGGCACCTACGCCCGCATCACCAACAAGGGCGCGGCCAAGTTCGCCGTGAGCACGCCGCCGGCGGCCGTGGCTGGTCAGGCTTCCCGCGGCATCGAATTCGGTCTGAGCCACCGCTTCTGAACAGCGCCATCCGCATTGAAGGTCTGACTCCCATGCATTCGAACCTGCAGGCCCGCCATGTCCCGTTGCTGGACCTGGAGGGTCTGCGGTTCAAGGACCACAACCGCAACGGCCAGCTCGATCCCTATGAGGATTGGCGGCGACCCGCCAGCGAGCGCGCGAGCGACCTTGTCGCTCGCATGAGCCTGGCCGAGAAGGCGGGCGCCATGATGCACGCCAACCCGCCGTCCTCGGCCTCCTCGACGCTGCCCGGCGCTGGCGTGGCCTGGGCGTTCCCCGCGGTGGCCGACATGGTGCTCGGGCGCCACATCACGGCGTTTCTGAACCGGTTGAACACCGGGGTGCGCGAGATAGCTACACAGCACAACCAGCTCCAGGCCATCGCCGAAACGGGCCGGCTGGGCATCCCGGCGCTGCTGTCGTCCGACCCCCGCAACCAGTTCGCCGCATCGCAAGGGGTCAGCGTGGCGGCGGGCGCGTTCACGCAGTGGCCCGACCCCGCCGGTCTGGCGGCCATTGGCGATGAAGATCTGGTGCGCCGTTGTGCCGCGAGCGTGCGGCAGGAGTACCGTGCGGTGGGCATCCGCATGGCGCTCTCGCCGATGGCCGATCTCGCGATCCATCCGCGCTGGCACCGCGGCAGCGGCTGCTTCGGCAACGAGCCCCAACTGGCCGCGCGCCTGGTCCGGGCCTACGTGGAAGGCATGCAGGCGGGTGATCGTGGTCTGTTCCCCGAGAGCGTGGTTTCGGTGGTCAAGCACTGGGTGGGCTACGGCGCCACACAGGTCGATGGCTTCGATGCCCACAACCACTACGGCCGGCACATGGGCGCCACCAGTGCCGACATCGAATCGCACATCGTGCCGTTCACCGGCGCCTTTGCTGCCGCCGTGGGGGCCGTGATGCCCGCCTACAGCTTGCCGCCAGCGGGCCTGACCGTGCAAGGGACCCAGGGTGAGATCGAACGTGTGGGCGTGGGCTTCAACAAGCAACTGCTGACCGACATCCTGCGCCATCGATTTGGCTTCGCCGGTGTGGTGATGTCCGACTGGCACATCACCGACGGTGCCAGCCGCGCCTGCATCGAAGGAGCGCCACCCGGGAGCCAGCCGGGTCCGGAAGACATTGCCATGCCCTGGGGGGTGGAAGACCTGCCCAAGAGCGAGCGTTTCACCAAGGCGGTCCTGGCCGGTGTGGACCAGTTTGGCGGTGCGCAGGATCCGGGCTGGATCATCGACGCGGTCCAGCGGGGACTGCTGCCGATGGAGGCCCTGAACCAGGCGGTGCATCGCATCATGACCCAGCGGTTTGCGTTGGGATTGTTCGAGGATCCCTACGTCGACGAGGAAGCGGCCGAGTCCCTGGTGGGCCACGAGACCGTGCAGGCGATGGCGCTGGAAGCGCAGCGGCGCTCGCTGGTCCTTCTGAAGAACCACGGGGCCACGCTGCCGCTGCGCGGCAGGCCGAAGCTGTACCTGCACCAGATCGATGCCGACCTGGCCCGGCGGTACGGGTTGGAGGTGGCGGAACGGCCCGAAGACGCCGACCTCGCCATCGTCGGACTGAGCACGCCCCATGAAGTGCTGCACCCGCAACACTTCTTCGGACGCCGCTACCGCGAAGGTGACACGGGCTTTGCCGAGGATGACCCCGCGTACCGGTCGTTTCGCCAGATCGCCGGCTGTGTGCCCACTGTGGTGTCGATCTACCTGGAGCGACCGGCCGATCTGGCCCGGATCGCGCCCTGGGCCACCGCCATCGTGGCGCACTTCGGTCTGCGGCCGGAGGCGTTGTTCGATGTGCTGACGGGCCGTCATGCGCCGACGGGCCGTTTGCCCTTCGATCTGCCGTGGAGTGGCCCACGGCCAGATCCCACCGAGACCGTCACCCAGCGTGGCCAGGGCCTGCGCTACGGTTGAACCACGGCGGTTCAATTCATGGGCTCAGCCCATGGTCGGCACCAGATCGGGCAGCACGAAATCGACCACCTCTTGCAACAGCGGCGACGTGATGTCGGGTCGCCACACCGCGTCGATCTGGATCACGCCAGCCGCGGGGGGCAAGGCGATGACGCACAGACCCGTGCCTGCGGCGCTGGCATAGGAAGCAGGCACCACGCAGATGCCGAGCCCCTGCCGCACCATCTGGAACATGCTCATCGGGTGTCGCGCCACGTGCACCAGCCGCGGACTGAAACCCGCATTCATGCAGGCCGCCACGAGCGAGTCGAACAAGGCGGAGCGGTGTTCGCGCGAAAAGGTGATCATGGGTTCCTCGGCCAGATCGAGCAGACCCAGCGCACTGCGCCCAGCCAAAGCATGGCCTTCAGGCAGGACCACGGCCAGTCCTTCAATGTGCACGGGCCGGCGGGCCAGTGCCTTGGCCACCACGCGAGCATGCACAAACCCCAGGTCGATGCGGTCCTGTGTCAGGGCGCGCACCTGGTCTTCCGAACCCATGTCGGTCAACACCACTTGGGCCAGCGCGCCGCGCTCGCGCACGCCGGCCAGGAACGCGGGCAACACGCGGTCGATGGCCGAGGTGGCCATGCCCACCCGCAGCGTGCCGGTTCGCCCCTGTCCCGAGAGACGGGCCCGCTGGAGAGCGACCTGCGCCTGGTCCAGCAGCGCACGGCTGTCGTGGAGGAAGGTGCGCCCGGCCGCCGTGAGCTTGACCTCGCGACGGTTGCGCTCCAGCAGCACGATGCCGAGCTCGTCTTCCAGCATCTTGATCTGGTGCGACAAAGGCGGCTGACTCATGTGCAGCCGCAGTGCGGCACGACTGAAGTTCAACTCCTCGGCAACGGTCACGAAATAGCGGAGTTGACGCAGATCCATGGTGGCTCACCCTTTCAAAATTGGTCGGACGGACCGGTGATGGGCTATCAGTGTGATCTGAAAGGCGCGTCAAACCCGTTCCAGCACCACCGCAATGCCCTGCCCCACCCCGATGCACATGGTGCACAGCGCGTAGCGGCCACCGCTGCGGTGCAGCTGGTTGATGGCGGTGGTGGCCAGGCGGGCGCCACTCGCACCCAGCGGATGGCCCAGAGCGATGGCGCCGCCATTCGGGTTGACACGCGCGTCGTCGTCGGCCAGGCCCAGGTCGCGCAGCACGGCCAGGCCTTGTGCGGCAAAGGCTTCGTTGAGTTCGATCACGTCCATCTGCGCCAGCGAGAGCCCGGTGAGCGCCAACACCCTGCGGGTGGCGGGAGCCGGGCCCATGCCCATGATGCGCGGCGGCACACCAGCGGTGGCCATGCCCACCACCCGGGCGCGCGGCGTGAGGCCATGCCGCGCTGCGGCGGCTTCGCTGGCCAGCAGCAGCGCGGCGGCGCCGTCGTTCACGCCCGAGGCGTTGCCGGCTGTCACGCTGCCGTCGGGACGCACCACCCCCTTCAGTTTCCCGAGCGCTTCCAGCGTGGTGGCGCGCGGGTGCTCGTCGCGGTTCACCACCAGGGCATCACCCTTTTTCTGCGGCACATGCACCGGCACGATCTCGGCGTCGAACACACCCGCCTCTTGCGCCGCCAGGGCCTTCGTCTGCGAGGCCACGGCCATGCGGTCCTGGTCGGCGCGGGAGATGTTGAACTCGGTCGCCACGTTCTCCGCCGTCTCGGGCATGCTGTCCACGCCGTACTGCGCCTTCATCAACTTGTTGACGAAGCGCCAGCCGATGGTGGTGTCTTCCACGCTGTTGGCGCGCGAAAACGCGCTGGTGGCTTTGGGCATCACGAAGGGCGCGCGGCTCATGCTCTCCACGCCGCCGGCGATCATCAGTTGTGCCTCGCCGCTCTTGATCGCGCGCGCCGCCGTGCCCAGTGCGTCCAGGCCCGAACCGCAGAGGCGGTTCACGGTGGAGCCTGGCAGCGAGACCGGCAAGCCCGCCAGCAACGCACTCATGCGCGCCACGTTGCGGTTGTCTTCACCGGCCTGGTTGGCGCAGCCGTAGATCACGTCGGTCACCGCGGCCCAGTCCAGTTGCGAGTGACGCTCCATCAAAGCCCGCAGAGGAATGGCACCGAGGTCGTCGGCGCGCACGCTGGAGAGGGCGCCGCCGTAGCGGCCAAAGGGTGTGCGAACGGCGTCGCAGATGAAGGCGTGGGTCATGGGGTCTCTTTTCAAGGAAGTTGGGCGCTCTGGTGCAGTTGCCAGATGCGGCCGAGCAGCGCGTGGGCGGATGCTTCGCCGATCACCGGCGTGGCCAGCTCCATGAGCTTGCCCTCCAGATCGGCATCGGACAGCGGCAGTTCCGGGTCGCCCTTGCGGTCGGGCTGCAGCAGCGTCAGCTGGCGGCCGTCGCACAGCGTGATCGACACCCGCGCACCGCGCCGGCCCGGGAAGGCGGCGTCCACCTCGGGATCCAACGCCTTGTCGATGCGCTGTATCAACGAACGCGTGGCCGGGTCGTTCAGCCGGTCCGGCTCGAACGCCGAGAGACGCACGCTGCCGTGCAACAGCGCGGTGGCCACCATGTAGTGCAGGCTGAAGCGGGCTTGGTCGGCGTTCTGCGGGTCCACGTGGGGGGCGATGTCCAGCGTGGGCTGGTAGACGCCCAGCGCCAGGTGTTCGATGTCCGCGTGGCGGAATCCGTGCTGGCGCTGCAGTTCCAGCGCGCCATCGATGGCCGCAAAGGTGTGGCCGCAACCGATGTGGTTCTTGAAGGTCAGGCGGGTGATGTGGAAGTCGGTGCCCAGCGTGGCCCCCACGGCGGACCAGTCCGGCCCTTCGCTCATCGCCTGTCCAAGGCCCGATTCGCCTTCGAGCACATCGAGCGAGCTGCGCATGCCGCCCGCAGCGAGTTGTGCCGCTAGCACACCGGCCTCGGCCGCACGCCCCGCGTGCAGCGGTTTGGCCATGGCCTCCAGACGAAAGGCCTGCTGCAGCCCGGCGGTGAAGGTCGCGGCAATGGCCAGCGCGTGGGCAAAGGCAGCCTCGTCCAGCTTCAGCAGGCTCGCCGCAGCGGCGGCCGCGCCAAAGCTGCCCATGGTGCCGGTGTTGTGCCAGTACCTGTAATGGGGGCGTCCCATCACCACGCCGATGCGGGTGGAGACTTCGTAGCCCAGCACCACGGCGCGCAGGAACTCGGGACCGCTCGCGCCCGTGGACTGGGCCACCGCCAGCGCGGCGGCGATGGTGGCCGCGCCGGGGTGGTACATCGCATCGCGAAAGCTGTCGTCCACCTCGGCAGCGTGTGCGGCCGTGCCCTGGATCAGGGCCGCCGCGCGCGTGGTGGCTGCTCGCCCCTGCACCAGCTGGGCCGCGCCCCGGTCCAAGTCGTCGGCCATGGTGCGGGTCAGCACCTGCACCGCAGGGGTGTCCAGGCCCGGGTAGATCGAGGCGTACCAGTCGATCACCGCGCGCTGGGCGTGGTGCGCCACCTCGGCGGGCAGCGGTGTCCGGGCAAAGCCCGTTGCGAAGCGCGCGAATGTTTCAACAGCGTGCATGTTCAGTTCTCCGTGGTGAGCAGGTGACGCATGTCGCCGGCCACAAAGCCCGGCCCGCTGAGGCCGGCCAGCCAAAGCATGTCGTCCTGCAGGGCAGCAGCGCCGCGTTCGCGGGCCCAGAACACCGGGCCACCTTCCCAGCGCGGGAAACCGTAGCCGTTGACGAGCACCACATCCACATCGGTGGCGCGCTCGGCCACCCCTTCGGCCAGAAGTTGCGCCGCCTCGTTGACGATGGCCAGCAGCGCCCGGCGCACGATCTCGTCATCGCTGAGATCGCGGGCGAGAACGCCCTTGTCGGTCCGACATTGTTCGATCAGCCGATGCACGGCTTCGTCCACCTGCGGGCCCTTGCTGCCTTCGGGGTAGCGGTAATACCCCGCACCGGTCTTGCGACCCAGGCGCCCGGCCTCGCACAGGCGGTCGGGAATGTGCACGTAGCGCGCCTTCGGGTCGCGGTTGGCGACCTGTGCCTGCCGCATGCGCCAGGCGATGTCCAGGCCCGACAGGTCGGCCACCGCGAACGGCCCCATGGCAAAGCCAAACGCCTGCAGCGCAGCGTCGACCTGTTCGGGCCAGGCGCCCTCTTCGATCATGAATTCGCACTGCCTGCGGTAGGCCGCGTAGAGCCGGTTGCCGATGAAGCCGAAGGCGTTGCCGGTCAGCACCGGCAGCTTCTTCAGCCGTTTGCCCAGGGCCAGGCCGGTGGCCAGCGCATCGGGCGCAGAGGCCTGGCCGCGCACCACTTCCATCAGCTTCATGACGTTCGCGGGGCTGAAGAAGTGCAGGCCGATCACGTCGTGCGGCCTTGAGGTGGCCGCCGCGATCGCATCCAGATCCAGGTACGAGGTGTTGGAAGCCAACACCGCGCCCGGTCGCGCCACGGCGTCGATGCGCTGGAACACCTGCTGCTTCACACCCAGCTCTTCAAATACCGCCTCGATGACCAGGTCGGCGCGGGCCAGTTCGGTCCAGTCCAGGCTGGTCTGCAGCCGCGCTTCCACCGCTGCGGCCCCACTGGCGCTGAGCTTGCCGCCCTGCACCCGCGAGGCGTAATGCCCGTGAATGCGTTGTGCGCCACGTTCCAACGCGGCAGCATCCTGCTCCAGCAGCAGCACGCGGTAACCCGCGTCCAGCACCGCGATGGCGATGCCGGAACCCATGGTGCCCGCGCCGATCACGGCCACGAGCTCCACGGCGCGTGGAACGGCGCCGTCCAGTGAAGGGTGCTTGCCGCTGTCGCGTTCGGCAAAGAACTGGTGCCGCAACGCAAAGGCCTCGCGCGAGACACGCAATTGCTGGAACACGGCGCGCTCGTTGGCCAGGCCGTCGTCGATGCCCACGGCGGCAGTGGCCGCAATCGCGTCGATGGCCGCCTGCACCGCGGGCCGGCGCTTGCCGGCCTTGAGGGCGGCGGTCGCGGCCTCGGCCACGTCCGCACTCGGAGCGGTCGGGACGGCCCGGTCCCGCAGGCGCTGCTTTCGACCGATGAGTGCTCTCGCGCAGGCCACCGCCGCAGAGCGCAGGCCACCGGTGGTGATCTGGTCCACCAGACCGGTCTCCAGCGCCGCCGCAGCGGGCACCCGTTCGCCCGAGCAGATCATGCGGATCGCACGCGGAATGCCGACGATTCGCGGCAGCCGCTGCGTGCCACCGGCGCCGGGGATGATGCCCAGCGTCACCTCGGGCAACCCGACCACCGTGCCCGGTGCGGCCACGCGCGCATCACAACCCAGTGCCAGCTCGAAGCCCCCACCCAGCGCAGCGCCATGCAGCGCGGCGACCACCGGTTTGCCGCAGGTCTCAATGGCGGCAATCACCGAGGGCAGTTGCGGTTCGGTCAGCGGCTGACCGAACTCGCGCAGGTCCGAGCCGGCAATGAAGGTGCTGCCGGCGCCGATGAGCACCGCACCTTCCAGCGAGTCGTCGGTGCGCAGTGTTTCGATCGCCGCCATCAGGCCCTGCCGCACGGCGGCGGAACCGGCGTTGATCGGCGGGTTCTCGATCACGATGACGGCGACCGCGCCATCCCGTTCCAGGTGCACACGTGGCGTCATGAAATGGTCCTCAGGCCAGCACGACGACGCCGTCGGCCGCGCTCACGCCCTGGCCTTGGGTGCGCACGAACACCGGGTTGATCTCGGCCTCGACCAGACGGTCACCGAGCTGCGCCGCCATGCGGGAAAACGCCACGATGGCGTCCACCAGCGCGTCCACGTCCGCCTTGGGCCGGCCCCGGAAGCCGTCGAGCAGCGGCCAGGTCTTCAGGTCTTTCGCCATCGAGAGTGCATCGGCGCGGCTCAGGCCGTGGATGCCGGCAGCATCCTGCGGCAACAGGCGCATGGTGGTGTCCTTGAACAACTCGGCCGTGATGCCGCCCATGCCCAGCAGCACCGCCGTTCCCAGCGCATCGTGGTGCATGCCCAGGATCAGCTCGGTGCCGCCGCCCACCATCTCCTGCACGAGGAAGCGGTCGGGACGCACACCGGCCTTGGCGTGCACGTCGGCGGTCATGGCCGTCAGGCGCTCTCCCACGGTTTCAGGTGTGAGGCCGACGGCCACGCCCCCCACATCGCTCTTGTGCGTGATCTGCGAGGACAGGATCTTCAGCACCACACGGCCACCCAGCTCGCGCGCGGCGGCCTCGGCCTCGGCCGGGGTGGTGACGATGCGCTCTGCCGCACAGGGCACGCTGAAACGCGCAAACAGCTGCTTGGCCTGTGCCTCGTCGAGCGATCCTGAAGGCAGTTCACCCACGGCGACGGCGCTTCCTGCATCCGCTTCTTCGACCGGTGCGACGAAGCTGCTGACCTTGAACATGGCCGCCAGCGCCGCGGTGCAGCTCTCGGCCGCGGCAAAGGCGGGCACGCCGTGGCGCGTGAGCAAGGCGCCCACCTCGGGTGCGTGCGGGCTCACATAGGCCATCACCGGCTTGTCCGAATCGGGCAGGCAATCGCGGATGGCGTTGGCCATCAGCTCGGGCATGGCCAGGCTGGACGAGCCGACGATGATCACCAGCGCGTCGTAGCTCGGACTGGCCAGCAGGGCCCGGATCGCGCCGCGCAGCAGGTCGGGCCGCAATCCAGCCAGCGTCACGTCGATCGGGTTGCGGTCCAGCACGGCTTCGCTGCCGGTCTGCAGGGCGCGCAGCGCCTCGGCCGTGGCGGCGTCGGGCGCCGGTGTCTCGAAGCCGGCCACGCCCAGGTCGTCGGACACCAGCGTGCCGGCACCGCCGGTGCTGGTGAGAATGGCCACGCGTTGGCCGCGCATGTGGCGCCCGGTGGCCAGCGCCACGGGAATGTCGAGCAGGTCGTTGAAGGTCTGCGCGCGGATCACGCCCACCTGTTTGAACAGTGCGTCGTACATGCGGTCGGCGCCGGCCATGGCGCCGGTGTGCGACACGGCGGCCTGGGCGCCCGCTTCCGAGCGGCCGATCTTGAAGGCCACCACCGGCTTGCCCTTGCGCGCGGCCTTGAGGCAGGCGGCCCGGAATTTGGCCGGGTCGCGCACGGTTTCGATGTAGAGCGCGATCACCTGCGTGGCAGGGTCGTCTGCCAGGTGGTCGATGAAATCGGCCAGCTCCAGGTCCACCTCGTTGCTGGTGGAGATCAGCTTGGAGAGACCAATGCCGCGCGCGGCGGCTCGCGAGAGCAGCGAGCCCAGAATGCCGCCGCTTTGCGACACCACGCCGATGCCACCGACCGGGAATTCATCCATCTCCAGCGCGCCGGTGGCCGAGAGCACGATGCTGTCCGTCAGGTTCACCAGCCCGATGGTGTTGGGGCCCAGGATGCGCATGGAGCCGGCCGCCTCCACCAGCTGCTGCTGGCGGCGCGCGCCATCTTCACCGGTCTCGGTGTAACCACTGGCCAGCACAATGGCGGCCGCGCAACCGCGCGCCGAAAGATCCTTCACCGCGAGATGGGCACGCTCGGCACCCAGCAGCACGATGGCCACATCGGGCGTTTCCGGGAGCGATGCAATGTCGGCGTAACAGGGCAGGTCGCCAATGCGGTCGGCCTTGGGGTTCACCGGCAGGATGCGGCCGGCAAAGCCGTGCTTTTGCAGGTAAGCGACCGGGCGGCCAGCGGTTTTACCGGGGTCGGCCGAGGCACCGATGATGGCCACGCTGCGCGGCTGCAGCAGGCGGGAGATCGCGTTCATGGGGGTGGAGGTGGTGGCGTCCATGGTCTTCATTCCTTGCTGGCGGCCTTGGCCAGAAACGCTTCCACCGAGGCGCGGTGTTCACTGCTCGTGTAGCAGATGCCCTGTGCCTGGCTGCCCTGCGCGAACACATCGTGCGAGCTCAGCTCGAAGCTCTGGTTGAGGATGGTCTTGGTCAGCGCCAGCGCCGTGCTGGAGGCCTGGCTCAGCTCCGCGGCCCAGGCCTGGGCATCGACCAACAATGTGTCTGCGCTGGTCTTGCGGTCCACGATGCCCAGCGCCACCGCTTCGTCCACCTTGACCTGGCGGCCGGTGAAGATCAATTCCTTGGCCTTGGCCAGGCCCACGCGGCGCGGCAGGAAGTACATGCCGCCGCCGTCCGGGATGATGCCGCGCAGCACATACGACCAGGCGAAGCTCGCCCACTCGCTGGCGATGATGAAGTCGCAGGCCAGCGCCGTGTCGGCCCCCAGACCCGAGGCCGCGCCGTTCACGGCGGCGATCACCGGCTTGGGGCAGGTGTGCAGCAGCGACTGCGTGTGGTGCACGCGCTGCTGGCGGTGCCAGCCGTTGAAGCCCACCTCACCCGCAGGCGCGTTCATGCGCTTCTGCATGCCGCTGATGTCGCCCCCTGCGCAAAAGCCCTTGCCAGCGCCGGTGAGCACCAGGGCGCGGATCGCCTTGTCGGCAGTCATCGACTCCAGGGCGTGAATGAACTCCGAGCGCATGCCGTCGCTCATGGCGTTGCGTTTGTCGGGGCGGTTCAGGGTGAGGGTGGCGATGCCGCTGGTCACCGTCAGTTCAATGAGGTTGTATTCCATGGTGTTGCTGGGTCGCTGGGTTGTCGTTCGCTCAGTCGGCCTTGATGTTGTTTTCTTTGACGAGCTTCTTCCAGCGTGCTTCTTCGGCCTTCACATAGCGATCGAACTCGGCGGGATCAGAAGCGGTGACCACCAGGCCTTCGTGCTCCACCTTCTTCACGAATTCGGGGCTTTGCGCGGCCTTCTTGACGGCGGCGTTGAGCTTCGCGATCACGGGGGCGGGTGTGCCGGTCGGCACGAAGAACCCGTACCAGCTTTCGACCGAGTAGCCGGGCACCGTTGAGGCGACCGTGGGAATCCCCTTGAATGCGGGCGATGGCTCGGGTGTCGTCACCGCAATGGCCCGCAGCTTGCCTTGGTCGACCATGCTGGACACCGCTGCAGCCGTGCCAAAGAACAGGTCCACCTGGCCACCCAGAAGGTCGGTCATGGCCGGGCCTGCGCCGCGGTAGGGAACGTGAAGCAGCTCGACCTTGGTCAGGTTGGTGAACATCTCACCCGCCAGGTGAGCCGAGGTGCCGTTGCCCTGCGATGCGTAGGTCAGTTTCTTGCCGGCCTTCACTGCGTCCAGGATGTCTTTCACGGTTTTGTACGGGCTCTCGGTACGGACCACCAGCACGTTCGGGCCCTTCCCGATCAGGCTCACGGGGGCGAACGCGGTCTCGTTGTTGTAGGGCAGCTTCGTCAGCAGGCTCGGGTTCACCGCGTGCGCCAGCGTGGCGATCACCAGCGTGTAGCCGTCGGGAGGGCTCTTGGCGACCAGGTCGGTGCCGATCACGGTGCCGGCGCCAGGCTTGTTCTCGACGATCACCGTCTGGCCCAGCTCTTTGGACATGCCCTGGCCCAGGGTGCGTGCGATCAGGTCGGTTCCGCCGGCAGCAGCAAACGGCACGACGATGCGCACGGTCCTGTCGGGGTATTCGGCGTGGGCAGCGCCAGCCAACACCGCCAGGCTCAGACACAGGCCGCTGGCCAGGCCACGCAGCAGGGAAGTGGGGAACGATTTCATGGGATGTCTCCTTGATGGAAGGGCTCGGGTGCGACCCCTGGTGTAGCGCCGCATCGACCGATGGGCCGAGCCCTGAGCTTAGGACCACGCGGTGCTTTTGAAACCCACGCTATTCCATTCAGTGGAATTTAGAATGGGCCTCTGAAGCGCTGGAACCGCAGCAGCACAGGGGTCAACCCTCGAAAGGCACACCATGAACCCGCTCGAAGAAAACCCCGGCCGATCGGCCTCCAACCGCTCGCTGCTGCGCGGCGCCGACATCCTGCGGGCCTTTCGGCCGGGGTCGGATCTGCTGGGCAACGGGGAGATCGCGGAGCGCACAGGTCTGTCCAACTCCACGGTGAGCCGCCTCACCCAGACCCTGGTGGCGGCCGGTCTGCTGCAGCAAGACCGCGCCCGCCGTGCCTACCGGCTCGCACCGCTGGTGCTCAGCCTGGGCCATGCGATGCGATCGGGCTCACAGGTGCTGGCCATCGCCGCACCGCGCATGCGCGCGTTGGCCGAGCGCGAGCGCATCAACGTCGGACTGGCCTACCCTGATCGCGACGAGATGGTCTACCTGGAGTCGATCCGCTACAACCGCCGCGTCGCGCTGCGCAATGTCGTGTCGGGCCAGCGCGTCCCGATGGAACTCACTTCGCTCGGTCAGGCGTACCTGGCGACGGCACCGTTGGAGCGCTACCAGGTGCTGAAGCCCATCTTCAAACGCCGCAACGGCCGGCACTGGCCCGAGGTCCAACAAGCCATCGAAGCGTCGATGGAAAGCATGAATTCAAAGGGCTATTGCTGGGCCAGCTGGCAGCCCGAGGTGGTCGCCCTCTCGACAGCGTTCCCGTCCTCGGAAGGCACGTGTGTCATCAACGTCAGCGTGTCCACACAGGAGCATGTTGACCGCTGGGTCAAGACCCTCGCCCCCCACCTGCTGCGCCTGAAAGAGGACATCTGTCTGGAGCTGTCGAAACTTCCAGAGCCTTGACATCGCAGCCAGGTGCACCGGCCGGACCTCAGGTGGGCCGGTCGGTGCATTTCATGGAACCTGTGGCAAGCCCCCGCCTAGCCCTGCTCAGAGGGCTTTCAGCGCGTCGCCAAAGACGTCCAGCGCCTCCTGTGCTTCCTGACCCAGCTGGTGGGCACGGTTCAGCAGATCCAGCTCCGGGTCTTGCAGCAGGCTGATGGTGGTCAGCGACACCGCAGCGGACAGCGAATTGGCCGCGAAGGTGTTGGGCGCTGATCCATCGGGAATCTTGGCCGCGAGGTCGGAGCGCATCACCAGGCCCGCCATGGGCACGTACCCGCCCTCCCCCTGCACCGGCTCCACGATCGCGGCCGCCACATCGTCGGCCGCGGTGTACGGCGTGTTGAGCAGGTAGTCGACGTACTCGCCCGCGATCTGTTCGGCGCTCTTGTGGGTGGTGTCGAAGGGGAACCGGTAGGCATAGGGATACGGCGCGTGGATCACACCGCCCATGAACGGTCCGTAGCCCTTGTGGTACGACGTGCCCGTGGTCAGGGCGTTCGAGGCATTCCACACGCCGTGGTACCCGCCATGAAAGGCAATGATCTGGTGCCGGCCGGTGACGCGTTTGGCGAATTTCACCGCCGCTTCGAGTGCGTCGGGTGGCAACGCCCCACGCTGCTGACGCCCACACCGGCGGACAGGTCGATGAAGGTGTTGCCATCGGGGTCTTTGATGGTGACGCCGAACGCACGGTCCATGACAACCGGCATCCGCCCACCACCACGCGCCATCGATTCCCTTGAGCTGGTGCCGAAGTGCGTGGGGCATCCTGGGCGCACGAGGGCATGCCCCCGCAGCGCGAGGCCTGCGGGGTCTGATCGGTGGCGACGGGCGGCTAGGTGGTGTAGTCGCCGCTGGCTTCGGGCTGGAACAGCAGCGTGACAATCCTGGCCGCGCAGGCGTCCCCATTGGGCGTGCGCCAGCGGGCGATCGCACCCTCACGCTGACCGAGCAGGCTCGCGCCCACGGGCGACAGCACGGAGATGAAGCCCAGGTGCGGCTCGGCGTCACTGGGGTAACACAGCGTGAGCTTCTGCCGCGTCCGGGACTCGAGGTCTTCGACGATGACCTGCGAGTACATCGTGACGATGTCGGGGGGGATCTCGCGCGAGGGAACGAGGTCCAGGGATTCGAGCGTGTCGAGCAGTTCGGGCGGGAGTTGTGCGCCGCGCAGGTTGCTCAGGCGAACGAAATCGATTTCGGTGAGCAGCCGCTCACCCGCAAGGTTCTTGTGCATGGTGCACTCCAACTGGTGCTGGCCCGCCAGAACAAGGCGACGCCCGCGATCGCGCTGGGTTGGGGCCCGGCGATGGTTGGTTTGCGCAAAAAGGAGGAAGGGGTATCGCCGGGCTCAGGAATGTGCGACCGGCTGGCGCAGTCCCGCCGAACCCATCAGCTGGCGACCGGCCACAGCGTCACCCGCCGCGAGGGGCAAGCAAGCTGCCGTGTGGGCAGTGATGGTGGGGTGGAAAGCCATGCCGGGATTGTAGATACGCCCTTGGGTCGTGTCGCCGATGGGGGCATACATCCCACTCAAGCCAGGTCTCATCACCGTCGACAGTGTGCCTGGCCACTCGAAGCGCCATGGTTGTTTGGTGTCCCGATATTGTTCAACCGTCAGGACCAGCGGATCACCCCGAGGTTACGGGTTCAAGATGACGGTGTGATGGCAGGGGCCCCTCACCCCCGGCCCACAGACCCAACGGTCTGCAGACCCTGAGCCATCAGCGGATCACGGCCAGTTTCAGCCGCTGGCCCGCCTTGACGGTGTAGAGCGTCAGCGCAGCGTTCTTGCGGTCGCCTTTTTCATCGAACACCACGTGGCCGGACGCGCCCTGGTGCTGGCTGGCTTTGAGCGCCGGCAGGTACTTCTGGGGACCCACCGAGCCCGCGGCCTGCATGGCCGCTTCATCACCCAGCGCGTTCGCGGACAAGGTGATCATTTCAGACCTGCACAGGCCATCACCGCCACGGTCCGTGGCCTTGAGTGCTTGAGCCGCGTAGCGACCCAGCGCACCGCCCTGCTGCACGTCGTCGGCAACGAGGCGGAACGCTCCCGTGAAGCCTTGGCGGGTGTGCGTGGGATTGGTCGATGACGGGGTGATCTGGGACGACGGCAGGGTGGCGCCCGGGGTGAGGTGCCCCACCACGCCGTTCGCATGGACGTCCACCAGCCAATGCCGTGCGCCTGTCGGCCGAGGGCGCGCCCATCTGGGACGGTGTGTGCGTTGGCGCACGACATTCTCAAGATCCGACTTCTATGATCGAACCGAAACTGCGCTCTGTTGCCACGGTTTCAACGCCAAGTGAATACTTCGCCTCGCGATCTCCCTCCGCCGCCATCGGCTCCCCTGCGGGATCGGCCAGCGTGGACCCGTCGGCCCATCCTGTGGGCCTCCGCGGGAGTGGTCGGTCTGCTGGCGGCCGTGATCGCGTGGGGCGAAGTGGCCGGCTGGCTGATCCTGCGGCAACCGCTGGAGCGCGCCATGTCGCGCAGCGCCGACGTGCCCGTGACCTTGCAGGGCGCGGTGAAGCTGCACCTCCTCTGGCGACCGCGGCTGGACGTCGACCACCTGCACATCGCATCCGATCCCCGCTTCAAGGCACCGCCCCTGCTGGAAGCGCAGCGCATCACACTGGCCTGGCGCTGGGCCGATGTGTGGCGCTGGCGACAGGGCGGCACCCTGCACCTTCAAGCCCTGCGCGCCGACGTGCTCGATGCGCATCTGGTGCGCACCGCCGACGGCACGGCGAACTGGCAGTTGGGTGCAGGGAGCACCCCGCCAGAGACCGGTGCGTCCGCCAAGGCGGCACTGCCGGGCTTCGGCGAACTGACCGTGGGCCAGGGGCGGATCGCATGGGTGGATGCCTTGCAGGACGCCGACGTCGCCGTGCAACTGCGCGGCAGCGAAGGCAGCGCCGCGAGAAGCCCCGGCACCGGCACCGACACCGGCTATGCAGCGTCCATCACGGGGCGCTACCGCGCCCTGCCGCTCAAGCTGGCGGTGCGCGCCGGCAGCACGCTGCCCTTGCTGCAGGACCCGGCCACCGCTGCCGACGCCCCCTGGGTGCCGGTCAGGATCGAGGGCACGGTCGCGTCCACACGCGTGCTGTTCGATGGCCAGGCCGCTTCGCTGCTGGGCTCGCGGCGAATGCAGGGCAAGGTGGAAGTGGCAGGCCCCTCGCTGGCGGACGTGGCCAAACCCCTGGGGCTGACCCTGCCGCGAACACCGGGGTTCGACCTGCGTGGCGAGCTGCAGCAGGATGCCGGCGTCTGGCGGCTGAAGACGACGCGCGCGCACATCGGCAGCAGCCGCCTCCAGGGCGACATGCAGTACCAGCAGCACACCCAGCCGCCACGCCTGTCGGGCACCATCACCGGCCCCAAGCTCGCCCTGGCCGACCTGGGACCCGCCATCGGCGGGAGCAGGAAGGCGGGCACGGCGGCGCCTGCCGACACGCCAGCGGGCCGCGCCCTGCCGCAACGCCGCTTCGACCTGCCCTCGCTGAAAGCCATGGACGCCGATGTGCACGTGGCGATCCAGGAGCTGGACTTCGGCACCCAGGCGATGGCGCCCTTGCGGCAGCTGAAAACCCACTTGCTCCTGAACGGTGGCGTGCTGCGACTGGAGGACTTGCAGGCCGTGGTGTCGGGCGGGCAGTTCAAGGGCATGACGGCGCTGGACAGCAGCGCCACCCCCGCGAAATGGGAAGCCCGTCTGGCGTTCGAGGGCATCGACATGGCGGGCTGGATCAGGGGCCTGCGCCCCGGTTCGGCAGAAGGCAAGGCCCCAGCCGCCACCGCCACGACCGCGCTCAAACGCGAGCGCAAGGAGGCCCGCCAGGGCGGCGATCGTTCGGTGCAGGCCTACCTTACCGGCGTGCTCTCCGGCAACCTGCACCTGCGGGGCGCCGGCAACTCGACGGCGGCCATCCTGGGTTCGGCCGACGGCCCTCTGCACCTCAGGCTGCGCGAAGGCACCCTGTCGCACCTGGTCACCGAAGCCATGGGCCTCGACCTCGCGCAGGCCCTGGAGGTGGTGATCACCGGGGACCGCCCGCTGCCCCTGCGCTGCGCCCGGTTCGATCTGGTGGTGCGCGACGGCGTCATCCAACCCACCCTGGCTGTGATGGACAACAAGGACAGCACGCTGTGGATCACCGGCCAGGTCAGCCTTCGCGACGAATCGCTGAACCTGCACGTGGTCACACGACCCAAGGACTGGTCTCTGCTGTCCCTGAGGACGCCCGTCACCATCACCGGAACGCTGGCGGACCCGGCGGTGGGCATCGAACCCAAGGGTCTCGCGAAGCGCGTGCTGGGCGCGCTGGCCCTGGGGACCGTGGCAGGCCCTGCGGCCGCCATCCTGCCGCTGATCGAAACCGGCAACACCGATGCCAAGGACCCGTGCAACCCGTCGGCCACCGCCGGCGCCCCCTCACCGCCGGCGGCTCCGGCCCGAAAGTGACATTGACGCGGCGCCCTCTTCGAGCCCGACATCACTGGCACCGTGCCACCGACCGCTTCCCCATCACTTGGACTGGTGGTTTCGCTGCAAAGCGGGCCTCCATGCTCCAAATCGTACTGATCTGAAGAGGTCTCAATACGTCACCCTCCTCCTGGTACGGCACTAAATCAGCTACTGAAGCTCAACCAAAAGCCTCACTGCCAAAAACTGCCGTTTGAGAATGCCCCGCCGGGTGGGCCGATATTGCCGTCGCGTGCGAGACCTCAGAGAATCGGTCACCGCCCGCAACCCCGCGAAAACACTGGGCCCAGAAAGACAAAAGGCTCCCACTTGCGTGGGAGCCTTGTCTTACTGGCGGAGCGAGAGGGATTCGAACCCTCGATGAGGCTCTACACCCCATACTCCCTTAGCAGGGGAGCACCTTCGGCCACTCGGTCATCACTCCAGAGCCTCTTATTATGCCTCAACTTGAGGTCCCTATCGGACTCTCAAGAAGGCAACGAAATCAACCGGCGATGCTGTCGGCCGTCTGGTCCAGATCAAACTCGCGGTGCAGCGCGCGCACAGCCAGCTCCATGTACTTCTCGTCGATCACGACCGAGGTCTTGATTTCCGAGGTGGAGATCATCTGGATGTTGATGCCTTCGTCGCTCAGGCACTTGAACATGCGGCTGGCCACGCCCACATGGCTGCGCATCCCGATGCCGACGATGCTCACCTTGCAAATGCGCGCATCACCCACCACGTCGGCCGCGCCCAGCTCGGGCACGACCGTGCTTTTGAGCATGTCCATGGCCTTCTGGAAGTCGTTGCGGTGCACCGTGAAGCTGAAGTCGGTCTTGCCGTCCTTGCTCAGGTTCTGGATGATCACATCGACTTCGATGTTGGCGTTGGCCACCGCGCCCAGGATCTGGTAGGCGATGCCGGGCTTGTCGGGCACGCCCAGCACAGAGATCTTGGCTTCGTCGCGGTTGAAGGCAATGCCGGAAACGACGGCTTGTTCCATTTGTTCGTCTTCCTCAAAAGTGATCAGGGTGCCGGAGGCGGCTTCTTCATTCAGGTCGATGTCCCAGGGCGTGAAGCTGGAGAGCACGCGCAGGGGCACCTTGTACTTGCCGGCGAATTCCACCGAGCGGATCTGCAGCACCTTGCTGCCCATGCTGGCCATTTCCAGCATCTCTTCGAAGCTCACGCGCAACAGCCGGCGTGCTTCGGGCACCACACGCGGATCGGTCGTGTAGACGCCGTCCACGTCGGTGTAGATCAGGCACTCGGCGGCCTTCAGCGCGGCGGCCACCGCCACGGCAGATGTGTCGCTGCCACCACGGCCGAGCGTGGTGATGTTGCCGTCCGGGTCCACGCCCTGGAAGCCGGTGACGATCACCACCTTGCCGGCGTCCAGATCGGCTCGCACTCGAACATCATCAATCGATTCGATGCGGGCCTTGGTGTAGGCGCTGTTCGTTTTGATCGGCACCTGCCAGCCGGCGTAACTCACCGACTGCATGCCTTCGGCCTGCAGCGCGATCGCCAGCAGGGCCGAAGAAGCCTGTTCACCGGTGGCGGCCAGCATGTCGAGTTCGCGGCCGTAAGCGCTGTCGGTCTTGCTCGGGGCCAGCTCCTTGGCCAGGCCCAGCAGGCGGTTGGTTTCGCCGCTCATGGCACTGGGCACCACCACCATCTGGTGTCCGGCCCTGTGCCACTTGGCCACGCGCTTGGCCACGTTGCGGATGCGCTCGGTGGACCCCATGGAGGTGCCGCCGTACTTGTGAACTATCAAAGCCATCGGTTTGGACGAGGTTGGAAGAGTGATTGGAATGACCGCAACGCGTGGCCTTGCGGTTGTCACCGGAGGACCATCAAATCCGCCCGGCAAAGCCTTGGAATTATATCGGCGGGGTGTTGTCAGGCGGGACAAACGCCAGGCGCTCGCCCTCACGGGTCACAAATCCGCTGGCCACCTTGATCCGGATGCGATGGCCGCGAGTGGTGCAATCGGCGATCTGGTCCAGCAGTTCGTCCAGTTGAACCGTGCTGGCGGCCACCCCTGCACTGCTGCGCAACCAGCGGCGCAGCACGTTCGCCTGGCGCTCGCGGCTCAGGGCCTTCAACACCAGGATGGCTGGCGGCGCACCGGTCTGCGCCATGTCGATGCCCGCCAGATCGTCCAGCAACGTCTGCGCCTGTGCGGCATGCCGGGCGCTGCGTGCCAACATGGGGCGAAAACCTGGAAAGCAGGCCTCCCACGCCGGCAGCAGCAGCGAGCGGATGCGGTTGCGGGTGTAGCGGGGGTCGGTGTTGGTCGGGTCGTCCACAAACGCATGACCCTGGGCCAGCAACCATTCGCGCAGGACCTGTGACGGCAGCCCGAGCAGCGGGCGGCCAAAGACCACGCCATGCCGCTCGAAGCGTTCCGCCATGGCCGCCAGCCCCGGCAGGCCAGCGCCGCGGCTGAGGGCCAGCATCAAGGTTTCGGCTTGGTCATCGGCGTGCTGCCCCAGCAGCACGCAAGCAGCGCCCGCCTGTTGCGCCATGTCGGCCAAGGCCCGGTAGCGTTTGTCGCGCGCGGCTTCTTCGGGGCTCTGACCCTGTTCGTGGGCTGCCTGTACGCGGCTTGATGAGAACGGAAGACCCAACTGCTCACAGAAAGCACGGCCGTGCGACTCGAAGCCATCGGCCGCAGCCTGAAGGCCATGGTGCACATGCAGGGCCACCGCGCGGCTGGGCCAGCGTTCGCGCGCGGCCAGCAGCAAGGCGGTGGAATCGGCACCAGCGCTGTAGGCCACAGCGATGAAGCCTGAGGGATCGGGCAGCCAGCGCGCACACCAGCGGTCCAGCGCCGGCCCGCACGGGTTGGGCGCTGGCGCTGCGGTCACGTCAGCGCTTTTCAGGCTTGCTGTCGGCCTTGGTGTCGGTGTAGCGGCCGTAGCTGTTGAGGCGTGCGTAGCGGCGGTCCACCAACTCCTTGACCTTGAGGTCGGCCAGTTGGCGCCAGGCATCACCCAGCGCGCGCTTCAGGAAGGCCGCCATCTGACCATGGTCGCGGTGCGCGCCGCCCACTGGCTCGTTCACGATCTTGTCCACCAACCCCAACGCCTTGAGGCGGTGTGCGGTGATGCCCAGCGCGTCGGCAGCGTCGCTGGCGCGGTCGCTGGTTTTCCAGAGGATCGATGCACAACCTTCGGGGCTGATCACTGAATACACCGAGTACTGCAGCATCAACACCTGATCGGCCACCGAAATGGCCAGAGCGCCGCCCGAACCACCCTCACCGATGATGGTGGAGATGATGGGCACTTCCAGCTGCGCCATCTCGAAGATGTTGCGACCGATGGCTTCGGACTGGCCGCGCTCTTCAGCGTCAATGCCCGGATAGGCACCGGGCGTGTCCACGAAGGTGAACACCGGCAGCTTGAACTTTTCGGCCAGCTTCATCAGACGCAGCGCCTTGCGGTAACCCTCGGGCTTGGTCATGCCGAAATTGCGCAGACCCCGCTCCTTGGTATCGCGGCCTTTCTGGTGCCCCAACACCATGCAGGGCTGGCCATTGAAACGGGCCAGCCCCCCCACGATGCTCAGGTCATCGGAGAAGTGACGGTCACCGTGCAGCTCCTGGAAGTGCGTGAAAATTTCGCGCACATAGTCCAGCGTGTAGGGCCGATCCTGATGCCGGGCGATCTTGGTGATCTGCCAGGGCGTGAGATTGCTGTAGATGTCTTTGGTGAGCTGCAGGCTCTTGCCCGACAGCTGTTCAATCTCTGCCGAAATGTCCACCGCAGATTCGGTTTGCACATAGCGCAGTTCTTCGATCTTGCTTTCGAGTTCGGCAATGGGTTGCTCGAAGTCGAGAAAATTTCTTTTGGCCAAGGTGCGACTCCTTTGGTCTTGTTCGAACGACGTCCTGTGACGTTTCAGTAGCTGACCGGCAGCGGGTCCAGCGAGCGCCAAATATACCAAGTGGCGACACTGCAGAACGGCGCCCAAGAAGCGGCCACTTCGCGAATCTCGCTGCGGCTCACGGGTTCGCCCGAGAAGTAGGCACGACTGATGCCGTTTTGCAGGCCGATGTCGTCCAGTGGCAGCACGTTGGGACGCATCAGGTGAAAAATCAGGAACATCTCGGCCGTCCAGCGGCCGATGCCGCGAATGGCCACCAGCTCGGTGATGATGGCCTCGTCGTCCATATCGGCCCAGGCTTTCACGTGCACCTGGTCGTTGGCAAAGTGCAACGCGAGATCCACCAGGTACTCGACCTTGCGCGCCGACAGGCCGGCTGCGCGCATGTCATCCACCTTGAGTTTGAGCACTTGGGCGGGCACCAGTTTTTTCGGCAACAGGGCGAAGCGGTCCCAGACCGATTGCGCCGCTTTCACCGAGATCTGTTGCCCAACGATGCTGCGCGCGAGCGTCACGAAGGCATCGCCGCGCGACTGCAGGCTCACACCGGCGTGCGAAGGAATAAGCTTCTTCATGACCCGATCGCGTTTCATCAGGTGGCGGCAGGCCTCCTGCCAGTACTCTGGCGCTTCCGGACCGACGTCGGGCAACACGGAAGAAGCCATCAACTGCGCTCCCAGGTGGTGCCCGTCGGGCCGTCTTTGAGCACCACGCCTTGTGCCAGCAGCTCCTGGCGAATTCGGTCGGCTTCTGCAAAGTTCTTCGCCGCCTTGGCAGCAGCGCGTTCGGCCATCAGCGCCTGGATGCGGTCTTCGTCCAGCCCGTCGGAAGCACCTCCCGATTTCAGGTAAGTCTGCGGGTCCTGCTGCAACAGACCCAGCACACCGCCCAGCGCCTTGAGCAGACCTGCGAGCTGTGCGTCCTTGCTGCGGTTGACCTCGGTCGCCAGATCGAACAGCACCGCCACCGCCTCAGGCGTGCCAAAGTCCTCGTCCATGACGGCGCGAAAACGCGCGGCAAATGGTTCATCCCAATCGATCTGCGCAAGCGGGCCAGGCTGGGCTTGAGACAGCGCGGTGTAAAGGCGCTTGAGCGCACCCCGGGCGTCGTCGAGGTGCACATCGCTGTAGTTCAGCGCGCTGCGGTAGTGGGCGCGAAGAATGAAAAACCGCACCGTCTCGGCATCGTATTTTTCCAGCACTTCGCGGATGGTGAAAAAGTTGCCCAGGCTTTTGGACATCTTTTCGTTGTCCACCCGCACAAAGCCGTTGTGCATCCAGAAACGGGCCAGCGGCTGGCCGGTCGCGCCTTCCGACTGCGCGATCTCGTTCTCGTGGTGCGGAAACTGGAGATCGGCACCGCCGCCATGGATGTCAAAACTGTCGCCGAGCGTCGCGCTGCACATGGCGGAGCACTCGATGTGCCACCCCGGTCTGCCCGGCCCGAACGCGCTCGCCCAGCGTGCCTCGTCCGGTTCATCCGGCTTGGAGGACTTCCACAACACAAAATCCAAAGGGTCGCTCTTGTCGCCGGCGACCGCCACACGTTCGCCCGCCCGCAGGTCATCGAGTGACTTGCCAGACAACTTGCCGTAGCCCTCGAACCTGCGAACGGCGTAGTTCACGTCGCCGTTCTCCGCCTGATAGGCCAGGCCTTTTGCCTTCAACCGCTCGATCAACGCGAGCATCTGCGGCACATATTCGGTGGCCCTCGGTTCGACGCTGGGGGGCTCGATCCCGAGCTGGGCGATGTCCTCGTGCATCGCAAGGGTCATCTCGTCGGTCAGCGCGCGCAGCGTGATGCCTCGCTCCACCGCCCGCCTGATGATCTTGTCGTCGATGTCGGTGATGTTGCGCACATAGGTCACACGGTAACCGCTGACCTTGAGCCAGCGCTGCACCACGTCAAACGCCATCATCATCCGGGCGTGGCCGATGTGGCACAGGTCGTAGATCGTCATGCCACACACATACATGCGGACGTGACCGGGTTCCAGGGGCGCAAAGGGCTCGATGCTGCGCGACAGGGTGTTGAAAATACGCAAAGTCATGAAGAAAACGTCACCAGAAACACGTTGAACCGACCACAACCGCGTGCAGCCGGTGGAGCGCTCAATAACCGCCCAAACGGGAAAATCTGGAGCAAAGGACCAAGGGAGAGAAAGGGGGTGCAGACGAGGCCGCCGCAGCGTTGGCGAACGGCCATTGGGCGAGGACCCTCAGATACAATGCGCCAGTATAGCCAGCCCAATGCGATTCAACCGCTTCAGCTGGAGCGCTATAGTCTTGGCAACTGGCCCCATCGGGCCTTAGGTTTGCTGCTTTCGCCATCTGAGGTCCCATGATCCACCCCATGAAAACACCCTCTGCCCTGACCTCCTCCGTCCGTGGCCTTGCCCACTCCCTGGTCGCGGCCCCACTGCGCTTGATGGCATTGTCCGTGGCGGTGTCCGCTGCCTTGGCCTCGTCCTTCGTCATGGCGCAGGCAGACGACTATGCCGAGGTCAACCGCCTGATGCGTGCCGGGCAACTGACCGAAGCGCTCAGCAAGGTGGACCAGTACCTCGCGGGCAAGCCTCGTGATCCGCAGATGCGCTTCATCAAGGGCGTGATCCAGACCGAGGGCGGCAAGCCCGCCGAGGCCATCGCCACCTTCTCCAAGCTCACGGAAGACTTCCCCGAGCTGCCCGAGCCCTACAACAACCTGGCTGTGCTCTACGCGGGTCAAAGTCAGTTCGACAAGGCCCGTGCAGCGCTGGAAATGGCCATCCGGACCAACCCCAGCTATGCCACCGCCCATGAAAATCTGGGCGATGTGTACGCCAAGCTGGCCAGTCAGGCCTATAGCAAGGCGCTGCAACTCGACGCAGGAAACCCTGCGGTCGCGCCCAAGCTGAGTTTGATCCGCAACCTCTTTGCTGCCGACACCAAAGGGGTCAAGCCCTCTGCCGTTGTGGCAGCACCGGTGGCCGCAGCCGCCAAGCCGCCAGTGGCAGCGCCCGCTGCTGCAGCGCCCCCCACTCCCGCGGCTGGCAATGCCCAAGCCGATGTCGAAGCGGCTGTGCAGGCCTGGGCGAAGGCTTGGGCCAGCAAGAACATGACGGGTTACCTGGGGGCATACGCCGGCAACTTCACGCCGCCTGGCGGCCAGTCGCGCAGCGCTTGGGAAGCCGACCGAAAGGCGCGCATCATGCCCCGCAACCGCATTGGCGTGGACGTGAGCGATGTCACGGTGTCGGTCACGGGTGACCGTGCCTCCGCCCGCTTCAAACAGGACTACACCTCCGATTCGCTGAGCGTGACCAGCCGCAAGACACTGGACATGGTCAAGAGTGGCAATCGCTGGCTGATCGTGCGCGAATCCACAGGCTCCTGATGGCCGGTCGGCGGTTTTTTCAGCGAGGGCACGCCAGCGTCCCAACCGCCTACCTGACCAATGGCCCCAGCGGCGTCCCGCGGTGGTTCATGGGCGCCGTGGCCTTGGGCGCCGCGGTTGCGGCTTGGCTCCTGTTTTCGGCCTTTGTGGCACGCGATGTGTCCACAAGCACGTCCCTGGACTTGCTGGAATTCCGCTCAGGTACGCTGTCCTCTTCCGCCACAGAGCCCCCCACTTTGCTGGACAGCACGCTGGCCAAGGTACAAAACGCGACGCAGTTCACCGACAACGAGCCTGTCATTTCAGGCCTTCAGGCCCAAAGTCTGTCAGATGAAGGTCTCGCCAAAGTCGCCCCGCTGCTGGGACAGGCTGAAGCGCGGCTGATCAATGTGTACCGGCTGATCAGCCAGGGGAAGCACCGGGAGGCGCTGGTCAAGACCGACCAGCTGGTGCGTGACCACCCCAATTTTCACCTCGCCCATCTGGTGCACGGCGACCTGTTGAGCCTGCAGATGCGCCCGGTTCGCCAACTTGGCGATGTGCCTGACACCAAAGCCCAGGCCGCAGCCCAGCAGCTGGCAGTGCTCCGCGAGGAGTCTCGCCGCCGGCTGAGCGCGCTCACCGAGCGCCCACCCGAAGGCAGCGTACCCACCCAGTTCCTCACACTTTCGTCGCAAAGCCGCCATGCCATTGCGGTGGACGCGTCGCGATCCAGGTTGTACCTGTTTGAAAACCAGACACCCTCGGCGTCTGGCAGCCGGATCGCGCCCCCGCCCAAGTTGAAGCTGCTGGGCGACTTCTACATTTCGGTGGGTCTGTCTGGCATTGAGAAGGCGGTGGAGGGTGACAAGCGCACGCCGCTGGGCGTGTACTACATCACCAGCAACCTCAACCCCGACAACCTGCCCGACCTGTACGGGGTGGGCGCATTGCCCATCAACTACCCCAATCCACTCGACATGCAGCGCGGCAAGACCGGCAGCGGCATCTGGCTGCACGGAACTCCCAGGGAGCAATTTGTGCGCGCACCCCAGGCTTCGGATGGCTGCGTGGTGCTGTCGAATCCGGATCTGGAGAAGCTGCTTTCGACCATTCAGATCCGAACCACCCCTGTGGTGATTGCGCCAGAACTGCAGTGGGTGCAACCTGAAGCGCTGGACACCGACCGGAAGCATTTCGAAGCCGCTCTTGAATCGTGGCGCACGGCGAAAAGCGGCGGGCAAATCGACCGCCTCAAGGATCTTTATTCAAGCCGCTTCCAGAACCCTGGCAAAGAACCCACCGAGTGGTGGACTCGCCTGGAGTCAGAGATGCGTGGCGCCAAAGGGCCACGCGAGCTGCAACTCAAGGACGTGTCCCTGCTGCGTTGGCAAGACAGTCAGGACACCATGGTGGTGACGTTCGGTGAGGTGGCACAAGGCCAGAGCCGAGGCGTGACCCGTCGGCAATACTGGGCACGCGAAGACGGCCAGTGGAGAATTTTCTATGAAGGAACCCCTTGATGTCCCGTTCCCGCAATGCAACATCTGGCGCGCGCCGCCGCCTCCTGGTCGGCTCGGCCGTGGTGAGCGCGCTGCTGTCTTTGTCGGTTCATGCACAAAACCCGGCTTCGGCGCCTGCTCCAGCGACCTATCCCAAAGTGCGTCTGACCACCTCCATGGGCGACATCGTGATGGAGTTGTATCCCGATAAGGCGCCCAAAACCGTCGACAACTTCCTGCAGTACGTGCGAGACAAACACTACGACGGCACGGTCTTTCACCGCGTGATCAGCAACTTCATGGTCCAGGGCGGCGGATTCGACGGCAGCTACAAACAAAAGCCCACCCGCGCTCCTGTGGCCCACGAAGGACAGGCCGCCATCGAACGCGGAGGCCCTCGCAATGTGATCGGCACCGTGGCCATGGCCCGCACCAACGACCCAAACTCGGCCTCCTCGCAGTTCTTCATCAACGTGAAAGACAACGCCTTCCTGGACCCGACCCCCATCCCCCCTGGCGATCCGGTGCCCCGCTTCGAATACGGCGGCCGCGTGTATGAAAACACACCACGGGCCAACCTGCTGGGCGCGAGCCAGTTGTTCGGCTACACGGTGTTCGCCAAAGTGGTGAGCGGCATGGACGTGGTCAACAAAATCAAGGAAGTGCCCACCGGTTCGGGCGGCCCCTTCCCCTCCGACGTCCCCAAAACACAAGTCACCATCCTCAAAGCCACTCTGGAGAAATGAACATGGCCAACCCCCAAGTCGAACTGCACATCGCCAACTTTGGCGTCATCACACTCGAACTCGACGCTGACAAAGCGCCGCTGTCCACCGCCAACTTTCTGTCGTACGTGAACAAGGGTCACTACAACAACACGGTTTTCCACCGGGTCATCCCGGGCTTCATGGTTCAAGGCGGCGGGTTTGAACCCGGCATGAACCAGAAGCCGTCGGACGCCCCCATCAACAACGAAGCCAACAACGGTCTGCGCAACGACCTCTACACCGTCGCAATGGCCCGCACGAACGACCCCCACTCCGCCAGTGCGCAGTTCTTCATCAACGTGGCCAACAACGGCTTCCTGAACCACACCGCGCCCAGCGCACAGGGCTGGGGCTACGCCGTGTTCGGCAAGGTTGTGTCCGGTTCGGACATCGTGAAGAAGATCGAAGGCGTGGCCACGGGCCGCAAAGGCTTCCACGACGACGTGCCCAAGGACGATGTGATCATCGAAAAGGCCGTCGCGCTCTGAGCAGCACGGGGGCTTCGGCCCCCTTTTCCATGACCGATCCGCTCACCGACCGCTTCGCCGAATTGCGCGCTCCAGCGCAGTGGCAAGCGGTCGATTTCATTTCCGACCTGCACCTGCAGGCGTCCGACCCCGCCACCTTCGCTTGCTGGCGGCAGTTTCTGCAACGACCTCTCGTGGAGCGTGCCGACGCCCTGTTCATCCTGGGCGACCTGTTTGAAGTCTGGGTGGGAGACGATGCGCTGGATGCGTCTGCCGACAGGGCTGACCCCGCATTCTGGCGCCACTGCGCCGCCCTGCTTCAAGCCCACAGCCAGCACACCCCGGTGTATTTCATGGCCGGCAACCGCGATTTCCTGCTGGGGAAGGCGTGCCTGCGCGCATGCGGCATGCAGGCGCTGGCCGACCCCACGGTACTGGACTTTCAAGGTCAGCGCTGGCTGCTCAGCCACGGCGATGCCCTGTGTCTGGACGACACCGACTACATGCGATTTCGAGCGCAGGTGCGCACCCCCGAGTGGCAATCCGCTTTTCTCGCGCAGCCGCTGGCACAACGAGAAGCGGTGGCGCGTGGATTGCGCCAGCAAAGCGAGGCGCGCAAACGCAGCAACGCCCACGACCCCTCGTTGTGGGCCGATGTGGACGCCGAGGCCGCGCGCCAGTGGCTGCAGCGCGCTGGAGCGCCAACACTGATCCACGGCCACACCCACCGCCCTGCCAGCCACGATCTGGGCGACAGCCTGCAACGCGTGGTGCTCAGCGACTGGGACGCCGCGGCCCTGCCCCCACGAGGCGAAGTGCTCCGGCTCACCGCAGCGGGCGTGCAGCGCCTGCCATTGAAGACGGCCTGAGCGCCTCCATGTGCGAAAGATGGTTCACACCCTGCTTCGCTCACTGCAGTCCTGGTTGCCCCGGGGCATCCGCCCCACCCCACCGATCGACGACCGGCTCTGGCTCCGAACTGTCGCAGCGCTGCCCTTTCTGACGGCACTTTCGTCAACGGAACAGGGACAGCTGCGCACCCTGTGCGGGCACTTTCTGCAAGAAAAAGAGTTTCATGGCGCGCACGGACTGAAGATCACCGATGCCATGGCCTTGGACATCGCCGCCCAAGCCTGCCTGCCCTTGCTGCAGATTGGCCTGCCTTCCGGGGAGTCAGTGCGAGACCCGCTGCAGGTCCTTGACTGGTACAGCGATTTCGTCGGCATCGTCGTGCAACCCGGCGCCGCCGTGGCCCAGCGCGAAGTCACCGACGGGATGGGCGTGGTGCACCGTTACAGCGAAGTGCTGGCGGGTGAGGCGATGGACCGCGGCCCGGTCATGCTGAGCTGGCAGGAGGTGGCCCGAGCCGCCGAGCTCGCTCCAGCAGGCAAGAATGTCGTGATCCATGAGTTCGTTCACAAACTCGATATGCATGGCATCCAGCGCGGAGACAGCCCGGACGGCGCTCCGCCCCTGCCCGTGCGCTTCCTGCGCAGGCCCAGCACCGCCGCTGCCCGCGAACACTGGCGCAGCGTCATGCAGGCGTCGTACTCACAGTTTCGCGAGGCCGTGGCCATGGCCGAACGCTTCGGCGGCGAGGCCCCTTGGCTGGACGACTACGCAGCCACCCATCCGGCCGAGTTCTTTGCCGTGACCAGCGAAGCCTATTTCGTCAGCCGTGAGCGCTTTGCGCAGGAATTTCCCGACCTGCTGCCACTCTACGACGGGTTCTTCAGAGCTGCCCGGAGCGAGCGAACCGGCTCCGCCGGGCCGCTCCCCTTGCCCCCTTGAGAGAGGGCGCCACGCGCAGCGCCGTGGAGGCGCTATTTTTTCAACAGCACCTTGAGCGTGTTCTGCAGGCGGCGTGCGGCGGCGGCCTCGAACGGCCCTGCCAGCACGCGACCCACGTCTTGCGCCCAGGTCTCGGCTGGCGGCGCGTCATGGCGACGCGTCAACAGCTGCAGCTGCAGCATGCGGCGTGCGTCCAGCTGCTCGACGGGCGTTGGCACCTCGGCCGCCATCTCCAGGCGCAACAGAGCATCGGCCGGCACCGCGGGGGCTGCTGCGGCCGACACACTCTGCGTCCAGGCACTGCGGGTACCGGCGTTCACTCGCGAACCCAGCGCCTGTGCGACAGGCAATTGGGCCGCATCACGTTGTTCCCAGGCCGTCATCAACTGGGTCAGCACCTCGCCGTGAGCCTGAGCGGCGAGTTTGCGCAACGCGGCTTCGGCGTGCTCAATGGCATTGCGTTGAGCACGGAAGGCAGCATCGCCCAAACGAGGCAAGGCCGGGCCACGCGGCTCGCGTTCAAAACGGTCACCGCCACGGCCATCACGTCCCTCACCGCGCGCGCCAAAACCACCCCGGCCGCCATCACGACCGTCGCGGCCCGGAGGCCCCCGACGGTCGTCTCGACCAGCGGGCTCGGTTTTCTTCATGCCCGGGCGGTCGTCGCCTCGCACGGCCACGATCTTCTTCGGTGGGACTGCAGGTTTGGCTGGCACCACAGCTTCGACGGCGGCTGCCTCGACATGTTCGTCCACAGGTGCCGACTCACCAGCAGCATCCACCACAGGCGACTCGTCTGCGGAAACCGCAGCGGGCGCTGTCGCAACGGACGCATCGCCTGCAACGGTCCGGGTTGCCGCTTCGGGTGCCGGTGCAGCAGCCGCAGCCAGCGCCTGCCCCCGCAATGCGGCCTCCAGCGCCGCCATCGCTGCACGGATCTGCTGAGCGTCGCCGCTGGCAATGGCAGCATCCACCGCTTGCGAAGCATCCAGCACGCGCTGGTCATGCGCGTTCAGCGAGGTCGCGGCTTTTTCGCGTTCGCTGCTCTTGCGGGCGAAGGCATCGTCGATCGGCTGACGGAAGGCTTCCCACAGCTTCTGCTCCTGTTTGCGCTCCAGCGGCACAGCGTGGGCTTCGGCCTGCCAGCGCTGCTGAAGCGCCTTGACAGCGTCGATGCGCAGCTGCGGCGCAGCGCCCAGGGCGATGGCCTCTTCGATCAGCGCACGGCGGCGCGCAATGCTCTGCGCCTGCGCAGCTTCCAGTCCAGCATGCGCCGTGTGCATGGCGTCTTTCCAGAGCGGCTGCATTTCGGCAAAAGCCTTTTCGCTCAAGTGGCCGGCCTCGCGCCAGCGCTCCGAGAACGCATGCAGCTCGCGCACCTGGGTTTTCCAGTCGGTGTTGCTGGCGTGGGCGACCGTCCAGGCCTTGAGTTCTTCGATGATGGCCAAGCGCTGCGCCTTGTGCGCATCGGCCTGCTGGCGCACTTGGATCAGCCAGACCTCGACGACTTTGTGGGCTTCAGTGCAGGCCTCATCAAACCGTTTCCACAACGCGTGGTTGGCCTGACCACCCTGGTCGGTGGATTTCCACTGGTCGCGCAGGCTGCGCAGGGTTTCCTGCATCTTGCGTCCGCCGATGCGCTGGCCTTCAGGTGCCTGCAACAGGGCCTCGGCTTTTTTTACCAGCTCTTCGCGCAGTTGGTCGGCACGCCAGCGCTGCCAATCTTCCAGGTCGCCGGCCTGCGTGAGCGCGGCGTGGGCGCGGGCTTCGAGTTCGGGACCAATCAGGCGGCTGTGCGACTTGAGCACCGCCCGCACATCGGCCGCGGCCTTGGGCGTGGCCTTGCCATGGCCTTCGGCCAGCTCGCGCTCCAGCACGCCCAAGGCGCGGTCGAGCTCGGCCAGCACCTTGCTGCGCCGCTCTTGCGCTGCCTGCGCGTCGTGTGCGGCCTTTTCGGCCGGCACCGCAGCCACCTCGCCGCGCCCCAGGCGCAGCTCGTCGGCCCACACGGGCACGGCGGGCAGTGGGGCCTTGGTGTCGGCGTCGGCCGCCACGGCCTGGGCCAGGGCAGCTTCAAAAGCGTCCCACACCAGCTGCAGCTGGCTGCGCGAGGCATCGAGCATCGGCGGGAACTTGGGCTCCACGCTGGGCCACTGGGCATCGTCGGCCAGACCGCTGGCCTGGCGCTGCCACTCCACAACGTCCGCCTGCAAGGCGGGCGCGCTGGCCTGGGCTTCACGCCAAGGCTTGGTGGACAGGACCTCAATGCGCTGAGCCATCAACACCGCAGACTCACGCTCCACCTGCACCCGGTGTTGCAGGTCTTCAATCGCTTTGACCCGCTCGGCAAGCGATGCCTTCAGCCCGGCCAGGGGCTCACGCGACAAAGGCGCGCCCGCCCTGGCGGCATCTCGCTGCCAGGCCATGGCATCGGCGAGGTTCAGTCGAGGCTGAGCGATCAGGCTCTCGGCCTTCTGGGCCCATTCCACCGCGATGTGCTCTTGTGCCTTCTGCCGCTTGTGTTCATCCAGCTTCTCTTTCAGAGGCTTTGCCGCACCGCGGTCGCGCTGGGACAGCTCTTTGAACACCTCGTTCATTTGCTCCAGCCCCGGCTCGGTGGCCAGCCATTCACGGATGCGGGCAGCCCGCTCACCCGATGTGGGCGCAGAGAAGGCCCCACCGGTCACCGCATCAAGGGGATGTGGTTGAGCACCAGAGGCATTTTTGGAAGGGGCAGACGTGTTCACAGAGGGGGCGGGGGGGGAGTTGGACTGGAGAGGGTTCTTGCGCAGAGAGAACAGCGACATACAGGTGGTTCGAAGAAAGAGGACATGCCAGCATCAAGCCGGTGTCGTGGACAAACCGCCCTATTGTCGCTGGTGTTACCGAAAACGCCTTTTCTGCACGCATCCCCCCAAAAAAGAAACCCCGGCGGGCAAAGCCCGCCGGGGTTGACGGCGGGCAAATTGCACTTGCCGTCGGTTTTGGCGGAGGGAGTTGGATGTCTCTCCAGCCTGGAAGCAACAGATTGCTCCCGTTGGGGGCCAGCGGGCGGCCGCACCGCTTTGCTGGCTGTATGCCGATCATGATGACCGACAAGCAAAGATTACGCTCGAATCCCCCGCACATCAAGCATTCACCCACGTCGTTACATGGGGTTTCGTCTTCTGCTGGGAAAGTAGCCTTTGAAGGCCTGCACTTCTGAACACACATACACGCAACCGATCAACGGTGCATTATTCCCGACCACCGGCAAAACCTCAGCCAGGCTGAGGCCGGCGCTAGCAAACTGAGACCAAGGGCAACACAAAATCATTCATATAACAAATAATTGTTTTGAACAATGTTTAAAACATTGACTTGGCATTTGCCTGCGCCTACCATTCGCTCCGCTTACCCGTTCAGGGTAAACCCGCATCGCCATTGACATCGATCCAACCGAACGCAAGCCCCAAGGGCTTGCCACCGATGGCGCCCCATCCAGCTGCCCACCTCACACGGTCGGCGCAGCCTTGCAAGGAGCGAAAACATGACAACGCACACCTTCGGCCCCTCCAAGAGCAACCCAGTTGCCTCGGCCACCCTTCGAACCGCGCTCTCCGACATCTACCGCGGTTTTGTTGATTTCACCCACAACGGCATGGCACTGCTCGGCTGCGCATTGGCCGTCGGCATCATTGCTTTGGCCGCCCGCGGCGATCTGCGCGACAGCGCTGAGCAAAAAGTCCTGGGCTGGCTGCTTCAGCGCCAAGACACAGGCATGGTCATTGACCAGCCAACCCCGGAGCCGGAGACGGTCGAGCGCGTAGCGGCGGTCACTCCCAACCAATTGCCAAAACAGCAGGCCAATGTGGCCCAATGGCTCAGCCGCAAATACCGCGTGGCTCCGGAGCCGCTGAGCGCCCTGGTGGCTGAAGCCTTCACCGTGGGTGAAAAGGTTCGCCTGGACCCGACGCTCATCCTCGCCGTCATGGCCATCGAATCGCGCTTCAATCCATACGCCCAGAGCCCTGTGGGCGCCCAGGGGCTGATGCAGGTGCTGACCCGTGTGCACTCGGACAAATACGAAGACTTCGGCGGTCAGATGGCGGCGTTTGATCCCCTGTCGAATCTGCGTGTAGGCGTGAAGGTCTTGCAGGACTGCATCAAACAGGCCGGGTCCATCGAAGGGGGTTTGCGCCTGTACGTGGGCGCGGTGACCACCGACGGCAGTCACTACATCAACAAGGTGATGGCAGAACACCTGCGCATCCAGAGTGTGGCGCTGGGGAAGCCCATGCCCACCTCATTTCCCGTCTTTTCGGCCAGCCCAGCCCCCTCACCGATCGAACCAGAGCTTCCTCTTCCCACTCAGACAGGCTTCCTGGAGTCGGCGCCCGCGGATGGGGCCATGGATCTTCCCTCGGCTCCCGCTGCCGCGAACGAGCTGTCCAGCTCCTGATCGCATCGCCGCCGGCGATACCCGCTGAGTCGGCGTGCAAGGCTGGGCACCTCTGGGATAAACTAGCGCCGTACGCAACTGGCGATAGGCACTTTCCAAGCCATTGGAACCAACGTGCTGACGTGGCCCCCCTGCTCTGCGACATCGCAGCGGCCGGGACAACCACTGGGAAGCGTACCGCCCGGCAAGGGCGTTCAGCCGTTCGCCTGGGCAGCCCCCATCCACCGGGAACACCGGACCATGGGGATCCACGTTACCCAAGACTGCCACCATGTACGACCGCAACATCCTCATCGAGCAAACCGACCCTGAGCTGTTCAAAGCCATCCAGCTGGAAAACGCCCGCCAGGAACACCACATCGAGCTGATCGCCAGCGAGAACTACGCCTCGCCCGCGGTGATGGCCGCTCAAGGCACTCAACTCACGAACAAATACGCCGAGGGCTACCCCGGCAAGCGCTACTACGGTGGCTGCGAGTTCGTCGACATTGCCGAGCAGCTGGCCATTGACCGCGTGAAGAAGATCTTTGGTGCCGATGCGGCCAACGTGCAACCCCACTGCGGCGCCTCGGCCAACGAAGCTGTCTTCCTCGCCTTCCTCAAACCCGGCGACACCATCATGGGCATGAGCCTGGCCGAAGGCGGCCACCTCACCCACGGCATGGCACTCAACATGAGCGGTAAGTGGTTCAACGTCGTCTCCTACGGTCTCAACGACAAGGAAGAGATTGACTATGACGCCATGGAGCGCAAGGCGCATGAAACCAAGCCCAAGCTGATCATCGCTGGCGCGTCGGCCTACAGCTTGCGCATCGACTTCGAGCGCTTCGCCAAGGTCGCGAAAGACGTGGGTGCCATCTTCATGGTCGACATGGCCCATTACGCGGGTCTGATCGCCGCCGGCATCTACCCCAACCCCGTGCCGTTCGCCGACGTGGTCACCTCCACCACCCACAAGAGCCTGCGCGGCCCGCGCGGCGGCATCATCCTGATGAAGGCCGAACACGAGAAAGCTATCAACAGCGCCATCTTCCCAGGTCTGCAGGGCGGCCCGCTGATGCACGTGATCGCGGCCAAGGCGGTGGCCTTCAAGGAAGCGCTTGCGCCCGAATTCAAGACTTATCAACAACAAGTGTTGACAAATGCCCGCATCGTCGCCGAAACACTCGTTTCGAGAGGCCTGCGCATCGTCAGCGGCCGCACCGAAAGCCACGTCATGCTGGTCGATCTCCGTGCCAAGGGCATCACTGGCAAGGAAGCTGAAGCCGTGTTGGGCAGCGCCCACATGACGATCAACAAGAACGCCATCCCGAACGACCCGGAAAAGCCCATGGTCACCAGCGGCGTGCGCATCGGCACCCCGGCAATGACCACCCGCGGCTTCAAGGACGAAGAAGCCCGCCTGACGGCCAACTTGATCGCCGACGTGCTGGACAACCCGCGCGACCTGGCGAACATCGAGGTCGTGCGCGCCAAGGTGAACGCGCTGACCGCCCGCTTCCCGGTCTACAAGTGATTCCGGCTGGCGACGCCACGCGATGAAATGCCCCTTCTGCGGTCATCTGGAAACCCAGGTCGTTGAGACCCGGGTGTCCGAAGACGCTGACTTCATTCGCCGCCGGCGCCAGTGCGGTCACTGCGAAAAGCGCTTCACCACCTACGAACGGCCGGAAGTCAGCTTCCCGGCCGTGGTGAAAAAAGATGGTCGGCGCGTGGACTATGTGCCAGCCAAATTGCGTGCGTCCTTTGCGCTGGCGCTGCGCAAACGCCCTGTGAGCACCGAGCAGGTGGATGCCGCCATCGAACGCATCGAAGAGAAGCTGCTGAACCTGGGCGTCAGGGAGATTCCCGCAGCCCGCTTGGGTGAAATGGTCATGCGCGAACTCAAGAAGCTCGACAAAGTGGCCTATATCCGGTTCGCCAGCGTTTACCGCAGCTTTGAAGACATCGATGAGTTCCGAGCATTGGTGGATGAGGTCCGGCGTTAGATCTGCATCAGCAGAGGTTCTTTCTCTCGCCCGTTGATATCGTCCTTCATCCTGGGGATGAATCCTGGGGCTGACATGCAACGCAGCCTTCTTTGGCGGGCGCAATCGGAAATAATGGGGCCGAACACATCAAATTCGGGGCCCAGGGATGAAAAACGCGATAACAAGTCCTTCATCAGGCGTCAGTCTGATTGAGTTGATGGTGACCACCGCCCTGTTGGCGGTTGTGCTGCAGATCGCCATACCTGAGTTTGGAAAGTTGCTCGCGGCCTGGCAGAGAGACGTGGCCACCCGTTCTATCACAGATCATCTGGTATTGGCCCGATCGGAGGCGATACGGTGGTCTCGCCGAGTGGTCATGTGCAACAGCAACAATGGCATCAGTTGCAGTGCCACGTCCGACAAGGAGTGGAAGTCCGGATGGCTGGTTTTCCAAGACATCGACGGCAATGGTCAATTTGACTCCAACGACAAGCTGATTGCCCAATCTCAAGGCCCAACAGGCATCCAGAGCCTGGAGGGCAATGCATCTCGGCAGCGATTTGTATTCCTTCCCACAGGAATGATGGCTTCTGGAATGGCGACATTGGAAGTGGTTCCAAGAATCGGGGTTAGCCAGAGAATCATTGTCAATCGGATCGGGCGTATCCGAATCAGTCAATCCGAATCAACTGGCCGCTCTTGAGCGACCGCCGCACGGCCCACACCGCTCAAATCGGACCGAGATGTTGCAAAAGACCGGGCGAGGAAAAGCAACAACCACCAACCGTCGCACCTCGGGTAAATTGAATGCTTTCTACCGCTCAGGAGGCAGAAAGCGACCGCGCGTCAGCACGGCTCAGGAGTGAGGTCAGGTGGCCGGTACATTGCTGTACGGAGCCGTAAATTGAAACACCTGCCTTCCCCCATCATGTCGCCCAAATCAGGCCAGCAAGGGTTTACCTTGATTGAGCTGGTTGTCACCGTGGCATTGGTCGCCGTGCTGGCGACGCTGGCCTTCCCTGACTTCAGCGAAACGGTCCGTCAGTGGCGACGTGACAGCGCGACCCGGGCATTGACGACCAGCCTGCAACTCGCCCGATCGGAAGCCATCAAGTCTTCACGCAAACTCATGCTCTGCCCCAGCTCCGACGGAACCAGTTGCACCGAAAGCACCGAGTGGAGCAACGGATGGATTGTGTTCGTCGACGACGGCGCCACAGACCAGGCCTTCGATGCAGGTGAACGGATCATCCAGGTGAGCTCCGCTCAGGGCGGCATCGCCTCACTGACGAGTCCGGCAGGGGTGACGTTCCTGCAGTTCCTACCCAACGGCCTCAGGGCCGCGACCACAGGGACCGCCACATTCACTGTCACACCCAGTGGCGCAACGTCGGCCACCAAGGTCAACAAGGTGGGGGTGTCGCAGGTGGGCCGAGCCAATGTCGTCACCGAATTGCCGTGAGTCCGAGAGCACCATGATGTTTATCCCCACCGTCAAAAAGTCCCTGGTCCGCGCCAGGGTCAAGTTCACCAACCCCCAGTCAGGGTCCAGCTTGCTGGAGGTGCTGGTCGCCATCCTTCTGGTGTCGGTCGGACTGCTGGGCGTTGCAGGGCTCTCGGGAGCCACCTTCAGCTACAACAAGGTGTCTCAACTGCGCCTCACCGGCCTGGCGCTCGTCAACGACTACGCCGATCGGGCCCGGGTCAATGTCTATGGCTACGACCGAGGGAACTACGACATTGCGAAAGCCGACGATTTCGCGAGCACGGCCGTCACCGTACCCGACTCCAACCTCGATCTTGACCCGTCTGATTCCGCCAATGCCGCCACGGCCGCTGATGCGCTGGCCTCTGCCGATATCGACCAGTTCCTCCGAAGCGTTCGCAACCGGCTTCCTCAAGGTGATGCCGTGGTGATCAGCACGCCGACCGCTGCTGCCCGGAACCTGGACGTCTGGCTGATCTGGAAAGAATCGCAAACCGCTACGGCGGATGTGGACGATGACAAAGGCGACTTTTCGTTGTTCGATGCTTCAAAAGAAAATTGTCCAAACAACCTCAGTACGTCCGAGAAGCTGGAATACAGCTGCATGTACTTCAAGGTGGGCCTGTGATCATGACAAAACTTCCGCCATCACGTCGGTCTGGTGCACACGCCCAACGCGGTCTGAGTCTGGTCGAGCTGATGGTCGCGATGACCATCGGCCTCTTCCTGATGGGCGCGGTCGGTGTCATCTACGTCAACACATCCACCACCTCGCGCAGCAGCACCCTTGAATCACAGATGAACGAAGACGCCGCCCTGGCGCTGGAGCTGCTGCAGCAGCAGATTCGCCTGGCGGGCTTCTCGAATGTTGACGGAACCGGGGCCAGGCTGTTCCCCGGGCGGGCCGTTCGCGGGTGTGACGGGGGCTTTACCGACAACGCCGCTGGTACGGCGTTTGAAGCGCTGGCCTGCGACGCCACCGGAACAGGTCCCGATGCCATTGCCGTGCGCTACGAAGCATCACTGCTCAACAGCCAGTCCGTTACCGCCGCCGGCGTGCAATCGCCAGGGAACTGCGTTCACGAAGGCATCGCAGCATGGGACGCTTCGGCAGAAGGCGCAGCCTCGGCCACCCCGCTTGCCTTGGCAGACAACCGTTATTACATCGCCGATGACACCGACGGCACGCCCTCGCTGTTTTGCCAGGGTCGCACCGGTTCGGGGTTCGGCACGGCCACTGCGCTGATCCCCAACATTGAAGATTTTCAGGTTCAATACGCTGTCACCGCATTGCCAACGGCCGGCAACCCGATTCCGCATCAGGTGGCTGGTTATGTGGGCGCTGACCATGCCTCGCTTGGCGCGACCGCAACCAACTGGTCCCGGGTCGCCGCCCTGCGCATTTGCCTCCTGGCACGCACGGCTCGCCCTGTTCCAACAGGCGACAACAGCATCAACGACCTTGGAAGCTACATCGATTGCGATGGCGCCGAGCAGACGGCCACCGACCGCTTCCTGCGGCGCGCCTACGTGACCACCATCCAGCTGCGCAACATGCGGCCTGGCCTGCCGTCTGACTACGTGAGTGGCGCAGACCCTTGGGCGTTTCTGTACGAAAACTGAAACCCACCGTTCATCTACGGAAAACCACCGTCATGCGTCGCAACCCACATCCAACCCGTCCCGACAGTGCCAGAGGGATCGTGCTTCCCATGGCACTGATCATGCTCTTGATCATCTCGTTTGCCGGCCTGCTGGCGGCCCGCAACTCCGCCACGTTCGAGCAGTTCTCGAACAACATGCGCACCAACCAGGTGGCCCGCGTGTCCGCCGAAGATGCCCTGCGCTATTGCGAACGGGTGGCCATTGACACTGTGGACAACGGGGGGGCGAACTACGCCACCGATGCGGGCAAGATCCTGTCGACTGAAATCGCCGCCGACGACGAATCCGCGATCAGGTCGGGCGCATGGAACACAAAGAGCAACTGGGCCACTGGCGCAGCCAATCTCATCACATTGACCCCTACATACGGGTCCGATGTTCAAGGAAACGCCCAACTTAAAGTGGCCAACTATCCAACCTGCATCATCCAGGCGCTGGTCAACGAGAGGTTTCTGATCACGACCCGAGGGCTGTCAAACGACGCCACCGTCGCCAGTGACGGCACCCTCAGCGCCGGTTCAGAGGTCTGGCTGCAATCGATTCTGACCCCCACCGTTCCCGTGCTGTCGGCCAACAACGGCGTCGAGTGACAGCCGGGTCAAGACCGAATGAAACAAAGACTTTCCAGAGAGGTTTCCATGAAGACCCTGTTCACATTGCCCGTCGTCCACCGGGTGGTTCTGTCGGTGGCCCTTTGCTGCGCGGGCTTGCTGGGTTCGCAAGCGTGGGCCCAGCCTGCCAACCGACCGCTGCTGACCAACCAGTCGGGAGCCAAACCCAACCTGATGGTCGCGCTGGACAACTCGGGGTCCATGGCGTACACCTATCACGAGAGCTACAACGTCACGAATGATGTCGAAAACGTGCCGGTCCGGGTATGCCCCAGCCCCTATTCGAACGTCAATTCGACAAACGCAACAAATTTCAACGCCGGCATCGGTGGCGACGCGATCTACAACGCGGGCAACTACACCTGCTACCGAAGGTACTGGGATGGGTTCCGGTGGCGCATCGAAGCCCGCACCACCTGGTCGGTGGCCTCCGTACCAGCCCGCTCCTACATGAACTGGTCCGCACAGCGCTCGGCCGACGTCAACCCGGTCTACTACAACCCACGAGTGAGATACCTGCCGCGGGTCAATGGCAATGGCGTTGCGCTGGTGCCCTCAGACAATGTGGTGTGGGTGTCCAACCTGGGCAGCGCTGACTTTTCTTACCAGGTGTTTCAGCGGGATGTGGCACCCAACGACTACCGCGTGTATCACTCGATGTATGCCAACGATGGCACGACGAGGACCTTCCAGGGTGTGGTTAACAGCCCGAGCACCCCAACCGGCTTCACCTCGCGGTACACCTTGTCCAACACACGGCGCATTCCCGAGCACATCGCCTACACAGCGGCCACGACGGCTTCGCCGGCATTCACCTACGCCTACTGTTCCCTGGTCGTCAAAGATGGGGCTGGGCAGGACATCGGTTGCGGGGCGCGAACACAGGTGAACGTCAGTTACGGTGGCACCGCCACCCACGTCATTCCCACCCCCAATACCCGAACGGATTGCACAGCCAACACGTGTACGAATGCCCAGGAAGTCACCAACATCCTGAACTGGTACCGCTACTACAGCAACCGGCAGCTGGCCACCAGCACGGCCATCGGACTGGCCCTCGCGGACACCGATGCGAATGGTGCGCCGAACAACCCGTCCAAACTCGACAACGAGCTGCGCATCGGCTACATGCCGATCAACCAGTCCCACAGCAGCCCGCTGGTCACACCGCCCGGGGCGACCTCTCCAGTCACGCTGTCGCGTGGCGTGAGGGTGCTCAGTCGAGGTTCGACCGACAACAACAACCTGTTCAACTGGCTCAACGGCATGGTGTCCCAGGGGGGAACGCCACTGCACAATGCCGTGGAGCGGGCGGCTGACTACTACGGCCGGCGAAACGGTGTGACGGAATACGCGTGGCGGACCGACCCCACCTCCAACAGCAGCCCCGAAATGAACTGCCGCCGCTCCTTCAACCTGCTGTTCTCCGACGGCGGATGGTCGTCTGGTACGCCGTGGGGCCCCACAGCGGCGGGACTTGACTACGACAACATCAACGGTCTCCAAACGTTCACCCGCACCCGAGCGGATGGAACCACCGAGTCGTTTCAGTACATGAAGAGTGGCATCAACACCTTGGCCGGTCGCCTTCAGTATGTGCCCTTCCCGAGCACGGGCACTGGCGGCTTGGCCGACATCACGGCCCGGTATTACTGGCACGAGGACATGAGAGCAGGTGCAGAACCGGCAGGACTGGACAACAACATCCAGACCCGCCCCGGGCAACCGACGTTCTGGCAGAACATGACCACCTACACGGTGGGTTACCTGATCGAGCCATCCGGCGAAGCGACCGGCACCGGCCTGACTTTCAATCAGATCGAACAGTACAAGACAAACTACACGCTTTACGGGTCAGGGGCGCCCACGGTGTTCCCCCCATTCCCCACGGGAGACCTCATATCCAACAACGACCTCCAGACGCGGGTGGACGACTTCATTCATGCCGGCTACACCGGCGGTGCCCGCTCGTTCAGCGCCCGTTCGGCCGACGACGTCAAGTCCATCTTCAACACGATCCTGGCCGAGATCCTGAGCGCGTCTGGCCGGGACGCCGGCGTCTCGGTCAACACCGGTGGTGGAGACAACAGCACGCTGGCGGGTCGCCTCAAATACACGGTGTCCTACCGCACTATGGACAACTCGGGCGACATCCAGGCGCGTCAGCTGGCCGCCGATGGCAGCGAAACCGGTGTGACGGCATGGTCCGCGAACCAGCTGATGCCAGGCCACGCCGCTCGCCGTGTGTTCACCATGCACGACCTGAACCAGCCCGTCGATTTCATCGGAACGTTCAGCGGCCTGCCCACCGACGTCCGCAGTGCGCTGGCCACCGGCCCCGACGCGGGCCGGATTCCCACCAACGACCGCTTCATCAACTACCTGCGCGGTGACAACACGGCGCTCGATGCCCAAGGCACTCTGTTCCGTCAGCGGAGTTCGCGCGTCGCGGCCATGGTCAACCCACCTGCCGTCTTCATGGGCGATGCCCGGGACTACGGCTACGACCAGGACGGCAGTGGCGGCGTCGACGGACGCAGCAGCTACGTGGATTACACCAACCGCAAGCGCGGCTACCCCAAGTCGTTGTTTGTGGCCACCAACGCGGGTACCATGCACGCGTTCTCTGCGGCTGCGGGGACCGAACTGGCCGCCGTCATGCCGCGCCGCAGCCTCAGGCGCATGCTGAACTTCGCTGCGGAGCCCTACAACTTCGAGTACGTGCTGGACGGTCCGATCACGGAAAACGACATCTTTGATCGCCGCAAGGCCGACAGCGACGGCCTCACGGCAGCCACCGAATGGAGGGCCTGGCGCCACCTGGGTATTGGCACGGGTGGTCGGGGTGAAAGGCTGGTGTACGCCGTCAACTCGCCCATCAAGCCCGGGGCGACGCCGAACCGCATTCCCGATCGGGAGGACTTTCTGTGGGAAACCGGTCCGGACGTGATCGATGGCGCCGATGGCAGCGATGTCACCACGGGCTACATGTCCAACTCGGCCCGCAGCGGTCAAACCGAGGACCTGTCGGATGCAACGAACGCCCAGCGTGGACGCTGGATCGTGGCGGTCAACAACGGCCACTACAACGGTGAGCCCAATGGTGAAAAGGCGGGGTTGGTCGTGCTGGATGCCGTGAGCGGCGAGGTCATCCGCACCATTCCCCTGCCCTTGGGCTATTCGGCCGGAGACGGGCTCAGCGGCGTGACGCTGCTGCGCAGCTACGGCAGCAACACGCGCGTGGTGGCGGCATACGCCGGTGACGCCAACGGCCAGTTGTGGAAGTTCAACCTGTCGGGCGATCCGAGCACCTGGCATGTGGAGCATGGCAGACCACTGTTCAGGGTGCCGGGCAACCGCCCCATCTACGGATCCCCAGCCTGGCAGGCCCATGACTCGGGCGGGTTCATCGTGGTGTTTGCCACGGGCATCATGCTGGAAGAAGACCATCTGCAGGATCTGGGCGAACAGGCGATTTACGGCATCTGGGACCGGCAGACCCTTGATGGCAGCATGCTCAATGGCGAAACATTCAACCCGGTCACCCAGACGCAACTGGAAGAACGCACCATCGACCAGAGCTCGGAGCAGACACGGGATGCGTTCCTGTATTACGCCATCCGGGGTGACGCAACACCCCAAATCGACTGGGACACCCAGCGCGGCTGGTTCATCCGCATGCGAAACGTCAACCAGCGTGATGCCGGGCTGCAGCCGGGGGAACGGTCCATCGCCGATGTCCAGAACTTCGGGAGAAGCGTGATCATCACCACCACCGTTCTTCGGCCGCCGGCTTCGGGAGAAATGTGCAGCGTCGCCGATCTGCCTGGAAACTACGTCTACATCGTGAATGCCCAGGGGGCTTCGCCCGAACTCAGCCGTTCGTTCGACGTCGACGGTGATGGCCGCCTGGATGCCTATGCCGTGGCCTACGCGCCCCAGGGCGGCTTCACCCGCGGCATCTCTGTCAGCCGTTTCCGCTCGCGGGCCGATGGCACCGCACTGCCCGACGAACCACAGACGGCCAATGGGGATCCCAGCGACCCTCAGGTGACCGAAACCGCCAATGACCGGATGCAGAAAGCCGCCGATGAAGCTGCTGGTGAATCCGCTCTGAGCTCCAAATGCCGGACCATGCGAGGCACTATTTTGGGTACCGGGGAAACGCCGCTCGGCGCCGGGGTGTTCTGCCCAACCACGGGCTGGAGCCGCACCCAGTTCCAGCTGAGTGCCCCGCCTTCCAACTGAGACACTGATCATGACCCTGACCTTTCCTCGCCCCGTGTCGGCGACCCGCCAGGCCCAAGGCGGTTTCACCCTGATCGAGCTCATGATCGTGGTGGCCGTGATCGGCATCCTGGCCGCGATCGCCATCCCCTCGTACCAGGAGTCGGTGGCCAAGTCCCGCCGGGCCGATGCACAACGCGCCCTGATGGAGGCCGAGCAGTACATGCGGCGGTACTTCAGTGCGCGTGACACCTTTGAAGGCGTCTCTCTGCCCAGCGGACTGGTCACGTCGCCACGTGCCGGATCAGGCACAGCCGCCTACAACATCGAGCTCATCGAGGACGACGAGGCGGTGGCGACCACCACGGCACTCTCCGCCTCCACGTTCACCCTGCGCGCCACCCGCACCGGCAGCATGGCAGCCGACCGTTGCGGGAACTTGAGCGTGACCAACACGGGCGTGAAAACCCTGAGCAGCAACGCATCGGGAACCACCCTCGCCGACTGCTTCAAGGCGTCCTGATCACATGCCCTTGGCTGAAGGCCACATTCAAGTGGCCCTGAACCTTGCGAGCAGGGCTCTCAGCCTGTCGAATCCCAATCCCCGTGTGGGTTGCGTGCTGCTGAGCGCCCATGGCGAAATCATCGGCTCCGGCCACACCCAGCAAGCCGGCGGCCCGCACGCCGAGGTGATGGCCTTGCGCGATGCGCAAGCGCGGGGTGAGTCGACCGCAGGCGCCACGGCCTACGTGACGCTGGAGCCCTGCTCCCACCATGGCCGCACACCGCCGTGCTGCGATGCCCTCATCGCCGCAAAGGTCGGCAAGGTGGTGGTGTCCACGCTCGACCCCAACCCGCTGGTGGCCGGCCAGGGCATTGCGCGTTTGCGGGCGGCGGGCATCGCGGTGGAGGTGCTTGCGACCGACAGCGACGCCGCTCGGGCGTCGCGCGAGCTCAACATCGGCTTCTTCAGCCGCATGGTCCGCAAGACCCCCTGGGTGCGCATGAAGGTGGCGGCATCCCTGGACGGCGCCACGGCGCTGGGCAATGGCGTCAGCCAATGGATCACGGGCGAAGCCGCACGAACCGATGGACACGCCTGGCGGGCCCGCGCCTGCGCGGTGCTCACCGGCATCGGGACCGTGCTCGAAGACGACCCCATGCTCGATGTGCGGCTCGTGGACACGACTCGCCAGCCGCACCTGGTCGTCGTGGACAGCCGGCTCGAAACGCCGCTGACCGCGCGCCTGTTTGCGGCGCCCGCCCACGGGTTGAACCGGAAGATCTTCATTTATTGCGCCAAGCCCGAGCCAGGCAAACAGGCAGCGCTGGAGGCCCTGGGTGCCACCGTGATCGCCCTGCCCAACCCCGAGGGCAAGGTGGATCTGACAGCCATGCTCCACGACCTGGCCCGCCGCGAGGTGAACGAACTCCACCTGGAGGCCGGTCACAAGCTCAATGGGTCGTGGGTGCGCGAAGGCCTGGTGGACGAGCTGTTGCTGTACCTGGCGCCCACGTTGCTGGGCACTGGCGGCATGGGCATCGCGGGCTTTGGCCCCCTGCAGTCGCTGAACGAGGGCCTTGCGCTGGCCTTTCACTCGGTGGACCCGGTGGGCGACGACCTCCGCATCGTGGCACGGGTGCGCGGCCGTGACGGTTTTCTGCGAACCTGAACCCATTCGCCGGCCCGCTGGCAGCGCTTCCCCTCGCGCTTTTCACCTTTCGTTGGGCGGCCCGGAGGAAGCCGGCCCAAACCCTGCGAAAATACGCCGATGTTTACCGGCATCATCACCGGCGTGGGTCGCATCGCCGACCTCCACGCCCAAGGCAGTTCTTTGGACCACGGCAAGCGTCTCTCGATCGAGGCGCCGCCGGGCTACCTGGACGACGTGTCCCTTGGCGACAGCATCGCGCTCAACGGCGCCTGCATGACTGTCACGTCCCTGACCCCCGACGAACGGCGGTTCTCCATCGACATCTCGGCGGAATCGCTTGCGCGCACGGCCGGCCTGTCCGAACAGGGCCGCCAGGTGAACCTGGAAAAAGCCTTGCGCGCCAACGACCGTCTGGGTGGCCACATCGTGTCGGGCCATGTCGACGGCGTCGGTGAGGTCACCCGGTTTGCCCAGGTGGGCGAAAGCTGGGAATTGCGCGTGATGGCGCCCGCCTCGCTGGGCAAGTACCTTGCCTACAAGGGCTCGATCACCGTCAACGGCGTGAGCCTGACCGTCAACAGCTTCGTTGACAGTGCCGCCGGCTGCGAGTTCAGCATCAACCTGATTCCCCACACGGTGCAAAACACCTCGCTCGGTCAGCTGACCGAAGGCAGCGCCGTCAACCTCGAGATCGACACCGTGGCGCGCTACGTGGAACGCATGCTGGGGGCCACGGCCACCCCGGCCAGCGTGGCTTGAAGACGGGCACCGGCCACGCCACCCATCACCCCCATTCACCCTACCGACCACCGAGAGAACCACCCATGTTTGGCGCAGACAAAGGCACCTCCAACCTGCTCGACGGCAAGAAGCTGTCCATTGGCATCGTGCAGGCCCGCTTCAACGAAGGCATCACCAACGCGCTCTTTGAAGCCTGCCATGCCGAGCTGCTGGCCCTGGGCGTGCTGGAGAAGCACATCACCCATGTCACCGTGCCCGGCGCGCTGGAAGTGCCGATCGCGCTCAAGGCGCTGGCCGAGCGCGACGACTTCGACGCGCTGATCGCGCTGGGCTGCATCATCCGCGGCGAGACCTACCATTTCGAACTGGTGGCCAACGAGTCCGGGGCCGGCGTCACACGCGTCTCGCTGGACACCAACACCCCCATCGCCAACGCCATCCTGACCACCGAGAACCTGGAGCAGGCCGTGGCCCGCCAGGTGGACAAGGGCCGCGACGCAGCCCGTGTGGCCATCGAGATGGCCCACCTGCTCGACGCCATCGCATGAACATGACCGAACCCACCGCCCTGACCCCCAAGCCGCGCAAAGCCGCCGACAAATCGGCCCGCACGCGTGCACGCGAATTCGCCCTGCAGGCCCTCTACCAGCACATGGTGGGCCGCAACGACGCGGGGGACATCGATGCGTTCACCCGCGACCTCGCCGGCTTCCACAAGGCCGACAGCGTGCATTACGACGCGCTGCTGCACGGCTGCGTGGAACAGGCGGGCGCACTGGATGCGCTGATCACGCCGCTGCTGGACCGGCCGCTGGTCGAGCTCTCCCCGATCGAACGCGCGGTGCTGTGGATCGGCGCCTATGAGTTCCAGCACTGCCTGGATGTGCCGTGGCGCGTGGTGATCAACGAGTGCGTCGAACTGGCCAAGTCCTTCGGCGGCACCGACGGTCACAAGTACGTCAACGGCGTGCTGCACAAGATCGCGTCGCAGCTGCGCCCCGACGAAGTGGCCGCGTCGCCCCAGGCGGCGCGCAAGCCGGCTTCGCGGCCCGCCTGAGGCAAGCCCAGACCAATGCGGATTTCACAGCGCGCCCAACGCGTCGAACCCTTCTATGTGATGGAGCTGGCCAAGGCCGCTGCCGAGATGGCCCGCGAAGCGCGGCCCGGGCAACGACCCATGATCTACCTGAACATCGGCGAACCCGATTTCACCGCGCCACCGCTGGTCCAGGCCGCCGCCGAGCGCGCCATCCACGACGGGCGCAGCCAGTACACCCCCGCCACCGGCCTGCCCGCCTTGCGCGAAGCCATCAGCGGCTGGTACGCCAGCCGCTTCGGGCTGGACATTCACCCCGGCCGCATCGTGGTCACGGCCGGCGCTTCGGCCGCGCTGCAGCTGGCCTGCCTGGCGCTGATCGAAGCGGGCGACGAGGTGCTGATGCCCGACCCCAGCTACCCCTGCAACCGCCAGTTCGTGCAGGCCGCCGAGGGCACGCCGGTGCTGATTCCTTCGGGGCCGGAAGACCGCTTCCAGCTGAGCGCCGAGCATGTGGCCGCGGCCTGGGGGCCAGCCACGCGCGGTGTGCTGCTCGCCTCGCCGTCCAACCCCACCGGCACGTCCATCGCCCGCGATGAGCTGGAGCGGATCGCGCGCTTCGTGCGCGGCAAGGGCGGGGTCACGCTGGTCGATGAAATCTACCTCGGCCTGTCCTACGACGAGGCCTACGGCCACAGCGCGCTCGGCCTGCCCGACGGGTTGGGCGACGAGGTGATCAGCATCAACAGCTTCTCCAAGTACTTCAACATGACGGGCTGGCGCCTGGGCTGGCTGGTGGTGCCGCCCGCGCTGGTGCCCGCTGTGGAACGCCTCGCGCAAAACCTGTTCATCTGCGCCAGCACCATCGCGCAACACGCGGCGCTGGCCTGCTTCGCGCCCGAGAGCCTGGCCGAATACGAGCGCCGCCGTGCCGAGTTCAAGGCCCGGCGCGACCATTTCATCCCGGCGCTCAACCGGCTCGGCCTCACGGTGCCCGTGATGCCCGACGGCGCGTTTTACGCCTGGGCCGATGTCCGTGGCCTGTGCGAGCGCTGGGGCATTCCGCCCCAGGGCAGCCGGCCCGACGAAGGCGGCAGCTGGGCCTTGGCCTTCGAGCTGATGCGGCGCTGCCAGCTCGCCACCACGCCTGGCCGCGACTTCGGCCTCGCCGACCCCGGCCGCTATTTGCGCTTCTCCACCGCCAACGCCCTGCCCCAGCTGCAGGAGGCGGTGGCCCGTCTGGAGGCTGCGCTGTGAGCGAGCCATTGCTCGCAGCTCCGGCCCAGCCGCCGGGCCGCCCCAAGGCGGGGCCAGCCCCCTGGGGGGGCAGCGACCCCAGCACAGGGAGCGTGGGGGATATCTTCAGCTGGCCCGTGCGCATCTACTGGGAAGACACCGATGCCGGCGGCATCGTGTTCTACGCCAACTACCTCAAGTTCTTCGAGCGCGCCCGCACCGAGTGGCTGCGCCACCTGGGTGTGGAGCAGCACGCGCTGCGCGAGCAGGTCGGTGGCATGTTCGTCGTGACCAGCACCCAGCTGCGCTACCACCGCCCTGCCCGGCTCGACGATTTGCTTCTGGTTACCGCGCGCGTGACCGAATCGGGCAAGGCCTCGCTCACAATCGAACAAAGCGCCGTCCTGCAACAGGACGGCACGGCCCCCACGGTGCTCTGCGAAGGCAGCATCCGCATCGGCTGGGTGGACGCCACCACCCTGCGACCCCAGCGCATTCCCGCCAGCGTGATCCACGCGCTGTCCGCCGGGAACCATTGACCCCTGAACCAGTCCCAACCGCAACGCCAACATGCCCCAAGAACTTTCCATTGTCCAGTTGCTGCTCAACGCCAGTTGGGTGGTTCAAGCCGTGGTCGTCCTGCTCGGCCTGGTGTCCATCATCAGCTGGGCCGCCATCATCCGCAAAGTGTTCGCCCTCAAGCGCGTGAACTCGCACAACGAGGACTTCGAGCGCGAGTTCTGGTCGGGCGCCAACCTCAACGACCTCTACGCGGCCGCCGCCCAAAGCGCGCGCCACGGCGGTCCGATGGAGCGCATCTTCGCCAGCGGCATGCGCGAATACCAGAAGCTGCGCGAACGCCGCATCACCGACAACGGTTCGCTGCTCGACGGCGCCCGCCGCGCCATGCGCGCGAGCTTCCAGCGCGAACTGGACGCCCTGGAAACCAACCTCTCCTTCCTCGGCACGGTCGGCTCGGTGGCGCCGTATGTGGGTCTGTTCGGCACGGTCTGGGGCATCATGCACGCCTTCACCGGCCTGGCCGCGCTGGCCCAGGTGACGCTGGCCACGGTGGCACCCGGCATCGCCGAGGCGCTGGTCGCCACCGCCATCGGCCTCTTCGCCGCCATCCCGGCGGTGGTCGCCTACAACCGTTTCGCCACCGACATCGACCGCGTGGCCAACCGCATGGAGACCTTCATGGAAGAGTTCTCCAACATCCTGCAGCGCAACCTCGGGCAGCAGGCGCCCCACGCCACCGCATCGGGACACTGACACCATGGCCGCCACCTCACGCGGGCGCGTGCGCCGCACCAAGAACGAGATCAACATGGTCCCGTTCATCGACGTCATGCTGGTGCTGCTGATCATCTTCATGGTGACCGCGCCGCTGATTTCACCGAGCCAGATCAGCCTGCCCAGCGTGGGCCAGGCCGATGTGCAGCCCAAGAGCTTCGTGCAGGTCGTGATCGACAAGGACGAGTCGATCCAGGTGCGGCTGGGTTCGTCGAGCAAAAGCAGCCCCAGCATCAAGATGGCGCAACTCGCCAGCGAGGTGAGCCGCCTGCAAGGCTCGGCCGCCGGCGACGCCGAGCCCACCAAGGTGCCGGTGGTGATCAGCGCCGACAAGGGCATCAAGTACGAAACCGTGGTCAAGACCATGGACACGCTCAAGCGCGCGGGCGTCGAGCGCGTGGGTCTGGCCGTCCAGTCCAGCCGCTGAACCATGCAGGTCACCGCCGACGCCCTCGACCTCAAGCCGCCACGCTCCGGCCGCTGGACCGTGCCCGTGGGGCTGGCGCTGGTCGCGCACGCCCTGCTGATGGCCGCACTCACCTGGGGAGTGCACTGGAAAAAGGACGAGGAGCCGGTCAGTTTCGAGGCCGAGCTCTGGTCGGCCGTGCCGCGCGAGGCCGCGCCACGCGCCGTGCAGCCACCGCCTCCACCACCCGAGCCGGAAGTCAAGCCCGAGCCGAAACCGGCGCCCAGACCCGAACCCAAACCCACGCCGCCCCCTCCCGAGCCGGTGGTGAAGCAGGCCGACATCGCGACCGCGCAGAAGAAAAAACTGGACGAGAAGAAGCGCGAGCTCGAAGAAAAGAAGGCCGAAGAGCTGAAGAAGAAGCTCGCTGAAAAGAAGCAGGAAGCGCTGGAGCGCAAGCTGGAAGAGAAACAGCTCGCCGACGCGAAAAAGAAGGAAGACGCCAAGAAGCTGGCTGAGAAGAAGCTGCAAGACCAGAAGCTCAAAGCCGCCGAAGACCTCAAGGCCGATCGTGCGGCTGCGGCAGCCCGCGAAGACCAGATGCGCCGCATCATGGGCCAGGCCGGTGCCAGCGGTGGCCCCGAGGCGCGCGGCGCTGCCCAGCAGTCCAGCGGCCCATCGTCGGGCTACGGTGCGCGCGTCGCCGCCCGCATCCGCCCCAACATCCGCGCTGCGGAAGATTTCCCACGCTCCCTGAGGACCGAAATCGAAGTTCGCACCACGCCCGACGGTACGATCATCGGCCGTCGCGTGGTGGACGGGAGCGGCAACGCCGCCTGGGACGATGCAGCCCTCAGGGCCATCGACCGCACAGGGTCGCTGCCCCGTGATGTGGACGGTCGGGTGCCCTCCCCCATCATCGTGGTGGTCCGTCCCACCGACTGAGCCCCCGGTTCAGGTCGGCGTCGTCACCTGGTCTGCACCCTGCACCACGCTCTGCAACACCCGGTCCAGCTCGACCGCGTCCACCGGCTTGTGCAGCACCGCCGTGAACAGCGTCTTGAGCTGCTCGGGGCTCACTTCATCGACATGACCGCTCATCAACACCACCGGGGGCGGTGAGCGGGTGGCATGGATGCGCTGGGCCAGCCCCACGCCGTCAAGCCGGGGCATGGACTGGTCGGTGAGCACCACGTCCCACCGTTTGCCGGTCCGCGAGAACTGCGCCCACGCCTCTTCACCGTCGCGCGAGCGGGTCACGTGCCAGCCCTTGCGCTCCAGCAGCGCGCTCCAGGCGTGGCGCACCGACTGGTCGTCGTCCACAAACAGCAGCTGCCGCCCCTCCCCGGGCCCCCCGGGCGAGGTGGCGGGGGCGATCGCCTCGTCGCGCCGGCTGGCCGGCAAATACAGGTAGAAGCAGGCCCCGTCGGCGCCGCTGACCAGGCCGATGGCACCCTGGTGGCGCGCCATGATGCCCTGCGCCACCGAGAGGCCCAGGCCGGTGCCCCGCCCCTTGGGCTTGGTGGTGAAAAACGGCTCGAACACGCGGTCCAGGTGCTCGGCAGCGATGCCCGGCCCGTGATCGCGCACGCGGAGCACGAGATAGCGCCCCGGCCCCAGGGCGGAGGCGCCCGGCGGCGGCGGATCCGGGTCGGTCGGCAGCACCAGCGCGCTCAGCGCGAGCTCGATGCGCCCTTTCCCCTTCATGGCGTCGGCCGCATTGATCAGCAAATTCACCAGCACCTGCTGCATCTGCGTCGGATCGGCATCGACCTCGTCGTCGTCCAGCGCATAGTCCACCGTCAGCTCACAATCGCGCGTCAGCCCCGAGGCCACCATCTGGCGGGTTTCCTCGATCAGGCTGGTCCAATGCAATCGCCGCAGCTTGGGCGCCGACTGCCGGCCAAACGCCAGCAGCTGGCGCATCAGACCGTCGGCGTAACGCGCGGCCTTGAGCGCCTGCTGCAGCGCCTCCTGGCTGGGATGATCCAGATCCACATCTTCGGCCGCGAGCCGCACCCAGCCCGTGATCGCGGCCAGCGAGTTGTTGAAATCGTGCGCGATGCCGCCGGTCAGCCGGCCCAGGGCCTCGGTCTTCTGGCTCTGCATCAGCTGGATCTGCAGCGCCTCCTGGCGCTCGTGGGCGGCGTGCTGGTGTTGTGCGTCGCTGCGCACACGCGCCAGCAGCTGGTTCACTCCTTCGCCCAGGCGACTGAGCTCGTCGTCACCCTCCACCGCGACCTGACCGGCGGCGGCGGGCCCTCGCTCGGTGATGTCCTGCACCTCGCCCAGAAGACGCTGCAAACGCCGCAGGATCAAGCGGTCCAGCAGCACCACCAGCAACACGCTGGCCAGCAAGCCCCCCGCCACTGCCAGGCCCATGCCATTCCACGCGAGGGTGTTGCCCACCCGCTGCAGATCGCGGTCCAGGCGCAGCACCAGCTCGACGACCGCACGGCCGTCAGCGTCCTGCACCACCGCGTGCAGCACGTCGCGGTCGTCCTCGGCAGGCACCAGGTGGGCCCGGGGGGTTCCATGGTGGTCGGGCGCATCAAAAGACAGGCTCACCGGCACCATCAGCACCTCACTGAAACGCTGGCGCTCGACATCGTCGAAGTGGCGCACCATCAGGATCGCCCCGTGTGGCGAATCCCCGGGTTTGTCGGGGTCGCGGATCGGGGCAGCGGCCAGCATCTCCAGCTGGCCTGCCGCAGCCTGGTAGGTTTGCAGCGTGGTCTGTGCACTCGCATCGGCCACCACCGGCGCGACCGATTCAAAGTACCGCGAGGCCCGATCGGCCGGCACGGTCCCCAACACGCCGTCGGCGTTCAGCGTGAGGCTGGCCTTCAGCGCCCCCTTCTTGTCGAACACCATCACCTCGGATATGCGCAGGTAACCCATGTTGGATTCGTCGAAGTTCTCGTCCATGAAGGCCGGGGCCCGTCCCTGAACGAAGCGCACCGCTTCCACCCACTGGGCGTAGTCCTTCACGGTCGAAGACAGACCCATCAACTGCTGATGGAGCAAGCGGCGCGCACGCTCACCCTCGCGCGAGGCCCGCTCGGTTTCCAGCTGACCGAATGAATCGGTGACGATGTGGCGGGCACCGAACATCGCGCCCAGGGATGCGAGGCCGACGATGGCGAGCACGAGCGCCCACGCCTTGTGTTGGAGTTTCATGGATGTCTGGATCATCGGCATTCAGGCACCGACCTTGAACGAGGACATGGCCCTTTGCGTGACAGGATTGGCGCATCCCGCCGATTTGGAGCGCCAAAACGCCCCACACATGTTCAATCGAACACGATCTCGGCCCGGCGGTCGTGCGCCTGCGCCATCCAGCTCGCGAGGGCAGCGTCGGTGGGAAAGAACAGCGCCCGGTCGTCCAGCTGCAGCTCGCATTGCGCACTGGGCCGCAGCAACGCCAGTCGCACCGGCAAACCACGCGCCACCTCGCCCAGCTCGGTGACCTCGCGCCGGGGCGGGAAGGCCTTGACCAGATCGGCCACGGCCGGCGGGTGCCCGTTGACCGCCACCCGCAGGTACTTGCCAAAGCGGCAGCGCGCGGAAGCCAGGTCCCAGATGTGCTGGATCTTCAGGCGCAGGCCGCCCGAGAACCGGTCGGGCTGGGCCACCGCCTGCACCACGATGAGCTCGTCGTCTTTCAGCAGGTTGCGGTGCAGGTTGATCAGGTTTTCGTCGGCGCTGACCTCCAGCACCGCCGTGCGGTCGTCGATCTTGAACAGCGCGAGCTTGCCGCGCTGGCCGTTGATGATGCGGAAGTCGGTCACGATGCCGGCGAGGATCACCGGGTCTCGGCTCTCCTTCACATCGCCCAGCGCGGTGCGCGCGAAGCGCCGCACCTCGCGCTGCACCTCGTCAAACAGGTGGCCCGAGAAATAGAACCCGATGGCCGTCTTCTCCAGCGTCAGGCGCTCCTTCACACCCCAGGGCGTGGTGGGCACCAGATCGGGTTCCTGCGTGCTGGAACCGTGGTCGTCGCCACCGAGCATGTCGAAGAGACCGCCCTGGTTGGCATTGGCCTGGGTGGCGGTGGCGTATTCAAAGGCCACGTCCACCGAGGCCAGCAGCTCGGCGCGGTTCAGGTGCAGGGCATCGAAGGCGCCGGCCTTGATCAGCGCCTCCACCGTGCGTTTGTTCATGCGCTGGCGGTCCACGCGCAGGCAGAAATTGAACAGGCTGGTGAACGGGCCTGTTTCCTGCCCGTTCGGGCCTTCGCCGCGCCCTTCGCGCGCCGCGACGATGGCCTCGATGGCCTGCTGGCCCGTGCCCTTGACGGCGCCCAGCCCGTAGCGGATCAGCTTGTCGGTCACGGGCTCGAAGCGGTAGCGGCCGCGGTTGACGTCCGGCGGCTCGAAGGCCAGGCCCATCTTCTGTGCGTCTTCCCACAACACCTTGAGCTTGTCGGTGTCGTCCATTTCCACCGTCATGTTGGCGCAGAAGAACTCGGCGGCGTAGTGCACCTTGAGCCAGCCGGTGTGGTAGGCCAGCAGCGAGTAGGCGGCGGCGTGCGACTTGTTGAAGCCGTAGCCCGCGAACTTCTCCATCAGGTCGAAGACCTCGTCGGCCTTTTCTTCGCTGATGTTGTTCTTGGCCGCGCCGGCGCGGAAGATCGCGCGGTGCTCGGCCATCTCCTCGGCCTTCTTCTTGCCCATCGCGCGGCGCAGCATGTCGGCGCCGCCCAGCGAGTAGCCGCCCAGGATCTGCGCGGTCTGCATCACCTGCTCCTGGTAGACCATGATGCCGTAGGTCTCGGAGAGCATCTCGGCCACCAGCGGGTGCGGGTACTCGATGGGCTCCTTGCCGTGCTTGCGGTTCACGAAGCTGGGGATCAGGTCCATCGGGCCCGGTCGGTACAGCGCGTTGAGCGCGATCAGGTCCTCCAGCCGCGAAGGCTTGGCGTCGCGCAGCATGCCCTGCATGCCGCGGCTTTCAAACTGGAACACGGCCTCGGTCTGCCCCTTGGAGAACAGCGCGTAGACGCGCTGGTCGTCGAGCGGGATGTCTTCGAAGCGGAAGTTCTCCTGCCCCTTGTGGCGCTGCATGATGAACTCGCGCGCGATCTCCAGGATGGTCAGCGTGGCCAGGCCCAGAAAGTCGAACTTCACCAGGCCGATGGCCTCCACGTCGTCCTTGTCGAACTGGCTCACCGCCGAATCACTGCCCGGCTGCATGTAGAGCGGGCAGAAGTCGGTGAGTTTGCCCGGCGCGATCAGCACGCCCCCGGCGTGCATGCCGATGTTGCGGGTCATGCCTTCGAGCTTCTGCGCCAGCTCGATCAGGGTCTTGACGTCTTCCTCTTTCTGGATGCGCTCGGCCAGCACCGGCTCCATCTCGATGGCGTAGTTGTTCTTGTCGCCGTCCACCTTGGGGCTGGGCGGGTACTGCAGCGTGACCGACATGCCCGGCTTGTTGGGGATCAGCTTGGAGATACCGTCGCAGAAGCCGTAGGAGAAGTCGAGCACGCGGCCCACGTCGCGAATGGCCGCGCGCGCGGCCATGGTGCCGAAGGTGGCGATCTGGCTCACGGCGTCCTTGCCGTAGAGGTCCTTCACGTAGTCGATCACGCGGTCGCGGTTGGACTGGCAGAAGTCGATGTCGAAGTCGGGCATCGAGACGCGTTCCGGGTTCAGGAAGCGCTCGAACAGCAGGTTGTATTGCAGCGGGTCGAGGTCGGTGATCAGCAGCGCGTAGGCCACCAGCGAGCCGGCGCCGGAGCCCCGGCCCGGGCCGACCGGGCAGCCGTTTTCCTTGGCCCATTTGATGAAGTCCGACACGATCAGGAAGTAGCCCGGGAAGCCCATCTTCAGGATGGTGTTGAGCTCGAACTCCAGGCGCTCCACGTAGCGCGCTCTCACGGCTTCGCGCTTGGCCTCGTCGGGGAAGAGGTGCTTCAGGCGGCCCTCCAGGCCTTCGTGCGAGACGTGGCGGAAGTACTCGTCCACCGACATCACCACGCCGTTGACCGGCGGGATCGGGAAGTTGGGCAGCTGCGGCTTGCCCAGCACCAGCGTGAGGCTGCAGCGTTTGGCGATCTCCAGCGTGTTGGCCACGGCGCTCGGGATGTCGGCGAACAGCGCCTCCATCTGCGCGGCGCTCTTGAAGTACTGCTCGCGCGTGAAGCGGCGCACGCGCCGGTTGTTGCCCAGGATCTCGCCGTCGGAGATGCAGACCCGGGCCTCGTGCGCTTCGTAGTCGTCGGTCTCCAGGAACTGCACCGGGTGCGTGGCCACCACCGGCAGGTGCAGCCGCGCGGCCAGCTGCACGGCCGCGACCACATGGCGCTCGTCGTCGGAGCGGCCCGCGCGCTGCAGCTCGATGTAGAAACGGTGGGTGAACAGGCTGGCCAGTTGCAGGGCGATGTCGGCCGCGCGCTCGGTGTCGCCCTGGATCAGCGCCTGGCCGACCGGCCCGGCCTGTGCGCCCGAGATCATCAGCAGGCCGGCGTTCAGCTCCTCCAGCCACTCGCGCTGCACCAGCGCGCCGCTGCGCCCGTCGCTGCGGGTCCAGGCCCGGGCCAGCAGCTCGCTCAGGTTGAGGTAACCCTGCTTGTCCTGCACCAGCAGGATGACGCGCGGCGCAGCCGGCTGGTGGCTGCCGGGCATGGCGCCCGGGGTCTGGTCGGCAAAGCCCTGCAGCATCACCTCGGCGCCCAGCAGCGGCTTCACACCCGCGCCGCGCGCGGCCTTGTAGAACTTGACCGCGCCGAACAGGTTGTTCAGGTCGGTGATGGCCAGCGCGGGCTGGCCATCGGCGGCCGCGGCGGCCACGACGTCGTCGATGCGGTTGGTGCCGTCGACGACGGAAAACTCGGTGTGCAGGCGAAGGTGGATGAACATCGGTGGATCGGGTCTCGGGGGTGGGTCTGCGAGCGGGAGGGGGCGTGCGCCGTCAGGGCGCCTTGTCCGAGCGTTCGGCTTTCCAGGCGCGCACGGCATCGGCCATGGACGCCGGCTTCTCTTCGGGCAGCACGCGGCGGCGCCAGAGGAACTCGCCGACGAACATCAGCGCGATCAGCGGTCCGCCGAGCAGGTTGGCAAAGGTGGACCAGACCACGATGGGCGCCAGCAGGAACAGCCCGGTGGACACCAGCGCCATGCCGGCGAAGAAAAGGCACCAGGCCAGGGTGACCTGCCGGGTGTAGACCGCCTGCGCGGGCGAGAGCACGCCACCGTGCACGCTGCGGGCCATGCGCGTCACCAGCGACTCCTCGGGGCCCGCCAGGGTGCGCCCGAAAAACACCGACAGCAGCAGGTACACCCCCAGGTGCTCCAGGTAGAAGAGCAGCGCCACCTGCCCCGTCAGAAACGGCCAGAACCAGACCAGCCCGCCCAGCACCGCCGCGCCCAGCAGGGCCCCGAGCCAGCGCGCGGGCATGCGCCACAAGACCACCGCGAGGGCGCTGCTCATCGGCGTCAGCGCCAGGAGCGCGCCCCAACCCGACGACGCTTGGTGGGCGCTGGTGAAATGGGCGGCGAATGCCCAGGCCACGGCCAGCAGGGCCAGCCCGACCCCACGAACCCAGGGCCACACCCTGGAGGTCGATCCGGCGGACACTGGAGACACGGACGCGCTGGGCGCTGGAGCCACTTCAGACGGCAGAACTTCGGCGGCGGGCAATTGGGGGGGCATGGGGCGCGGGATCGAAGTGAGGGAGGGGCACTCCCCGGGTGGGGTGGGCGCGCGGTGCGGAGGCCGTGCCGGCGGTTCAGCGAGTGCTGCGGCAGACCCGGAGGGATGCGGCTGATTTTAACGAGTCCCTTGCCCGACAAAGCCTTTGTGTTCTCCCCAGAATCCGGCTGCGCCGGCTTGCCGACCTTCGCCGACCAAGCCCGCCGTGACATACCGACCGTGCCCCGTTCGGGTCAGCGCCGACACCGCCACACCGAAGAACGACGACGTCGAAGCCGGTCTGATCGCCCGCCGCTTCGCACCCGGCACCCTGGCCGGCGCCACCAAGGGCATGACGGGCCACACCCTGGGCGCGGCGGGTGCGCTCGGCGCGGTCTTCAGCTTGCTGGCGCTTGAGCACGGCATCCTGCCCGGCACGGTGAGCACCAGCTCGGTGGAACCGGGCATGCGGGCCCACCTGCGGATCGACCCGGTTCGCGCCCGGGTGCGACACGCGATGAGCCACGCCTTTGCCTTTGGCGGCAGCCACTGCGTGCGGGTGCTGGGCCACCCCGCGCACCACGGGGCGGTCTGCACATGACCAGTTTCACCGCCCATGTGGAAGGCATCGCCCTCTGGACGCCCTCTTTGCCGGGCTGACCCCCGGCCGTGTCGCGGCGCGCGCACTGCCGGGCAACGGCATGTCCACCGCGCTGCCACTGTTCGAATCGCTGGCCCGGGACGGCGGCGCGCCGCTGGCGCTGCCGATCTCCGCCCACCAACCCCTGCTCGGCGAATGGGCATCCCGGGATGCCGAAGCCGCCAGGCAACCAGCGCCCGTTGCCGCCGGCGACACCCCCTGACGGGCCACCCGGCCACCGTTTGAGGCGATACTTCCGACCATGGTCCATACACCCCCTCTTCACGACGTCGTCATCCTCGGTGGCGGGCTGGCCGGTCTCACGCTGGCCCTGCAGCTGAAACAGCGCGATCCCGACATCGACGTCCTGGTGCTGGAGCGGCGCGCACACCCGGCCCCCGAAGCCGCGCACAAGGTGGGCGAGTCGTCGGTGGAAATCGGCGCACACTACTTTGACAAGGTGCTGGGCCTGGGAGACCACCTCAAGAACCAGCAACTGCGCAAGTTCGGCTTCCGCTTTTTCTTTTCCGAAGGCCGCCGCGACATCGATCAGGTGACCGAGATCGGCGCCAGCCGCTACCTGTCGGTGCCCAGCTTCCAGATCGACCGCGGCATCTTCGAGAACTTTCTGGCGGCCGAGGTTCAAAGGCGCGGCATCCGTCTCGTCGAAGGTGGCATGGTGCGGCAGATCGAACTGGCTGACGGGGAGTCCGCGCCCGATGCAAAGCACCAGGTGGTGTACGAACACGACGGCGTGTCGCACACCGTGGGTGCGCGCTGGGTGGTGGACGCCTGTGGCCGCGCCGGCCTGCTCAAGCGCAAGCTCAACCTGGCCGAACTGAACGGTCACGCGGCCCACGCGGTGTGGTTCCGCATCAAGGACCGCATCCACCTTGACCAATGGAGCGACAACACCGAGTGGCGCGAGCGCTGCGACCCGCAGTCGCGCTGGCTCTCCACCAACCACCTCGTGGGCGCCGGCTACTGGGTCTGGCTGATTCCCCTGGCCTCGGGCTCGCATTCGGTGGGCATCGTCGCCGACCCGGCGATCCACCCGCTCGCCACCATGGACACCTTCGACAAGGCCATGACCTGGCTGGAGCGTTACCAGCCGCTGGTGTTCGACGAACTGGACCCCAAACGCGAGCTGCTGCAGGACTTTGCTTTCTTCAAGCGCTTTTCCTACGGCTGCAAGCAGGTCTTTTCCGCCGATCGCTGGGCGCTCACGGGTGAGGCCGGCCTGTTCCTGGACCCGTTCTATTCACCGGGCAGCGACTTCATCGCCATCAGCAACACCTACATCACCGAGCTGGTCGCGATGGACCGCCGGGGCGAGCGCCTGGGCGCGCGCGCGCAGATCTTCGACCAGCTGTTCCACTCGTTCTACGACAGCACCATGGCGCTGTACCAGGACCAGTACCCGCTGTTTGGCGACCCCGAGGTGCTGCCGGTCAAGGTGATCTGGGACTACACCTACTACTGGGGCGTGCTGGCCCAGTTCTTCTTCCAGAACCGCCTGACCGACCTCTCGGTGCTCGCGGCCCTGCGCACCGAGCTGGCCGAGTGCCAGCAGCTCAATGTGGCGGTGCAGAACTTCCTGCGCCAGTGGTCCACACGAAGCCTGAAGCGCAACCCGGCGGTGATGCTGGACCAGGCCTCGATCCCCTGGTTCGCCGAACTCAACCGCAGCCTGAACGACGACCTGGACACCGACGGCTTCGTGGCCCGCATCCGGGGATCGCACACGCAGCTGCAACAGCTCGCCACCGAGATCCTGCAGCGGGCCCTGAGCGATCACCCGACGCTGGACACCCGCGAACTGGTGGCGTCGCTGCCGGCCCATGCGGCCGACGCCGAGCCCGCAGGCAGCGCCAGCATGCTGCCCGAAGCGGTCTGCTGAACGGCTACAGGGCGGCTTGCAGCGCCCTGTAACGGGGGGTGGAGGCAGGGCTGACAGGGGCACTGGAGCGACTATCATCCGAGCCTGATCGCCCCGTAGCAACGCCGACCGACCGGTCGGCCTTTCAGAGTCTCATCCCATGAATCCAAAGGCCCCTGGGGAACCAGGCCAGAGCTGCGACGTGCTCGTGATCGGCGGCGGCCCCGCTGGCTCGACCGTGGCCAGCCTGCTGGCCGAAAAAGGGCACCACGTGGTGGTGCTCGAAAAAGCCCACCACCCCCGTTTCCACATCGGTGAATCGCTGCTGCCGGCCAACCTGCCCCTGTTCGAGAAGATGGGCATCGCCGAGCAGGTCAAGGCCATCGGCATGCACAAGCCCGGCGCCGAGTTCGTGTCGCCCGATCACGACTGGACACAGACTTTTCATTTTGCAGGCGCCTGGGACAAATCCATGCCCGCGGCCTACCAGGTGCGTCGCGCCGACTTCGACAACATCCTGTTCCGCCACGCGGCCGCCAAAGGCGCCGAGATGCACGAAGGCGTCAAGGTCACGGGGGTGGATTTCCTGGCCGACGGCGGCGCCGACATCACCGCGCGCTGCGACGATGGCCACGAGCAACGGTGGCGTGCGCGTTACGTGATCGACGCCTCGGGTCGAGACACCTTCCTCGCCAACCGCTTCAAGATCAAGCAGCGCAACCCCCGCCACAACAGCTCGGCGGTCTACGCCCACTTCGACGGCGCCCAGCGGCACGAAGGCAGCGACGAAGGCAACATCAGCATCTTCTGGTTCGCCCACGGCTGGTTCTGGTTCATCCCACTGACCAACGGCACCACCAGCATCGGCATGGTCACCTGGCCGTACCACATGAAGACGCGCGGGCAGCGCAGCCTGCAGCAGTTCATGATGGACAACATCGCGACCAGCCCCCCGCTCGTCGAACGCCTGAAGAACGCCACCCAGGTGAGCCCGGTCGAGGCCACCGGCAACTTCTCCTACGTCGCCCAAAGCAACCACGGCAACAACTACCTGATGCTCGGCGACGCCTACGCCTTCATCGACCCGGTGTTTTCGTCGGGGGTGTGGCTGGCCATGCACAGCGCGGTGGTCGGCGCGGACACCGTCGACACCTGCCTGCGCGAACCGAAGAAGGCGGGCGCCGCGCTCAGGCGCTTTGACCGCGTGATGCGCCACGGACCCAAGGCGTTTTCGTGGTTCATCTACCGCGTGACCAACCCCATCATGCGGGACTTCCTGATGGGCCCCCGAAACATCTTCCGCGTCGAAGAAGCCATCCTGTCGGTGCTGGCCGGCGACGTGTTCGGCAAGACACCGATCTGGCGCTCGATCCTGTTCTTCAAGGCCCTGTACTACACCGCCAACGTCCTTCAACCCCGGCGGGCGTTCATGGCCTGGCAGCGCCGCCGCTTCAACATCCGCCGGGTGGACGACCACGCCCTGTACAACGCATGACCCCCACCCACCGCCCTCCGTCCACGCCTTCTTTCACGCGGGCGGCTGCGGGCGCCCTGCTGTGTGGTGCGTTCGCTCAGGCCGCCCTGGCCGCCGAAGAAAAGCCCCTGTGGGAAGCCGGCGTCGGCGTCGCCACGGTCAGCTTCCCCGCCTACCGCGGGTCCGACCAGCGCCACAACTTCCTGCTGCCCTCGCCCTACTTCGTCTACCGGGGTGAGTTCCTCAAGGCCGATCGCGACGGCGTGCGCGCCGAACTGTTCGACTCAGACCTGGCGGAACTGACGGTTTCGGTGGCGCTGTCCCCACCCGCCTCCAGCGACGACATCCGCGCTCGCGCCGGCATGCCCGACCTCAAGGCCAACTTCGAGCTCGGGCCGCAGCTGAACCTGACCTTGTGGCGCACCGAGAACCGCGCCCGCCAGCTCAAGCTGCTGCTGCCCATGCGCGCCGCCTTCACGCTGGAGAAGAATTCCAGAAGCCTGGGCTGGGTCGTGCACCCGAAACTCAACCTCGACATCGGCGACCTGTCCGGCCTGCCCGGCTGGAACCTGGGGATGCAGCTCGGCCCGCTGTTCGGCGACCGCAAGCAGCACCACTACTTCTACGGTGTCGATGCCGCCTACGCCACCCCCAGCCGCCCGGCCTACGCCGCTGGCGGCGGCTTCGCGGGCATGCAGTACGTCATGGGCGTGTCCAAGCGCTACCCGAAACACTGGGTCGGCGCCTTCCTGCGCTACGACAACCTGAGCGGAGCGCGCTTCGCCGACAGCCCGCTGGTGCGCACCAAGAACTACGTCGCCGCCGGTGTGGCGGTCTCCTGGATCCTGGGTGAATCGGCAGAGCGCGTCGTGGTTGATGAGTGACAGCAGCCTGCGCCGCAGCGGCCTGCTGTGGGCCTTGTACGAGCGCGTGGCCATGCACATCGGCCTGGGCAGCCTGGCGGCCCTCTGCCTGGCCTGGTTGCCCTTCGCGATGCTGCTCCACCCCGTGTTGCCGGCCCCGCTGGGCCAGCGCGTGGGCCGGCGCGTCATCATGCACGGCTTCCGTTTCTACCTGCGCATCCTGAGCACGCTGTGTGCCTGCCGCTTCGACCTGAGCGAGCTTGACGGCCTGCGCGACAAAGGCCCGCTGGTCATCGCGGCCAACCACCCTTCCTTGCTCGACGCGGTGCTGATCATTTCCCGCCTGCCCAACGTGATCTGCGTGATGAAGGCCAGCCTGATGGACAACCTGCTGTTCGGCTCGGCCGCGCGGCTGGCACGCTACATCCGCAACGACGGCGTGATGCAGATCGTCGGGCAGAGCCGCGACGGGCTGCAGGCGGGCGGACAAGTGCTGATTTTCCCTGAGGGCACCCGGACCACCGCCTTCCCGATCAACCCGCTGACCCTGACGCTGGGCATGATCGCCAGCCGCGCCAAGGCCCCCGTGCAAACCGTGATCCTGGAGTTCTCCACGCCCTACCTGGGCAAAGCCTGGCCGCTGTTCCGCCGACCGGAACTGCCATTGCATGTCCGGGCCCGCCTGGGCCGGCGTTTCGACGTCCCCACCGACTTCACCGCTTTCACCCAGGAGCTGGACGCGTATTTCCGCCAAGAGATCGTCCCGCCCACCGAACCTGCCCACGATGACTGAGCGAACCACGCCCACCCCCTCCACCACCCACCTGGTGTTGATCCCGAGTTACAACCCCGGCGCTGGTGTGCTGGAAACGGTGCGCCAGGCACGCGCCCAATGGACACCCGTCTGGGTCGTGGTCGATGGCAGCACCGACGGCACCGACAAAAGCCTGCTGGCCATCGCGCAAGACGACCCGGGCCTCAAGGTGATCGTGCTGCCGGTGAACCAGGGCAAGGGCGCCGCCGTGCTCGAAGGCATCTCCCTGGCGGCCCAGGCCGGGTTCACCCACGCGCTCACCATGGACTCCGACGGGCAACATCCGGCCGACCTGATCCCGACCTTCATGGCCGCCTCACAGCGCGACGCCGGCACCATGGTGCTGGGCAAGCCGGTGTTCGGCCCGGAAGCGCCGGCGCTGCGCGTCAACGGCCGCAAGGTGTCCAACGGCTGGGCCAACCTGGAAACGCTGTGGATGGGCGTGGGCGACTCGCTCTACGGTTTTCGCGTCTACCCGATCGCGCCGCTCATCCTGGTCATGCGCGGCAACCGCTTCATGCGCCGCTTCGACTTCGACCCCGAGGCCGTGGTGCGACTGTGCTGGGCGGGCGTGCGGCCGGTCAACATCGACGCGCCGGTGCGCTACCTGAGCGCCGAAGAAGGGGGCGTGTCGCACTTCAAATACCTGCGCGACAACACCCTGCTGACCTGGATGCACACGCGGCTCTTCCTGGGCTTTGTCGTGCGCTTGCCCCTGCTGATCTGGCGCCGGCTGAGCGCCCCTGGACGATGAACATGAACCCCTCCACACAAGAATCCACCGGCGCGCTGAAATCCGACCCGCGCATGAAGCAGTACTTCAGCAGCGAGGACGAGCGCCGCCGCATGACGAAGACCCTGTTTGACGACGCCGCGCCCGGCTACGACACGGCCGAGTCGCTGACCGGGCTGGGCAGCGGCGCCTGGTACCGGCGCGAGGTGCTGATGCGCATGGGTCTGAAGAAAGGCATGACGCTGCTGGACGTGGCGGCGGGCACGGGCCTGGTCACCGTGCCCGGCGTGGAACTGGTCGGGCCAGAGGGCCGCGTGATCGCGCTGGACCCGTCCCCCGGCATGCTCGCCGAGCTGCGCAAGAAGGTCGCCGTCGAAACGCTGGAAGGTTATGCCGAGGCCATTCCCCTGCCCGACGCGCAGGTGGACTTCGTCTCGATGGGCTATGCCCTGCGCCATGTCGGCGACATCCACAAGGCGTTCGCCGAGTACCTGCGCGTGCTGCGCCCGGGCGGCCAGGTCTGCATCATGGAAATCAGCCGCCCGCGCAGCCGCCTGCTGCGGGGCCTGCTGTCGTTTCACATCGCCGTGCTGGTGCCCCTGCTCGCCCGCCTGACCGGCCGCCATGCCGACGTGAAACGGCTCTGGGTGTACTACGGCGACACCATCGAAGCCGCGCTCGACCCCGACACCATCCAGGAGGCCCTGCGCCGCGCCGGCTTTGCCGACGTCGCCTGCTCGGTCAGCCTGGGCATCTTCCGCGAGTACACCGGACACAAACCATGAACGCCACCGAACTCTTCCTGATCGCGATGCTCATCATCTTCAGCCTGCCCTGGCTGGTGTGGCGGGTGTTCAAGACCGACTACTTCGCGCCGCTGGTCGTGGTGCAGATCCTCATGGGCATCGTGCTGGGCCCGGGCGTGCTCGGCCATTGGTTCCCGGAGTACTACCAGTTCGTCTTCACCCCGCCCGTGGTGCAGTCGCTCAACGGCGTCGCCTGGTGGGCGGTGATGCTGTTCGTGATGATCGCCGGCATCGAGCTGGACCTCGCTCAGGCCTGGAAGCACCGCCGCGAAAGCGGCATCACCGCTGGCCTCGCGCTGGGCGCGCCGCTGCTGCTGGGCTGTGGCGCGGCGGTCGTGCTGCTGGGGTTTGACGGCTGGGTTGGCCCGAAGGCGCTGGGCTGGCAGTTCGTGTTGGGCATCGGCATGGCCTGCGCGGTCACGGCCCTGCCCATCCTGATCCTGCTGATGGAGAAACTCGACATCCTGCGCGCACCGCTGGGCCAGCGCATCCTGCGCTACGCCAGTCTGGACGACATCGCGATCTGGGGCGTGCTGGCCCTGATCCTGATGGACTGGAGCCGCATCGGCAAACAGGTGATCTTTCTGGTGGGCTTCGTGGTGCTGGGCTGGGCGTTTCGCCGCCTCATGGCCTGGCTGGAGGAGAAGGACCGCTGGTACGTGGCGCTGATCTGGCTGGCCATCTGCGGCTTCGGCGCCGACTGGTCGGGCCTGCACTACATGGTGGGCGCCTTCCTCGCGGGCGCCATCATGGACGCGCACTGGTTCAACCAGGACAAGCTCGACCAGCTGCGCCACCACGTGCTGCTGGTGATGATGCCGGTGTTTTTCCTCTCCACCGGGCTGCGCACCAACTGGGCGGTCGGTGGTTTCGAGGTGTTCGCAGCAGCAGCCTTGCTGCTGGTGGTGTCGGTGGCGGGCAAGCTGATCGGCGTGCGCATCGCCGGCAAGGTGCTGGGCTGGGGCCCGGGCGAGGCGTCGCTCATTGGCTGGCTGCTGCAGACCAAGGCGCTGATCATGATCATCTTCGCCAACATCCTGCTGGACAAACAGATCATCACCAACGAGACCTTCACCGCCTTGCTGCTGATGGCAGTGGCCAGCACCATGCTGACGGTGCCGGTGGTGGCGCCGAAACTTCGGAGGCTGGGTCAGGCTTTGGGCGGCTGACCTGTTTCACTGATCCGCTTCTGTTGGCCCCCACCTTCCTTCGGCACTCAGTTGTGTGGGCAGGGGCAGGTGGTCCGGGTGTTCGTTCTCCGTCCCACCTCTCGGGCGGATGCCTGTGTGCGCTGCCGTTGCTTCATCAACTCCGTTGTGGTTTTCAGCCGCGTGGGCAACCGCGAATGGGGACTCCGCCCGCTCACCCAACCCACCTGCCCCCCAAGTAACGTTAGAGCGAACCGCCGGCACACCCACTTGTCTTTGGGGACGATGGTGGCATCCCCGGGCGCAGGCCCCATTCGCCGTTGCCACAGAGGCGGCTTGCTCACGCGTTGTTGACGCGGTAACAGGCGCCTGCGCAAACAGGCGACGGCGAGCGTGGGCCGGAGAACGGGGGTGACGCCATCGGCCTGCGCGAGGTGCAGGCAAGTCACTCCCCCGATGGGACCCTCAGGTGTCCGGGCAGCCCACCCGCTCCACCGTGATCGCGCCCATCACCGTCACCCCCTTGGCCGCGTTGTCGCCACCCCAGACGGTCGTGCCACCCGAGGCCGACGCCAGGCGCGCGCGGCAGTGCAGCTTGATGTCCATGCCCCCCATCACGTTGACGGCCGAGCGCAGGCAGTACCAGCCGTTGGGGTTGAGCAGCTCGATCTCGGAGGCGCCCATCACGTTCACGCCCGGGTTGACCAGGATCAGTGCGGGCGTGTCGGTGACCTCGCGGTCGGCGGTGCTGGGCCCGCGCCCGAACACCTTCACCGAGGTGGCCAGGGTCCGGTAGGTGGGGCGGCTGCCGAAGGGGTGGTTGTCGCCCCAGGCCCGCAGACAGGCTTCCAGCGCCGGGCTGTCCGCCTGCGCTTGCGCCAGACCCGAGCCCATCAGCCCCAGAAGGAGCACCGCCAGGCGCCGTGAAAAACCAACTGTTGTCATGCGCTGAACTCCTTGCCGCCAGGGCAGCGATGGCGCGTTCAGATCATCGCGCCGTTGATCGAAATCACCTGCCCGGAAATATAGCCCGCCTGATCGGACGCGAGGAAGGCCACGAGGTCGGCCACCTCTTTCGGCTGACCGACCCGCTGCATCGGGACCAAACGTTTGACCATGTCGGCATCGAACGTGCCCTCGATCATGCCGGTGGCGATCAGCCCGGGCGCCACGGCGTTGACCGTCACGCCCCGGCTCGCCAGCTCCAGCGCCAGCGACTTGCTCGCGGCGTGCAGCGCGCCCTTGGCGGCCGAGTAGTTCACCTGCCCCCGGTTGCCCGCCACGGCCGCCACCGACGAGATGCTGACGATGCGACCCCAGCGCGTGCGCATCATGGGCATGGTCAGTGGCTGGGTCACATTGAAGAAGCCGTTGAGCGACACGTCGAGCACGCGGTCCCACTGCTCGCCACTCATGCCCGGGAACACGGCGTCGTCGTGGATGCCGGCGTTGTTGACCAGGATCTGGATGGCCCCGGCCTCGGTCAGCGCTTCCAGCGCGGCGGCGGTCGCCGCCCGGTCGGTGATGTCGAAGGCCACGGCCTCGGCGCTGCCGCCCTCGGCCACGATCTGCGCCGCGATGGCCTGCGCTTTCTCCAGGCCACGGTTGGCGTGCACGATGACATGGTGGCCGTCGGCGGCCAGGCGCTGGCAGATCGCGGCACCGATGCCACCGCTGCCGCCGGTGACCAGGGCGCGCCGGCTTTTCGCTGAAGAGGTCATAAGGTTTGAGCGTCGAGCACCACCGAGGCACGGCCTTCGATCAGGCAGCGCTCACCGTGGTGGAGGTGGAATTGATAGAGGATGAGGCGCGCGTCACCCGACAGTCGCTCGGCGGTCACGCGCAGCGGCCCGGCCAGATCGTCCAGCCGGTTCACGTGCAGGCTGAGGCCGCGCACGCTGGTGAGGTAGCCCTGCGTGGGCGCGGCGTCGGACTTCGCCAGCAAGGCACCGTGCACGGCCATGGCCTGCGCGGCGTACTCCACGCCGGTCGCGGCCCCCAGGCGGTCTGCGGCACGCAAGGGGTTCAGGGGATCGGTGTGGCTCAGCGCGTCGCAGACGATGCGCTGCTCGCTCCACTCAAGCACGTTCTCCAGCAGGCACATGCGGCCCTGGTGGGGAATGTGCGCGGCGATCCAGGCGTGGTTCAACACGGTTGAAGGTCCACCTGCAGCTGCATGGGCGCGAGGTAGTCGAGCACCACCGGACCGGCCAGGCCGCGCGCCAGGCGCTGCAGCAAGGGCAAGGCGCGCATGGCCGGGATGTTCTGGCGCAGGCCTTCCATGGCCGTGTCGCCCAGCACCTCGGCCTGTGCCCGGCTGGGCGTCACCGTGATCGACGCCAGCGAAGCGTCGCTGCGCTGGGCGCTGAGCAGCAAGGCCACGCCGCCGCAGTCGGGCGTGTCGCGCTTGGCGTGCAGCGGCTCGGGGTACTCGCTGTCGTAGGCCACCAGCAGCACCGGCTGGCCGTCCATGGCCACCTGGGCCAGAGCGTCCAGCAGACCCGCGCCGAAGCTGGCGTCGAACGCGCCCAGCACCTGGCACGGCGCCATGCTGTGCGTGGCGATGCCCCAGTAGCCGGCCGCGGCGTTGTGCACCGAGTTGTGAAAGCGCGTGGGCGAGATCTGGCGGTCGTCGCCCGCGAGCTGCTCGCACAGCGAATGGCAGTTGTGGCCGTCGGCGCCGGACGCGGCGAACACCGTGGCCAGCGTGGAAGCGTCGGCGCCCGCGTGGGTCACCGCCTCCTGGCCCACGCCCAGGCTGAGCCGGATGACGCGGCTGGCGCGTCGGCGCTCGGCCGGGGGCAGCAGCAAGGGCACCGGCAGCACGCTCGGTGCCGGCACATGGGCCACCTCGCCGCGCAGCACCGCCGACGCGGTGGCCCAGTCGGGCAGACCGGGCGCGATCAGACCGATGCCGTTGATCCAGGCTTGCAGGGGTGCTGCGTTCATGCTGCAACCCCTAAAACGAGGCTGCAGTTGCTGCCGCCGAACCCGAACGAATTGCTGAGCGCGTGACGCAGTGGGGCGTCACCACCCTGGAGCTGGTAGCGGATCGGTATGGCCGGGTCCAGCGCGCCCGTGCCCGGGCTGCCGGGCAGGCGCCCGTCGGTCAGCGCCATGGCGCAGATGATGGCTTCGATGGCGCCGGCGGCGCCCAGGGTGTGGCCCATGTAGCCCTTGGTGGAATTGCCCGGCACGGTGTCGCCGAACAGCGCGCTCACGGCCTGGCCTTCGGCCGAGTCGTTGGCGGGCGTGGCGGTGCCGTGCAGGTTGATGTAATCGATGTCGCCAATGCCCAGGCCCGCCGAGCGCAGCGCGGCCTCCATGGCCAGGCGCGCGCCCAGGCCCTGCGGGTGCGGTGCCGACATGTGGTACGCGTCGCTGGACTCGCCCACGCCGAGCAACATCACCGTGCCGGCAGCGGGCGCGTCGTTGCGCTCCAGCAGCGCAAAGGCGGCCCCCTCGCCGATGGAGATGCCGTCGCGCGCGGCATCGTAAGGCCGGCAGGGACGTGACGAGGTGAGTTGCAGCGAGGCAAAGCCGTAGAGCGTGGTCAGGCAGAGCGAATCGACACCGCCGACGATGGCCGCGTCGATGGTGCCCAGCGCGAGCTGGCGGGCGGCGGCGGCGAACACCTTGGCGCTGGACGAACACGCGGTCGAAATCGCCATCGCCATGCCTTCCAGCCCGAAGTGGTCGCGCGTGAACTCGGCGAGCGAGAAGGCGTTGTGGGTGGTGCGGTAGTGGAAATCGTCGGGCAGCGCGCCGCTCACCGGGTCGCGCCGGCGGTAGGCCAGCTCGGTCTGCAGGATGCCGGCGGTGCTGGTGCCGAGGAACACGCCCACACGATCGGCACCATACCGGGCGGCCGCCTCGCGCACGCGATCGGCAAACCCGTCGGTCTCCAGGCCCATCAGGGTCAGGCGGTTGTTGCGGCAGTCGTAGCGGGCCAGCGCCTCGGGCAGCGCCTGGGCGTCCACGTCCGGGACCTCGCCCACCCAGGTGTCGAGATCCACCGATTCGAAGGCGCACGGTGCGAGCGCCGAGCGCTCGGCGCGCAAGGCCTCGCGCGTGGCCGCCAGCCCGCGCCCAAGAGCGGTGGTCAGTGTGTAGGCGGAGAGTTGCAGAGGGGTCACGTGGGGCGGCGGATCGTCAAAACCCGCAGTGTAGAGGAAGGGTTCAAGCGGACGCGCTCAGGCGGGCACGCGGCACACCAGCATCACATTGGCGAAGGTCTTGCCCTCGCTCATCGGTTCGGTTTCGACCTCGAAACCCAGCCCGGTCAGCAGCGCCTGCCACTCGCCCAGGCTGCGGCAAAACAGTCGGGGCCGCTGGTGGCTGCGCGCCAGGGTCACGGCGCGGTCCACCCAGTTCGACATCCGGAACGACCACCCCGCGCTGGCATCGCCGACCCGGGTCAGGAACAGGCCACCGGGCGGCAGCGCAGCGCGGATGCGCCGCAGCAGGCGCTCTTGCGAGGCGTGGTCCACGTAGTGCAGGGCATCGAGGATGGTGACGGCGTCCACCTGACCCAGTTCAACCCGGGTCATGTCGCCCTGCTCCACCTGCACCAGCGGGTGTTGGCCCGCGAAGGTCGCGGTCGCACGCTCCACGTCGCGCGCCAGCAGTTCGACACCGCGCAGGCTCTGGAAACGGGGCGCAGCCGCCCAGTCGGCGGGCCACTGTCCCCGCTCGGACAGCCGCTGCGCCGCGAGCAGCCAGGCGAACAGGCAGCCCTGCCCGCAGCCGAGGTCGAGCAGCCGGGCACCCGACGGCAACAGGCCGCGTCGCAGCACCTCGCGGAAGATCGGGTCGCCACCCAGCTTGCCCCACGCGTGGAAAAAAGCGAAGCGGCCACCGGCCCAGAAACGGCGGCTCGCGTCGGCTCGCAGGGTGTTCAGAAACGCCCGGGGCGCGGGCGCACCGCGGCCCTGAGCGCTGCGGCGCGCGCCAGATGGGGAGCCGCCCGGCGCCGTGCTCATGGCAATGCCTTCGCCCTGCGGGCCGCGGTGCGCGCTGTCATGCCAACGCCTGCTGAAGCGTCACGGCCTGCAGGGACTCGGCCTTCAACCGGTGAAGCAGCAGCGGCAGGGTGGCCAGGATGACGGGTTGCCCTTCGGGCGTGAGGGCCGCGTGGCCGTCGTGCATGAGCAGGATGTCGCCCGGCCCCAGTCCGCGGGTCAGGCGCTGCAGCACCTGCTGCGGACGGCCGTCGCGCGTGTCGTAGGGCCGGCGGGTCCAGGCGGCCAGCTGCAGGTCGAGGCTGGCGAGCACCGGCTCCAGGAACGGGTTGCGCAGACCGGCGGTGGGCCTGAAAAACAGCGGCGACTGGCCGGTGATGTCAGAGAGCGTGGCCTGGGCGGCCGCGACGTCGGCACGCATGCGCCGGGGTCCAAAGAGGGAAAACGCGTTGGAGTGGGAGTCGCCGTGGTTCTCGACCCGGTGACCGCGCGCCACGATCTCGCGGCACAACGCGGGACTCTGGCGCGCGCGCCAGCCGATGCAGAAAAAACTGGCCCGGGCACCTGCTGCGTCCAGCAGGTCAAGCACGCGCGGCGTGATCTCGGGGTCGGGGCCGTCGTCGATGGTCAGCGCCAGTTCGCGCCGCGCCTGGGAGCGCGCCGGCAGGCGGGTGAGGTTGGGGCCGAGCAGGTTCGTGCGGGGCAACAGACCTGCGCCCGTGATCACCGCGTGGTTCAGCGCCACCGCCCCCAGCGCCCAGGGCCAGATCGCTGGCGCGGCCACGGTGCCGAGCGCGGCGCCAACGTGCAAGGCCGCCGAGGCCTTGAGCGCGGGAGAGACGGTCCAGGGTCGGCTCATGGCAGGGCGGGAAAATGGCCCAGGTCGAGGAAACGCCGCCAGAGCGGCAACCAGGCCGCCCAGTCGTGTTCGCCCGGCACGGTGAGGTGGGTGGTGGCGGGCAGTTGCTCGGCCAGCATCTGCATGCCATCGGCGAAACGGTCTTGCGCGCCGTAACCCATGAAGAGCGGCACCGGAGGCAGCGGTTCTTTGAGCCACTGCCAGAGGCGCACGTCGGGGTCGGTCTGCTGGTCGGCGCCCGCCTGCCAGGCGTTCAGCCCGCCCGCGCGCCGGATGGCGTTGGTGGTGATGCGCCCGCCCGCGTAGGGCGCCAGCAGGCACAGGCCGTGCATCTCGCCCTGCCGCCCTGCCAGGCACGACAAGGCCAGCTGGCCGCCGCGCGAGATGCCGCCCAGCCACACCCGCCGGTAGCGCGCGCGCGCGGGGGCGAGCCAGTCGGCTTCGAGGGTTCGCAGCGCCCGCTGGTTGTCGGCGCCTTCGGCGTGCAGGTCGGGCGCAAGAAGGTCCAGCGCGAGTGCGCGGTGTTTCACTTCGGCGAACAACCCGGCCGCCACCATGTGCTGGGGCGTCATGAGGGCGCCGGGCAGCATGATCATCACGCTGTCGGCGCCGCATTCATGGCGCTCCGTGGGGTTCACTTCCCGCCTTTGGGGTACACCAGCACGGCCGACAACAGCAGCGCCAGCAAGGCGCCCGGCCCGACCGTGATGCCCACGGCCTGCAACACCGGCACGCTGGAGCTGGCGAGCGTGCCGAACCCGATCACGGTGGTGAGCACGGCCACGGCCATGGACATCAGCGTGGCCTCGTCCAGCGGTTCGCCCGCCGCAGCGCGGTCGAAGAACAGCGCGTAGTTGGAACCCACGGCCACGATCAGCAACATGCCCACCAGGTGCAGCAGGTGCAGGCGTGCGCCCGACAGGTGCAGGAGCGCAATCACGCAGGCCACGGTCAGGGCCAGGGTGAACAGCACGCGGGACAAGCGAGCGGCCGAGCGCATCGTGAACGCCAGCAGCAGCGCGATCGCCGCCACGCCCGCCATCGACAGCTGCACCGCCTCGCTCACGTAGCCGCTGTAGAGCGATTCGAATTCGGTCTTGAGATCGACGAACACGGCCCCGCTGCCGGCCAGCGCGGCGCGAAGCTGGTCGGCCGGCAGGCTGGATTCGAGCGCGTCCGCCGTGGGGCGCAGCGGCATCATCGCGGTCCACCCACCGTCCTGGGTGCGGGTCAGCATCGAGTCCACCCCCAGCGCGAGGGCGCTGCCGTCCAGATCGGCGCGGTGCATGACGCCCTGGCTGCGGGCCGCCGTCACGTCGGTCAGGAACGGGCCGAGTTTGCGGGCCGACAAGGGCGAATCGACCAGCGCCCGGTCGAGCCGGGCCTGCAGCTCGGCCGGCTCGGGCAGGCTGGACAGGCGCTGGCGCTGCAGTTGCTCGCTGGGCAGGAAACGAGCGGGGCTGTCGTAACCGCCGATCACGCCCGACGCCACCAGCCTGTCCAGCCGCTCACCCGCGCGCTCGGCGGCCTGCAAAGCGCCCTCCTGGTCGGGCGCCGTCACGGTCACGAGGTAACGCGCGTCGGGCGCGGCCAGGTCGGTCCGCATGCGCGAGTCGGCGTTCGCTTCGGCCTCACTCACCGTGGACAGCGCCGAGAGGTTTCCGTCCCACAAACCATCGCGCACCTGCCACAGGTAGGCCCCCACCACCACGGTCAGCACCGCCGCCATCCAGCGCAGGCGGTGGGCCTGGTTCAGCAGCGAGAGCCCCTTCCTCACCCAGGGGCCCGACTGCGGCACGTTGACGCCCGCACCGGTCAGCGCGGGCAGCACGAAACGGGTCACCAGGGCCGCGGTGATCACGCCCGACAAGGCGTACAGGCCCAGCTGCGACAGGCCCGGAAAACCCGAGAACAACAAGGCACCGAAACCGATGGCCGTGGTCATGACCCCCAGCCGGATGGTCGGCCAGAACACCCGACGCCATTGGTCGATGCCCTGATGACCGGCCTGCACGAAGTAATAGATGGCGTAGTCCACCGCCTCGCCGATCAGGGCCGACCCGAAGCCGACCGTGATGCCGAACACCGTGCCGTGCACCAGGCTGACCATCACGATGCCGGCGAGCGTGCCACTGAGCACCGGGATCAGGCCCAGGGCGAGCAGGCGAAACGACCGGTAGACCCAGAACAGCACGAGCCAGATGGCCACCGAGCTGATGAGCGACAGCCGGGCCACCTCTTCCTTGATGGTTTCGCGGGACTGCACCGCGAACTGACCGGGTCCGGACAGGTTGAGCGTCAGCGCCGAATGGCCGGTGGTCTGCAGCGACTGGGCGAAGGTCTGGCGCACGATGTTGATCGCGGCAGCCTGCCCGTCCGTGTCGGAGCCGAGCGCACGCGTCTGCAGCAGCAGCATGGCGCGATCGCCATTGCGGGAGGCCCACACGCCCGCGCGGGTCTGCGGCTGTGTCGCCGGGTTCAGCTGCCCCAGCACGGCCAGCACCTCGCCCGTGGGGTCGTTGGCCAGAAACGGCTTGAGCAACACGCCGGCCGGCGATGACAGCAGGTCGATCGTGTCGGTCACCGCCGACCTCAGGCCTTCTTCGGTGAAGCGCTCGGGCGAGACCACCGGGCTGAGCTGGTAGCGGTGGCGCAGCAACACATCGCGCTCGCTCTCCAGCCCGCCCGCCTCGCCGTTCTGCACCGACACAAAGGCCGGGTCGCTGGCCAGGCGCTTGCGCAATTCCCGCGAAACCGCCGCGCGCTGGGCCGCATCGCCGCCGTCGATCGACAGCATCAGCAGGCGCGAGACCGTGCCGTCCTTCAGTTGGCCCACCAGCGCCTGTTGCTCCACCGTGGGCTTGGACGGCAGAAAAAACGACATGTCCGCAGAAAAGCGGCTGTTCCACACCACGGCCACGCCGGCCAGCATCAGCGCCAGCCAGACCAGAAACACCTTGACCGCGCGCGACCTCATTGGAAAAACTCCGTCCAACGGACTGCGGTGCGAGCCCCTTCGGGCGGCCGTGCGGGGCTCATTGAGCTTCAATCGGTTCGATGCTGATCTCCGAACGGTCGCCGTCCACCTGCAGATACTCGATGTGGCGCACCTGGCTCTTGCTGCCGGTCACGGTGATGCGCTGGAGCAGCGCCGCGATGGCGGGCTCACTCGGCACCAGGGTCAGCACCCACTGGGCGCTCTCGCCCTGCAGCCTGAGCGCGTAGTTCTGCTCCAGCGACTTGCGGTTGCCAGCGAGCGTGCTGCGGATGCTGTCGACGAAGGCCAGCGCCTCCGGGCGGCTCTGCAGGTTGATGGTGAGCTTGCGCTGACCGCGCTCCATGCTGAGCGTGTCCTTGTCCAGCACCATGGTTTCCGCCTTGGGCAGCAGGGTGCGTTTTTCCAGCCTGTCAGGCGGGCTGTACACCATCTCGCCGCTGGCCTGCACCGGCTTGTCGAGCAGGGCCACATGGCGTTTTTCGACAAAGCGGGCGCGCCCGCCCTTTTGCCCCGCCAGATCGGTCATCAGCTGATCGATGTCGTACGCCGCATGAGCGGCGGTTGCCAGTCCCAGCCACAGCAGGGCCATACCAAAGCGTCGCATCATTTTTTCCAGAAGTCGAAGAAGTTGAACCAGTTGTAAGGCGCCAGCCTGCACAGGCGGGCCAGGCTGTCGGCATAGGCCTGCACAGCGCCCTTGATCGCCGCGTCGCGCCCGCCGCGCTCGATCTGGGAAAAATCGGCCAGCGGCTCGAAATGCAGCTGGTATCGGTTGCCCCCCAGGTACAGACCCGCCATCAGGAACACCGGGCGCTTGAGCATCGCCGCCATGCGCCAGGGACCGAGCGGGAAGGCAGCCTGTTCACCCAGAAATTCGACCTTGACCGTGGCGTCATCGCCCAGCGAGCGGTCGGCCAGCATGCCCACCAGAAACCCTTCATCGAGCTTGTCGCGGACCTCCAGCATCGACTCCAGGTGGCCGAGGGCGATGATATCTTGCATCGCCTTGGGATTGATGGCGGCGAGTGTGGCATTGAGCTTGCGCGCGTTCTGCTCGTACATCAGCATGGCCACACGCAGGCCCTTCTTGCCGCGCCCCATGGCGCGCAGCACCTCGAAGCTGCCGAGGTGGGCGCCCATGAGCAACGCGCCTGGCTGCTTCTGAAGCTGCTCCAGCAGGGCCTTGTCGCCCATCACCTCGATGTCAAACACGTCGAAGCGGTCATTGAGCAGGTAAATGCGGTCGTGGATGGTGCTGGCAAAACTGAACACGTGGCGGTAGCCGTCGCGCCACCCCGCCCAGCGCCCCAGCACCCTGTGCAGGTAGGCACGGCTCGCGCGGCGCGCGGCCGGGGCAAACAGCACGAAATAGGTGGCGATGCCATGCAACACAATCCGCCCCGCACGGCGGCCGAACGACAGCGAGATCCAGACCATCAGGCGCAGGATCGCGAGGTTGCTGCGCTCCTGGCGCCGCATCCACTCAGGTTGCGCACCGGTCTGGCTGGTGGTGTCCGTCATGGCGTCGAGGGCTGCAGGCTGCCCGACGCGACATCGCGATCGCCACAACGCACCACAAACGACACACCACCGCGCGCACCGTCCTGCAGCGCGAACACCAGCTCGTCGCCAGGCCCGCAGGGGCTGAGGAACTTGGCCTGGGTCACCTGCCAGGCGCCGCCCTGGAGCCCCAGGTGCTGGCCGGCCAGCACGACGGCGTGGTCGAGCAAAACCACGCCGGGCACGATCGGGTGCCCCGGGAAATGGCCGGCAAAGGCCGGATGGTCGGGCGGCACCCGCCAGGCCCGCTCAAACACGGCCATGCGCCACCCGCTCCTGGTACAGCGCCTGCAGTGTGGTGCGCAGCAGCTTGCCCGTGCTGTTGCGCGGCAGCGCATCGACCAGCACCAGGGGACGCGGCTGGAACACGCGGTCGATGCGTTGGCGCAGTGCGCGTTGCAGCACATCCACCGACAGGCCGGGTGCGACCACGAACGCGGTCAGGCGGGTGATGCCACCTGTGTCTTCCGCAGTGTCATCGGGCAGGAAAAACGCACCGTCTTCCACTCCCTCGATGGCGCACAGCTGATGGTTCAGGTAAGCCAGCGAACTGCGTTTGCCGGCGATGTTGACCAGGTCGGCATGCCGGCCGTGCAACAGGAAGCGCCCCGCGTCTTTCAGCTCGATGATGTCCGACAGCGGCACCCGGCCTTCCACATGGCCCTCGCGGGCATAGGTGGTGTCGTTCTCCTGCTCCAGCACCACACCGGGCAGCAGCTGCCACAAAGGGCCATCGGTGGTGCGACGGCACGCGAGCTGACCCGACTCGGTGGACCCGTAGATTTCATGCACCGGCGCCCCGCCCCGGGCTTCGGCACGCGCGGCCAGCTCGGCGCCCAGCGGCGCCGTGGCCGACAGGCAGGTGTCCAGGGCCGGCCACGCCAGATCGGACGCCAGCAGGGCCGAGAGGTGGTAGGGCGTGGTCACCAGCATGCGGGGGCGCGGCACGGCGTTCAGCGCGTCCACCACGTCCTGCGGATAAAACGGCTTGCCGCTCCAGAAGCTGCAGCCGCCGTGCAACGCCATCAGGAAGGTGGACTCAAACCCGTAGCTGTGTTGCGCGGGCACCGTGCCCACGAGCACGGGTGGCCGATCCAGCAAACCCAGGCCCACGGCCTCGGCCCGGCCGTTTTGCACCAGCCGGCCCCAGGTTTTGGCGTGCGGCTGCGGCAAGCCCGTGGAACCCGAGGTGAACAGGATCGCGACCACGCGATCGGCGTCCACGGTGGGCATGTCGAGCACCTGCGGGCGGGGCAACGTGGCCAGGTCCGGGAAATCGATGCACGTCAGTCCAGCCGATTCAAAGGCACCGTCCACAACACCGAAAGCGCCAGGTCGGTCGAGCGCGAGCCGTTGCAAGGTCTCGGCCGAGTGGGAGGCCGGCTGCAGACTGGTCTTGCCGGACAGCAAGCAGGCGGCAAACAGCACCGCGAAGTGGTAACGGTCCTCGCACAGATTGATCACGCCCTCGCCAGCAGGCAGCAACGCCGCGACCGCCTGGGCGTCGGCAAGGAACTCGCGCACCGTCACCGGGCCGGCGGGGCGCCAGGCCAGCACGTCGTCCAGCCCGCGGCCGCTGATCAGCGGCAAGCGGCTCATGTGAGCCCCTCCGCCCCGTGGTGCGAGCTGGCTTGGGAGCGGCCCGGCGCTGCGGCCATTGGACAACCTTCGCTCTGCAAGCTGCGGTGCGAGCTGGCTTGGGAGCGGCCCGGCGCTGCGCTCATGCGCCCAACACCCAGCGTCATTTGGTGCGTTGGCTGGCGACGTGGGTCGAGAGCGCGCGCAACGACGCGTAGATCTTGTCGTTGTTCTCGTTGTCCGAGCGCAACTGGAAACCATAGTGTTTGGAGATCACCAATGAAATCTCCAGCATGTCGATGGAATCCAGCCCCAGGCCTTCGCCGTAGAGCGCATCGTCGGGCTTCACATCCTGGGGCTGCACCTCCAGATTGAGGGCTTCCACGATCAGCGCAGCCACCTCGGCCATGAGGTCATCGAAAGGAATCTCGGGTACTTGGGACATGTCGTGGTTCTCGGTATCAGGATGAGGGCGCAGCGCGGAACGCCAGCACGGCGTTGCTGCCCCCAAAGGCAAAAGAGTTGGACAAGGCGACGCCCAGCGGAACGCCTTGGCGTCCTTCCAGGACGTGATCGACCCCTTCACAGGCGGGATCGAGCCGGCCCTGAAGGTGGGCCGTCGGGGGAATGGCCTGCTCTCGCAGTGCCAGCACCGTGGCCAGCGCCTCGATGGCACCCGCCGCGCCCATCAGGTGACCGTGCATGGACTTGGTGGCGCTCACCGCCAGCGAGGGCGCATGGTCGCCAAACACCGCCCTGAGCGCACTGACCTCGATAGGGTCTCCCTCCACGGTGGCGGTGCCGTGGGCATTGACGTAACCGACCTCGCCGGGCGCCAGCCCACCGTCTGCCAGCGCCGCCCGCAGCGCGCGGGCCTGCCCCTCGGCCTCTGGGCGAACCAGGTGGCTGCGGTCACAACTCGTGCCGTAACCCACGATTTCAGCATGAATGCGGGCGCCCCGGGCCACCGCGTGGTCCCAGTCTTCGAGCACCATGGCAGCCCCGCCCTCGCCCAGCACCAGGCCAGCCCGATCGGCGGCAAAAGGCCGGCAGGCCACCGGGGCCGTGTCGGCATTGCCTGGCGCCACGAGCCGCATGGCCTCCCAGGCCTTGCCCACGGCGTAAGCCTGGGTGGCATCGGATCCACCCGTGATGGCCACCGTGGCCTCGCCCGAGCGCACGCGGCGAAAGGCCTCACCGATCGCCACCGTGGACGAGGCACAGGCCACCGTGTGGCTCATGCTGATCCCGCCCAGGCCGAGCTGGATGGACAGGTGGGCATTGACCGCGTTGTTCATGCCCATGACCACCGACAGCGGCGAGACGCGTTCGCGCCCGTTCTGCCACATCTCGCGGTAGCCTTTTTCAAAAGCCAGGATGCCGCCCAAGGCCGTGCCCCAGATGCAGGCCCAGTCGTTGCGATCATCGAGGTTCGCGGGCTGCCGCTCCAGCCCGGCGTCTTGCCAGGCGTCAAAAGCAGCCGACACGCCGAGGTGGGCAAAGCGCTCCATCATCGCCGCCAGCGGTTTGCCCAACGCGACAACAGGGTCGAACTGATGGCAACTCACGAACGGCATGGACAAGGGCCGAGGCTTGTCGTCGGTCAGCAGGTAGCGCACCGCCGAACGACCGGCGAGCAGGTGTTCGAAGAAGGCGTCCACGCCGCCTCCGTACGGGCTGACCAATCCCAGTCCCGTGATGGCCACACGGCGGCAACTCATGATTGCGCGGCTTTGGCTGCGCGCAGGTTGTCGATCAACCGGACCATGTCGCCGACGGTTTTCGGAACGGTCACGTTGGAGTCGATGGAAATGCCCAGGCGATCTTCGGCCTCGAACATCAGCTCGGCCAGCATCAGCGAGTCCACGCCCAGATCGGCGAGCAGCGCCGCATCGACCACCTGGTCGGGCTGGGTTCCCACGCGCTCATGGAGAAATTGGCGAATCAGTTCGGTCGATTGCATGGCATACATTTCATGATTGGCTGTCTTGCTTCGACCCCGCCTCCCGGTCACACAGGCTGTGCGGGTGCGGGGGCCAGCACAGCGCCAGAAGCCCGGCGCACACCGCCGATCAGCACAGAATTCTCAGCTTTTGATTGTACAGCCGGCACAATGCGCGAAGCTGTTCCCCCATCGCCACCATGACCCACCCACAGCGCGCCCCCGCGCGCGTCCACCCCGCCCCTTTTGAAGCACTGCCCAGCGACACGGCGAAGGGCGTCTCCGACACGTCGGGATGGCCAGGCCGGCTGGGCCGCCGGTTTGGCCTCTATTGGCCGCTCAAGGGCGTGGGCACCACCACCTTCATGTTTCTGTTTTTCTGGAGCTACTTCTGGATCCTGAAAAACCCGCGCAGCGATGCCGTGGTCATGCCCGAAATCTGGCTCGACCGCTGGATCGATTTCACGCCAGCCGCGTTCCCGGTGTACCTGACGCTCTGGCTCTACGTCTTTCTTCCGCCAGCGGTGATGGGCAATTTGCGCGCCCTGGTGTGGTTCGGCGTGTGGGTCGGTGCCATGTGCGTCTTCTGCCTGGCCCTGTTCTGGTGGTTTCCGACCCAGACACCGGTGTTCGACATGGACTGGAGCCGGTATCCAGGCGTGTCCTTTGTCAAAGACATGGACGCGCCGGGCAACGCATGCCCGTCGCTGCATGTGGGTTCGGCGGTGTTCAGTTTCTGCTGGCTGCAACGCATCCTCCGGCAGTTGCGAACCCCGGTGGTGCTGCAATGGATCTCTGCCGTGCAATGCGTCGCGATCATCTGGTCCACGATGGCGACCTTGCAGCACGTCGCGCTGGACGTGTTCGCGGGCATCGCGGTGGGCCTGGCCTTCGCGGCGGCATCGCTGGCCCACGTGAAAAACACGGCCTGAGCCAGCACTCAGTCTCGCAGCACCCGCAACACGTCGGAGTGGAACTCGCGGCTGTACAGAATGGCCACCACCGTGAGCGTGCCGATCACCATGATCAGTGGCGACACAAACCAGGCCAGCGCGGCAAACGAGAAGTAATAAGCCCGCAGGCCGTCGTTGAAGGTCTCTGCCGCGGCACCCACCATGGCCGCGGCCCGGTCGGCGTACTTCAGCGCGTCGAATTTGCCCGACTTGAACTCCGAGGGCGGCGGCATCGCACCGATCACCAGGGCCACGAAGGTGTATTGCCGCATGCACCATGAAAAACGGAAAAAGGCGTAGACGAAGATCGCGACCAGCACCAGGATCTTGAACTCGAACACCACCAGCGAGGTCGTCTGGGCGAAGGGGATTTCGCTCATGAGTTCGGTGGCCTTGTCGGTGGTGCCCAGCAGCGCAAACAGTCCGCCGATCACCAGGATCGACGTGGACGAAAAGAAGGCCGGCGTGTTCGACAGCGTCTGCGTGATCAGGCCATCGAGCATCCGCGGGTCGCGCATGGCCGCCTGGCGCATCCAGTACCCCCGGTAGCGGTTGGTGGTGACCAGCAGCGACGAACGCCGCTGCCCCCACACGCGCGCAAACCAGGCGTAGCCCACCCACAAAGCAAAAAAGCAGACCAGCGCCAGCCAGTCTGCCCAGGGAAGGAGCGAGAAAATTTTCATGTCCCTGATGTTACCCATCCGGGACATGCACCGCGCTCAAACCCCATCAGCCTTTGAACTTGGCGGTCACGGCGGACACGCGGGCGCCAAACTGGCGCGCGGTTTCCAGGTCGCCCGGGAGCATTTCGTTGGCGCCCGCGTCGGACGGGCTCTGCGCCATGGCGCCGCTGAAGGAACCCACGTAGTTCAGGTCGTTGCGCTGCGCGGCCTTGCTGTTGCTCGGCAACATGCCCGTGCCGACCCAGATGCCGCTGTGCTGCATGGCCAGGGTGAACAGGTAGTGCAGCGTGGACAGCTTGTCGCCGTTCATGGTGGCGCTGTTGGTGAAGCCGGCGAAGACCTTGTCCTTCCAGACCTGGGTGAACCAGGGCTTGCTCGACGCGTCGGCGAATTTCTTGAACTGCCAGCTCACCGAGCCCATGTAGGTCGGTGAGCCCATGATGATCGCGTCGGCCGCGTTCAGCGTGTCCCAGCCGCCTTCAGGCAGATTGCCTTCGGCGTCGATCGCGATCAGCTCCGCGCCAGCGCCTTCGGCCACCGATTGCGCCATGCGCTGGGTGTGACCGTAACCTGAGTGATAGACCACCACAACATTTGCCATTTGATAACTCCAGAAAGAGAGCGCCAGGGCGCGGGGTTGGAACGACGGGGAAAGCGGTTCGGGTTCAGTTCGTGCGGCGGGCATCCAGGCTGAAGGCGCCGGCACCGAAGGCCGCCAGTGCGAGCAGGCCACCGGTCACGCCCACGTTCTTCATGAACAGCAACTGTTGCATGAACTGCTGTTCAGCGGGCACCGACCAGTAATTGTGGAAAAAGAACGAGGCGATCAGCGTGAACAGGGCCAGCACCAGGGCCACCCAGCGCGTGCCGAAGCCCACCAGCAGCGCCAGGCCACCGAGCACTTCCACCACGATGGCTGCGACCGCACCAAGCGTCGCCAGCGGCAGGCCCACCGAGGCGATGTAGCCCACGGTGCCTTCGAAACCGGTGATCTTGCCGATGCCGGCGGGCAGGAACAGGGCCGCGAGCAGCAGGCGGGACACCAGGGCGAGGGGGTTTTGCAGGGCATTCATGGAAATCTCCTTGGGAGTTGAAAAAAAGGAAAGAAAAAGGTCGGGGAGTCAGGCCACGAGGTCAAACACCAGCACCTCGGCATCTTCGCCGTGGGCCAGCTGGAGCAGCGTTTCGCCTTGCAACAGCGCGGCGTCGCCGGTGTTCAGGTGCTGGCCGTTCACGTCCAACGCACCGCGCACCACATGCACATAGGCCTTGCGGCCTGGGTCCAGGGCCAGTTCGGCGCTTTCTTCCGCATTCAGCAGCCCGGCGTACAACGCAGCGTCGGCGTGGATGCCCACCGAACCCTGCGCACCATCGGGCGAGGCCACCAGCCTGAGCAGGCCACGCTTGTCCACGTCGGCAAAGGTCTTCTGCTCGTAGCCAGGCTCGATGCCCCTCACGTTGGGTTCGATCCAGATCTGCAGGAAGTGCGTGGTCTGGTCGGGCGCGTGGTTGAACTCGCTGTGCATCACGCCCTTGCCTGCGCTCATGCGCTGCACATCACCTGGCGGGATGCCCTTGACATTGCCCATGCTGTCCTTGTGCGCCAGATTGCCTTGCAACACGTAGCTGATGATTTCCATGTCGCGGTGACCGTGCGTGCCAAAACCCATGCCCGGCGCGATGCGGTCTTCGTTGATCACGCGGAGGTTGCCCCAGCCCATCCAGGCCGGGTCGTGGTAGCCCGCAAACGAAAACGAGTGGTGACTCTTGAGCCAGCCGTGGTCGGCGTAACCGCGTTCCTGTGAGCGTCTGATCTGCATCATGGTGAATCTCCTGAAGGCCCAGCCTCGGTGGCTGCATGAAGGTGATTGTGGGCAAGGGAGACCCGTTGCAGGCGGCAGGGATTTGATGGCATCATTCAATTCATTTGAATGAAAATGCCGATCAACCTCCACTCCTGAGACAGTAGCACCATGGCCACCCACACCCCCCGCTCCGCGCTGTCGCCGGAAAACCTGGGCTTGCTGGAGGCCGTGGCGAGGCTGGGCAGCATGGCGGCCGCGGCGCGCGAACTGGGCATGGTGCCCAGCGCCCTGACCTACCGGGTGCGACAGATCGAAGACGCACTGGATGTGCTGCTGTTTGACCGCAGCGCGCGGCGTGCCCAACTCACACCGGCCGGCGCCGAACTGCTGCGCGCCGGGCAGTACCTGCTGGGCGAGCTGGACGCCGTGGCCCAGCGCGTCAAACGGGTCGCCACCGGCTGGGAACCTCAGCTCACGATCGCCGCCGATGCCATCGTGGCACGCGGCACGCTCTTCGAGCTGTGCGAGGCCTTCTACGCGACCGGCGCGCCCACGCGCCTCAAACTCCGCGCCGAGACGCTTTCAGGCACGCTCGAAGCTCTGCAGAACGGCCTGGCCGATCTGGCGCTGGGGGTATCGGCCGAGGTGTCGCTGCCCGACATCCAGACCGCGCCCCTGGGCCAGATGCGCTTCGTGTTTGCCGTGGCCCCCCACCACGCACTCGCGCCGGTGCAGCACCACCTGTGCGACGACGAGCTGCGGCACCACCGCGCGGTCGCGGTGGCCGACAGCACCCAGCGCGGCAACGGCCAGTCGTTCAACATCCTGCCGGGCCAGGATGTGCTGACCGTGCCCACGATGCAGCACAAGCTCGAAGCGCAGTTGCGCGGCCTGGGCTGCGGTTTCCTGCCGCTGCCCATGGCCCAGCCCTACATCACCGCGGGCCACCTGGTGGTCATGACCACACAGCGCCCCAGCCACGTCATCCGGGTGGCCTACGCCTGGCGGCGTTCACGCAACGCGACCGACACGGGACGGGCACTGCGCTGGTGGCTCGACCGCCTGCAACACCCCACCACACGCAGCGCCCTGCTGGAAAACCATCACCTCGGCTGACGCGAATCAGGGCGTCCGGCGCACGAGGACTGCTACAGTGCAACCATCCCATCCAACCACCGCACAGCGCCATGAAAAACAACAAGACACCACGCCCCCGCCCTCCTGTTTCCGCCACGCGTGCGCGCAAGGTCGAGGCCGCCGACCGCCCGGGCACCTTGCACTTTGCGGTGGTCGGTGCGGGCATGGCCGGTGTGGCCTGTGCGCGCACCCTGGTGCAGGCCGGGCACCGCGTCACCCTGTTCGAGAAGAGCCGCGGCTTTGGGGGGCGCATGTCCACGCGCCGCACCGAATTCGGCGGCTTTGACCACGGCGCGCAGTACTTCACCGTGCGCGACAAGCGCTTCGCCCGGACCCTGCTCACCGCGCAGACCATGGTGCGACCCTGGAGCGTGAGCACCGTGCGCGTGCTCGACGAACTGGGTCACGTGCTGGCCAGCGCGCCGCCGCCGACCGAACCCCATTTCGTGGCCGTTCCCGGCATGAGCGGGCTGGTCAACCACTGGGCCCAGCCCCTGGCCCACCCCGAACTCTTCGGCAACCTGAAGGCGCGCACCTTCACCGAAACGCGCGTCACCCACATCGAACGCGATGTGCTGCACGCCGAACAATGGCAACTGCGCGCAGAAGACGCGGAAGGCGGGCAACACGTGATCGGCGGTTTCGACCGCGTGCTGCTGGCGCTGCCGCACCTGCAGGCGCACGACCTGCTGCTGGCGTCGGGCCACGCCCCCCACCTGCGCCATCAGCTGGCCTCGGTGCAGGTCGCACCCTGCTGGACCTTGATGGTCGCGTACCCCAACGCCATGCAGCCCGGTCTTCCCCACCTGGGGCCGCAGTGGAACGCTGCGCGCAGCACGCACCACCGCATCAGCTGGCTGGCCCGCGAAAACAGCAAGCCGGGCCGTGAACCGATCGAGCGCTGGACCATCCAGGCCAGCCCCGCCTGGTCGACCAAGCATCTGGAAGACGACGCCGACCGCGTCAAGGCCAAGCTGCTCAAGGGCTTTGCCGAAATCACCGGCATCCGCGCCACGCCCAGCCATGCCGTGGTGCACCGCTGGCGCTTTGCACAGACCCAGCAGCCGCTGGGTCAGTCGTACATCTTCGACAAGGAGCTGGGCATCGGCCTGTGCGGCGACTGGTGCCTGGGCCACCGGGTCGAAGACGCCTTCGTCTCCGGGCTGGAGCTGGCGCTCGCAGTGATCTGAACTCCCGGCGCCGCTACGCGTCGTCCCCCCAGGGGACACACCAGCGGCCCGGCGAAGCCGGTTCCGCGGTGTCTGCTGGCACGTCACGCGCTCCGGAGACTTGCCTTTGTCAACCGCCCCAGACCCCACCTACCGCGGTCGTTTCGCGCCATCCCCCACCGGGCCGCTGCACGCGGGCTCTCTCGTGGCGGCGCTGGCCAGTTGGCTGGACGCTCGCGCCCACGGCGGCACCTGGATCGTGCGCATCGAAGACGTGGACACACCGCGATGCCAGCCGGGCGCGGACGGATTCATCCTTCGGCAGCTCGCCACCTGTGGCCTGGTCAGCGACGGGCCCGTGGTCTGGCAGTCGCGCCGAGGCCCCCTGTACCAGGCCGCACTGGACCGCCTGATCACGGCTGGAGCGGCCTACCCCTGCGCCTGCTCGCGCAAAGACATCAACACCGCGCTTCACGCGGCAGGGATCGGTCGTGAGCGCCACCATCTGGCCGTGTACCCGGGCACCTGCCGACCCGAGCGCGGCGGACTGCATGGCCGGGCGGCGCGGGCCTGGCGGTTTCAGGTCGGGCCCGGCACGCTGCACTGGACCGATCGCCGCCTGGGACCGCAGGCACAGGACGTGGCCACCGAGGTCGGCGACTTCGTGCTGCGGCGCGCCGATGGCCTCTGGGCCTACCAGCTCGCGGTGGTGGTGGACGACGCCGACCAGGGCATCACCCAGATCGTGCGAGGCGAGGACCTGTGCGACAACACGCCACGCCAGCGGCTGCTGCAGCAGGCGCTGGGTCTGCCGGTGCCGGGCTATCTGCACACACCGCTGGTCATGGGTGGCAACGGCGAAAAGCTGAGCAAACAAAACGGCGCGCAGGCGCTGGACCTCGCCGCCCCGCTGTGCGCCTTGAATCAGGCGGCGCAGCACCTGGGCCTGCCAGCCGCGACCGGCTCCCTGCCCGACGCGCTCGCACAGTGGGTCAGCGCCTGGCCGTGGAGAGACCTGGCGCCGGTTTGAAAGCGTTCAGGTCCGGATCTTGCCGTCGCCCGTCAGCATCGACAGCTCGACGAACGACGAGGCCACGTGATCGCGGCCGCTCAGCGACACCGAGTACCCACCCAGCGACTGCTCGCCCAGCGACTCCAGCCCGCTGATCAGCGAGTCCCGGGTCACGCGCGACCCGGCGCGCCGAATGCCTTCGGCCACCAACTTGGCAGCGAGATACCCCTCCATGCTGGAGAAGTTGGGCTGCACCTTGTTGCCCCCCTCGGCGATCGCGTCACGGAACTCGCGCGTGATCGGCTTGGAGCCCGCATAGGGATTGGGAACCACCTGGGACACCACCACGCCGGCACCGTCTTTGCCCAGCTCGTCGGCCAGTGCCTGCGTGCCCACGAAAGACACGTTGTAGAAGCTGCCGCCGTAGCCCGCCTTGCGGGCCGCGCGGATGTAGGCGGCGCAGGACTTGTAGGCGCTGATCTGTACCACCGCCTGCGGGTTGGCGGCGTTGATCGTGGCCACGGCCGCGGCCACGTCCACCGAGTTGCGCTCGACCGTGGCCGTGGCCACCGGCTTCAGGTTGCGCGACGAGAGTGCCAGCGTCATGCCGTCGAGCCCGGCCTTGCCGTAGGCGTCGTTCTGGTGGAACACCGCGACCCGGTTCAGGCCGAGGTTGTGCAGGTTGCGAACGATCAGCTCGGTTTCGTCGTTGTACGAGGCGCGCAGGTGAAAGGCCATGCGGTTGAACGGCTGACGCAGCGACATGGCGCCGGTGAAGGGCGCAATGAACGGCACGTCAGCCTTGGTCGCCAGCGGCAACGCGGCGACGCTGGTGGGCGTACCGATGTAGCCGAACAGCGCGAACACGTCGTCGGCCAGCAGCTTGCGGGTGTTTTCGGCGCAGCGGTCGGGCTCGTAGCCGTCGTCCATCTGCACGATCTCCACCCGCTGGCGACCCGAACCACCCTGTGCGTTGTACTGGTCAAAAAACAGCTTGGCACCGGCATGGAACTGGATGCCCAATTGCGCCGCGGCGCCGGTGAACGCAGCCGACTGGCCCAGCACGATGCGGTTGGACGATTGCGCGTGCAGCACGGGGACGGCGAGCGCCGCGACGCCGGCCGCGCAACGGGCAAATTCACGGCGGGACAGTCCCGAGGGCGGGGAAAGAAGGTTTTTCATGAAGGTCCAACGACGTGGCCGCCGTCTGCAAGGCCGAGGCCCGGGAGGGTGTGAAGGACACAAATCCTAACGGCCGACCGCCCTTTTGCAAGACCATTTCAGCCCGCCCAAAGGACCATCCATCGTTTGGAGCCTTTTTCAGTACAGGGCCCAGCGGCTCGTTCGGGGCCCCGGCCTACAATCTGCCACCCATTTTTTGCCCCTCGCCATGAACCCCGACAGCCCGCCCCATGCAGCCGACGCCCAGCCCTCGGAAGCCCCTTCCGATGTTCGCCACCAGGACGGCGAAAGCAAGCCGTTCATGCGGGTGGTCAAGAGCTACGTGCTGCGCGCCGGGCGTACCGGCCCGGGCCAGCAGCGGGCCTACGAACAGTTCGGCCCCCGCTTCCTGCTGAACTACGACGCCGCCCAGACGCTGGACACCACGGCCGTCTTCGGGCGCAGCGCACCGCTGATCATGGAAATCGGCTTCGGCATGGGCGGCGCCACGGCGCAGATCGCCCAGGTGCGCCCGGGCGACAACTTCCTCTGCTGCGAGGTGCACGAACCCGGCGTGGGCGCGTTGCTGAAACTGTGCGGCGAACAGGGCATCGAAAACATCCGCATCTTCCGCCACGACGCGGTCGAGGTGCTGGACCACATGCTGCCCGAGCAAAGCCTGGACGGCGTGCACATCTTCTTCCCCGACCCCTGGCACAAGAGCCGCCACCACAAGCGCCGCTTGATCCAGACGCCGTTCGTCAACCGCCTGGCGCGCCACCTCAAGCCCGGCGGCTACATGCACCTGGCCACCGACTGGCAGCCCTACGCCGAGCAGATGCTGCAGGTGCTGAGCGCCGAGCCGCTGCTGGCCAACACAGCGGGCGGCGATGGCTACGCGCCCCAGCCCGACTACCGTCCGCTCACCAAGTTTGAAAACCGCGGCCTCAAGCTGGGCCACGGCGTCTGGGACCTCGTGTTCCGCCGGGTCTGAGTCACAACTGGGCCCAGCGCTGGGAGCGGGCCTTCCCGCTGAGCGGTCTGGTCGGGCGGGGCTGCATTCAACGGACCGTCACTTCCTGAGGCTGAGGATCGTGCGGCAACGTGTGGCTGAAAGATGGTTCTGGCGGTGCCATTTCGCACACTTCGGTGGTCAGCACCTGCACTGACCTGCCACACTGTCCCATCGCACCCTCCGCGATGCTGTTCCTGCCAGAAAGAAGTGCCCTTCATCATGACCCACGCCACGCCATCGAGAGCGGTTGACCCGCACATTGCCACCAAAGACATCTCCACCGTCACCCGCTCAGGCCAACGCAAGCAGCGTCTGATCCAGGATGTCCAGGTGCGTGAAGCAATCACCCATGAAGACGAGCGCGGGGAAATTGTGGAAATGCTCAGCCAGTCCTGGGGCTTCCACCCGGCACCGGTGCACCACGTCTACGCGTCCATGATCCGGCCAGGCAAGATCAAGGGCTGGGTCTACCACAAGCACCAGTGCGACCGCATGTTTTCGCTGACGGGCTTTGTGAAGTACGTGCTCTGGGACATGCGGGAGGACTCGCCCACGCACGGCCTGATCAACGAGATCTACCTGACAGAGCGGAACCGTGGACTGCTCCTGATTCCCCCTTACGTGGTGCACGCGGTGCAAAACATCGGGTTGATCGATGCCGTCTTCATCAACATGCCCACCGAACCCTACAACCACGAGAGCCCGGACAAGTACAGGGTGGCAGCCGAAAGCGTCCCCTACAGCTTTGACAAAGGCCCGGGCTGGTGAACACGCGGTCCGCACCCTGCTTCAGCGTCATCGTCGCGACCTACAACTGGAGCAGCGCACTGGCGCTGGCTTTGTCCAGCGTGCTGGACCAGACCGAACCGGATTTCGAGTTGCTGGTGATCGGCGACGCGTGCACCGACGACAGCGAGGCGGTGGTGACCGCGTTGAACGACCCGCGGGTGCGCTGGATCAATCTGGAGCACAACTGCGGTAGCCAATGGGGCCCCAACAACGTCGGACTGTCGCTGGCTCGAGGTCGTCATGTGGCCTACCTGGGCCATGACGACCTGTGGGCCCCGCGGCACCTGGAGGCAGCGCGCCAATGCTTTGATGCCACCCACGCCGAGGTGCTCGCGGCGGGGTGTCTGCTCTACGGCCCGCCGACCTCGGGCCTGCGGGCGCTGACCGGATTCTTCCCCCACGACCGGTTCACCCCCCGGCACTTCTTCCCGCCCTCGTCACTGATCCACACACGCCAGGCCGCACATCGCGCGGGAGGCTGGGTGGGCCCGGACGTGTCGCGCACCGCCGTGGACCAGGAGTTTCTGCTTCGCCTGCAGGAGTCCGGGGCACGGTTTGCGTCAACCGGCGAAATCTCGGTCTTCAAGTTCAATGCCGCCTGGCGCCGCAACGCCTACCGGCGCCGTGATGTGGCCGAACAGCGCGCCTGTCTGGCCGCCCTGCGCGAGAACAGCCCGGCCTACCTGATGAGGGAGTTGACGACCGCGCTGCGTGCGGCCAGCGAAGACCGGCTGCTGCGGATCGAAACCCCGTTGAACGCCGAGCGCGGTGCCACGGTGGGTGCCGGTCGAAACCAGGCGTTCAAGGGCTCGCACCGCCCGATGGCCATCGGTCCACCCGTCGTGCCGGACAAGGCTCTGCGTTTTGACTGCGAAGACGAGTTCGCTGGCTTCGAGTGGCATGGCCTCGAAACGGATGCCGGCGGCACCCGGTTCCGCTGGATCGGTCCGTGCCACCAAGCCTCGCGAGCGCTGCCGGTCGGCCTGGACCGGCCGGTGAACATCACGATCAGGGTCGTGAACGAGATCCAGGACGGCCTGCTGAACGCATCGTCGCTCAGCGTGAACCACCACCCGGTCGGTTCGGCCTGGATCCAGCCCTGTGACCACGGCTTCGAATGGCACGCGCATGTGGATCCGACCCACTGGAGCGAAGCGGATCGCGCCGAGCTGCTGGTGACCATCACGGTGCCATCGACACACCGCCCGCTGGACCTCGGCATCAATGACGACCGGCGCTGGCTGGGCCTGGCCATCGGCTGGATGGAGGTGGCACCGGCCTGAGGCCAGACGACCGATCCCTTGGGCGCTTACCCGCCGGGGACGGCCGCTTCGCCGTGGTCCGGTGCCGGCGCAGCGTCGGCCCCTGCCTCGATGACCCTGCCACCAGCCTTGGCGCTGTCCGCGACCGCGGCCTCAAGCTGGGCCACGGCGTCCGGGACCTCGTGTTCCGCCGGGTCTGAGGACACGCTCCGCAGGGCGCCCACTGGCCGCCAGGGCGGCCACCGCCTGCGCCACAAAGGCCTGGGCGATGTCGCTGGGCACCCGACCCTCGCGCACCAGCACCTGAACCTGGCGCTGCGCGAACAGCACTTCCGCCAAGGCCACGGCCTTGAGCGAACCGTCGGCCAGCGCGTGCATCACGCTCATGCGGCTGCCCAGCATCACCAGCCCGCCCTGTTGCACCAGCGCGATCAGCGTCGGCAGGTTGCCGGTGCAGGCCACCTCGTAGTGGGTGCCGGCCAGGGCGCAGGCGTTGTCCAGCACCTGCCGCACCGTGCTGCTGCCCTCGGGCAGCGCCAACGGGTGGCGCACCAGATCGATCACCGACGCCTCGCTCTGCGCGGCCAGCGGGTGGCCCGCCGCCACCACCGCCACGATGGGCGACGGCGCGCTGGCCGCCACCCGCAGGCCCTCCACCGGCCGCGTGGCAAAGCGCAGGCCCACATCCGCCTCGCCGCGCTGCAGCCACTGGTCCACCTGCGCGGCATCGCCAACGCGCAGGAACAGGCGGGCGCCCGGCATGGCCGCCCGAAAGCGCCCCATCAGCGCCGGCATGAAAGCGGTGGTGAAGCCTTCGGTGCAGGCCAGGTTCAGGCGCTGCACCGCCGACGGCCCCAGGCCCTGCACCTGGCGCTGCACCTCGTCGGCCTCGCGCTGCACCGTGGTCAGCCAGGCCAGCAGGCGCTCACCGGCCTCGGTCAGCGCCATGCCGCGCGCCTGCCGCTCGAACAGCGCACAGCCCATGGCGGCCTCCATCAACGCCACCTGCCGGCTCACCGCCGACGGCGCCACGTGCAGGTGTTCCCCGGCTTCGGTGATCGAGCGTGCCTCGGCCACCGCGAGGAAATGCCGGGCCATGGTGGAGAGGAAAGGACTGTGCATGGGGTCGCTGCCGGACTGCGTTGCTTTTGGGTGAAGGGAGCGATCTGAATTCTGTGATTGTGAACGGACAAGCACATCAATACACTTTTTGGCATGACAACCGCCACCCTTGAAACCCTCCACCACGACTTGGACCAGCACCTGGATTCGGGGCGTTTCCTGGCCGAACTGACCCGCCGCGTGGCGCTCGCCACCGAGAGCGACACCGGCAGCGCACCACCCCCGGCGCTGGGCGAGTACCTCGAAGCCGAGATCGCCGCCAGCCTGCGCCCCGCCGGTTTCGATTGCACGCAGTTCCCCAACCCCGACCCGCGCGGCGGCCCGCTGCTGGTGGCGCGGCGCGTTGAAGACCCCGTCTTGCCCACGGTGCTGACCTACGGCCACGGCGACGTGGTCAGCGGGCAGGAAGGCCGCTGGTCCGCCGGCCGCTCACCCTGGCAACTCAGCGATGAAAACGGCCGCTGGTACGGCCGCGGCACGGCCGACAACAAGGGCCAGCACACGGTCAACCTCTCGGCCCTGCTGCACACGCTGCGCGCGCGTGGCGGCCGGCTCGGCTACAACGTGACGGTGCTGATGGAAACCGGCGAAGAAGCGGGCTCGCCCGGCCTGGCCGATTTCTGCGCCCGCGAGCGCGAGTTGCTCAAAGCCGATCTGTTCCTGGCCTGCGACGGCCCGCGCGTCGCGGCCGACCGCCCCACCCTGTTCCTCGGTTCTCGCGGCGCCGTGAACTTCACCCTCAGCCTGCAGGCCCGCGAACGCGGCAGCCATTCGGGCAACTGGGGCGGCGTGCTGTCCAACCCGGCCACGGTGCTGGCCCACGCCTGGGCCAGCCTGGCCGATGCGAAAGGCCGTATCCACGTGCCCGAGCTGCGCCCGGCGGGCGTGCCGGCCGACATCCGCGAGGCGCTGGCTGGCGTGCCGGTCGGCGGCGCGCCGGACGACCCGGTGCCCACGCCCGGCTGGGGCGAACCGGGCCTGAGCGACATCGAACGGCTGGTGGCCTGGAACACGCTGGAGATCCTGGCCTTCGGGGCCGGCTCGCCGTCGCGGCCGGTCAACGCGATCCCGGCCTCGGCCACGCTGGCCGGCCAGCTGCGCTTCGTGGTCGGCACGCCCTGGGAAGACCTGGCCGCCATCCTGCGCAGGCACCTGGACGCCGCCGGGTTCACCGAGGTCGAGCTCCGCATCGACGCGTCCGCCCCCGCCACCCGCCTGCCGCTGGACAACCCCTGGGTCGGCTGGGCGCAGCAGATCCTCTCGCGCAGCGCCGGTCAGCCGGTGGCCGTGCTGCCCAACCTGGCCGGCACCCTGCCCAACCACATTTTTGCCCATACCTTGGGTCTGCCCACGCTCTGGGTGCCGCACTCGCACCCCGCCTGCGCCCAGCACGCGCCCGACGAACACATGCTGGCCAGCGTCGCCCGCGAAGGGCTGCACCTCATGGGCGACCTCTACTGGGCCCTGGGCGAACGCTCGGCCCCCTGGTTCCAGACCGCCTGATCCCGTTTTTCAATCCCCACCAGGAACTCACCATGTCCCACGTCACGCGCCGAACCGCCCTGCTGGCCGCCGCCCTGAGCCTGACCAGCGCCCCGTTGCAGGCCCAGACCTGGCCGGCCCGCCCGATCAAGCTGATCGTGCCCTTCCCGCCCGGCGGCGGCACCGACATCGTGGCCCGCCTGCTGGCCGAACGCCTGGGCGCGGCGCTGGGCCAGAGCGTGGTGGTGGACAACCGGCCGGGCGCGGGCACCGCGATCGGCGCGGCCGCGGTCGCGAACGCGGCGGCCGACGGTCACACCCTGCTGTTCTCGGGCTCCTCGACCTTCACCGTCAACCCGGCCGTGCGGCGCAGCCTCAGTTACGACCCGTTCAAGCAACTGCAACCCCTGGGCATGGTGGCGCGCGCGCCGCTGGTCATCGTCACGGCCGCCAACAGCCCGTTCGCCAACCTGCCGCAGCTCCTGGCCACCGCCAAGGACAAGCCCGGCGAGCTGAACTACGCCACCTTCGGCCCCGGCACCGGCCCGCACCTGGTGGGCGAAATGCTGGCCTACGCCCGCAACGCGAAGATGACGCCCGTGCCCTACAAGGGCAGCGCCGACGCGGCCATCGGCATCATCCGGGGCGACGTGCAGGTGGGCATCGACACCCTGGCCGCGGCCAAGCCGCACCTGCAGGACGGCAAGCTGCGTGCGCTCGCGGTGATCAGCGACAAGCGCACGCCGCTGATGCCCCAGGTGCCGTCGCTGGGCGAGCTCGGTCTGGGCTACGCGCTGTTCGATGCGTGGTACGCGCTGGCGGCGCCCAGCGGGATCGACAAGGCGATTGGCACGCGCCTGCAGCAGGTGCTGGCCACCATCGTGGCGGATGCGGATTTTCAGAAGCGGCTGACCCAGCAGTCCATGGACGCGACCTGGATGGCCCCGGCGCCCCTGCGGGAGCTGATGGACCGCGAGGTCACCCGCTACCGCGCGGCCGTGGCGCGCTCCAACATCCCGCAGAGCTGAGGCGCCCTCGTCCAGGCGCGCCGCAAAGAAAGGGACGACAAGGAAGGCTCAATCCTCCTTCTCGTCCTCGTCCGAATCCAGCGCGGCGTCGGCGCCGGCACCGATGAGCTTGCCGCCGATCTTGGCGGTGCCCACGACCGCGTCCACCGCCAGGCCCGCCACGCCCACGACCGCCGACGCGGCCACATCGACCACGGCCACCACCGCGCAGCCGCTGAGCAGCAGGCTGGCCACACCGAGGGCCAGCCCCAGGCGAACGCGGCCCGCGCGGGCAGGGGTGGAGGTGTTTGAATCGGTGGCAGGGTGAATCACGGCTGGGTCCTGTGTTGAAGGCGCAGAGAATACCCGGATTCCCCTTCCACACACTCCCCCACCGTGGCCCGATCCCCCCGAAACCCGCTCATCTCCGCCCGCGACGGCGTGTCGCCCAGCTGCGTCGCGCTGCCAGGACTCAAGGCCGGTGACCAGCGCTGGCCCGGCGTGATCGACTTTCTGGACGAGCGCTTGCCCACGGTGGGCCGCGCCACCTGGGTCGAGCGCCTGGCCACGGGCGCCGTGCTCGACGAGGCGGGCCAGGCCGTGCCGCCTGACGCACCCTACCGGGGTGACACGCGGCTGTATTACTACCGCGCGCTGCCGGACGAAACGGTGGTGCCGTTTGAAGCCAGGGTGATCCACCAGGACGAGCACCTGGTGGTGGCCGACAAGCCGCACTTTCTGCCTGTGACGCCGGGCGGTCGCTACGTGCAGCAGACCCTGCTGGTGCGCCTGCAACGCCAGCTGGGCCTGCCGCAACTGGCCCCGCTGCACCGCATCGACCGCGAAACCGCCGGGCTGGTGTTGCTGGCCGTGAACCCGGTCGAGCGTGGCGCGTACCACGCGCTCTTCAGCGGGCGCACCATGCACAAGACCTACGAGGCCATCGCCCCGGCCACCGACGCGTGGGCCTGGCCGCACACGCGACGCAGCCGCATCGTGGAGCACCCGAGCGATTTCTACCGCATGAACGAGGTGGCGGGCGAGCCGAACAGCGAGACGCGCATCGACGTGCTGGAGCGGCGCGGTGGCTGGGCGCGGTATGCGCTGGAACCCGTCACCGGCAAGCGCCACCAGCTGCGGGTGCACATGAACGCGCTCGGCCTGCCCATCGTGGGCGACCAGCTCTACCCGAGCGTGCTGCACGGGCCGGACGAAGAGGAAGATTTTTCGGAACCGCTGCGCCTGCTGGCCAAGGGCATCGCCTTCACCGACCCGGTGACGGGCGAGGCGCGGCTGTTTGAAAGCGGGCTGAGCCTGGGCTGGCCCAGCCCGTAGCCGAGCCAACGCAGATGCCAGGTGCCAGCGGACCCGGCTCCGCCGGTCCGCCAGGCACGCCCCCCCGGGGGGTGACGCCGCAGGCGGCGCGGGGGGGGGGGGG
>NZ_JADMKB010000005.1 GCF_018780075.1 Hydrogenophaga sp.
ACGCCTGGAAAGCGTGTGTGGGCTAATCCCCACCGCGGGTTCGAATCCCGCCCTCCACTACAAGCATTCATGACCAACGGGCCCAAGCGGCCCGTTTTGTATTTCTACCCATCGCTTTACCTATCGCCGGAAGCGGTGCATGCCCCGCCTCCTGCCAATCGGTATTGGCGCAAGGCTGGCGAAGTCCTCCTGATGCGTGCCCCATCGGCAGAAGCGGCCAAGTCGCCAACAGATCAGGCCGTCTCCCCATCACCCTACCCAGCACTGAGATAGCTGGTTCGAACGCCGCCATTCCCAATGGCTCACAGGTGTTTAGGAAGCCCGGATCGATTTATTGTGGTGTAGCAGCAATCAGTATCCTTCGGCCCCGGCCTACCCTCACCCGGAGAGAAGCAGTCGTCTAATTCTGGAACAACGGTGGGGTCCGAAGTAAGCACGGCACCTCATTTCGAGCGACGGGTCACACCTCGTCGCTGTTTGAGGAAAGTGTCTTACGCTTGCGACCAGTTCCTGGTTCAAGTTTTGAGCGGAGGCTATCTCGAAACGATTCCCAGTGTTTAACCTGCTCATCAAGCAACTCTGCACGAACACAGATTACATGGAGGCTGTATTTTTCGTGGGCCTGCTTAGCGAGCGGCACCGCTGGCTTCCCAAGTACGGCTGCAGAGATCCAGTATGCCTTGTTTACACCAAGGACATTGATGGCCTCACCAAGACTGTCGCGGTCTTTGGGGTCGATCTCCCTCAGCCCCCACTTCAGTTCAATAGCGATCTTCGGCGTAGTTTCATGAAAGATCACTATGTCGACAAAGCGCCCCGTCTGCGGGACGTGACGACGGGCAGTTACAGTCCAGCTTTGGTCGACGTCGAGTAGTCGGCGAAGATGCATGTACGTCGCGCACTCGACGTCTGATTCACGTAGAAGCCGGTAGGCCTTCAGGTCCTTCCTCAGTAGCGCAGGAATCTTTTTGCGTACGTAGCTCTGCACTTGTTGGAGCGTGATTCGGGTGCGAGGCATGTAGGGCGTGTGTCAGGAGTTGAATGAACGGAAGGTGCTCTGCTCGTAGGTCTCGGCAGGTCAGGCAAGCGAGTCACTTTGACTTCTTGCTTGTGGCTCCATCCTTTCAGAGAAAAGGGCCTCCCCAAAACCCCGGGGCGGTTCACTCTGCAAGGAAGGTTGGAGCATATCGCTGCGAGCGGAACTGAACCGCACGGGGCGATTCAAGGCCGTGAGCGGCCAGGCCAAATGGTTTTCCTGCTGGCAGTTAACCATTGCATATCTTCAGACGCAGCATTCACACCGACTTCGCTGCTGAGAACGCCATCAAATGAAGTCCCCAGCAGAACGTAGTCTTGGTCTAGCAAGTCTCTTAGCACTGCATTTGGATTCGCTCCCTCGATACCTCCATCGCCAAGCCATTGCAGAGCATGGTGAATGCGAAGCGTAATCCAGCGCCAGGTAAGACAGTTTTGCCGGCGCAATCGCGCAGCCTGTGAGTATGTGAGGCTGTTCCTCGCCGCGAAAGCGTAAAAGGCAGAGCGCCCCATTCTGTGGGCGATCACGGCGCGTGCACCACGACCGACTCCAGTGGCTCTGCAAACTGCCTGATCCCCTGCAGGCAAATTGTCTCTAAGAAATTGCACCCAACGTATCAATTCTTTCTTCGCTGCTTCAGCGTTCAGATCATTTTGCAGAAGCTCATCTCGAACAGCTGAGATTCTTGCTTCGAGATCAACCGGAAGTTGTGGGTCTTGACTGCTCTTGATTGCCATCCTTAGCAGATCTGTGAAAGCTGTTGGCAACAACTCTCTGCGAATAGGTCGCGCGTTCTTCATTTCCCACTTCACCGCTTCATCCACGGAGATCGACATATGGCAGCGGTTTGGAACAGTGCTCAAGAACCGGAGCCCTGCCTGCAGGGTAGTCTTCCATTTCACAGGCCTAACCAATTCGACAAGTGCCGTATCGATAAGTACGAACCTCACTGATTTATGTGCCAATAGTGGAGGCAGAGGGCCCTTCTTACGTTGAAGGACGTTTTGGTCAAGTACAAGAAATTTTGTCATTTTTGATGGTATTAATGCAGCCTTTTATATCACGCAATAATGTTTCCCTATCAGCGCTTTGCAGGCCAACATAGTGTGCACTTGATCTCTACTTTCGGCGACTATATCGCACGTTGCATGAGAGTCGATAGACTCCTTCGGAGTTGCCAACTACCACCATCACCCAGGAGTATATTTGACCACATCACTCAGTCGAACCAGGTAAAAGGTAATTACCCCAAAGAGGCCGATTCCTTGTTTTTCTGCTCATTTTGCGTCGCTTGGCCTGCATGCGGGGAAAAATAAACCACTTATGCGCTACTGCCTCCGAGGCCGGTGGCAAAACCTGTACTTCTTCCCGCTCCCGCACGGACAGAGTGCGTTCCGATGCACGACCGGGTACACGACCGGCACATCCGTAGTGAGTTGGAGTTGGCTGATCAATAGGTCAGTACCCCCCGTCCGTGCGTCGAGCATGTCCAGCATTGGAATTCCCTGTTCGACAATGTCGCTTTCATAACCTGCGCATGCAATCAGTGGTGAGCGATAGTCGATCCTTCCTGTGTTAAGGCGTTTTCCTACAGTCCCAGCCGAGCGGGGTCGGTCAGATATCTCACCTACGATGGCAGTGGCCTTCGCCCGGATCGCGGCATGTGGCGCACGTTTCTCAAGCAACTGTCGCAACTCGCGCTCGTCCACGTCGGTCATGGCGTTGAATGCACCTATCGCCTGGATCATTGTTGGGTTTTCAGAAGCCGGCATATTGCTTAGCTCGCAGTGGACAGTGAACTGTGGCTGCGCAGCAGGGTGGTCAATGAAGTTGACGAAATCCTGAAAGTTTGAAATCAAAGCGCTGACGATGTGTCCGCGCGAGGTGTACCCGGACAGCATCACAGTTAATCTTCGTTGCTTGACTGGCGCAGAGAGCACGTCCGGATTCGATCTGAAGTACTCAGTCGCTAGATCGGCGAAATGCTCGATCAGCTCGCGGAATCGCGCGTCCTTCTTAGCCGCGGCTTGCAATGCCTCCATCAGCCAAGTTGAAGTATTGAATCCGCGGAAGGTGGCGAGACCGGTGAAGCTGTACAGAACAGACGCGTCGTCGCACAGGAGGTGCCCGACTTTGCCTGATGCCTCGGTGAACACGGAGCCATCCCACCCTGTGAGGCGCCGGTCACTTACTTGGATGATTTGGTCCGCGTTGGCTAGTACGAGAGCGAAGGTCATGGCCCGCATTCTCGCGCGGCTGCAGCCAGCCTCCAAACAGACGCGCGTCGGACGGGTCTGGACTTCACAGTAGCACAGTCGATTCCGGCCCCACGCAACCTAGAAGCGCAAACGCCAGAGCCATATCAACTTGGCTGCGCATTGCGTAACGGCACCCATCAGGTCAGGGCCAGACAGGATTTGCGGCGGTTATGATCTTTGATGGCGTGACAGCGATCCGGTGACCCCTTGGTTTTCGCAAGACACTCATTGCGCCGGTCGCCATCCTTGATGCGGTAGCAATATTCATGGTTCTGCCGGGCCAGCCCCAGGCAGTATGCCCTCTCGTCCCCATCCTTGCCACGGCGACCATGCAAAGCGGCACAAGGAGGCTACTTCTCGCCATATGGGCAACTGCCTTGGTGCTGGGATTGCATCAGGCCCCGGCAACAGCCTTGGGAATGTCCGAGCCGCAGTGCTTGCAGCGCGTGGCCTGCAGCCTGACCGTCTCCGCGCAGTAGGGACAGACCGCCTGATCGGACTCGTAGGTGATGGCCATTTATATGGCTTACCTGTAGTCACAGACGTTGTCGAACTTGGCCTGCTCTTCTCCGGCAGTGCAAATGCTCAACCGCCGCTCGCCTCGCTGCCATTCGAATCTGCACATGGCCAACCCTGTTCCGCTGCAAGACTGCATTTCTGGACGGCCCTGGCATCGTGAGTCATCCTTCATGCACTCGTCCGCATCTTTGGAAATCACCGGCTGCCAGCCATCACGCAGCAGCGTTTCTCGCACCTGTGCATAGGGCCGACCTTGTGTGAAGTTTCGAATGGGGCGCACGTACATCCGAGTTTGAGTGCATTCATCAACTGCATGCGGTGCGTTGGGCATGACCACGGATAGGGGCATCAACGACTACGACGTGCTCTATTTCGACGACACCGATCTATCCGAGGAGGCAGAGGATCGAGTCATCAAGCAGGTTGCGAGCGCTACCGACGATCTTGGTGTCAAGGTGGAGGTGAGAAACCAAGCTCAGGTCCACCTCTGGTATCCGAATCGGTTCAAGGCACCCTACCCTCAGCTGATGCATACCCGGGATGGGATTGATCGCTATCTGGTCGCATGCACACGCATTGGGATTGAGGTGGCCACGGGGGCGCTGTACGCGCCTGATGGGCTTACTGATCTGACAGCAGGCGTGCTCAGAGTCAATCCCCAGTTTCCAGACTTCGATCAGTTTGCGGCCAAGGCGCTCAGCTACCAAGAGCGCTGGCCCTGGCTTCGAATTGCATAGCAGGAAACCCAATAGGGCCAGAGTCAGGCAGCTACTATTCCGGTGAGCGCTCTTGGTGGCGTTACAGCGATGCCGACCATCAGGTTCCAATCGGCAACAGGCGGTCATTACACAACAGCAATTGCCCCTTTAAACGTCGGCAGTGGCGGAGGCACATGAAGCAAGAGCGCAAGGCACACAAAATGCACGTGCGTCAGTATTGAACAACCCGTAAACGCAACCCATAACTATTGACCAACAAACCGGCCATTGGGGGTCATCACGCAACGACTTCCAGCTACGAACGAGCCGTCAGGGCACATGACCATTCCGCCACCGCCCTGTACGAAGGTACCGTTTGGTGTCATACGCGGACCTTGGCGGGTTTCGGGTACGAACTGGCCATTTGGCGCCATCTGACAACGTCCTCCGCCGCCGATGAAGGTCCCATCCGGACATATCACACATGGCCCCTTTGACACGAAACTGCCGTCAGGGCACATGACCTGTGCCAAAGCGGCCTGGGATGTCAACATGCCTACACTTATCGCAAGCAACAGACTTTTCGCATTCATCAATCTACTCCCCCCACAAAAATCGGATGATGTCTGAGTTTAGGCGCAGGCAAACTATTCCCTAGAATAATTTTCTGGGAGATAACATTACCGCTGCGTCAACCTTCAGACAGAACTCTACCACTAATAGCCTCGACTAGCTGATACTGCCTACTTGTCCCGGACACAAGCTCAAGAAAAAGCTTCCCGATCTTTGGTCCAAGGGCAATACTAACGATTCTCCCAAGCAATGGGATCGCACTTGAGATTTGCCTCATGGATTCCTTATCCAAGGCGGTGGCGCCCAATTGCTCGCCATTAGCATAGTGAGCACATCGATCCCTTATTGAATGAATCCAGTTCTTTGCTGCTTTGCTTGTACCGTCTGGCTTGGCAACATCAACCCCGGATTTTTCGATACATTCATTTAGGGCATCATAATTCCAACTATTGTTGTTTTTCAGCAGCAATTCTAGAACTTTGTACAGGGATAGATAGCGAAACTGTAGAGGCATACCCTGGTCATGCGCATCCACCAACAGCTGCATCAACAATGAATTTCTCTCGGAAGAGAGAGCAAAATCAAGCCCGCGCCCAAGATCACCAGTCTTGATAGGTAGAGCTGCTCTTCGTACTTTGGGGTGAATTTCAATAACGTGCCGCTCGCCTATGCCGTAGGTTGTCGCAAGAACATGTGAGCTAAATCTCGCCTCTCCGTTGAATGATAATCGTATTATTGTTCCAACACTCTCGATCACCGATAAAATTTCATCATCCTTATCTGGAACTGATTCATCCCCTGAAGAATAATTGGGCACCATGACGCGGACAAAGCGAGCATCGGTGGAAATAAATACAGCTACCTCAATCAATCCACAAATTGGCGCCATATGGCTGTATGCCAAGTCCGGAATGCAATCGTAACGATCTTTGTAAGATATTACTATAGGCTCGATTAGCCAGTAGCCTATGTAGGTACGCATGCTATTCAAGTATATTTCGCACAACGCCAAGTCTTCTGCGGTTCTGCAGGAAAAATTGACCATTCTGCTCCCAAAGTTCGCAGTAGATCAACTAGCAAAGAATGGAGGGCAGCAAGCGGTCCGGGGAAGGGTTGCGGTACTTGCTTCTGGTGGATTTCTTGGGGCTTGATGCCCTCCACGGATCGATTCCGTCCCGTTGGCACTCTATAGGTGCGCCAGGAACAGATCAACCGGACTGGGCACTTACCTCATCGAATCAGAGTTAGACAGATATGTCGGCTGTCCGGGTCCTTGATGGTGTAGCACCGATCCCGTGACCCCTTGGTTTTCGCGAGACACTCATTGCGACGATCAGCATCCTTGATCCGGTAGCAGTAGTCATGGTTCTGCCTGGCCTCTCCCAGACAGTACGCCCTTTCGTTCGCATCCTTGATCGAGTAGCACACCGAAGCGCTCGCCATGGCCTCCCCCATCCATGTCACGGCGACCATGCAAAGCGGCATTAGAAGACCACCTCTCACCATAGTGCCGATGGTCACAGGCGCCCTCATTCGCAAACGCTGTAGAACTTTGCCTCGTTCTCTCCAGCGGTGCAGACAGCCAGCCGCTGCCCTTCACGCTGCCACGTGAATCTGCACATGGCCAGCCCTGACCCGCTGCAAGACTGCATTTCTGGACGTCCTTGGCATCGGGAGTCATCCTCCATGCACTTATCTGCATCTTCGGAAATCAACGGCTGCCAGCCATCTCGCATGAGCACCACGCGCACCTGAGCGTAAGACTCGCCGCGAGCGAATGGCGGGACCGGACTGAGTTTGGGGGTTGGCTGAACCTGGGCGGCGGATTCAGCATTGGAGGGTGGGGACTGAGTACGCCCCTCTGGAGCAATACGAGCCACTTGAAGCGGTGCACGATCTTGCTCCGCAACTGCCTTCCCAGTCGCCTTTTGCCATGATCCTGCATACGTCCAATATCTCTGCCCTTGGTATGTGACCTGCACACGCAGGGGCTCGCTGAAGGGTTGAGCTTGATCCGAGGATGGCCAATCTGTCCAATTGACTTTCACAGGGTCTCCGTGCGTCACCTCCAAGCAATGCCCCTGAGCGATCTTGCGCAGGATCTCCAGTCTGAGTGCTGTTGCATCGCGACGCGTAAAGCTGTCGCTGGAAATGATGCCCGCCAGTATCTCCGGCTGGTGGCGGTAGTTTTCCATCAGCGCTTGGTTTGTCACATCCTCGGCATCCATGATTGCATCAAATGACTGCTGCTGGCTGCACAGCAATGCAGGCTCCTTCAGGGCGGGGCGCAGTTCCAACTCCAATTCCAGAGACGATATGTGCCAAGTAAACGGTGCCGTGGCCACTAACACCAGCGCGGACCAAGCCAGGATTACCCTCGTCTTGCCCATCTGTCCCTGCGCCCACGTGGCCGATGACCAGGCCCGCAAGGATTTCCATTTGGCGGCTATGTAGTTCTTCATTGCGGTACTCCCTCAAGTTGCTTCTGTTGATCAGTTGTTGTTGGTACGGGGTTGCTAGAGCCCAGACTGACGGTCTGGGTCGCTGCTGCATGACCGTGGGCGTAGTCCGCCCAGTCCTGCATGAGCTGCTGACGCTTGCCGAACAGGTCACCACGCCGGTAGGCCGCTTCCACCTTGTTGCCCACCGCATGGGCCAGGGCCATTTCCGCTACCTCGTTCGGATAGTCCGTCTGCTCCGCACACCAATCACGGAACGTGGAGCGAAACCCATGCGGCACTGCCGCCAGCTTCAAGCGACGCAAGACCGCCGTGAGCGTCATGTCCGAGAGTGGGCTGCCCAGTTCAGGGTCGCGGCTGTTGGGGCTGGGGAACACGTAGGCTTTGCCCGTGGTGCGCCCTGCTGCTAACGTGAGGGCCTGCATTTCTTGCAACAAGGCCATGGCTGCGTCCGACAGCGGCACGCGATGGGGCTTGCTGGCCTTCATGCGTTCGGCGGGAATCGTCCACATGCGCGCCTCCAGATCAATCTCATCCCAGGTCGCTCCCCGAACTTCTCCTGAACGAGCCGCCGTCATGATCACGAATTGCAGGGCCTTGGCGCCCCTGCCCTCCTGAGCCATCAACTGCTCCATGAAGGCTGGCAGTTGGGCGTAAGGCAGCGCCTCGAAGTGTGTGGTCTTGGTCACTTTGCCCGGAGCCGGCAACAGCTTGTCCAACAGGCCCTTCCAGCGGGCGGGATTGGAGTCCGTGCGGAAGCCCCGTGCGATGGCCCAGTCGATGATGGATTCGATGCGCCCCCGTAAACGGGTGGCGGTCTCGGTCTTGCTGGCCCAGATCGGCTCCAGCACCTTGAGCACCATCGGCAGCGACACATCCCGCACCGGCACCTTGCCCAATACCGACATGGCGTACATGTCCAGCGACCGTTGCCACTGCTGCGCGTGTTTTGCGTTCTTCCAGCCCTTCTCGTGCGAAGCGATGTAGCGCTTGGCGGCATCCCCGAAGGTCATGCTGGCGTGGATTTCTGCGGCTAGGCGCGCCCTCGCCCGCCGCGCATCCTCAACCGGGTCGATGCCCTGGGCCAGCTTCGCCCGAGCAGCTCGTGCCGCCTCCCGGGCATCGGCCAGCGTGACGGACGGATAGGAGCCGAGCCCAAAGTCCCGACGTTTGCCTGCCACCTGATAGCGCAGCAGCCAACTGCGCGAGCCGTACATCGTGACGTTGAGGATCAGGCCGCGCACGCCGCCCACGTGATTGGTGCCGCGGCGCCAAATGGTGGCCACCTGGGCAGCGCCCAGCTCCTTGCGTGGCTCGTGGGGCGTCAAGATTTTGCCTCCGGGAAGCTCCAGCCTGGGGGCTCATAGATCAGCACCTGCCACTCGCACTCGGTGGCACAAGCCAGGACGGAGGCATCCCCATCCATGGCGATCAGCTCACCCTCAACGTCGCGTGTGCCGCTCTTGGAAAGCCATTCGTTCCAGACGCGCAAGCGCGAGATCATCCCGGTGCCGGGCTGGTAAAGGTAGGCGAACCTCAAAGGCTCGGGGGCCAGGGGCACTCCCTGCTGGATGGTGTCAGACATGGTGATCAACTCCGTTTCGGTAGTGCTTAGTGCCAAAATTTTCATCAGAGGAAGACAGGCGCGCTGATACGCCGCGATGACGGCCCGGGTGGCGATGCGGGACAAGGCAGGGGGCGGGTTTTCTTGCCGTAGATGGCAAGAACGCATTCCGGCAATGGGGTGCATGGAGGGGGGAACAATGGGTAGCACAACCCACCGTCGCCTCAGGCTGGCTCGTAGGCCTCCAGCGTCCAGCTGTAGCTCAGGTACACGGGGTGGCGAGGATGGCCGTTCGCGGTCAGGTCACCGAATCGGCGCCATTGGGGGGCGTACTTTGCCAACCGTTGGAACAGCTCATCCCGAGCCCGGATGAGATACGGGCGGTTCACCACGGACTCACCCCAGGCCGCCCATATGGTGGGCGTGGCATGTTGCGCGACGGCCTTTTCGATTTCGTCCAGATTGCGCTCATAGGCCACGGGATCGGCCTTGGGTGGCAGGTCTTGGGGCTTGGTGGCCCGCACCGGGTAGAGGTTGAGCATGACGAAGCCATCGAATCCGCATTGCTGCGCCACCTTCTGCACCCGGGTGACGGTGGGGTCGAGCTTCTCCTGGGTGGCAGTGCTTGGATTGAGGCCGATGACCAGCAGCGGACGCTTGCCAGTGGTGCCCAATGTGTATCGCCATTGGTCGTCGCGGTCGCAGTGGTAGACGTCGTACATGGAGTCCTTCAGTTCGTCGGCCCATTCCGCTCTGGAAGGAGGCCTCAGATCATTTTGTACCACATATGCAGGTGCATAAAGTAGCCTAGCAAAGGACAGTCCCTGCCCATGGGCCGGGACGAGTTATTGATCGCTGCGTTTGCCGATGAGCTTCGCTCCCGGCGAGCAGCATTGCGTCTGTCTCAGGAAGAACTCGCTCACCGGGCAGGTATCAACCGAACGTATGTCGCCAAGTTAGAGCTGGCGAGAAATCAACCCACCTTGACGGTCATGCTCCGCGTGGCGGAGGCATTGGAGACACCGCTCCCCGAGTTGATTGCCGGCGCCCTTGCTCGCCGGGGGTAGCCACCCACAAGCACTCAGCGGCCGGCCGTGTGCTCGCAGTGCTCCCATGGCGGCACATCGCACCCGCAGTCCGGCAGGACCGTGGCGGCTGCCAGAGGGCTTACTTTCAGGGGCATTGGTGCAGCTTTAGGCGTCGCCGCCCTCGGCGACTGTTGGGCCGTCTGGAACGCAGCCACCTCCGGCACCCAGCGAGCAAACCGGTTGAGGTCCGGGGGATCAATCACATACCAGACCTTGAGATTCGAGTCCCAACGGGCACCGGCGGCCTTCGCGGCATCTTTCTCTGCAAATGGGACCTTCAGGTCAACTCTCATTCAGACTCTCCGTGGTACGGCGGTGGATGGCTATGGATGGCACTGCCCGGAGTTGCTGCCGTGTCCAGAGAGCAACTGGTGGTACGCCCATGACACCGGGTGATAGCATGCTGCGCTGTGGGCCTCGTCGGGCCAAAGAGGATACCCGGCGGGCCTCTCGAAGGAGCATTTGCGCCATTCATGGCAATCACCCGCTTCGCTTCTCCGGCTCCAGCATCCATCCATCCATCCGTTGCCTCCCCCCTCTTTAAGGGGGGGAACGGATGAACGGATGCGGATGAGCGGATGAGCGGATGAACGGATGCGGATTGCCCCCAACCTCGGGACGGTCAATCCGGACTGACGAATCGAAACTCGCCATCGGTCAACTGCTCCAGGCGTCCCGACTTGCGGAAGTGCTCGACGGCCCTCTTCACGTCCCGGGTGTGGTACTCGGAAACACCTAGGCAAGCTTGCTGGGCCTCTTCCAGCGAGAAACTGACGCTGCCCTTCGTGCGGTCAGCCCACAACTGCTCCAGCACGACAAGAATCCGTTTCTGCAGATCCGTCGGCCCCCTTGCGCCGGACTTCGTTGCCGGGGCGAAGGCAGGCTCTGCGACTGCCACTGCCGTCCCTGACCTTGATCCCGCCCCTCGCTTCTTGCCGCCCGCCGATGGCTTCTTCGGCCTCCCCGAGGATGGCGCCTCATCGCTGGTGAAGGGCCTACCGTGCTGCACGACCACTGACGACCAATCCGGCCGATCGGGCACCTGCGCAGGCTCCAACTCGAACCATCCCCCAAAGCCCTCTTCGCCGTCCCGCTGCTTCTCCATCTTCCAGTAGCGCCCATCCTTGCGACGCTTGATGCTGATTGAGGTGTCCACGCCTCCACGGATGGCGGTGGCGCCCCGTTCATGGCTTTCATTGTGACCCGTATGGTGTGTGAGCAGTACCGTCGCCCCAGTTGCCCATGAAAGACGCTTGGCATTCTCGATTACTGCTGCCATGTCTCTATTGGAGCTCTCATCCATCTTGCCGGCAAGCGCGGCAGCTAGTGTGTCAATGATGATGAGCTGACTGGAGTACCTCGCCGCGGAGGCCGCCAGTCGAACCAGGCTGTCGTCATCGGCAAGATCGACCGGTTCGAACAGAAAGCGCAGTCGAAACAAAGGCGATGGTCGGGTGTCGTGGTGCTCAACAGCCGCCAGCACTCGGTTGCGAAACCCCTCAGCTCCTTCCATCGCGCAGTACAGCACGCCTACGTTGTGGACGGGGCGACCCGCCCACTCGTCGCGGGCGGAGATCGCCAGCATGAGGTCAATGAGCCAGGCGGTCTTGCCTGCTCCGGAAGGGCCCCAGACCATGACGATGGAGCCCAAATGGAACAGCCCTTCTACGATCCATTTCAGACCCTCCCACCCCTCCAACTCATGCAAACCGTAGGTCTTGTATCCCTTTACACCCACAGGTATGGCCTCGAAAGGCGCGGGTCGACCAAGATGATGACCGCGCAGAGATGGCGAGGCAGGAGCCGGGCTCTCCCGCTCGACAAGCGTCTCGGCATCAGGCGGAAATTCCCCTGAGGGCTCACCGAGGTCGTGAGGAACGAACAGGAGGCCGCCATCCTCATCATCATTGGTGGTTTCCGCATCGGGAGCAGGTTGCTTGCTTCTCTTCGTTGGGGCCATGGTGCTAGAGGCAAATATCAGGGATGTTGTGCAAGGACTTCGTGTGCCCAACCACAAGGTGCCCACTTACATGTAGGAACGAGGGGGAGCGCGAGGGAGAGCGATAGAGGACAGCTTACGCCACGAGCACGGCGATCACCTATTTGCAGTGGTTGGGAGCGTCGTTCTGCCTTGCGGATGAGTCGGCAGCATCTGTTCCATTCAGTCGGCATCAGGGCAGCAAGCGGCTATCGGGCGGTGCAATCTGACTGGCCGGTCCAAGCTGGATCAGGGCAGTAAGTTCCCAATCCTAAGCCGGACCCATGATTCCATGCGCAGTGATAATCACAGCAAACGGAAGTGCCTCCAACGAGGGGCAAATTACCACCACAGGGAGCAAGATGGCAAGTCGAAAACAAACGCCCCAAGGCGGCGCCCCAGTCCAGCAATTTGCCTCGAATGTTCCAGGCGAGTATCGAATCATTGATATCAAGCGCCTACACCTGAATCCTGAGAATCCGCGCCATTCCCCAATGGAGCGTCAGCCAGAGATCATCAAGGCGCTGTACTCCAGTGAGGAGGTGCAGGCGTTGGCGAGGGATATCGCCAACCGCGGTGCCCTTAGCCCCTTGGATGTGCTCGGGGTCTACGAAATGCCTGACCATCCTGGCCACTACGTCACACTGGAGGGCAACAGGCGGACCTGTGCAGTCATCCTACTGGCTGATCCTGCACGGGCGCCGACGCCAGACGCGCGAGCCTACTTGGAGGGCGTAGCGCAAGGGCGGTCTGTCCCGACGCAGGTGCCTGCGTTTGTGTTTCCTGCCAAGGAGGCAGCAGATCAGTGGATTGACCTGAGGCACATGGGCGCACAAGGCGGTGTCGGCACCCGACCCTGGAGCGCCGACCAGCAGGCCAATGCCTTGGCCCGACGCAACGGTGGCGGCCCAGTCACGGCTGCGGCTCGACAAAACTTGCTGGCTCACGCTGTTCTTATGCGGCTGAGAGAGACGGGCCATGTTTCCCCAGAGCAGTATCAGGCTGCTAGCCTGACCACAATTGCGCGATATCTCACGACTCCCGCAGTGCGGGCTCTGCTGGGCCTGGCCCACCACGAACGATTGGAGTACACCCATGAGCCAGCCGAGGTGGAAGGCGCGCTCCAACGCTTGGTACTCGATAGCCTAGAAAAGCGCCACGGCGAAGATCATCTGAGGGTAACTTCTCGCTCCAATGCCGATGGTCGGCGCGCTTACGCCCAAGGCCTAGCTGCAGAAGGGAATGCTCCCACCTCCCTGCTCTCGTCGCCCGTTGCGCCGCCAGCAATCACCAAGCCAGCGACTAAGTCAGCACGCCCTACGAGCGCCCGCAACCCCAATCTAGAGACACGCTTGCTGACGACAGCATTCACCGTCAACCACGACGACAAGGTGCTCGGATACTTGCGGCAAGAGATGCTCAAGCTGAAGGTGGCAGAGCATCCGTTTGCGTGCAACTACCTCCTGCGTGCCTTCGTGGAGCGAGTCATGACGCTCTTCCTGATCAAGCGAGGTGCCCACCGCGACAAGATGAGTGATCGGGATTTGACTCAAACTTGCGCGCGTGAAATGTTGGACGCGGGCGCGAAGCGTGGCACACATGACATCATGAACAAGGCAGGTTCCAACGATGCAACGCCCTACAACTTGGCCTGCCTTGGGGCCGCCATCCATGGGGGTCATATTCCCACGCAGCGCGATCTAGTGAAGTACAGCCACACATGGCAGCCTGCCCTTCGGTTCATGCTGGACCACATGGCAAATATTGCCTAAAGGAGGTCCTGACCAAGAGGCCAGGACTTCAATATCCTCGCGCGCAATGCCCGTAACCTACTCCCCCCTTCGCTACCCTGGCGGCAAGACCCAACTTGCGCCGTTCGTCCTGGATCTGATCCAGGCGAATGGCCTATATCAGGGCGTCTACTGCGAGCCATTTGCTGGCGGAGCTGGCGTTGCCTGGCAACTGTTGCTGGACGGACATGTCTCCGAAGCTTGGATAAACGACCTTGACCCAGCCATACATGCGTTCTGGAGCGCGGTGCTTGACGAGACTGATGCACTGTGTGAATTGGTGGAGAGTACTCCCGTCACCATTGATGAATGGCACTCGCAGCGAGCTACCCTGCAGGCCGATAGCGTCACACCGCTGCAGCGCGGATTCGCCGCGCTTTTCATGAACCGCACCAACCGTTCCGGCATCCTCAAGGGTGGCGTGATCGGAGGGCTGGGGCAGACAGGAAACTACGCGCTGGATTGTCGATTCAACCGAAAAGAGCTTGTCCGCAAGATCAAGCGAATTGGCTCCTACCGCGCGGTGATCCGCCTCTCTCGCCTTGACGCCGCTGAATGTTTGAAAGAATGGGATAAGGCGCTACCCAAGCGCGCCTTGATCAATATTGACCCGCCTTACTTTGCACAGGGCCATGCCCTCTATCTGAATTTCTACAAGGCAGAGGACCATGGCGACTTGGCCAAGGTTGTTCGAGGCTTGCGGCACCATTGGATGGTGACCTACGACAACGTACCCGAGATCTCTAGGCTTTACCAGGGCCTGCCACAGCACGCCAGCAGCCTGATCTATTACGCTCAGATCAAGCGCAGAGCTAACGAATTGATGGTGCTGTCACCTTTGCTGGCGCTTCCCATGGAGGCCGATTCAGTCACCAAGCGTATTTCGCGCCTTGAGGCTTGAGACCTGCGCCATACTGAGCCGAGGCAATGAAAGATCGTCTCAAGAGCGCGACATCATCAACGCGCAGATCGTGCAGGCCATCGACGAAGCCGCGCTCAACTGGGGTGTCAAGGTGCTGCGCTACGAAATCAAGGACCTCACGCCACCGAAGGAAATTCTTCACGCCATGCAGGCACAGATCACGGCCGAGCGCGAAAAGCGCGCCCTGATCGCCGCGTCCGAAGGACGCCGCCAAGAGCAGATCAACATCGCCACTGGCGAGCGTGAAGCCTTCATTGCACGCTCCGAGGGTGAAAAGCAGGCGGCCATCAACAGTGCTCAGGGTGAAGCGGCCGCCATCACCGCGGTGGCCGACGCCACCGCCCAAGCCATCGAGCGCATCGCCATCGCGATCCGCCAACCTGGGGGTGAACAGGCCGTGCAGCTGAAAGTGGCCGAGCGCGCGGTGGACGCCTACGGCAAGGTGGCGGCCGACGCGACCACCACGCTCATCATCCCCGGCAACATGAGTGAGGTCTCGGCGTTGATCGGTTCGGCGATGAAGATGGTCGGCACCATCAAAACGGGCGGCTGACGAAATGGGTCCAGCAGCCTGCTACAATCGTGGGCTTCGCGGAGAGGTGGATGAGCGGTTTAAGTCGCACGCCTGGAAAGCGTGTGTGGGCTAATCCCCACCGCGGGTTCGAATCCCGCCCTCTCCGCCAGTAATTTGTCTTAGAGCGTTCCACAACGTCTCACCAGACACCCTGAAAGCCCTGTCTTCCCCAATGAAGCGGGGCTTTCTTGTTTCAGGACGTCCCGCCGCAGTTCAACGCACTTTGGGCCGTGGATGTCACAGGCTCGTCATTTTTTTCGTCAATAATTCAACATTCAGTGAATTATTGACATGAGGAGTCTCACGCATGAAAGTCGGTATCAACGGCATGGGCCGCATGGGGCGCCTTGCCCTGCGAGCGGCCTTCGGTGCCATCGAACGCGAAGCCATCGACCCGCGCAGCGGCAACCGCCTGGAAGTCGTGCACCTGAACGAAATCAAGGGTGGCGCTGCCGCCACCGCCCACCTGCTGGCCTTTGACACGGTGCAGGGCAAATGGCGCGCCGACATCGCCGCCGAAGGCCACGACGCGATCCGCATCAACGACCGCCGCCTGTCGTTCAGCGAACACGCCACCACGGCCGAGATTCCCTGGGGCGACCTGGGTGTGGACCTTGTGCTCGAATGCACCGGCAAGTTCCTCACGCCCGAAACGCTGCAGGGCCACCTGGACCGGGGCGCCAAGCGCGTGATCGTGGCCGCGCCGGTGAAGGTCGGCGACGTGCTCAACATCGTGGTTGGCGTCAACGAGCGCCTGTACAACCCGGCGCGCGACCGCATCGTGACTGCCGCCAGCTGCACCACCAACTGCCTGGCCCCGGTGGTGAAGGTGGTGCACGAGGCCATTGGCATCAAGCACGGCCAGATCACCACGCTGCACAACCCGACCAACACCAACCTGGTGGTGGACGCACCGCACAAAGACCTGCGCCGTGCACGCAGCGCCATGGTGAACCTCGCGCCCACGACCACGGGCAGCGCCACCGCCATCGCGCTGATCTACCCCGAACTCAAGGGCAAGCTCAACGGCCATGCGGTGCGTGTGCCAGCGCTCAACGCCTCGCTGACCGACTGCGTGTTTGAGCTCAACCGAGCGACCACGGCCGAAGAGGTCAACGCCCTGTTTGAAGCCGCCGCCAACGGCCCGCTGGCCGGCATCCTGGGCTTCGAGAACCGCCCGCTGGTGAGCGCCGATTACGCGCGCGACACCCGCAGCGCCATCGTCGATGGCCTCTCGACCATGGTGACCGACGGCACCCTGCTCAAGGTCTACGCCTGGTACGACAACGAGATGGGCTACGCCACGCGCATGGTCGATCTCGCCTGCCACCTCGAGTCGTGCGGCCTCTGAGATGTCGGACGTGACCGCATCGGCTTCCACAGCGGGTACCGCCACCCGCAACTACGCCATCGTCACCGCCGCCTACTGGGGCTTCACGCTCACCGACGGCGCGCTGCGCATGCTGGTGCTGCTGCACTTCTACCGCCTGGGCTATTCGCCCTTCACGCTGGCCTTTTTGTTCCTGCTGTACGAAGCGGCCGGCGTGCTGGCCAACCTGATCGGCGGCTGGCTGGCCACGCGCTACGGCATCCAGCGCATGCTGACCGTGGGCTTGGTGACGCAGATCACAGGCTTCACCCTGCTCTCGCTGCTCAACCCGGCTTGGACGGCGGTCATGTCGGTGGCCTGGGTGGTGGTGGCGCAGGGCATCTGCGGCGTGGCCAAGGACCTGACCAAGACCGCGAGCAAGTCGGCCATCAAGATCACCGCCGACCAGGCCAAGAACCAGGGCTCGGGCCAGTTGTTCAAGTGGGTGGCGTGGTTCACCGGCAGCAAGAACGCCATGAAGGGCTTCGGCTTTTTCCTCGGCGGCCTGCTGCTTGATGCGCTGGGCTTCCAGCACGCGCTATGGGCCATGGCCGGCCTGCTGGTGATCGTGCTGGCCGGTGTGGTGGGCTTCGTGCCGCCGCTCATGGGCAAGAGCAAGGCGTCCAAGTCCGCCAAGGAACTGTTTGCCAAAAACGCGGGCATCAACGCGCTGGCCGCAGCGCGCGTGGCGCTGTTCGGCGCGCGCGACGTGTGGTTCGTGGTGGGTGTGCCGGTGTTCCTGTATTCGCAGGGCTGGACCTTCACCATGGTGGGCGGTTTTCTCGCGCTGTGGACCATCGGCTACGGCCTGGTGCAGGCACTCGCGCCCAACATCGTCAAACGCAGCCCGGACGGGCTGACCAGCGAGGTACCGGCGGCGCGCTGGTGGTCGCTGGGCCTCGCGCTGATTCCGGTGGGCATCGCCGCCGCCGTGCTGCTTGAAGTGCCGAATTTGCAGTGGTGGGTGGTCGGCGGCCTGGGCCTGTTCGGCTTTGCCTTCGCGGTCAACTCGTCGGTGCACTCCTACCTGATCCTGGCCTATGCCGGCAGCGAGAAGGCGGCCGAAGACGTGGGCTTCTACTACGCCGCCAATGCGTTGGGGCGCTTCTTTGGCACGCTGATGTCGGGCCTGCTCTACCAGTGGGGCGGCCTGCTCTATGCGCTGGTGGGCTCGGCGCTGATGCTGCTGGTGTGCTGGCTGCTCACGCTCGGTTTGCCGACCCGGTTGACTGTGCCCGGTTCCCCCACCCACTGAGGAGACCCCGTGGAAGAACCCGAAGTGATCAAGGCCCTGGCCGCGCTGGCCCAGGAAACGCGTTTGCGCATCTTTCGCCTGCTGGTGGTCGCGGGGCCCGACGGACGGACCCCTGGCCACATGGCGGACGAACTGGGCACCGCGCCCACCGCCCTCTCGTTCCACTTGAAGGAGTTGAGCCACGCCGGCCTGATTGCCGCCGAGCGCGATGGCCGAAACCTGATCTACCGCGCGTCCATTCCGACGATGAATGACTTGCTGGGCTTCCTGACGGCCCACTGCTGTCAGGGTCAGGCCTGCCTCGACATGCCAACCAAGCTGGATTGCAGCCGCTGCTGACAAGCCCCAGGCCACGCCCCCCCTCACCACAGCTTCCTCAACCACCGCCAGCCGCCGCGGCTGAAAGGATCTTGAACATGTCCGTCTACAACGTGCTTTTCCTGTGCACCGGCAACTCGGCCCGAAGCATCATGGCCGAGTCCATCCTCAACCACCTGGGTGGTGGCCGGTTCCGGGCCTTCAGCGCCGGCAGCCACCCGGCTGGCCAGGTGAACCCCCACGCCATTAAGCTGCTGCAGCGCAACCACTACAAGACCGAGCGCCTGCGCAGCAAGAACTGGGACGAGTTTGCCCAACCCGATGCGCCGCACATGAACTTCGTGCTCACCGTCTGCGACAAGGCCGCGGGTGAGGTCTGCCCGATCTGGCCCGGTCAGCCTATGTCGGCCCATTGGGGCGTGCCCGACCCGGCCGAGGTCAAAGGTGACGAGGAAACCTTGAAAAACGCCTTCGCCGAGACCTTCATGGTCCTCAGTCGCCGCATCGCCCTGATGGTGAACCTGCCGTTTGACAAGCTCGACCGGCTGGCCCTGCAGAAGGAGCTGGTGGACATTGGCCAGCAACAAGCCTGAGCCGACAATCCATGGTGCAGCCCGGTCGCTGAAGCGATCGGGCGTTTTTCTTTTGTGAGGTGAGCGATGGGTGTGTTTGAGCGTTACCTGACCGTGTGGGTCGGCCTGGGCATTCTGGCCGGGGTGGGTTTGGGGCTGGCCATCCCCGGTGTCTTCCAGGCCGTGGCCGCGATGGAGATCGCGCAGGTGAACCTGGTGGTCGCGGTGTTCATTTGGGTGATGATTTATCCGATGATGATCCAGATCGACTGGCACGCGGTGAAGGACGTGGGCAAGCGTCCCCTCGGCCTGCTGCTCACGCTGGTGGTGAACTGGCTGATCAAGCCCTTCACCATGGCGGCGCTGGGTGTGCTGTTCTTCCAATACCTGTTCGCGGGCTGGGTCGACCCGCAATCGGCCAGCGAGTACATCGCCGGCATGATCCTGCTGGGCGTGGCGCCCTGCACGGCCATGGTGTTCGTGTGGAGCCAGTTGGTCAAAGGCGATGCCAACTACACACTCGTGCAGGTCTCGGTGAACGACCTCATCATGGTGGTGGCGTTTGCGCCGATTGCGGCCTTTCTGCTGGGCGTGACCAACGTGACCGTGCCCTGGGAGACGCTGCTGCTCTCCACCGTGCTGTACGTGGTGCTGCCGCTGCTGGCGGGCATGGCCACGCGCCGGGTGCTGGTGAACCGCTCCTCCACCGCGCTGGGGCAGTTTGTGGCGCGCCTCAAGCCCTGGTCGGTGGTCGGCCTGATTGCCACCGTCGTGCTGTTGTTCGGCTTTCAGGCCGGCACCATCGTGGACAAACCCGGTGTGATCGCCCTGATCGCGGTCCCGCTGATCCTGCAGTCGTACGGCATCTTCTTCATCGCCTGGTGGGGTGCCAAGCTGCTGAAGCTTCCACACGACATCGCCGGCCCGGCCTGCCTGATCGGCACCTCCAATTTTTTCGAGTTGGCAGTGGCCGTTGCCATTTCCCTGTTCGGTCTGAATTCGGGCGCGGCGCTGGCCACTGTGGTGGGGGTGCTGGTCGAGGTGCCGGTGATGCTGTCGCTGGTGGCCATCGTCAACGCCTGGAAGCCCAAAACCGCCTGAACCTGTTGCACGCCACCCCGTCCATACCCGGCCTGAATGTGTGGCGCCCGGCCGACGGTGGACGGGGTGCATGAGATCGCACGCTCTGTGGTGCTCGCGCCAGAACCTGCTGCGCCTGAGCGACATGTCCACGGTTGAAAAGGTCCACCAGGGTGGCCATGTGCTGTCAAAAGCGCGACCCCACGGGCGGTGATTCTGGCCGCAGAAGGCATCGCACCCTCAAGGGCCTGGGCCCCAGGTGGGGCGCAGGCGCTTCACGCCGGCCATGCCAACCGGACCTGCGTGTTTGACCGGATCGACAACCCGTTCAACAAAAAAAAGGCCACCCTGAGGTGGCCTTTTTGCAAGAGCGGAAATCCCCAGGATTCCCGCCGCTTCGATCCCACTTGATCAGCGGATCACAGCGATGGTGGTGCGGGCGCCGCCCTTGTAGGTCATCAGCGTCAGGGCACCGTTCTTGATGTCGCCCTTTTCGTCGAACGCGATGTTGCCGGTCACGCCCTTGTGGTCGATGGCCTTGAGTGCTGGCAGGTACTTGGCCGGCTCAGACGAGTTGGCCTTGACCATGGCTTCGGCCATCACCTTCACCGCGTCGTACACGTAGGGGGCATACACCTGAACGTCGCTACCGAACTTGGTCTTGAAGTCGGCGCGGAACTTTTCCATGCCGGCCTTCTGCTCGCCTTCAACGCCACCGGCTTCCGCGCAGTAGACCTGGTCGTCGGCCATGCCGTCACCGGCCAGCTTGGGCAGCTCGCTGGAGCAGATGCCGTCGCCGCCCATGAACTTGGCGTTGATGCCGAGCTGCTTCATCTGCTTGAGCATCGGGCCGGCCACGGCGTCCATGCCGCCGAAGAACACGACGTCGGGCTTCTTGGCCTTCAGGGTGGTCAGGATGGCGTTGAAGTCGGTGGCCTTGTCGTTGGTGAATTCACGACCCACGACCTTGCCGCCGGCAGCCGTCACGCCTTTTTCGAACTCGTCGGCCACGCCTTGGCCGTAAGCGGTGCGGTCGTCGATGACGGCGACGTTCTTGCCCTTGAGGGTCTCCACGGCGTACTTGCCGAGGGTGCCACCGAGGTGCACGTCGTCAGCCACCATGCGGAACACGCCCGCGTAACCCTGGCGGGTGTACTTGGGGTTCGTGGCCGAGGGGGAGATTTGGGGAATGCCTGCGTCGTTGTAGATCTGCGAAGCAGGGATGGTGGTGCCGGAGTTCAGGTGACCGATCACGCCGGCCACTTTCGCGTCCACCAGCTTTTGTGCAGCGGCGGTGCCCTGCTTCGGATCGGCAGCGTCGTCTTCGGCCAGCAACTCGAACTTGGCAGGCTTGCCATCGATGGTCAGGCCAGCGGCATTGAGTTCTTCAATGGCCATTTTGGCGCCGTTTTCATTGTCTTTGCCGAGGTGGGCAATGGCACCACTGGTCGGACCCACGTGACCGATCTTGATCACACCGTCGGCGGCCGGGGCTGGAGCGGGTGCTGCGGCAGGTGCTTCAGCGGCAGGAGCGGCTGCCGGAGCGGCCTCTTCTTTTTTACCGCAAGCAACCAGAGCGACGGCCGCAGCAATAACGGCCAGTTTGATGTTCATGTGCATAGATATCCTCGGAAAGGAATAAAGGTTGGAATGCGGAGGGAACTTTTTCTCCACACCCATAAAGATACTCCAAAACACCAGCACTTTCGCGGGCTGCGCCGTATTTGCGCGGCATCTTCGAGGGTTTGCCCCAGCCCGCATCACGCCAACGCATGGGCCATAAGGCGTGCGCATGAAGCGGAGGTCAGGTGTCCCGCGAGGCGGCGAGATCGTGCGACAACGGTTCGATGCCAGCGGCCTTGTACTGCCGCCACCGCGCGCGCGCGCCCTGGCGGTCCTCTGGGCCGCCACCCACCAACTCGATGACCTTTTCGAACCGCCCCAGTTCCGCCGGCATGGCGCCGCCCATGTTGACCAGCACATCGGCGGCAAAACCATCCGTCTCGCGGGCACTCAGCAGAATGGGGGAATGCCGCAGCACGTGCACCGGATCGGAACCACGGGCGTGCGGCACGAACTCGCCCGGCCCCATGAGCCAGAGCGCAAGGTCCAACGCGTCGAGGGAGGGCTCATCGCCCAGCACCAGCAGCCTCGACCCCTTCAGGTAGGCTTTGCGAAGCAGTCGACAGGCGTAGACTCGCTTGTCGCCCACGTTGAGATGGAAAGCAACCTCGGTCATGGCGACCAGGCGGTCAAGCTCGCCGAGACGCCGCCACAACCCGGCGCTTTTTCTGAATGGGTTTGTCGTTCTCCGCCACGGCGGCTTGATCAACCAGATACTGAAGCAGCAAAGGCACGGGTCGTCCGGTGGAGCCTTTGGCGGCACCGCTCTTCCAGGCCGTGCCCGCGATGTCCAGGTGCACCCAGGGCGTTTCGGCGACAAACTTCTGGAGGAACTTGGCGGCGGTGATGGCCCCGCCCGCGCGTCCAGCGACGTTGCCCATGTCGGCAAAGTTGGACTTAAGTCCCTCGGCATAGTCGTCGTCCAGCGGCATGCGCCAGCACAGATCGAGGGAGCGGTCCCCGGCCACACGGAAGGCATCGGCCAGCTCTTCGCGGTTGGCAAACAGCCCGGAACGGACGGCACCGAGCGCAATGACACAGGCCCCGGTGAGGGTGGCGATATCGACCACACAACGGGGCTTGAACCGCGCCGCGTAGGTCAACGCGTCGCACAGGATCAAGCGCCCTTCGGCGTCGGTGTTGAGTATCTCGATGGTCTGCCCACTCATGCTGGTGACCACGTCCCCAGGTTTCACCGCCAGCCCGTCGGGCATGTTTTCACAGCTGGGGATGATGCCGACCACGTTGATGGCTGGCTGAAGCTCAGCCAGCGCAGCGAAGGTGCCCAGCACGCTCGCTGCCCCGCCCATGTCGAACTTCATCTCGTCCATCTCGGCCGCTGGCTTGATGGAAATGCCGCCCGTGTCGAAGGTGATGCCCTTGCCCACCAGCACCACGGGTGCACTGCCCTTGGCTCCACCTTGGTACTGCATCACGATGAAGCGCAGCGGTTCGGCCGACCCGCGGGCCACGGCCAGGAACGCGCCCATGCCCAGAGCGGCCACTTCCTTCGGACCCAGCACCTCGGTCTTGATGCGTGGTTGGCGGCCCAGCTTGCGCGCGGCGTCGGCCAACTGACTGGGCGTGGCGTGGTTGGCGGGTCGGTTCGCCCATTCCTTGGCCAATTCCACCCCCGTCACCAAGGCCTGCCCCATCTGGAACTCCTGACGCGATGCCGCCAGATCTTTCACCCCCAGCACGACCTGTTTGAGCGATCTCGCGTGGGCCGAGGGTTTGGTGGTCACATAGCTGTAGGTCGCGTCGGCCGCCGCAGTCATGGCCGTGCGCACCACAGCAGCGTCACGCTCCAGCAACGACAGCAGGACACCCAGCTTCTTGACCCCAGGCACTTTCAGCTGACCCAGACCCGCAGCCATCGCCTTGCGCACCGACGAAGACGAGCCGTCCCCGGCACGGACCAGCACCACACGACCGGCCTTGAAGCCCGCCGGGCGGTAGCACGACAGGCACTTGCCCGCGCCCGACTCCAGATCACCCCGGCGCAAAGCCTCGCGAACCAGCTCGGTCAGCGCATCGGTACCGTCGGCAGCGACCAGGCTGTCGGGCACCAGCACCAACACGGCGTCGACGGCCCACTGAGCCGCTTGAGCGCCTGAAAGGGGTTTGAGTTCAAAGTCCATAATTGCGTCTTTCCGGTTTCATTCGATGTTATTCCATTCTTCTATCCGCACGGAGCTGGCACGCAGTTTTGGGGCCACTCTGGTGGTGCTGTTCACCATCGTGCTGACGGTGCTGCTGATCCGCACGCTGGGCATGGCCTCGCGTGGCAGCGTCAACCCGGAAGAGGTCATGCTGGTGCTGGGTTACACCGTGCTCGGCTACACCCAGACCATCCTGACACTGGCCCTGTTCATCGCCATCGTCTCCACGCTCTCGCGCATGTACCGCGACAGCGAAATGATCATCTGGTTCTCCAGCGGGCGCTCGCTCGGTGGCTTCCTCAGCCCGGTGTTCCGCTTTGCCTGGCCCATCCTCGCGGTGATCGCGCTGATGGTTTTCTTTGTCTGGCCCTGGGCCAACCAGCAAACCGAAGACCTGCGCGCCCGGTTTGAAAACCGGGGTGACCTGCAGCGCATTGCGCCGGGTCAGTTCCAGGAGTCGTCCAGTGGTCGTCGTGTCTTTTTCATTGACAAGGACACCGCCGACGGCACGGAAGGCAAGAACGTGTTCATCTCCAGCATCGAAAAGAACGGCAACGAAACGGTCACCTCGGCCAATTCGGGGCGCATCGAGTGGGTCAAAGAGCGGCAGTTCCTGATGCTCAACAATGGCCAGCGGCTGGAGAACGACCCGAAAACCGGGCGCATCAAGGTCAGCGAATTTGAGCAGTACGGTGCCCAGATTGGCGCGGCCGCCATCTACACCGGCAGCGCGAGGGCGCTGAAAGCGCGCAACACGCTCGCGCTGCTCAAGGACCCCACGGTGGGCAACATGGGCGAGTTCGGATGGCGCATCGGTGTGGCGCTGACCGCGTTGAACCTGGTGTTGCTGGGCGTGGCCGCGACCATCAGCAACCCGCGAGCCGGCAAAGGCGGCAACCTCATGTTCACCCTGTTCGCCTTCATCGTTTACTTCAACATGCTCAACGTGGGACAACGGTGGGTGGCCTCCGGTCAGATCAACTGGGTCACCTTGCTCGTGCTGCTGCACGGCATTGTGTTTCTGCTGTGTGCCGTGTGGCTGGCCAAGCGCCACCACAACGTCAGCCTGCTCGACCTGCCCCGCCGCTTCCTGGCGGGTCAACGGTCCACCGGAGCGGTCGCATGAGGACCATCCGCCGCCTGATCTATGGCGAGATCCTCATCGCCACCGGATTTGTGTTGCTGGCCTTCCTCTCGCTGTTCTTCTTCTTCGACTTTGTGGAAGAGCTGGGTTCGCTGGGTCAGCCCTCGCGCCTGGACCCGAAGGTGATCTACGAGATGCGCCACGCCCTGCTGTACGTGGGCCTGCTGATGCCCAGCCGGGTGTACGAGTTGCTGCCCATTTCGGTGTTGATCGGGTCGGTCGCGGTGCTGGCGCGCCTGGCACAGAGTTCGGAATACACCATCCTGCGCACCAGCGGCCTGGGGCCTTGGAAAGCGCTGCGCACCCTGCTGGGACTGGGCTTGCTGTTTGTCGCGCTGACCTTCGCCATCGGCGACTACGTGGCCCCCATCGCCGACAAGACGGCCCAGTTGCTCAAGGCCCGCTACCAGGGACGCATCAGCCTGGGGCAGACGGGCGCCTGGCTCAAGGAGCGGCAGACCCACAGCAATTTTTCGGTGAACGTGGGTTCGCTCTCGCCTCAGGGTGAACTCGGGGAGGTCCGCATCTTCGAGTTCGACAACCAGGGTCTGCTGGTGTCCACGCTGCAAGCTGAAAAAGGTCAGATCGAAAAAGACACCTCCTGGACCTTGCGCAAGGTGGTTCGCCGCGAGTTCGAGACGTCGGGGCAGCAGTCGGCCAAGATTGTCAAGAGCGTGCACCGGACGTATCACTGGCCCAGCAGCATTTCGGCGGAGATGATCTCGGTCGCCTTGCTGAAGCCCGACCGCATGCGCACGGCGGACCTGTACGCCTACGTGCAGCACCTGGAAGCCAACGGTCAGACCGCCCAGCGCTACGAAATCGAGTTCTGGCGAAAGGTGTTCTACCCGCTCAGCTGCCTGGTGATGGTGGTGCTGGCGCTGCCTTTTGCCTACTTCCATTTCCGCAGCGGCGGGATCACGGGCTATGTGTTTGGCGGCGTGATGATCGGCATCAGCTTCTTCCTGCTGAACAACGTCTTCGGGCACATCGGCAACCTCAACCATTGGCGCCCCTGGCTCGCGGCGGCGTCTCCGGCCATCATCTATTCCTTCGTCTCGCTCGGTGCCTTCGGTTGGCTCGTGCTGCGGCGGTGAACCCCATGCAAGGTGTGATCGTGTTTGCCCATGGTTCGCGCGATCCGTTGTGGCGCGCGCCGGTGGAGGCGGTGGCCGAACAGATTCGGCGCACCGATCCGCACGCCAAAGTGGCCTGTGCCTACCTGGAGCTCTGCGAACCCGATCTCCAGTCGGCCGCCAGCGCCCTGCTGGCCCAAGGTGCCACCCGGGTGCGGGTGCTTCCGCTGTTTTTTGGCATGGGCAAACACGCCCGGGAAGACCTGCCCGTGCTGATGGCCGAGCTGGCCGCGTCTCACCCCCACGTGGTGTTTGAACAGCTGGCGACCGCCGGCGAAGACCCCCGACTCACCGCGCTGCTCGCTCACATCGCCCTGGAACCCCGCACATGAATTTGCACCAGTTCCGCTTCGTGCAGGAAGCGGTGCGCCGCAACCTCAACCTGACCGAAGCGGCCAAGGCGCTGCACACCTCGCAACCGGGGGTGTCCAAAGCCATCATCGAGCTCGAAGACGAGCTGGGCATCGAGATCTTTGCGCGGCACGGCAAGCGCATCAAGCGCGTCACCGAGCCCGGCCTCCAGGTGCTCAAGAGCATCGAGGTCATCCTGCGTGAGGTGAACAACCTCAAGCGCATCGGCGAGCAGTACGCCGCCCAGGACAGCGGCACGCTGTCGATTGCAACCACACACACCCAGGCGCGTTATGTGCTCCCGGGACCGGTGGCGAAACTGAGACAGGCCTACCCCAAGGTGGCGATCAGCCTGCACCAGGGCTCGCCCGATCAGGTGGCGAAGATGCTGATGGAAGAGGTGGCTGAGATCGGCATGGCGACCGAGTCGCTGACCAACTACCCCGACCTGGTCACCCTGCCCTGCTACGAGTGGCAGCACGTGCTGGTGTTCCCGCACGATCACCCCCTGGTGAGCCGCGATCGCATCACGCTCGAAGATCTGGCCCAGGTGCCGCTGATCACCTACCACCCCAGTTTCACGGGCCGCACCCGCATCGACCAGGCCTTTGCCCTGCGCCACCTGCGGCCCAACATCGTGCTCGAAGCCATCGACTCCGACGTGATCAAAACCTACGTCAAGCTGGGCATGGGGGTGGGCATCGTGGCCGAAATGGCCATGCAGGGCGACAACGCGACGCCCGATCTGGTGGCCCGCCCCGGAGCACAGCTGTTCGGCCACAACCTGGCACGTGTCGCCTTCAAACGCGGCAGCTACCTGCGCCAGTTCGTGCTGCGGTTCGCCGAGCTGCTGAGCGACCGGCTTTCGCGTGAACTGATCATGAAAGCCATGAGCGGGACGCCGGACGACTATGAACTTTGACCCCCCCCCGCGCCGGCCTGACGGCCGTCACCCCCCAGGGGGCAACACCTGTGGCCCGGCGAAGCCGGTTCCACGGTGTTCTGGCTGGGGTTACCTTGATCGCCGGACATTGACATGGCAACTCTCATACCCAGCACCCCAGCCCTCACCTCCCGCCTGCCCAACGTGGGCACGACCATCTTCACCGTCATGTCCACCCTGGCGACCGAGGTGGGCGCCGTCAATCTGGGTCAGGGGTTTCCTGATTTCAATTGCGACCCCGCGCTGGTGGACGCGGTCACCCACGCCATGCAGGCGGGCCACAACCAGTACCCGCCCATGCCGGGTGTACCCGCGCTGCGCCAGGCCATGGCGGCCAAGATGCAGGCGCTTTACGGCCTGCGCAGCGACGCCGCCACCGAGATCACGGTCACGGCGGGTGCCACGCAGGCCATCCTCACCGCCATCCTGGCCGTGGTGCATCCGGGCGACGAGGTCATCGTGCTCGAGCCCTGCTACGACAGCTACGTGCCCAACATCGAGTTGGCCGGTGGTGTGGCCGTGCGCGTGCCGCTCACGCCGGGCAGCTTCCGGCCCGACTTCGACCTGATCCGCGCCGCCCTCACGCCGCGCACCCGCGCGCTCATCATCAACAGCCCGCACAACCCCAGCGGCCAGGTGTGGAGCGATGCCGACATGTTGCAGTTGCAGGAGCTGCTGGCGCCCACCGACGTGCTGCTCATCAGCGACGAGGTGTACGAACACATGGTGTTCGACGGCCAGCAGCACCAGAGCGCGGCGCGTTTCCCCGGCCTGGCAGCGCGTGCCTTCATCATCAGCAGCTTCGGCAAGACCTACCACGTGACCGGCTGGAAGGTGGGCACCGTGGTGGCGCCTGTGCCGCTCACGGCCGAGTTCCGCAAGGTGCACCAGTTCAACGTGTTCACCGTGAACACGCCCATGCAGCACGCACTGGCTGCCCACATGGCCGACCCGGCGCCCTATCTGCAGCTGAGCGCTTTCTATCAGCGCAAGCGCGACCTGTTCCGCGAAGGCCTGGCCAGCACCCGCTTCACGCTGCTGCCGGGCCAGGGCACCTACTTCCAGTGCGTGGGCATCGGTGATCTGGCGGTGCCCGAACGCGACCTGCCCGAGGCCGACTTCTGCCAGTGGCTCACGCGCGAGATCGGCGTCGCGGCCATTCCGCTTTCGGCGTTCTACGGCAACGGGTTTGACCAGAAGGTGATCCGTTTCTGCTTTGCAAAGAAAGACGACACGCTGCACAGCGCCCTGCAGCGGCTGGCCCGTCTGTAGCGGCCCAGCGTTATCTGCATCACGTTTCTCCCGCCACGGTGCACCGGCGGGGGCACGGCGCGCATCCGATCCGCGGTCGCTGACCGCGAACTGATGTTCGCTGCGCTCAGCTGTTGAGCTGGCTCCAGGCCTTGTCGATCCGCTTCACGCTCACCGGCTGGGGCGTGCGCAGCTCCTGCGCAAAAAAACTCACGCGCAGTTCTTCGAGCAGCCAGCGCACTTCCTGCAGGCGCGCGTCCTGCACACCCTTGCGCTCAGCCACCAGGCGCCAGAAGCGCTGGTCCTGCGGGCGCAGTTCGGCCAGTTTGGTGGCGTCGCGCGCCGGGTCGGCGCGCAGCTTGTCCAGCCGAAGCTGCACCGCTTTCAGGTAACGCGGAAAGTGCTGCAGCTGCGCGTAGGGTGTGGTCAGCAGGAAGCGCTTGGGCACCAGGCGCTGCAGCTGCTGGCCGATGTCGGTCGCGACGTCGGCCGGCGGGCGGCTGTCCTTGAGCTTGCGAGCGGCGGCCGCGTACTCGGTGAGGATCAGGCCCGCGTTGCGCGCGATCTCGGATGAGATCAGCGTCAGCCGGCCACGGCCCTCGTCCAGCCGCTTCTTGAACGCGGCCTCGTCGGTGGGCAGCGGATCGGCCAGGAAGGCGCGGTCCAGCGCAAGTTCGATGATCTGGTTGCGCAGTTCTTCCAGTGTGCCGCCGCCCGATCCGCTGTCCGTCTTGCCCACCTGCATGTAGGCCGTGGCCATGGTCATCAGGCCCGGCAAGTTCTTTTCGAGGTACTTCAACGCGTCGCGGATCTGCAGCGCGAACAGGCGGCGCAGGCCCTCGCGGTGGCGTGCCATCGCCACCTCGGGCTCGTCGAACACCTCGATGCCGACCGCGTCGCCGAGGTCCATCAGCGCCGGGAAGCCGATCAGTGTCTGCCCGCCCTTGCGGATCTCCATCAACTCGGGCAGTTCGCCGAAATCCCAGCTGGTGTGGCGCTGGGTGGCGCTGGCCGCGGGTGCGGCCGGCGCTTCGGCCGCGACGCGGCGCGCACCGCCTGCGCTGGCGGGCGCCGGAACCGCCTTGGGCTCGGGCGCTGCCGGGCGCAGACTGTCCAGCTTCAAGGACGCCAGCGCCTGGAAGGCACCGCGCGCCTGGCCGCCCAGCTCGGCCTTGAGCGCGGCGAGGCTGCGCCCCTGGCCGAGCTGGCGGCCGTGTTCGTCCACCACGCGCAGGTGCATGAAGTGGTGCGGTGTGAGCATGTCGACCTTGATGTCGTTGCGCACGATGTCGAGCTGTGTCGCCTCGCGCACCAGTTTCAGCAGCGCGTCCATCAGGTTGCCAGCGCCGAACACCGCGGGCTCGGTGAGCGCAGCGACGAAACGTTCGGCCGTGGCCGGCAGCGGCACCAGGCGCGAACGCGGGCGCTGATGCAGGGTCTTGAGCAGCGCGAGCAGCTTCTCTTTCAGCATGCCGGGCACCAGCCAGTCGCAGCGGTCTTCGCTCACCTGGTTGAGCGCAAAGATCGGCACCGTGACGCTCAATCCATCGCGCGGGTCGCCGGGCTCGTGCAGGTAGGTGCAGGCGCAGTCCACGCCGCCCAGGCGCAGCGTCTTGGGAAACGCCTGCGTGGTGATGCCGGCCGCCTCGTGGCGCATCAGCTCTTCTTTGGTCAGCAGCAAGAGCTTGGGGTTGAGCTTGACCGCACCCTGGTACCAGCGCTCGAAGCTGGCGCCGTTGCAGACATCGGCGGGCAGTTGCTGGTCGTAGAAGGCATAGATCAGCTCGTCGTCCACCAGCACGTCTTGCCGGCGCGACTTGTGCTCCAGCTCCGCCACCTGCTTCACCAGCTTCTGGTTCGCGGCCAAGAACGGCAGGCGGGTCTCCCAGTCCCCGGCGACCAGCGCTTCGCGGATGAAGATTTCGCGTGCGCCCGCCGGGTCCACCCGACCGTAGTCGGTGCGGCGGTTGTGATAGACCACCAGGCCGTAGAGCGTGGCGCGTTCCAGCGCCGAGACGCGGGCCGCTTTCTTTTCCCAGTGCGGGTCCAGCAACTGCTTTTTCAGCAGGTGCGTGCCCACCTGCTCCAGCCAGGTCGGATCGATGTTGGCGATGCCCCGGCCAAACAGGCGCGTGGTCTCGACCAGCTCGGCGCAGACGATCCAGCGCCCGGGCTTCTTGCTCAGGTTCGCGCCCGGGTGGCGGTAAAACTTGATGCCGCGCGCGCCCAGGTACCAGTCTTCGGCCTCGCTCTTCTGGCCGATGTTGCCGAGCAGACCCGAGAGCATGGCCAGGTGCAGCTGTTCGTAGCTCGCCGGCTGCGTGTTGAGGACCCACTTGTGTTCGGCCACCACGGTGTGCAGCTGGGTGTGGATGTCGCGCCACTCGCGCACCCGCCGCACGTTGATGAAGTTCTCGCGCAGCAGGTTTTCGTACTGCCGGTGGCTGAGCTTGTGGTCCTTGCCGTGGCCGCCCTTGGTGTCTTCGAGCCACTTCCAGAGCTTGAGCGTGCCGCTGAACTCGCTCTTCTCGTCGTCGAATTTGGCGTGCGCCTGGTCGGCCTGGGTCTGCTTGTCCATGGGCCGGTCGCGCACGTCCTGCACGCTCAGGGCCGAGGCGATCACCATCACTTCATCGAGCGCGCCGCGCTGCTGCGCCTCCAGGATCATGCGGCCCACGCGCGGGTCGAGCGGCAGGCGCGAGAGCGTCTGGCCGATGGGGGTGAGTTCGTTGGCCTCGTCCACCGCGCCGAGTTCGGAGAGCAGCTGGTAGCCGTCGACGATGGCGCGCTTTTGCGGCGCCTCGATGAAGGCGAAGTCTTCCACCGCGCCCAGGCGCAGTGCCTTCATGCGCAGGATCACGCCCGCGAGCGAGCTGCGCAGGATCTCGGGGTCGGTGAAGGCCGGCCGGCCGTTGAAGCCGGCTTCGTCGTACAGCCGGATGCAGATGCCGTCGGCCACGCGGCCGCAGCGGCCGGCGCGCTGGTTGGCCGCCGCCCGGCTGATGGGTTCCACCATCAGCTGCTCGACCTTCTGACGGAAGCTGTAGCGCTTGACGCGCGCGGTGCCGGCGTCGATCACGTAGCGGATGCCCGGCACCGTGAGCGAGGTCTCAGCCACGTTCGTGGACAGCACGATGCGCCGCCCGCTGTGGTCCTGGAAGATGCGGTCCTGCTCGGCCTGCGACAGGCGCGCAAACAGCGGCAGCACCTCGGCGTTGCGCAGCGTGGGGATGTGGCTGAGGTGCTTGCGCAGGTGGTCGGCCGCCTCGCGGATTTCGCGCTCACCGGGCAGAAAAATCAGGATGTCGCCGCCCTGCGGTGTGCGCCACAACTCGTCCACGCCATCGGCGATCGCGTTGTTGAGGTCGTACTCGCGGCTTTCTTCAAAGGGTCGGTAGCGCACCTCCACCGGGAAGGTACGGCCCGAGACCTGGATGACCGGCGCCGGGCCTTTTTTCGAGGCGAAGTAGTCGGCAAACCGTTGCGCGTCGATGGTCGCCGAGGTCACCACCACCTTCAGGTCGGGCCGGCGCGGCAGCAGCTGGCGCAGGTAGCCGAGCAGGAAGTCGATGTTGAGCGAGCGCTCATGCGCCTCGTCGATGATGATGGTGTCGTAGGCGCGCAGGTCCGGGTCGGTCTGCGTCTCGGCCAGCAAAATGCCGTCGGTCATCAGCTTGACCGATGCGTCTTTCGAGAGCCGGTCCTGGAAGCGCACCTTGAAGCCCACCACGTCGCCCAGTGGCGTCTTCAATTCCTCGGCAATGCGCTTGGCCACGCTGGAGGCCGCGATGCGGCGCGGCTGCGTGTGACCGATCAGCTGCGGGCGCTGACCCGGTTTCGCATTGAGCTTGCCGCGCCCCATCTGCAGCGCGATCTTGGGCAGTTGCGTGGTCTTGCCCGAACCGGTTTCGCCACAGACGATGACCACCTGGTGCTCGCGCATGGCGGCCTCGATCTCGTCCCGACGGGCGGAGACGGGCAGGGACTCGGGGAATTCGATGTGCAGCGGCGTGGAGGACAAGGGGGAACTTCAGTCAAAATCAGGCAACCGGCGATTATCCGCGCCCCAGCCCCTTCAGTCCGCCACAAGACCGCCCTGCCCCGCTCCATGTCCAACGTCTTCAATTTCACCTTCGTGCCCTGGTTCCGCTCGGTGGCACCCTACATCCACAAGCACCGCAGCAACACGCTGGTGGTGGGCATCGCGGGCGAAGCCATCGCGGCGGGCAAGCTGCAGAACGTTGCGCAGGACCTGGCCCTGATCCAGAGCATGGGCGTGAAGATCGTGCTGGTGCACGGCTTTCGCCCACAGGTGAACGAACAACTGCTGGCCAAGGGCCACACACCCAAATACTCGCACGGCATGCGCATCACCGACTCGGTGGCCCTGGACTGCGCGCAGGAGGCCGCCGGTCAGCTGCGCTACGAGATCGAGGCCGCGTTCAGCCAGGGCCTGCCCAACACGCCCATGGCCGGCGCCACGGTGCGCGTGATCTCGGGCAACTTCGTCACGGCGCGCCCGGTGGGTCTGATGGACGGTGTGGACTTTCAGCACTCGGGCCTGGTGCGCAAGATCGACACCGAAGGCATCCAGCGCACGCTGGACATGGGCGCGCTGGTGCTGCTCTCGCCGTTTGGTTTTTCGCCCACGGGCGAGGCCTTCAACCTCACCATGGAAGACGTCGCCACCTCGGTGGCCGTGGCGCTGCAGGCCGACAAGCTGATGTTCCTGACCGAGGTGCCGGGCATCGCGCTCGACGCGGGAGCGCCGCACCCGGCCCACGACAGCGCCATCGACACCGAACTGCCACTGGCCGATGCCAAGAAGCTGCTGAAGGTCCTGCCCGCGCCCACCCAGCCCACCGACACGGCCTTCTACCTGCAGCACTGCATCCGTGCCTGCGAGGGTGGCGTGGAACGCAGCCACATCCTGCCGTTTGCGGTCGATGGCGCACTCCTGCTGGAGATCTACACCCACGACGGCATTGGCACCATGGTGGTGGACGAAAAACTGGAGAGCGTGCGCGAGGCCACGATGGACGACGTGAGCGGCATCGTGGCGCTGATCGAGCCGTTCGAAAAGGATGGCACGCTGGTCAAGCGCGACCGCACCGAGATCGAGCGTGACGCCGGCAACTACACCATCATCGAACACGACGGCGTGATCTTCGGCTGCGCTGCGCTCTACCCTTACCCCGAGGCCCGCACCGGCGAGATGGCCGCGCTCACCGTGTCGCCCGACACACAGAGCCAGGGCGACGGCGAGCGGCTGCTCAAGCGCATCGAAAGCCGCGCCCGCGCCCAGGGCCTGCAGAGCATCTTCGTGCTCACCACCCGCACCATGCACTGGTTCCTCAAGCGCGGCTTCGTGCAGGTCAACCCCGAGTGGCTGCCCGAGGCCCGCAAACGCAAATACAACTGGGACCGCAAGAGCCAGGTGCTGGTGAAAAAGCTGGGTTGAAGCGCACCGCGCGGCCCGGTTTGACGAACATCAAGCCAGCACCGTGCGATCTGTCCATACTGGTGGATTCAGTGACACCCAGGTGAAAACAGCATGACCGAACGCAGCACCCCCACACCGAACTCCTCCAGTTCCGGCACGGCCGCCAGTGGAAAAACGGCCGCCAAGACCGCCGCCCGAAAGGCCGCCGTTTCGCGCAAAACCGACGAAACCCCGCGTCGTGTGGCCCTGGGTGACACCAGTGGCAGCAGCCAGCCCAAGACCATCCGCAAAAACACCGTGGCGCAGGTGGTGGCCTCCAGACAGGCAGGCCAGCTCGCGGTCGTGAGGGACATCCTCTCTCGCCCTGAAAACAGCAAGAGCGACAAAGCCGCGTCACTTCGCGCCATCCTCGAAGGCGCGGCCCCTGACGATGCCAAGGCCATTCGCCAGCTGCTGCGCGGTGAGGCGAAAGCCTCTCAGCGAACCACCACAGCCCCTGAAGTGGACCCCAACGAACAGCTCAACAAGGACTGGCGCAGCGGCGCCTACCCCTACAGGAACCTGTTGTCGCGCAAGGTCTATGAGGCACAGAAGTACCTGCTGCAAGTGGAGCTGCTCAAGCTGCAGGCCTGGGCCAAGGAAACCGGGCAGCGGGTGGTGATCCTGTTCGAGGGCCGCGATGCCGCCGGCAAGGGCGGCACCATCAAACGCATGATGGAGCACCTGAACCCGCGCGGCGCCCGCGTGGTGGCACTGGAGAAACCCAGCGAGGTGGAGCGTGGGCAGTGGTACTTCCAGCGCTATGTGCAGCACCTGCCCACGGCCGGCGAGATCGTGCTGTTTGACCGCAGCTGGTACAACCGCGCCGGCGTGGAGAAGGTGATGGGCTTCTGCTCCGACGACGAGTACCAGGAGTTCATGCGCCAGGCACCGCAGTTCGAACGCCAGCTGGTGCGCAGCGGCGTGCACCTGATCAAGTTCTGGTTCTCGGTGAGCCGAGAAGAGCAGCGCCGCCGCTTCAAGGAGCGCAAGGCCCACCCGCTCAAGCAGTGGAAGCTCAGCCCCATCGACCTGGCTTCGCTGGACAAGTGGGCCGACTACACCCAGGCCAAGGAGGCCATGTTCTTCGAGACCGACACGGCCGACGCTCCATGGACCGTGATCAAAAGCGACTGCAAGAAGCGTGCGCGCCTCAACGCCATGCGTTACCTGCTGCAGAAGCTGCCGTACACCAACAAGGATCCGAAAAACATCGGTCCTCTCGATTCACTGATCGTGGGCCGGGCCCACGTGGTGTATGAGCGCGGGGAGCGACCCGGCGGCGCCATTCTCTGAACGATCAGAACACCCCAAAAGAGAAGCCGCCCTCGGGCGGCTTCTCTTTGTGAGCACCATCGGTTCAGACGGACGGCCTGCGCAGCAACATCAGCAAGGCCAGCGCGGCAATGCCCGCGAAACAGAGAAACGACCAGTTGGCAATCGTCAGACCCAAGAAGGTCCAGTCCACCGCCGAACAGTCTCCACTGCCCTTGAAAATCATGGGGATGGCGCGCTTGAGCGGAAACGATTCGATCATTCCGTAGAAATCGCGTCCACAGCTCATGATCTCCGGCGGGTTCCACTGCAGAAAGCTCTGGCGCGCCGCCACGAAGGCGCCACCGATCGCCAGCAGCCCCATGGCGCCAACGCCCACCTGGCGCCCGCGGCGACCAGGCAGCAAAGCACCCACACCCGCCACCAATGCCACCAGGATCAAGGCGTAGCGTTGCACGATGCACATCGGGCACGGCTCCAGCCCAACGACCTGCTGCAGATAAAGAATGCCGAACGCCAACAGGCCGACACAGGCCACCGCCACCAGCGCGAGCACTCGGCGAGGGTGTTGGTCCAACAGGCGAAAAACAGGGGCAAGGGTGCTCAAACGATCTCCTGAAAATGAAACGAGGCGCCCCGGTGGACCCGGCCAGCGCCTCAGAGTTCCGGCGGAAACAGGCGATCGATCAGCTGTCGGCGAAAGCGCGCTCGATCACGAACTGGCCCGGCCGCGTGGTATTGCCTTCGGCAAAACCGCGCTTTTCGCACAGGGCCTTGAGATCGCGCAGCATCTCGGGGCTGCCACAAATCATGACACGGTCTTCCGCCGGGTTCAGGTCGGGGATGCCCAGGTCTTTGGCGAGCTGGCCGTTCTCGATCACGACCGGAATGCGGCCCTGGTGCACGAAGGGCTCACGGGTCACGGTCGGGTAGTACAACAATTGCTGCTGCACCAGCTCACCCAGGAATTCGTCCTGCTTGAGCGTGCTTTCCAGCATCTCGCGGTACGCCAGTTCCTTGACCTCGCGCACGCCGTGCACCAGCACGACCTGTTCGAACTTTTCGTAGGTTTCGGGGTCGCGGATCACGCTCAGGAAGGGAGCCAGTCCGGTGCCGGTGGCCAGCAGGTACAGGCGCTTGGCGGGCAGCAGGTAGTCGATCAGCAGGGTTCCGGTGGGCTTGCGGCCGACAATGACCTTGTCACCCACCTGAATGTGCTGCAGGCGGCTGGTCAGCGGACCGTCCTGCACCTTGATGCTCAGGAACTCCAGGTGGTCGGCGTAGTTGGGGCTGGCAATGCTGTACGCGCGCAGCAGCGGCTTGTCGTTGACCCGCAAGCCGATCATGGTGAAGTGCCCGTTCGAGAAGCGCAGGGCCTGGTCACGGGTGGTGGTGAAGCTGAACAGGCGGTCGGTCCAGTGATGCACGGTCAACACGCGTTCTTCGATGAAAGCACTCATGGTCTTGAAAAGGTCTGTGAACCGCAGCCAGGCTGCGGCAGGTCGGCGAAAGGTCCGGCGCACCGGTGGCGGTATGGGCACCGCATCAGATCCCCAGATTGTAAAAGCCCGCGTCTGTCAAAGATTTGCGTTATGTCAGCCCGGACCATGCCGATCCGGGCCACACTGCACCCCGATGTCCCGCCCCGCTGGGTCCAGGGACACCCAATCGTTGATACAGTCGGGCCCATGCCAGCCAGGCTCCACCCGGCTGGCCGTTCTGGAAAACCCGCATGATGCCCGCGCTCGGTTAAAACCAGAACCAATATATTTTTATTTGATTCATATCCAAAGAGATATTAAGGACACCCCATGGCACGCACCATCCAATGCATCAAGCTCGGCAAAGAAGCCGAAGGTCTGGACTTTCCGCCCTACCCGGGCGAGCTGGGCAAGCGCATTTATGAAAACGTGAGCAAGGAAGCCTGGGCGGCCTGGCTCAAGCACCAGACCATGTTGCTGAACGAAAACCGCCTCAACCTGGCCGACGCCCGCGCGCGCCAATACCTGGCCCGCCAGATGGAGAAGCACTTCTTTGGCGAAGGCGCCGACGCCGCCGCCGGTTACGTGCCGCCGCCCAGCGCATCCTGATCGCGTCCCACGCGTCCGGTCTTGTGGGCCCGGATGCCCCAACCCCATTGCACGAGCCGTCCTCTACCCGCCATGCCTTGGTGATCGGCGCCGGTCTGGCCGGGTCTGCCGCCTGTGTGGCCCTGGCCCGTCGGGGATGGCGGCTGACCTTGCTCGACGCTGCGCCTGGCCCAGCCCAGGCGGCGTCTGCCTTGCCCGTGGGCATGCTCAGCCCGCATGTGACCCGGGTGCCCACGCCGTTGTCGCGCCTGTGCGCCTTGGGTGTGGCGGATGCCCGCCTTGAATTGCAGCGGCGGGTGCCACAAGGCCACGGTTGGCAAGCCTGTGAGGTGGACAACCTGGGCCATGACCCTGGCCGCTGGCCCGCTGCACTGGTGCGACCAGCCGCGCTGGTGAATGCCTGGCTGGACGAGGCGCGCGGCTTCGGTGCGCTGGACTGCCTTTGGAGCCAGCGCGTGGCGGGCCTCACGCGCTGGCCTGACGGCGCCTGGGTGGCGCTGGACGAAGCCGGCCGGCCACTGGCCCAAGCGCCGACCGTGGTGGTGGCGTCTGCCCATGGCACCCGGACCCTGCTCGAAAGCCATCACGGATTGACCGCCACGGCCCTGCCGTTGCGCCCGGTCAAAGGACAGATGAGCCTGGCCGCGCTCGACGGCGACCCGCTGGCACCCCGCCCCATGCGCAACAACGGTGTTTTTGTACCCGCCTACGAAGACGCTGGCCTGTCGCCGGCGTGGCCGCCGCGCGTCTGGGCCATGGGTTCGACATACGAACGTGGAGCAGACAACAACACTGTCGAGGCGGCTGCCCATGAACGCAACGCACAGAGTCTGGAAGAGATGCACGCACCCGCGGCTGGCGTGTTGCGGCAATCGGTCGCCGACGGCTCGTTGCGGGGCTGGGCCCAGGTTCGTTGCGCTTCACTGGACCGTTTGCCCCTGGTGGGTGCCGCGCCCGACCTGCAGGCGCTCGACGCGCTGATGAACGCCGCTGGCGCTCGCCGGGGGCGGGTGCCGCTGGCCGAGACACCGCACCTGCCCGGTCTGTACCTGCTGACCGCCCTGGGATCGCGTGGCCTGACGCTGGCACATTGGTGTGCCCACCTGTTGGCCGCCCGCATGAGCGGCGAGGCATCGCCCCTGCCGCCCGCCGACCACGACCTGGAACAGGCGCTGGACCCGTCGCGGTTTGCCTGGAAAGCCGCCCGGCGACAGCGCGTCTGAGCGCGTTCAGCGCAGCAGGTCCAGCGACCGTTGCAGCTCGTCGGCCTGCAGCGGTCGGGCCAGCAGGGCGTTGATGCCGGTGCGCTCCGTGTCCCGTCTCATCCGTCGCCGGCTCCACCAGGGCGACAGCGGCCCCGCGTGTTCGCTGATGCCCATGTTGAGCGCTTGGGGGTTGTGCTGCGCGAACAGCCGGGCCAGCGACCAGGCGTCGATATGGTGCTCGTCCAGATTGAAGACACCACAACAGTAGCGCTGGCGCCCGATCAGCTCTGCCGCCAGTTCGGTGCTCTGGGCCACGTCGGCATCCAGCACGCCCACGCGCGCCAACCGGGCGCGAAAGAGAGGCTCTTCCTCGGGTTGAGATCCCACCAGCAGCGCCCGCTTGTGGACCTCACCGGGTGCCATCTCCAGCGGGGCCGGCGAGGTGACGTCCAGATCCAGTTGACCGGAATCGACCTGCCTCGCCGCAGACACCGCGTCGAGATCGTCCAGCAGGCCCGCCCACTGGATCGGCCGGTCCACCACCCGCCACGCGTGAGCCGGTGCCCTGGTCCCCACCCAGATCAATCGCTGCCCGGGAGGAAGTTCCTTGGCGTGGGCGAGCACCGCCTCGGCGCTGTCGCCATCCACCAGCGCAACATCGGCGCGCATGGTGTTGAGTTCGACGCCCGGGGCGGTGAGCGGGACCCAGGGCACATAAGACAGTTCGCGCTCTTCCGACAAGCGAAACACCGTGTTGAGCGCATGCCGTTCCACGTCGGAAAACCCCACGACATTGACGTAAATCCGCTGCTTGACCATGGCTGCATGTTACTGCCACCCCACTGACCGCAGGCCGGTCGGGGCGATCCAGATGCGTCCCCCGATGCTTCCTTTTATTGCCGAAAGGCATATATGAACAACCAAAATGTCGTTTGCAATATAAGCAGGCATCTTTACAGTCGCGCCCATGCCTGAATTCGCCATCATCTTTGCCGGCTTTGCCGTGGGACTCATCGTCGGGCTCACCGGCGTGGGCGGCGGCTCGCTGATGACGCCGATACTGATCTTTTTCTTCGGCATCAAGCCCTACCTCGCGGTGGGCACCGACCTGCTGTTCGCCGCCTTCACCAAGGCCAGCGGCACGCTCAGCCTGGCGCGCCAGCGCCTGGTGCCGTGGCGTGTGGTGGGCCAGCTCTGCGCCGGCAGCATCCCGGCCGCGCTGGTCACGCTGGCGGTGCTGCACAAGGTCGGTCCGGCCAATCCCCAAGTGCAGTCGGTCATGACGCACACCTTGGGCATCGCCCTGCTACTGACCGCCGTGGCCATGCTCTACAAGGCCGCCCGCGGGAAACAGCTGCCACGCACCCTGCCAGAAGGCCGGCTGCAGGACGCGACCCGCGCACGCCACTGGAGCCTGCCGGTGCTGTTCGGCGCCGTGATCGGCACCCTGGTCACCCTCACCTCGGTCGGCGCCGGTGCGATCGGCGTCTCGGTGCTGCTGATCCTGTTCCCGCTGCTGCCGCTGCCGCGCATCGTGGCCGCCGACATCGCTTACGCTGTGCCGCTGACGCTGGTGGCCGGTCTGGGTCACGCCAGCCTTGGCTCGGTGGACTGGCCGCTGCTGGTCAATCTGCTGGCCGGCTCCATTCCGGGCATCTGGCTCGGCACCCGCCTGATGCGCCACACGCCCGAACGCCTGGTGCGCTCTGCGCTCTCGGTGTTGCTGGCCTACGCTGGCATGAAATTGATTGCCCTCTGATTCTTTCTGCCCCACGAAGACGACGTACCAACGATGTACCAATATTCCGACTTTGACCGCCAGTTCGTGCAATTGCGCGCCGACCAGTACCGCGACCAGCTCACCCGCTGGCAAGCCGGCACGCTGGGCGACGACGAGTTCAAGCCGCTGCGCCTGCAGAACGGCTGGTACGTGCAGCGCTTTGCGCCCATGCTGCGCGTGGCCGTGCCCTACGGTGAGATCAACAGCGCACAGCTCAAGGTGCTCGCAAAGATCGCGCGCGACTTCGACCACAAGGAAGACCACGACGTCTCCCAAGCCAATGCAGGCCTCTCCGAAGTGCCCACGCTGCCCGACCGCTGCGGCCACTTCACCACGCGCCAGAACGTGCAGTACAACTGGATCCCGCTCTCGCGCTCGGCCGACGTGATGGATCTGCTGGCCAGCGTGGGCATGCACGGCATCCAGACCAGCGGCAACTGCATCCGCAACATCACCACCGACGCGCTGGCCGGCATCGCGGTGGACGAGGTGGCCGACCCGCGCCCCTTCGCCGAAATCATGCGCCAGTGGAGCACGCTGCACCCCGAGTTCGCCTTCCTGCCGCGCAAGTTCAAGATCGCCATCACCGGCGCCCGCGAAGACCGCGCCGCCACGCCGTGGCACGACGTCGGCCTGCGCCTCTTGCGCAACGTGGACGGCGACCTGGGCTTCCAGGTGCGCGTGGGTGGCGGCATGGGCCGCACGCCGATCATCGGCACGGTGATCCGCGAGTTCCTGCCCTGGAACCAGATCCTCAACTACCTCGAAGCCGTGGTGCGCGCCTACAACCGCTTCGGCCGCCGCGACAACATGTACAAGGCCCGCATCAAGATCCTGGTGAAGGCCGAGGGCCAGGCTTTCACCGATCAGGTAGAAGCCGAGTACCGCGACATCATCGAGAAGGACGGCGCGCCGCACACCATCAGCCAGGCCGAACTGGACCGCGTGAGCGCCTTCTTCGTGCCGCCGCAGCTCAAATGCGACCGCAAGAGCGCCGACGCCAAGATCGCGCACATCCTCAAGGCCGCGGCCGAAGACGACGTGGAGTTCAGCCGCTGGCTCACGCAAAACGTGAAGCCGCACCAGAACGCGGATCTGCGCGCCGTCACGCTGTCGTTCAAGCGCCTGGGCTCAGCCCCCGGCGACGCGAGCGCCGAGCAGCTGGAGCGCGCCGCCGAGCTGGCCGACCGTTTCTCGGCCGGCGAGGCGCGCGTGACGCACGAACAGAACCTGCTGCTGCCCTGGGTCAGCTGCGACCAGTTGCCCGAGCTGTGGCGCGAAGCGCGCCGCCTCGGCCTGGCCAAGCCCAACATCGGCCTGCTGAGCGACATGATCGCCTGCCCCGGTGGCGATTTCTGCGACCTGGCCAACGCCCGCTCGCTGCCCATCGCTCAGGCCTTGCTGGCGCGTTACCAGGACCTGGACGAGCTTCACGACCTGGGCGAGATCGACCTGCACATCAGTGGCTGCATCAACAGCTGCGGCCACCACCACAGCGGGCACATCGGCATCCTGGGCGTCGACAAGGACGGCCAGGAGTGGTACCAAGTGACGTTGGGCGGCTCGGATGGCACGCGACTGTCGGGTGAATCCACACCGGGCAAGGTCATCGGCCCGTCGTTCGCCGCCAATGAAATGACCGACGTGATCGAAGCCGTGATCAACACCTACCGCGAGCAGCGCGACGGCCGCGAGACCTTCATCGACACCGTCAAGCGCATCGGCATCGACCCCTTCAAGACCGCCGCCAACGCCGTGCGCGTGGCCACGGCCCGAACCCCTGTCGCCGCCTGAGCGCCGATTCCGAGGTATTTGAATGAAACCCACGCTCCAACTCTTCAAGGCCGAGTCTTTCGCCGCTGACGAAGCCGGCACCCTGACGCTGGCCAACGACACCGACCCACGCGACGCCGCGCTGGACGGCGTCGGCACCGTCGTGCTGCAGTTCCCCAAATTCACCGATGGCCGCGCGTTCAGTCAGGCCTTTTTGCTGCGGCGCCGCCTCGGCTTCACGGGCGAGATCCGTGCCACCGGCGACGTGCTGATCGACCAGCTGGCGCAGATGCAGCGCAGCGGCTTCTCGCAGGCCGTGTTGCGCGACGACCAGAGCCTGGACCACGGCCGCAAGCTGCTGGCCCACTACCCCGCTTTCTACCAGGGCGACGCGGTGGACGCACTCCCGCATTTCGCTGTCGCCTGAGACCCACGAAAAGACACCATGAGCACCATCGATCTCGCACCCATCCAGCTCGCAGACATCAACGCCGAGCTCGGCCGCAACCCCCAGGGACTGGTGAACTGGGCCTTGAGCCTGGGACAGCCCGCCATCGTCACCACCAACTTCCGCCCGTTCGAAGCCGTGATCTTGCACCTGGTCGCTTCCGTGAAGCCGGACGTGCCCGTGGTCTGGATGGACAACGGATACAACACCGAGGCCACCTACCGCTTCGCCGACGAAGTCACCCGCCAGCTCAAACTGAACCTGCACATCTACCTGCCGCGCCGTTCGCGCGCGCACCGCGAAGCGGTCGATGGCGCCACGCCCGCGCTGGACGACCCACGCCATGCCGCCTTCACCGAAGAGGTGAAGCTCGAACCCTTTGCCCGAGCCTTGCGTGAGACGGCGCCCAAGGTCTGGTTCACCGCATTGCGCGCCACCGACACCGCCGTGCGCGCCAACATGGACCCGGTGAGCATCAACCCCGACGGCCTGATCAAGGTCGCGCCGCTGCTGCACTGGTCGTCCAAAGAGCTCTACCAGTACTGTGAGGCCCACGGCCTGCCCAACAATTTCGACTATGTGGACCCGACCAAGGGCGAAGACAACCGCGAGTGCGGCTTGCATCTGGCCCACTGAACCGACCGCTTGAACCCGATCATGAACGCCCGTACCGACACCGCCGTGCTGCAATCCGCCGAACACCACCTGAGCAACGCCCACCTCGACGCGCTCGAAGAGGAAACCATCTTCATCCTGCGCGAGGTCGCGGCCGCCTTCGAGCGCCCCGCCCTGCTGTTCTCGGGTGGCAAGGACTCGCTGGTGATGCTGCGCTGCGCCGAAAAGGCCTTTGGCGCCGGCCGCATTCCCTACCCGCTGCTGATGATCGACACCGGCCACAACTTCCCCGAAGTGACCGACTTCCGCGACAGCCGCGCCGCCGAACTGCAGGCCGAGTTGATCGTGCGCAACGTCGAAGACTCCATGAAGCGCGGCACCGTGCGCCTGGCCCACCCGGGCGAGAGCCGCAACGTGCACCAGTCGGTGACGCTGCTGGAAGCGATCGAGGAATTCCGCTTCGACGCGCTGATCGGCGGCGCACGCCGCGACGAAGAAAAGGCCCGCGCCAAGGAACGCATCTTTTCGCACCGCGACAGCTTCGGCCAGTGGCAGCCCAAGGCCCAGCGCCCCGAGCTGTGGACCCTGTTCAACACCCGCCTGGCCCCGGGCGAGCACTTCCGCGTGTTCCCCATCAGCAACTGGACCGAGCTGGACGTGTGGCAGTACATCGAGCGCGAGAACATTGCCCTGCCCTCGATCTACTACACCCACCAGCGTGAGGTGGTCGACCGCCGCGGCCTGCTGGTGCCGGTGACCGAACTGACCCCGCCGAAAGACGGCGAGACCGTGCAGGTGCGCGACGTGCGCTTCCGCACCGTGGGCGACATCACCTGCACCTGCCCGGTGGAGAGCCTGGCCGCCACGGCCGCCGACATCGTCATCGAGACGCTGGCCGCCGACGTGAGCGAGCGCGGCGCGACCCGGATGGACGACAAGACATCGGACGCTTCGATGGAGAAGCGGAAAAAGGACGGGTATTTCTAGCCCACCCCTATCGCTGGCTCACTGCGTGTAGCCAGCTCCGCCCCTCAAGGGGCAACGCCAGCGGCCCGGCAAAGCCGGTTCCGCGGCGTTCTGGAACCAGACATTTCTCGCGAAAGTTTTGTATGAACGCTGTTGTTTCTCCCTCTCCCGCCGCCGACACCCGAACCGCGCTGAAGTTCATCACCTGCGGCTCCGTCGATGACGGCAAAAGCACGCTGATCGGCCGCCTGCTGGTCGACAGCAAGGCCGTGCTGCAGGACCACCTGGCCGGCGTGCAACGCCAGGGTGAAACCGACCTGGCCCTGCTGACCGACGGCCTGTCGGCCGAGCGCGAGCAAGGCATCACCATCGACGTGGCCTACCGCTACTTCAACACCGAAACCCGCAAGTTCATCATCGGCGACGCGCCGGGCCACGAGCAGTACACGCGCAACATGGTGACCGCCGCCTCGGCCGCCGACGCGGCCGTGGTGCTGGTGGATGCCACCAAGCTGGACTGGCAAAACGCCGGCCTCAAGCTGCTGGTGCAGACCCGCCGCCACTCGCTGCTGGTCAACCTGCTGCGCGTGCCGTCCATCGTGTTCGCCGTCAACAAGCTCGACGCCGTGGCCGACAGCGCGCTCGCGTTCGCCCACATCAGCGCCGCGCTCGCCGCCTTCGCCGCCGAAGCCGGCATCACCGTCACCGCAACGGTGCCCGTCTCTGCGCTCAAGGGCTGGAACGTGGTGGATGCCGCCGCCGACGCCGCCTGGTGTGGCTACAGCGGCCCCACGTTGCTGGAAATTCTGGAACAGCTGCCGGTGACGGCGGCCGACACCACGCTGCCGTTCGCCTTCCCGGTCCAGTGGGTCGAGAAGTTCTCGTCGTCCTCCGACACCAGTCAAGGCCGCCGTGTGTTCTGGGGCCGCGTGGCCACCGGTGGCGTGCAGCCGGGCCAACAGGTCAAGGTCATGCCCAGCGGCCAGTCCGCGACCGTGGCACAGGTGCTGGACCATGCCCGCACGCCGAAAGCGGTGCTCGCTGGCCACAGCGCCGGCATCGTGCTCGACCGCGAAGTTGATGTGTCGCGTGGCGACTGGCTGCTCGCGGTGGACGGCGAAGGCTCTGCCATCGAGGCCAGCCGAGAGATCCGCGCCACCGTGGCCTGGATGGACGACGAAACCCTGGTCGCCGGCCGCGTCTACTGGGCGCTGCACGGCCACCGCTGGGTCAAGGCCAAGGTCAAGCGCATCGTGCACAAGCTCGACATCAACACGCTGGCCGAAGAAGACGCGACCCAGCTGGAACCCAACGCCATCGGCCACATCGAACTGGCCCTGCAGGAACCGCTGGCCACGCTGCCCTACGCACAATCGCGCGCGCTGGGTTCGCTGGTGCTGGTGGACACGGCCAGCCACAAGACCTCGGGCGCGGTGCTCGTGAACTGACGCCACACCGGCTCTGGTTGCCGGCGTGTCTCGTTAACTTATGTCAAGGTCAGGGCTTAGGCCCTGCTTTACCCTCTGGAAACCCTAAAATCCGGGCTCTTTCCGAATTTCACTTCTCACCATGACCCACGTCGTCACCGAATCCTGCATCCGCTGTAAATACACCGACTGTGTCGATGTCTGTCCTGTTGACTGCTTCCGCGAAGGCCCCAACTTCCTGACCATCGATCCCGACGAGTGCATCGACTGTGCGGTCTGCATCCCGGAATGCCCGGTGAGCGCCATTTACGCAGAAGAAGATCTGCCCAAGGACCAGCTTCACATGACGGTGCTCAACGCCGACCTGGCCAAGCTGCCGAACTGGAAGAGCATCACCAAGCGCAAAGACGCACTGCCCGACGCCGACGACTGGAAAGACCGCACGGGCAAACTGCCTGAACTGAAGCGCTGAGCATGGCGCCGTCCCCGGTCGTGGCTTCGCCAGACCCAGCGAGCGCGGTGAACGGCCTCATCGAGGCCGATGCGGTCATCGTCGGCGCGGGGCCGGTGGGTTTGTTTCAGGTGTTCGAACTGGGTTTGCTGGAAATCAAGGCCCATGTCATCGATGCGCTGCCCTACCCGGGCGGTCAACCCGTCGAGCTGTACCCCGACAAGCCGATCTACGACATTCCGGCCATACCCGTGTGCACGGGTCAGGAACTGACCGACGCCCTGCTCAGGCAAATTGCCCCCTTCGGTGCCACCTTCCATCTGGGCCAAGAGGTGAGCACGGTCCAGCGCCAGGTCGATGGCCGTTTCCACGTGGAAACCGCGAAGGGCACACGTTTCCTCACCAAGACACTTTTTGTCGCCGCGGGCGTGGGCGCTTTCCAGCCGCGCACGCTCAAGGTCGACGGGCTCGAAAGGTTTGAAGGATCGCAACTGTTCTACTTCGTCAAGAACCCCGCCGATTTCGCTGGCAAGAACTTGGTGATTGTCGGTGGTGGTGACTCGGCGATTGACTGGGCGCTGAACTTCGTGGCTGAAGGGCCGAACAAGGCTGAGAGCGTGATCCTGATCCACCGACGCGATGGCTTCAAGGCCGCGCCAGCGAACGTGGCCCGAATGCGCGAGCTGTGTGAGCGGCTGGACATGCAGTTCATCGTCGGCCAGATCACCGGCCATGAAGAGCAGGACGACCGACTCACCAGCATCAAGGTGACCGGCGCCGACGGCGTGACGCGGCTCGTGCCGCTCGATGTGTTGCTGGTGTTTTTCGGCCTGTCCCCCAAGCTCGGTCCCATCGCGGATTGGGGACTGGACATTGAGCGAAAACAGGTGGTGGTCGATACCGAGAAGTTCTCGACCAGCGTTCCCGGCATCTTTGCCGTGGGCGACATCAACACCTACCCCGGTAAGAAGAAGCTCATCCTCTCGGGCTTCCACGAGTGTGCACTCGCCGCCTATGGCGCGATGCCCATCATCTTTCCCGAGAAAAAAGTGTTTCTGCAGTACACGACCACCAGCCCCAAGCTGCACAAAGTACTGGGTGTGGAATCTCCAGTGTTCGACTGACGCGTTCGGCCCGATGGCTTCCAGGGCCCAAGCAAGAAATTTTCAAGAAATGCAAGGCATCTTTCAAAAGGCGTAAAAACCGCACTATAATTTGAGGCTGTTCCCTGATAGCTCAGTCGGTAGAGCGACGGACTGTTAATCCGCAGGTCCCTGGTTCGAGTCCAGGTCGGGGAGCCAACAGAAATCACCACAAAGGCCTTCTTCGGAAGGCCTTTGTTGTTTGGGATTCTCTGTTCATCACATGCATTCATCACCCGCGCTACCACTCTTGCTGACGAAGTCGGCCTTCTGGCTCTGCGCCGTCGCTGTGGCCGTCTTGTCGCTGTTGCCGATGGCCTATTTGCCACCCCAGTCCTTCGACATCTGGGACAAAAGCCAACACGCGGGCGGGTTCGCGATGCTTGCTCTGCTGGGCCACGTCGCCTACCCCAAGAATCTCTGGCGCGTCTGCCTCGGCCTGCTCACCTATGGTGCCATGATCGAACTGGCGCAAACGGCCACCGAGTGGCGACACGGCGATGAACTGGACCTGCTGGCCGATGGCGTTGGGGTCGCTCTGGGAACGGCAGTGCTGACTGTCATTCGTGAGATCAGGATGGCGCTCAGCCGACAATAGGCACATGTCTGCTTCAGCACGCACCCCGGAGCTGCCCTGGCTTGAGCCAGGCGATGCATTCCCACCGGTGGACAGCGCCTGGGGGCCCAACGATCCCGCCACGGGCTTGCTCGCGGCCGGCGGCGCGCTCGATGTTCAGACACTGGTCTCGGCCTATTCACAGGGCATCTTCCCCTGGTACAGCGCGGGACAACCCATTCTCTGGTGGAGCACCGATCCGCGCATGGTGCTGCCGACGGAGGCCTTTCGCCTGCACCGTTCGCTGCGCAAGACGTTGAACAGGCTCCGCGCTGAACAACGCCTCGAGATCCGTTTCGATCACGATTTTGAGCGGGTGATCCGGGCCTGCGCACACACGCCGCGTGGCGAGCAGGCGGGCACCTGGATACTGCCTGCGATGGAGCAGGCGTACGTCCGGCTGCACCGAGCCGGTATCGCCCACAGCGTCGAGACCTGGATCGATGGTGAACTCGCTGGCGGCCTGTATTGCATCAACCTGGGTGCGATGGTGTTTGGAGAATCCATGTTCAGCCGGAAAAGTGATGCATCCAAGATCGCCCTGAGCGCTCTGGTGGCGTTTTGCCGTGCCGAACACATACCACTGATCGATTGCCAGCAAGACACCCCGCACCTCGCCTCGCTGGGAGCGACCTTGATGCCCCGCAACGCTTTTTGCCAGCATCTCCATCAGACGACGCTGGACCGCACCCCGATCTGGAAATTCCAGAACGTATACTGGAATCACCTCCTCTCTGACGACGGCGTTCGAGCGTGACCCACCTCAAAGAACTACCGCTGCAGGCGCTGCAGTACTACGCGACCGCTCCCTACCCGTGCAGCTACATCACGGGACGCCAGGCGCGCTCCCAAGTGGCAACGCCGAGCCACCTCATCCACAACGACGCCTACTCCGATCTGGTCACCCATGGCTTTCGCCGCAGCGGCATGTTCACCTACCGCCCCTATTGCGATGGCTGCCAGGCCTGCGTGCCGCTCAGGGTGCCTGTCGAACAGTTCAAGCCCTCACGCAGCCAGCGGCGCAGCCAATCGCGACACGCCCACCTGGAAACACGGGTGCTCAGCCTCTGCTTCGTTCCAGAACACTACGAGCTGTACCTCCGGTACCAGAACAGCCGCCATGCCGGCGGTGGCATGGACCAGGACAGCATCGATCAATACACCCAGTTTCTCCTGCAAAGCCGCGTCAACTCAAGATTGGTGGAATTCCATGAACCCGCCACCGGGGAACTGCCCGCCCGGCTGGTGATGGTGTCCATCGTCGACGTGCTCAATGACGGGCTCTCCGCGGTGTACACCTTCTACGAGCCCGACAGCCGTGCCAGCTATGGCACCTACAGCGTGTTGTGGCAGATCGAACAGGCCAAAGCACTGGGGCTGCCACACATGTACCTGGGCTACTGGATCGAGCAGAGCCAGAAAATGGGCTACAAGTCCAGTTTTCAACCTCACGAACTGTTGCGAGACGGCCGCTGGGCGCCGGGTCCTTGATTTCATCTTGTAAAATGGGCGCAACCTTATGGCGGCCATGACCAAACGATCCGATTCCCTCCCCAGCACACCCACCGTCCAGGTGATTGAACGGATGTTCAACCTGATTGAAGTGCTTGCCTCGCGCGAAGAGCCGGTGTCCCTGAAAGAAATCAGTGAGAAGACCGGGCTTCATCCATCCACCGCCCACCGCATCCTCAACGACCTGACGATCGGTCGTTTTGTTGATCGGCCAGAGGCCGGCAGCTACCGGCTGGGCATGCGCCTCCTGGAGCTAGGCAATCTGGTGAAGGCCCGCCTGAGCGTGCGTGACGCGGCGTTGACTCCGATGCGCGAACTGCACAAGCTGATCCAACAACCCGTGAACCTCAGCGTGCGCCAGGGCGACGAAATCGTCTATGTCGAGCGGGCCTACAGCGAGCGCTCCGGCATGCAAGTGGTGCGAGCCATCGGGGGTAGAGCGCCATTGCACCTCACGTCGGTCGGCAAACTTTTCCTGGCCGCTGACGAACCGCAGCGTGTGCGCGCCTATGCCACACGCACAGGTCTTGCCGGCAACACGCGCAACAGCCTCACCCAGCTGGTCACGCTGGAACGTGAGCTCCAGCAATGCCGCCTTGCAGGCCTTGCACGGGACAACGAAGAACTCGAGCTTGGGGTCCGCTGCATGGCCGCAGGCATCTACGATGACCAATGCCGCCTGGTGGCAGGTTTGTCGATCTCAGCACCGGCTGACCGCATCGATGAAAACTGGGTCCCCAAGCTGCGCGCTACTGCAGCTGACATCTCCGTCGCCCTGGGATGCCCCAAAGCCCAGGCCGCACACACCACGCCACGCTAGCGTCACCAACGCCCTCATTCATCTTCCAGTTGAAGTGATTGATTCCGATCTGATGCAAAGCAAAACGGTCCTCAAGAGGACCGTTTTGCTTGAAGTGTGATCCCTCAACCCTGCGGACGAACCGCTGCCTGGGGATAGGGCTGAGCCTCCACCCAGCGTCGAACACGCTCGGCATCCTGGGCGCGGCTCAGCTTGCCCGCTGAATCCAGGAACACCATGATCAGTTGCCGTCCAGCCACTTTGGCCTGCATCACCAGACAACGACCTGCCTCGGAGATGTAGCCGGTCTTCTGCAGACCGATCTCCCAGTCAGGATTGCGGATCAACCGATTGGAATTCTTGAATTCCAGCACGCGGTGACCAAGTTCCAACTGGTGGCTGGGCGACGTGGACAAACTGCGCAAGATAGGACTTTGATAAGCCGCAGACACCAGCGTCGCCAGATCGCGGGCACTGGACTGGTTGAGACTGGACAAACCGGTCGGCTCGACGTAACGCGTGTCGCGCATGCCGAGCTCGCGGGCTTTGCTGTTCATCAGGCGAACGAAACTGTCCAACCCACCCGGATAGGTCCTGCCCAGGGCATGGGCTGCACGGTTCTCGCTTGACATGAGCGCCAGGTGCATCAGTTCGCCGCGGGTGAGCGTCGAACCCACCGCCAGCCTGGAACGGCTGTTTTTGAAGGTATCCACATCGTCCTGGGTGATCGTCAATGGCTCATCCATCGACAGATTGGCATCGGTGATCACCAGACCCGTCATCAACTTGGTGAGCGATGCGATAGGCAGCACAGCCGAGTCGTTCTTGCTGAAAAGCACTTCATTGGTTTGCTGATCCACCACAAGCGCCACGCTGGAGTTCAACGCCAACGGATCTTCAGCGGCACGCAGACCCAGGCGCTCACCATTGGACAGCCGCGGTTCCTCCAGCATGCGCATGACGTGCGCCGGACTGCGATGGGCCACCAACCGAATGTCGTTCTTTTGAACACGAGCACGGGTGGCCCGGGTCGACCGCTCAGGCTTGCGGGCACTGGCAATCTGTGTTGACGCGTTCTTTCTACCGGAACCGAGTCGCTTGGATCCACGAAATTCAGCCTTGGCCAATTTCACATCAATGCGATCCTGTTTGCGGCCTTTCGTTGCCACCGCCACACCCCTTCTTGAAGGAGCGGCCTTGGCCACGACGCGCTTCTTGCGCTCGACGACATGGGTGGCTGCAGGCTTTTTGGCCTTGGCTCCCAACTTCTTCGCCACAGCCGCTTCCGCCGACAGTGGCAGCAGCAGGGCCGCCGATGTCACGGCGGCCGCAACGAATTGCAACAGCGTGAATAAGCGTGTGCGAAAAGGTTTCATTTACTCCACTCCAGACAACGACGTTGTTCTAGAGTGGAGTATAGAAGCTATGAAAAAAACTAGCAATATCAAATGCTTGGGAAATATTCCTCAGTGAACACCAGAACAGCCCTCCGTTTGCAGGGTATTTCTAGCAGTCGCTACAGAATTACATCTTAAGTACTTGATTTTCAAAGACTTAACCTTGGGCAGCGACCCGATCAGCCTGACTCTGCAACTTGTTCAGTGCACTCAGATAAGCTTTGGCAGAGGCCACGACAATGTCAGGATCGGCGCCCACGCCGTTCACCACACGCCCGCCATGCTGCAAACGCACGGTGACTTCACCCTGGCTTTCGGTTGAACCACTGGTGATGGCATTCACCGAATAGAGCACCAGTTCAGCCCCGCTTTTGACGTGGCTTTCAATGGCCTTCAGCGAGGCGTCAACAGGACCATTGCCATCCGACGAGCCTTGAAACTCCTTGCCGGCAATCGTGAACACCACCTCTGCATGTGGGCGCTCGCCGGTCTCGCTGTGCTGGGCCAAGGACACCAGGCCGTATCGCTCTTTTTCCGTGGTCACGCTTTCATCGCTGCACAGTGCCAGGATGTCTTCGTCGAAGATCTCGCTCTTGCGATCGGCGAGCTCCTTGAATGCGGCGAAGGCGGTGTTGATTTCGCTCTCCGACTCCATCTCGATGCCCAGGTCCTGCAAGCGCTGTTTGAAGGCGTTGCGCCCGCTGAGCTTGCCCAGCACGATCTTGTTGGCGGCCCAGCCCACGTCTTCAGCGCGCATGATTTCATAGGTATCGCGGGCTTTGAGCACGCCGTCCTGGTGAATACCGCTGGCGTGCGCAAAGGCGTTCGCCCCAACCACAGCCTTGTTGGGCTGCACCACGAAACCGGTGGTCTGACTGACCATGCGGCTGGCCGGCACGATCTGTGTCGCATCGACGCCCACGTCGAGGTTGAAATAGTCGCGACGCGTGCGCACCGCCATCACGATTTCCTCCAGCGAGCAGTTGCCCGCGCGCTCTCCCAGGCCGTTGATGGTGCACTCCACTTGGCGCGCGCCACCGATCTTCACGCCCGCCAACGAGTTGGCCACCGCCATGCCCAGGTCGTTGTGGCAATGCACCGACCAGATGGCCTTGTCGGAGTTGGGTACGCGCTCGCGCAACGTGCGAATGAAGTCGCCATACAGCTCAGGGATCGCATAGCCCACGGTGTCTGGTATGTTGAGCGTGGTCGCCCCTTCCTTGATCACGGCCTCCAGGACACGGCAGAGGAAATCCATGTCGCTGCGGTAACCGTCTTCTGGACTGAACTCAATGTCATCCACCAGGTTGCGCGCGAAACGAACCGACTGTTTGGCCTGCTCGAACACTTGGTCCGGCGTCATGCGCAACTTCTTCTCCATGTGCAGAGGGCTGGTCGCGATGAAGGTGTGGATGCGTGCCCGGTGCGCGCCCTTGAGCGCCTCAGCGGCCCGAGAGATGTCCCTGTCGTTGGCCCGCGCCAGCGAGCACACGGTGGAGTCCTTGATGGTGTTGGCAATGGCCTGCACACAATCAAAGTCTCCGTTGGAGCTCGCCGCAAAACCGGCTTCGATCACGTCCACCCTGAGACGCTCCAACTGACGAGCAATGCGCAGTTTTTCATCCTTGGTCATCGAGGCACCTGGTGACTGCTCGCCGTCGCGCAAGGTGGTGTCAAAAATGATGAGCTTGTCGGTCATGTGATTCTCCGGTGTGGTGCCTCGTGGGCAGCGCTTGAAAAAACCCGCAGTCCAAAACAAAAACGGCCCGCTGCGGGTGCAAACGGGCCGTTGTTGGAAATCGCTTTTGCGTTACCAGACCTGCCCGTGACGGACACCCAGTAGCAGCGAGAACGAAACTTGTTTCATGGCAAACAATGTATCACAAAGGGCATGCGATCTTCGTGGAGGAAACCCAGGGCCATCAAGCGGTGACTCTATTCATGCAAACCACGCTCGTCGGGTTCGTCCGTGGACGTGCTGATGACACTCGTCGGTCTGCCTTTGGACTTGCGCCAGAAGTACATCGCGTAACCCGAGAGCCCGTAAATGACAAACAGACCGAACAGCACAGTCGGAGGATGGATGTTGATGACCGCGATACCCAGCGCCACCAAGACAATGGCCGCGAAAGGCACACTCTTCTTAAGGCTCAAGTCTTTGAAACTGTAGAACGGCACGTTGGTGACCATGGTCAGACCCGAATACAGCGTCAACGCGAACATCGGCCACACCAGCACGGTTCGGTCCAACTCCAATTCGGTCGCCAGCCAGATGAACCCCGCCACCAGTGCCGCAGCAGCAGGGGACGGCAGGCCCTGGAAGTAGCGTTTGTCCACCACCCCAGTGTTGACGTTGAAGCGCGCCAAGCGCAGCGCGGCGCAGGCGCAGTAAACGAAGGCGGCGATCCATCCCCAACGGCCAATGTCTTTGAGCACCCAGACATACGCCACCAACCCGGGCGCAGCACCAAACGACACCATGTCGGACAGTGAGTCCATCTGCTCACCGAAGGCGCTTTGGGTGTTGGTCATGCGGGCCACGCGACCATCCAGACTGTCCAGCACCATGGCCGCAAAAATGCCCACTGTGGCCAGGTCGAAGCGTCCGTTCATGGCCATGACGATGGCGTAAAACCCGCCAAACAAAGCGGCCAGCGTGATCATGTTCGGCACCATGTAGATGCCCTTGCTTCGCTTGCGACTCTCGCCGCTGGGTTCGTTCAATGGGTCGGTTCCGTCGTGCATGGATGTTCGGCTCAGGCCGCTTGCCGCGCTCATGGCGCAAGGTGGCAGTGTAAGCCAGGGGAAAGTTGGCAGAAAAAGAAAAAGGCCACCGAGGTGGCCTTTGAGCAAGCATGAAGCCAGATCAGTTGCGGGTCTGGTCGACCAGCTTGTTCTTGGCGATCCAGGGCATCATGGCGCGCAGCTGGGCGCCCACCACCTCGATCTGGTGATCGGCGGTGTTGCGGCGGCGGGCGGTCATGCTCGGATAGTTCAGACGACCTTCCTGAATGAACATCTTGGCGTAGTCACCGTTCTGGATGCGCTTCAGGGCGTTGCGCATGGCTTTGCGCGACTCTTCATTGATCACCTCAGGACCGGTCACGTACTCGCCGAACTCCGCGTTGTTGGAGATCGAGTAGTTCATGTTGGCGATGCCGCCTTCGTAGATCAGATCCACGATCAGCTTGAGCTCGTGCAGGCATTCGAAATAAGCCATCTCGGGCGCATAGCCGGCTTCGACCAAGGTCTCGAAACCCATCTTGATCAGATCGACAGCGCCGCCGCACAGAACAGCCTGCTCGCCGAACAGGTCGGTCTCGGTCTCTTCCTTGAAGTTGGTCTCGATAATGCCGGCCTTGCCGCCACCGTTGGCCATGGCGTAGCTCAGCGCGAGGTCACGCGCCTTGCCGCTCTTGTCCTGGTGGATCGCGATCAGGTGGGGCACGCCGCCGCCCTGGGTGTAGGTGTTGCGCACGGTGTGACCAGGGGCCTTGGGCGCGACCATCCACACGTCCAGATCGGCGCGGGGCACGACCTGGTTGTAGTGCACGTTGAAGCCATGGGCAAACACCAGTGAAGCACCCGCCTTGATGTTGGGAGCCACGTTGTTGGTGTAGACCTCGCCGATCTGCTCGTCGGGCAGCAGGATCATGACCACGTCCGCGGCCTTCACGGCATCGTTGACTTCCATCACGGTCAGCCCGGCTTTGCCGACCTTGTCCCAGGAGGCACCACCCTTGCGCAGACCGACCACAACCTTGACGCCGCTGTCGTTCAGGTTCTGGGCGTGGGCGTGGCCCTGCGAGCCGTAGCCGATGATGGCCACGGTCTTGCCCTTGATCAGGCTCAGGTCACAGTCTTTGTCGTAGAAAACTTTCATCTTTTTGCTCCAATGGAATTGAGGTTTGTGCCGTTCTTCGCGAGCCTGTCGAAGGGCTCTCGGGACCCTCGTCCGGGGGACAGGGGCTTCGACAGGCTCAGCCCGAACGGGCAAATGGCTGAGCCTTGAAAAAAATCAAACGCGCAGGATTCTCTCACCCCGGCCGATGCCGCACGAACCGGTGCGCACGGTTTCGAGAATCGCACCACGGTCGATGGCCTCCAGGAATGCATCATTCTTGCCCTGGTCGCCGGTGAGTTCGATGGTGTAGCTCTTCTCCGTCACGTCGATGACGCGGCCGCGAAAGATGTCGGCCATGCGCTTCATTTCCTCGCGCTCCTTGCCCACCGCGCGCACCTTCACCAGCATGAGTTCACGCTCCGTGTAGGCGCCCTCGGTCAGGTCCACCACCTTGACGACTTCGATCAGCCGGTTCAGGTGCTTGGTGATCTGCTCGATCACGTCGTCCGACCCTGTGGTCTGGATCGTCATGCGCGAGAGGCTGGGGTCTTCCGTGGGAGCCACGGTCAGCGATTCGATGTTGTAGCCCCGCGCGGAGAACAGGCCCACCACGCGCGAGAGCGCACCGGGTTCGTTTTCGAGCAGGACAGCGATGATGTGTTTCATGAATGAGATTCCTCTTTTCTGAGCCCTCCCCGGCGCACGGTAATGCGCAGGCTTGGCTGCAAATAGATTCGTCGAAGGGACTGCCACTCGGGGTGGCAGGGTGAAAAGCTCAGAGGTCTTCGGCGCCCAATGTCATCTCGGTGATGCCCTTGCCGGCACGCACCATGGGGAAGACGTTTTCCGTGGGGTCGGTGCGGAAGTCCATGAAGACGGTGCGGTCCTTGAGCTTGCGCGCTTCGCGCAGAGCACCTTCCACGTCCTGCGGGCGCTCGATCAGCATGCCGACGTGGCCATAGGCCTCGGCGAGCTTCACGAAGTTGGGCAACGCATCCATGTAGCTGTGGCTGTAGCGCCCCTCGTAGTCGAGCTCCTGCCACTGGCGAACCATGCCGAGGTAACGGTTGTTCAGCGCCACGATCTTGATCGGCGTGTTGTATTGCAGGCAGGTGGAGAGTTCCTGGATGCACATCTGCACCGAGCCTTCGCCGGTCACGCAGAACACTTCGCTCTCGGGCTTGGCCAGCTTGATGCCCATGGCGTAGGGAATGCCCACACCCATGGTGCCCAACCCCCCGGAGTTGATCCAGCGGCGCGGCTCGTTGAACTTGTAGTACTGCGCGGCCCACATCTGGTGCTGACCGACGTCGGACGTGATGTAAGCGTCGGCGTCCTTGGTCATGTTCCAGAGCGTTTCCACCACGTGCTGCGGCTTGATCACGTCCTTGTTGCCACGGTCGTACTTCAGGCAGTCGGTCGAACGCCAGCCTTCGATGGTTTCCCACCAGCCCGCCAGCGCCTTTTCTTCGGCCCGGGTGCTGGTCTCGCGCACCATGTTGATCAGCTCGGTCAACACATCTTTCACGTCACCCACGATGGGCACGTCCACCTTGACGCGCTTGGAGATGCTCGACGGGTCGATGTCGATGTGGATGATCTTGCGTTCGTTTTGAGCGAAGTGCTTGGGGTTGCCGATCACGCGGTCATCGAAACGCGCGCCCACGGCCAGCAGCACGTCGCAGTTCTGCATCGCATTGTTGGCCTCCACCGTGCCGTGCATGCCCAGCATGCCGAGGAACTTGCGGTCGGAGGCAGGATAGGCGCCCAGGCCCATCAGGGTGTTGGTGACCGGGTAACCCAGCAAGTCCACCAGCGTACGCAGTTCCTGCACCGCATTGCCCAGCAGCACGCCGCCGCCCGTGTAGATGTAAGGACGCTTCGCGGTGAGCAACAGCTGCAGGGCCTTGCGGATCTGGCCTCCGTGGCCTTTGCGCACCGGGTTGTACGAGCGCATCTCCACCGATTCGGGGTAGCCCGAGTAGGCGGTTTTGTTGAACGACACGTCCTTCGGGATGTCCACCACCACAGGGCCCGGGCGGCCGGTGCGCGCGATGTGAAAGGCCTTCTTCATCACCACCGCCAGGTCGCGCACATCCTTCACCAGGAAGTTGTGCTTGACGATGGGGCGCGTGATGCCGACGGTGTCGCACTCCTGGAAGGCGTCCAGACCGATCGCGGCTGTGGGCACCTGACCGGCGATGATCACCATCGGGATGCTGTCCATGTAGGCGGTGGCGATGCCGGTCACGGCATTGGTCAGGCCGGGGCCCGAGGTGACCAGGGACACGCCCACATCGCCAGTGGCGCGGGCATACCCATCGGCGGCGTGAACGGCGGCCTGCTCATGGCGCACCAGCACATGCTGGATGGTGTCCTGTTTGTAGAACGCGTCGTAGATGTGCAGCACAGCACCACCGGGATAGCCCCAGATGTACTTCACGCCTTCAGCCTGGAGGGCCTTGACGAGGATCTCTGCCCCGCGGAGTTCTTGGGTGGCTGCGCCGGACGCGGCGGCAGCGGAGGCCAGTTCGGCCTTGTTGATTTCCATGATGAACCTTTCGAGAATTTCTCTGACGAAATACCTTGGGTGCCCCTCCACCCACTCTTGTGAAGCGGTGTCAGGACTTGAGGCCAATGGACATGAGCGGACACATACCCCGCCGGACCTTGACCCGTTTGCCTTTTTGAATTGCAGCCTGACATTATCGCACTGCAACAGACGTCGCGATCCGTCTTTGATGGGTCTGACAGACTTGGGGGCAAAAAAAGCCAGGGCCCGCGGTGCGACAATCCGCCCCAGGATCCAACCACCGCCCGATGACAGACCCCGCTTCGCCCCCCCTTCTGACCACCGCAGCCAATCTGACGGCCCCTCCACTGCGGCGCCGAATGGCCTGCTGGTTGTACGAAGGCATGCTGTTGTTTGGGGTGGTCTTCATCGCCGGCTACCTGTTTTCCACGCTCACCCAGACCAGACACGCGCTGGACAACCGCCACTTGCAACAGGCCTTCCTATTTGTGGTGTTCGGGATCTACTTCGCTTGGTTCTGGGCCAAAGGCCAGACCCTGGCCATGAAAACCTGGCACATCCGCGTGGTGGACAACCAAGGTCGGCCACTCACACAGGCACGTGCCCTGTGGCGCTATGTGTTGAGCTGGTTGTGGTTTCTGCCACCACTGGCCGTGGGCGCGGCCTTTTCGCTGCCGGGCGGAGAGCTGGCGTTGATCGTGGTCGGATGGGTGTTGGTCTGGGCCCTGCTGTCGCGGTTTCATGCCCAGCGGCAATTCGTTCACGACGCGTTGGCCGGCACCCGCCTGGTGCACTTCCAGCCCGTCGAAACACCCAAGCGCAACAAACGTTGATGCTCCCTTCATGAACCCCTCCACGCCGCGAGAAGCTCCGGACGCGCAAAAAGGTCGAACGGGTCTGCAGCGCATGTGGCACGCCTTCGGCTATTCCCTGGCTGGCCTGCGCGCCGGATGGCGCGAAACCGCGTTCCGGCAGGAGGCCATGGCAGCACTGGTCATGCTGCCCCTGGCCTTCTGGCTGGGGCGGACCTGGGTCGAAGTGGTGTTGCTGACCGGCGTGGTGCTGCTGGTCATGATCGTCGAACTGCTCAACACGGGTGTGGAATCGGCCGTGGACCGCATCGGGCCGGAATGGCACACCCTGTCCAAACGGGCCAAAGACATGGGCAGCGCCGCCGTGCTGCTGAGCCTGCTGCTGTGCGCGGGCACCTGGGGCGCCGCGATCTGGGCCCGCTGGCTTTGACCCCACCCCTCTCTCCCGACCCATGAGCACTCCCACGTTTTCCTTGTGCGTCTACTGTGGCTCCCGACCGGGAGCCGACCCCGCCTTCGCAGACGCTGCCCGCGCCGTGGGCGAATGGATCGGGCGTCACGGTGGTCAACTGGTGTACGGCGGAGGTCGCAATGGCCTGATGGGCTTGGTGGCCGACGCCACCATGGCAGCCGGCGGACGGGTGATCGGCATCATTCCCAAGGCGCTGGTGGAAAAAGAGTGGGCGCACCACGGTTGCAGCGAGCTGCATGTCGTGGACACCATGCACGAACGCAAACGGCTCATGGCAGAACACGCTGACGCGTTCCTGGCCTTGCCTGGCGGCATCGGCACACTGGAAGAATTTTTTGAGGTCTGGACCTGGCGCCAGCTGGGCTATCACGACAAACCGGTCGGGCTGCTCAACCTGGGCGGTTACTACGACAGCCTGTTGGCGTTCCTGCACACCGGCGTGCGACAGCAGTTCATGGGTGACTGGCAGATGAACCTGATTCGGGTCGACACAGACGCTGCGCGGCTGCTTCCCGATCTGGTTCAAGCCGCCGGTTTCTCGCCGGCGGCGCGGGTGGACGCCATCTGAGCCCGGTCAGACCGCCGTTTCGTCCTCTTCACCGGTGCGGATGCGCACCACGCGTTCGACCGAGGTCACAAAAATCTTGCCGTCGCCGATCTTGCCGGTGCGTGCGGCGCGAACGATGGCGTCCACGCAACGCTCGACATCCGCCGACTTGACCACCACCTCCAGCTTGACCTTGGGGAGAAAGTCCACCACGTACTCAGCGCCACGGTACAGCTCGGTGTGCCCCTTTTGCCGGCCAAAGCCCTTGACCTCGGTCACCGTCAGACCGGTCACACCCTGCTCGGCCAGCGCTTCGCGCACTTCTTCCAGCTTGAACGGTTTGATGACGGCGGTGATTTGCTTCATGGGATGTGTCTCCGGGGCGGTTCAAGAAGGGAAAAGATCATTATGCCCAAGGGTCACGAACCCGGTCATACACTCCGCCGGAACCGGAACCCTCACATGCCCACAACCCCGCCAGCCTTGACCGCCCTCCCTCGCCACATACCCATCACGGTGAGCTACCGCGGCGGTCATCCGGAGAACATCCACCACGGCTCGCTGGCCGTGGTCAATGTCCAGGGCGAGTTGCTGGCCAGCGTCGGTGACGTGGACTCGCCGCTGTTCACCCGCTCCTCGCTCAAACCGTTTCAGGCCATGCCGCTGATCGCCCTCGCCGCCGACCGGCTCGACCTGGACGATGCCGATGTGGCCCTGCTCTGTGCCAGCCACAACGGCGAGCCGATGCACGTGGAACGCGTGGCCAGCCTTCTCGCCCGCGTGGGCGCGTCCGAAGCGACCCTGGCCTGCGGCAGCCATGTGCCCTACTTCTACAGTGCGAACGGGCGCCAGCCCGAACCGGGTGCGATCTTCAACCGCCTTCACCACAACTGCTCGGGCAAACACACCGGCATGCTGCTGCTGGCCCACGCGCTGGGGCAACCGCTGAGCGGCTATCTGGACACGCAACACCCGGTCCAACGGCAGATCGCGCAGAGTGTGAGCCACTTCGCGGGCGTGCCGGTCGAGCAGCTGGTGCGGGGCACCGACGGCTGCAGTGCGCCCAACTACGCCTTGCCGCTGCGCTCGCTGGCCCATGCGTTTGCCCGGCTGACGCTGACCGACCCCGACCCCATCTACGGGCCCGCTCCACAACGCGTCGCGCACGCCATGTGCCGCCACCCCGAACTGGTCAGCGGCCAAGGCCGCAACGACCTCACACTGATGCGCGCGGGCCGGGGTGACTGGGTGAGCAAGGTCGGTGCCGACGGCGTGCAGGCCATGGCCAGCTTCAGCCGCGGCATCGGCCTCGCGGCCAAATGCAGCGAAGGGCAACTGGTGCCGTTGATGGTGGCCCTGGTGTCGGCACTGGACCAACTGGGTTGGCTCGATGCCGAGAGCCACGCCGTGCTGGCCAGCCTGGTCCCGCCACCGCTCAGAAACGCGGCGGGCATCGAGGTCGGGGAGATGCGCGCGGTGCTTCAGCTCAACGGTCCGCTCGCCTGAGCGGTTCCAGCCCAGGGATGCCGCGAACCGGCTGTTCCGGGCCACAGGCTTGGCCCCACTGGGGGCCTGCGAGGCGCAGTGGGGTCATGCCCGGTACTTGCTGGTGATCGGATAACGCCAGTCCTTGCCGAAACTGCGGTGGGTGACGCGAATGCCCACGGGAGCCTGGCGGCGCTTGTATTCGTTGACCCGGATCAGCCGCACCACTTTGTCCACATCGGCTTGCGCGTAGCCCGCGGCCACAATGCTGGCGGGGCTCTGGTCGTTCTCCATGTAGCGCTCGATGATGGCGTCGAGCACCTCGTACTCGGGCAGGCTGTCCTGGTCCTTCTGGTCGGGACGCAGCTCGGCACTGGGAGGCCGGGTGATGATGCGCTCGGGGATCGGGTTGGCGCCCGTGCCATAGGGGTCGTGTGCGTTGCGCCAGCGCGCAAGGCGAAACACCATGGTCTTGGCCACGTCCTTGATGACCGCAAAACCACCGGCCATGTCACCGTACAGCGTGCAGTAGCCAGTGGCCATTTCACTCTTGTTGCCGGTGGTCAGCACGATGCCGCCGAACTTGTTGGACAGCGCCATGAGCAAGGTGCCGCGGATGCGGGCCTGCAGGTTCTCTTCTGTCGTGTCTTCCGCCCGCCCCGCAAACTCCTGGGCCAGGCTGGCCTTGAAGGCCTCGAACTGGGGCGCGATCGCGATCTCGTCGTAGCGCACGCCCATGCGCGCCGCCATGTCGCGCGCGTCGATCCAGGAGATGTCCGCCGTGTACGGCGACGGCATCATCACCGCGCGCACACGGTCCTTGCCGAGCGCATCGACCGCGATGGCGAGCACCAGCGCAGAGTCGATACCGCCCGAGAGGCCCAGGATCGCGGCCGGGAAGCCGTTCTTGCCGATGTAGTCACGAACGCCCAGCACCAGCGCGTGCCAAAGATCGGCCTCCTGGCTGTGCGCTCGGTCCACTGCGGCATCGATCCGCCAGCCACCCGCCTGCAGCTCCATGGCCACGTCGAACAGCGTTTCCTCAAAACTGATGGCACGCCCTGCCAGCGCACCGTCGGCGCCGAGCACGAAACTGCGCCCCTCGAACACGATCTCGTCCTGCCCACCCACCAGATGCGCATAGACCAACGGCAGGCCGGTGGACAATGCGCGCTCACGCATCATTGCCTCGCGTTCGCCCCCCTTGCCAGTGTGGAACGGCGATGCGTTGATGACCGCCAGCACCTGGGCGCCCGCTGCCGCCGCATCGGCCGCTGGCGCATCGAACCAGGCGTCTTCGCAGATCAGCAGGCCCACCCGCACCGCCACGCCCTCGGCGGTCGGCACATCGAACACACAGGGTTCGGTGCCCGGCACAAAGTAGCGGCGTTCGTCAAACACCTGGTAGTTGGGCAGCTCGCGTTTGGCGTAGCGGTGCTTCACCACTCCCTCGAGCAGCACGCTCGCCGCATTGAACAAGCGCGCCACCGAGACGCTGCGCTCGCGCCGGTCTCCGGCGTCCGTCGCGCGCCAAGGGTGACCCACCACGATGTGCAGGCCTTTGAGCTGGATCGTCTCGCTCGCCACGGTTTTCAGGGCATCATCACAGGCTTCGATGAAGGCCGGGCGCAGAAACAGGTCTTCGGCCGCATAGCCGCAGATCGCGAGCTCGGGCGTGAGCAAGAGCCGTGCTCCGCGCGCATGGGCTTCATGCGCCGCGTCGATGATTTTCCGGGCGTTGCCCGGCATGTCACCCACCACGAAATTGAGCTGGGCCACACAGATTTTGAGCGTCATGAAACGGGTCAACCTCAGGAAAAACAAGGGACGCCAGGCCGTCGCGGTGCGCGTTCCCGTGGCATCGGTACAAGCCCTGCTCGGCGCTCGAACGGGCACACCACCATGGCGCTGAATGATTATGTCATCCGAGTCCTCAACACACCCACAGAGGTGCCCGCGGCGGATTGGGATGCGCTGCTCGATCAGGAGGCCGATCCGAGCCCCTTTCTGAAGCACGCCTACCTCAGCGCTCTGCACCACAGCGGCGGCGCGACGGCGCCCACCGGGTGGCAGCCACGCTTCGTGACGCTCTGGAAAGGCGCGCAACTCTGCGCAGCCTGCCCGCTGTACCTCAAGTCGCACTCCTACGGCGAATATGTGTTTGACTGGGCGTGGGCCAATGCCCATGAACAGCACGGGCTGGCGTATTACCCCAAGGCCTTGGTGGCGGTGCCGTTCACACCCGTGCCAGGCGCCAGGCTGCTCGCACGGGATGGCTCAGCGCGCTCGGCGCTGGTCACAGCCCTGCTGCAGTTCACGAAGCAGGCCTCGCTGTCGTCGTTGCACCTGCTGTTCGCTCAACCGCAGGATGTCGCGGCCTGCGAAGCGGCCGGCATGATGCTTCGGCACACGGTGCAATTCCATTGGCACAACGCGACCTACCGCGATTTCGACCACTTCCTGAGCGGCCTGCAACAGGAGAAGCGCAAGAAAATCCGGCAGGAGCGGCGCAAGGTGGCCGAGGCCGGCGTGCACTTTCGACAAGCCCAGGGCCGAGCCATCACGGCGGACGACTGGGACCTTTTTTACCGCTGCTACGAACGCACCTACCGCGAACACGGCAACCCGCCGTACCTGAACCGCGATTTTTTCCAGCGCATGGCCAATGACATGCCCGAGCACTGGCTGCTGTTCGTGGCCCAGCGCGAAGGACGCGACATCGCCTGCAGCCTGATCGGACTCGACACCGAGCACGGCGTGGCCTATGGCCGCTATTGGGGTGCGATCGAACGGGTGGACTGCCTCCACTTCGAGGCCTGCTACTACCAACCCATCGAATGGTGCATCCTTCACGGCATGCGCCGATTCGAGGGGGGCGCGCAAGGTGAACACAAGATGGCGCGCGCGCTGCTGCCCGTCCAGACGACCAGCGCACACTGGCTGGCCCATCCCGCGTTTGCCGACGCAGTGCAGCGCTTTCTGGAGCGCGAGGGAGAAGGGATCGAGAACTACCTCGAACACCTCGCTCAACGCAGCCCGCTTCGGGCGCCCCCGGCCGCGACCGGCAACGCACCCGTCACCATCGACAATCTGCCGAGCGCCCCTCCACGGAATCAGGTGTGACCAGGGCTTGGGCCACGGACAGCGGGTCTTCTTGGCGTGGCCGGCGGCTTTGTTCAGTTACATTTTCATTACACTCTCCCCATGGATGAGACCGACGCCTTTTTCACTCAAACCGTTGTGGGGGCACCCTTCACGGTCATGATGGGTCGCCGACGCTTGCCCGGAACGCCCGGCGCCGAAGGCATTGCCATCGGCCTGCGGACAGGGGAAAGCGCCCTGACCCGCATGTGGCAGGACTGGGTGGTGTTGAGCCATGCCTGTGACCCGGTCGGACACACCCGGCGGCGGCCAGGCCGCGTGCGGCGCGTGCTGGAGCGGCACGCCCTGTGGCTGGCGGTGCTGGGCATGGGCTCGCTCCTGGTCAGTCTGGTGCTGTGGGGAGCGATGCTGTGGAACTGAAGACGCCCCAAGACACCCTGACGATCGACCCGATCGCCATGAACGTGGTCAACCGCGTGGCGGCGGGTTGCCGCCTCAGTGGTGACTTCCAGTTTGAGGGCGGCCTGATCGTGCAAGGCGAGGTGTCAGGCCAGATCAAGGTCAATGGCCGCTTGATCGTCTGGAAAGGCGGTGTGGTGCGTGGCTCCATCCGGGTGCAAGGTGATTTCTACCTTTTCGGTCAGCTGGGCGCACAGGGGGCATCACCCGAAGACACCCAGCTGGAGTGCATTGGGATGGCCTATGTGGCCCAGACCGGTGTTTCCACCGGCACCCTGATGGCGAAGCGCTTGCAGCTGTACGAAGGCGCGGACCTGCGGGGTCCTTTCAAGACGCTGAAGTTGTCGGGCGCCCTGCCCGTGTTGCATGATGTGCAACCCTCGCAGCCCCTGAAAACATCAGGAAGCCGACCATGAAAGCACGCCGCCACTTTCGCCCCGACCGCCCCCCAGAACAGGACGCAGGACCTTCACCCATGAACGACAACAACGACTACTCACCCGAGCAGGAACCCGCACCGGAGTACCAGCAGGACATGCCCCAGACCCTGGAGGTCGATGTGGGCAGGGCCATGCCGCCCACGATGGCCCAGGCCATTCCGATGTTGCAGTCCGATGCCATGCAAGGCACGCCGATCGACGCCACCGAAGCGACCAATTCGCGCAGCATGCTGGCCGAGGGCATCCATTTCGTGGGCAACGCCGTGCTTCGAGGCCCCTTCAGCGTGGCCGGTCAGGTGGATGGCAATCTGGTTCAGGCCGAAGGCGTTCAGGTCTCGGTGGTGGTGACCGAAACCGGGCGGGTCAAGGGCGACATCACGGCTCACAAGATTTCCGTCATGGGTCACACCGATGGTTTGCTGGATTCGGGCCAGGGCGAGGTCTCGCTGCACGACTCGGCCAGCGTGCACGGACTGGTGCGTTACGGCCGCATTCAAGTCAATGGGGCCGACCTCAACGCCACCCTGGAGCGCGTGGCTCCAGCCCGGAAAGCGATCTGACGGTTTCCATGCTGTGGCCAAGCAACACCAGCCCGCGACCGCCCGCCACATCATCGCCACAGGTCCCAGGCGCGGAGACCGTGCGACGGGCTGCACTCGAAGCGAGCTGGCGTCGGGACAAGCGCGTGGCACGGCGCCGGCTGTTCTGGCGCTGGACGCTCTGGTACATCCGGCGTTTTTCCGCTCCCGTTCTGGTGATCTTGGCGCTGGTTTTTGCAGCCCTTCATTTTTCAGACCGTTGGCTGGTCTGGCCGAACGCCGCTGGAACGCCGATCGCTGCGCCCGCCAAGATGCCGGCGGTCGGGCCCGCCACGCCCCCCGAGACCACGGCGCCCCCTTCAGAACAGCGGCCCCCAACGGACGCCCCCGATGGGATGGACGAACCGATGACATTGCATGCCGCTCAACAGCTGGGTGTCCGGACACCCGGAGCGGCAACCCTCCCCAGCAGGCAGACCGATACACTTCCCCTCAAACCCGAAACCTGGTTGCACAGCAAGGAGCCTTGACCCCATGAGCCACAACCCCGCGTCCACCCGTCTCGTCCCCGCTGAGCGCCTTTCTGCCATCACCAGCCTGATCGCCGAAGGCGCTGTGTTCGACGGCAACTTTCACACCACACGCGACCAGGGCATCAAGGTCGACGGCCAGCTCAAGGGCAACATCACTTTTGAAGCCGGGGGTACGCTCCACGTGGGCGCCACCGGCGTGATCGAAAACACCCGCCTGGAAGCGGATTACGTGTTCATCGAAGGCAAGGTCATCGGCACCGTGATCGCCCGCAAGGCGCTGGAAATCACCGGCTCGGCCACCTTGATTGGCGACGCCAGCTACGACGAGCTGATCGACATGCACCCCCGCGCGCGCGTGCGCGGCAAGATCGAATACCGAGGCGACATCGACGCGGTACAGAACTGATCTTCTTCATCGGCTCAAAGAAAAAGCCTGCCAAGTTGCCCTGGCAGGCTTTTTCTTTGAGCAAGACCCGGGCCATGGGCCCGCAGGTCAGTCTTGCTTGGCGTTGTAGGCGGCGATGCCGTCCATGATTTCCTTGTGGGCGGCGTCCTTGCCTTCCCAGCCCAGGATCTTGACCCACTTGCCCGGCTCCAGGTCTTTGTAGTGCTCAAAGAAGTGCTGGATCGTGTTCAGGCGCATCGGGTTCAGGTCTTCGGGCTTTTGCCATTGGGTGTAGATCGACAGGATCTTGTCGATCGGCACCGCCAGCACTTTGCCGTCTTCACCGGCTTCGTCCTGCATCTTGAGGATGCCGATCGCGCGGCAGGGCACCACCACGCCGGGAATCAGCGGCACGGGCGTGATCACCAGCACGTCCACCGGATCACCGTCACCCGACAGCGTCTTGGGCACATAACCGTAGTTCGTCGGGTAGTGCATGGCGGTGCTCATGAAGCGGTCCACGAAGATCGCACCGGTTTCCTTGTCCACTTCGTACTTGATCGGATCGGCGTTCATCGGGATTTCGATGATCACGTTGAAGGATTCGGGCACGTTTTTGCCAGCGGTGACGTTGTCGAGGGACATGTTGTTTGAGGGAGGTTGGTTGAAAACTGAAGCAGCCGGTGCAGGCCTGCTGCCTTCTGGAGAGGCATCTGGCGTGTCTCATGCGACCGGCACGCCTAGGATTTACCCTGATTTTACTGATTCGAAGCTGACTTACCGGCCCGCTTTCACATGCGCACCATGAATTGCCGCTAAATTCGCCATGTTGGCCAATCGCCCTGTTTCAACGCTGTGCAACGCAGCGCAACCGGCAGCGAGGAAGCAACGCAGCGGGGGCACCCCGGAGGCGTTGCCCCTTCCAAGTCGAAACAACGAGGAGCGATTCAATGGTTGGTCAATCAGCGCTGATATTCGTGTTGGTCTGTGGGCTCGTGGCCGTGGCGTACGGTTTCTGGTCACGCAGCTGGATTCTTTCTCAGGACGCGGGCAATGCCCGCATGCAGGAAATTGCCGAGGCCATTCAAACCGGCGCGGCAGCCTACCTGGCCCGGCAATACAAGACCATCGCGATCGTGGGCGTGGTCATCACCATCCTCATCGGATTCTTCCTCGGCGCCACCACTGCCATCGGCTTCGTGCTGGGCGCGGTGCTCTCGGGCGCATGTGGCTTCATCGGCATGAACATCTCGGTGCGCGCCAACGTTCGCACCGCGCAGGCCGCCACCAGGGGCATTGGCCCGGCACTCGATGTGGCCTTCCGCGGCGGCGCCATCACCGGCATGCTGGTGGTGGGTCTGGGCCTGCTGGGCGTGGCCGGGTTCTTCTGGTTTCTGGTCGGCAACGGCAACCTGACGCCCGTCGAAGACCTCGCCAAGTTGCTCAACCCCCTGATCGGTTTTGCCTTCGGCTCTTCGCTGATCTCGATCTTCGCGCGCCTGGGTGGCGGCATCTTCACCAAGGGCGCTGACGTCGGCGCCGACCTGGTGGGCAAGGTCGAGGCCGGCATTCCGGAAGACGACCCGCGCAACCCGGCCGTGATCGCCGACAACGTGGGCGACAACGTGGGCGACTGCGCCGGCATGGCGGCCGACCTGTTCGAGACCTACGCGGTCACGCTGATCGCCACCATGGTGCTCGGCGCCCTGATGGTCGCCGCGGCGCCCATGCAGGCGGTGCTGTACCCGCTGGTGCTGGGCGGCGTGTCGATCATCGCGTCCATCATCGGCTGCTTTTTCGTCAAGGCCAGCCCGGGCATGAAGAACGTGATGCCCGCGCTTTACAAGGGCCTGGCGGTGGCCGGTGTGCTGTCGCTCATCGCCTTTTATTTCGTGACCCTCTGGATCATGCCGGACAACGCGATCAGCGCCACTGGCAGCCAGATGAAGCTGTTCGGCGCCTGCGCGGTGGGCCTGGTGCTCACGGCCGCGCTGGTCTGGATCACCGAGTTCTACACCGGCACCCAGTACTCGCCGGTGCGGCACATCGCACAAGCCTCCACCACCGGCCACGGCACCAACATCATCGCGGGCCTGGGCGTGTCCATGCGTTCCACCGCCTGGCCGGTGCTGTTCGTTTGCGTCGCCATCATCGCGGCCTATTGGCTGGCCGGCCTGTTCGGCATCGCCGTGGCCGCCACGTCCATGCTCAGCATGGCCGGCATCGTGGTCGCGCTGGACGCCTACGGTCCCATCACCGACAACGCGGGTGGCATCGCCGAAATGGCCGAGCTGCCCAAGAGCGTGCGCGACGTGACCGACCCGCTCGACGCGGTGGGCAACACCACCAAGGCGGTGACCAAGGGCTACGCCATCGGTTCGGCCGGTCTCGCCGCGCTGGTGCTGTTCGCCGACTACACCCACAAGCTGGAGTCCTACGGCCACCAGATCAGCTTCGACCTCTCCGACCCGATGGTGATCGTGGGCCTGTTCATTGGCGGCATGATCCCCTACCTGTTCGGCGCCATGGCGATGGAGGCGGTGGGCCGCGCTGCGGGCGCCGTGGTGGTGGAGGTGCGCCGCCAGTTCAAGGAGATCAAAGGCATCATGGAAGGCACGGCCAAGCCCGAATACGGCCGCGCGGTGGACATGCTGACCACGGCCGCCATCAAGGAGATGGTGATCCCCTCGCTGCTGCCGGTGGTGGTGCCGATCCTGGTCGGCCTGCTGCTCGGCCCCAAGGCGCTCGGCGGCCTGCTCATGGGCACCATCGTGACCGGCCTGTTCGTCGCCATCTCCATGTGCACCGGTGGCGGCGCCTGGGACAACGCCAAGAAGTACATCGAAGACGGCCACCATGGTGGCAAGGGCAGCGATGCGCACAAGGCTGCGGTCACCGGTGACACCGTGGGCGACCCCTACAAGGACACCGCCGGCCCGGCCGTGAACCCGCTGATCAAGATCATCAACATCGTCGCCTTGCTGATCGTGCCACTGCTGCCCGTGGCCGCTGGCTCAGGCCCTGCGGTGGCGCCGCACGCGCCTGCTGCGGTGACGGCTGCTGCAGCGCCCGCTGCGAGTGCCTCTGCCACGGCAACGCCGGCCCCTGCGGCGGCAGCGCCTGCGGCCGATGGCGCTTCTGTGGTGGTGGAAGGTGGCGTGGTCAAGTTCTTCTTTGCCAGCGGCAAGGCGGACGTGGCCGAAGGGGGCGGCAAGGCGCTGGAGCAGGTGGTTGCAGGCGTCGCCATGGGCAAGAAGGTGGTGATCAGCGGTTTCCATGACGCCGCCGGCGATCCCGCCAAAAACGCCGAACTGGCCAAGCAACGCGCCATGGCCGTGGCTGCCCTGCTCAAGGGCGCTGGCGTGGCCGACGACAAGATCGAACTCAAGAAGCCCGAGCAGGCGCAAGCCGATGGGCCGGCCCACCTCGCGCGCCGCGTCGAGGTGATGCTGAACTGATCGCCATTTGAGCCTCTGACATCCAAGCCCCGCAGGCTTTGCCTGCGGGGCTTTTCATTGAGCGATCCCAAACAGCGGACTCCAGCCATGCGCTGGATGCGACAGCGATTCAATGCCAACCGGTGTACGGTCCTATTCAAGCGGCGTACCATGAAACCGTGAACACCGACCCACGCATGCCATGACCGAACTCGTCGTCCGACGCCTGCTGATCGATCTGGACACGCCCGTGCCCCGGCACTGGTGCAACGGCGACGCGTTTCTGACCGCCTGGTTCAATGCGCTGTCGATGAGCTTTCCCGTGGGCGAGCAGTTTTTCATCGACTCGGTGCGCAACGGCCTGAAGGCCCTCCCGCCCGAGCAGCAGGCGCGGTACCGCGAAGAGGTGCAAGGCTTCATTGGCCAGGAGGCCACCCACCGCCGCATCCACGCCATGTTCAACGCACAGCTGGAGAGGCACGGTCTGGACAACGCCTGGGAGCCGCGTGCGCGGAAACGCCTGCAGCTCATGGAAGGCAGCGATCCGCGTCACGGTCTGGCCATCACCGCCGCCAACGAACACTTCACGGCCCTTTTCGCCGAATGGATGCTCTCGCATCCGCACCGGCTCGACGGCTGCGAGCCGCGCCTGAAAACCCTGTGGCTCTGGCACAGCGCCGAAGAGGCCGAGCACAAAAATACCGCCTTCGATCTGTACCAGGCGCTGGGCGGCAGCCACGGCTGGCGGGTCAAGTGGATGCGGCGCGTGACGGTGATCTTCCTGTCTGACACGCTGCGCCAGACCGCACACAACCTGAGGCGCGACGGCACGCTTTGGCGCTGGTCCACCTGGGTCAGCGGCACACGGCATCTGCTGGGGCGAGAAGGCCTGCTGCGCCAGAGCGTCAAGCCCTGGCTCGCTTACTTCCGCCCCGACTTTCACCCCCGCCAGCAGCACAGCGAACTCTCGGCCCGCTGGCTGACCGACAACGCCAACGCCTACACCCCCGTGGGTGCGACCTGAACCCATGGCAGCACCCCGCCGAAAGCCTTGTGCGGACAAGGCTCACCGGCCCAGCGGATGTGCAGCGTCCACCATAATGCGGGTATGTCCGATCGCGTGATTCCCCTTGTTGACCAGCGCATCGCTTCGCTGGTGGCCCGCATTCCCTCGATGCCCATTGCAGCCACCGGCCTGCTGGGCGACGCGCTGGGCCGGCCCTTGCGTGACCTGCGCATCAGCGTCACCGACCGCTGCAACTTCCGCTGCAGCTACTGCATGCCCAAGTCGATCTTCGACAAGGACTACCCCTACCTGCCCCACAGCGCCCTGCTCTCTTTCGAAGAGATCACCCGCCTGGCGAGCCGGTTTGTGGACCACGGCGTGCAGAAGATCCGCCTCACCGGTGGCGAGCCGTTGCTGCGCAAGAACCTGGAAATCCTGATCGAACAGCTGGCCGCCTTGCGCACCACCGAAGGCCGGCCGCTGGACATCACGCTCACCACCAATGGCTCGCTGCTGGAACGCAAGGCCACGGCACTCAAGGCGGCCGGGCTGCAGCGCGTGACCGTGAGCCTCGACGGTCTCGACGACGCGGTGTTCCGCGCCATGAACGACGTGGACTTTCCGGTGGCCGACGTGCTGAACGGCATCGAGGCCGCCCGGGCGGCGGGTCTGGGTCCGATCAAGATCAACATGGTGGTCAAGCGCGGCACCAACGAGCATGAAATCCTGCCGATGGCGCGCCACTTCAAAGGCACGGGCATCGTGCTGCGCTTCATTGAGTACATGGACGTCGGCGCCACCAACGGCTGGCGCATGGACGAGGTGATGCCCAGCGCCGAGGTGGTCGCGAAGATCCACGCCGAGCTGCCGCTGGTGCAGCTCGATCCTTCCTCGCCCGGCGAGACCGCCGAGCGCTGGGGCTACGCCGATGGCTCGGGCGAAATCGGCGTCATCAGCAGCGTCACGCAGGCCTTCTGCCGCGACTGCAACCGCGCCCGGCTCTCCACCGAAGGCAAGCTCTACCTCTGCCTGTTCGCCAGCCAGGGCCACGACCTGCGCCACCTGCTGCGCAACGGCACCAGCGACGCCGACCTGGGCAGCGCCATCGCCGCCATCTGGCAGGGCCGCGACGACCGCTACTCCGAGTTGCGCGCCTCCATGCCCCCGGACGCCTCCACGGGTGGGCGGCGGGTGGAGATGAGCTACATCGGGGGGTAGATGACGCCCCCCTGCGGCGTCACCCCCCAGGGGGCGATGCAAGCGGCCCGGCAAAGCCGGTTCCACCGCATCCTGGATTTCTGTCACATCGCTCCGGAGACTTTCATTGAGCCACCCGCTGACACATGTATCTACTTTGCGAGGTCTCCCTTGATCCAAGCTTCTGAAATCACCGCCCTCGTGCTCGCCGGCGGCCGTGGCTCGCGCATGGGCGGGGTCGACAAAGGCCTGCAGAACTTCAATGGCACGCCGCTGGCGCTGCACGCCCTGTTGCGCCTGCAGATGCAGGAAGGCGGCCTGATCGGTGAGCTGATGGTGAACGCCAACCGCAACCTCTCGGCGTACGAGGCCTTTGGCCACCCGGTCTGGCCCGACACGCTGTCCGACTACGCCGGTCCGCTGGCGGGCTTTCTCACCGGCATGGAGCGTTGCGAAACGCCCTACCTGCTCACCGCGCCTTGCGACACACCGCTGTTCCCGATGGACCTGGCCCGGCGCCTGGCCGCCGCGTTCGACGACCCGTCCACCGAGATCGCCATGGCCGCCGCCCGCGAAGAGGACGGCCAGCTGCGCACCCAGCCCGTGTTCTGTCTGCTGCGGGTGGGCCTGCTGGAGAGCCTGGTGGCCTTCACGCAAGCCGGGGGCCGCAAGATCGACCGCTGGACCGATCAGCACAAGACCGTGGTCGTGCCCTTCGACCAGCCCGGCGATCACCCCCGGGCTTTCTTCAACGCCAACACCCTGGCCGAACTGCAGTCGCTCGAAGGCGCCTGAGTTCCCGCCACTTCCAACGCTGTCCCATGTCCACGATCGAACAGATCGCCGCCGCCCTGCAGGGCTACGACCCCAAGGCGCTGGCGGCCGCCAGCGTCAACCAGTTCCTCGCGAAGCTGGTGGATCCCGTGACCGACACCGAGCGGGTGGGCGTGTTCGCCGCGCTCGGCCGCGTGCTCGCGCAGGACGTGGTCTCGCCGATCAGCGTGCCGCCGCACGACAACTCGGCCATGGACGGCTTTGCCTTTGACGGCAGCCAGCTCGTCAAAGGCCAGTCGCTCACGCTGCGCCTGGCCGAAGGCACGGCGTTCGCCGGCAAGGCCTGGACGGGCGTGGCGGGTGTTGGTGCCTGCGTGAAGATCATGACCGGCGCCATCATGCCCACGGGCATGGACACGGTGGTGCCGCTCGAACTGGTGAAGGTCGACGGCGATCAGGTCCACATCCCGGCCGACGTGCTGCAACGCGGCGACAACCGCCGCTTCCTCGGCGAAGACCTCATGGCCGGCCAGCCCGCCCTGCGCCAGGGCCAGACGCTCGGCCCCGCCGCGCTCGGCCTGATCGCCAGCCTGGGCCTGGCCCAGGTGCCCGTGTTCCGCCGGATCAAAGTGGCCTACTTCTCCACCGGCGACGAAATCCTCAGCCTGGGCGAACCGCTGCGCGAAGGCGCGGTGTACGACAGCAACCGCTACACCGTCTTTGGCCTGCTCACCCGCCTGGGGGTGGAGGTGATCGACATGGGCGTGGTGAAAGACGAGCCCGCTGCGCTGGAAGCCGCCTTCCGCGAGGCCGCGCGCGGGGCCGACGCCATCATCACCAGCGGCGGCGTCAGCATGGGCGAAGCCGATCACACCAAGGCCATGATGAAACAGCTGGGCGACGTGGCGTTCTGGCGCATCGCCATGCGGCCAGGGCGTCCGATGGCGGTGGGCAAGATCACGGAGAGTGGCAAGAGCGCCGTGCTCTTCGGTTTGCCCGGCAACCCGGTTGCGGTGATGGTGACCTTCCTGGCTTTTGTGCGCCCTGCCCTGCAGCGTTTGATGGGCAGTGCGGTCACCGAACCGGTGCTGCTCAAGGCCCACAGCGCCGAGGCCCTGCGCAAGAAACCCGGCCGAACCGAGTACCAGCGCGGCACGGTCGCCCGCGGCGCCGATGGTCAATTGAGCGTGCGCACCACCGGTAACCAGGGGTCCGGCGTGTTGAGTTCCATGGTGCAAGCCAACGGCCTGATCGTGCTGCACCACGCCCAGGACAACGTGGCCGTGGGCGACGAGGTGGACGTGATGATGTTCGACGGCGTGATCTGATCACGTTGCCGCGCGCGCGTCCACGCCGCGCCAGAACGCCAGCGCTTCGGCATTGAAGCGTTCCGCGCATTCCACCATGGGCGCATGCCCGCACCGGTCCCACACCTGCACCGACACATCCGGCAGATGTTCTCGCAACACGTCGGCGTGCGCCGCAGGCACGAAGCGGTCGTCCCGGCCCCAGACCACGAACGTGGGCACGAGCAAATCGGGCAAAGCGGCTTGCAAAGCCTGCACCTGCGGTGCGTCAAACCCGCGCAGGTTCACGAAGCTGCGCAGGGTCTTCAGAAAAGCCGCCTGTGCGCCGGGCAGGCGCGCGAGCCGGCATTTGGACGCCACGAGTTCATCGGTCACAAACGCGTCCGGGTCGGCAAAGGCCTTGCGCCACAGCATGCGTGTGCCCCTCAGGTTGGGCAGCGTGGCGAGTTCGCCCAGCAGCGGCACGGAGGCCAGGCGGAACTCCAGCAAGGTGGGCCGCTCGGCCATGCCCGCCGGGTCCACCAGCAACATCGACCTCACGCGCTCGGGCGCCTCCCTGGCGCACTCCAGGGCGAGACGGCCACCGAGCGAATTGCCCGCCAGGTGCGCGTGCTCAACGCCCACGGAGGTCAAAAAATCCAGCGCAAAACGCGCCAGGCGCGGGATGTTGTAGGTCTCGTCCGCCGGCTTGTCCGTCAACCCCGATCCGAGCAGATCGACCGCGAACACCCGGTGGTGGGCCGCCAGCGCTTCGATGTTGCGCTGCCACTCCAGCACCGAACAGGCGATGCCGTGGAGCAGCAGCACAGCGCTTCCCTGCGTCCCCATCTGCCAGAAACGGGTGCGGATGCGGCCGACTTGAACGAACTGGTCTGGGGGTGGAGTCATGGTTTGAACGGCCGACAGGAAGATCGCAGCAATCCTGCCGTCCTCACCTGGGCCGGTCAACCTGCGGTGCCAGGTGTACCGTTGTGGCACACCCGACACATCACCTCACTTCGCGACCAGCACCTCATGCGGTGCAGTGTGCCCGGTAGCGGCGGGACCATCGGCCGGCAGCACCCGCGAGCCATGCCGGTCACGCGCCAGCAGCATGTACATCGTCGGCACCACGAAGACCGTGAGCAGCGTGCCCAGGCTCATGCCGCCGACGATCACCCAGCCGATCTGCTGCCGGCTCTCGGCACCCGCGCCGGTGGCGAGGGCCAATGGCATGGCGCCCAGCACCATGGCACCGGTGGTCATCATGATCGGGCGCAGGCGCAGCGCGGCCGCCTGCTTGACCGCTTCCAGCTTGTCCAGGCCCTGCTCACGAAGCTGGTTGGAAAACTCGACGATCAGGATGCCGTGTTTGGTGATCAAGCCCACCAGGGTGATCAAGCCGATCTGACTGAACACGTTGAGCGTGCCGCCACTGAACTTGAGCGCCAGCAGCGCGCCGAGCATCGACAGCGGCACGCTGAGCATGATGATCAGCGGATCGACAAAACTCTCGAACTGCGCCGCCAGCACCAGGTAGATGAACAGCAGCGAGAGCGCGAACACTATGGCCAGCGACCCCGACGAATTCTTGAACTCACGGCTCTGGCCGTTGAGGTCGGTGGTGTAACCCGCGGGCATGATCTCGGTGGCAATGCCGTCCATGACCTTGAGCGCGTCGCCCAGGGCCAGCTCGGGTGAGAGGTTGGCCGTGATGGACGCGCTGCGGCGCTGGCCGAAGTGGTTCAGCTCGCGCGGCACCACGACCTCGCGCAGGGTCACCAGCGAGGCCAGCGGGATCATGGCCTCGCCCCGGCCGCGCACGAACAGACCATCGATGTCTTCGGGCGCACTGCGGTCGCCCGAGACGGTCTGGACCACCACGTCGTATTGCTCGCCGTCGCGCTTGTAGCGCGTCACGACCCGGCCACCCAGCATGGTCTCGACCGTGCGCGCGATCACATCCACGTTCACGCCCATGTCGGCGGCCCGCTCGCGGTCCACGTCCATGCGGATTTCGGGTTTGTTCAGGCGCAGGTCGGTGTCCACCTGCAAGAAGCCGGCGTGCTTGGCGAGTTCGTCCTGGAACTGACGCACCACGCGCGAGAGGTTCTGGTAGCTGTCGGACGTGACGATCACGTAGTTGATCGGGCGCTCTCGAAAGCCCTGGCCGAGCGATGGGGGTGTGATCGGGATCGCGCTGATGCCAGGCAGGCTGGCGAAACGCGGCGCGAGCTCGCGGGCGATCTCCTGCGTCGTGCGGCTGCGCTCTTCCCACGGGGTGGCGCGCAGGAACACGCTGCCCTGGGCCACGGTGGGGTTGCCGATGTTGGAAAAGATGCGGTCGAACTCGGGGTAGTCCTGGCCGATGCGCTCGATGGCCTCGGCGTAACGCCGGGTGTAGGCCAATGTGGCACCGTCCGGGCCGTTGATGTTGGCGAGGATCACGCCACGGTCCTCCAGCGGCGACAGTTCCTGCTTGGTGGACTGCAGCAGCAACCAGCTGCCCACCGCACTCGCCACCATCACGGCCACCACCGCCCAGCGCGCGCCCAGCGCCAGCGACAGGACCCGGCTGTAGCCATTGGTAATGCCGACCAGGACACGCTCCATGAACCCGTCAAACCGTCCCGGATTCGGGTTGTGACGCAGCAGCCGCGACGACAGCATGGGTGACAGCGTGAGCGCGACAAAGCCCGACACCACCACCGCGCCGGCCAGCGCCAGCGCAAACTCGGCGAACAGCCGCCCGGTGCGCCCCGGCGTGAACGCCAGCGGGGCGTACACGGCCGCGAGCGTCAAGGTCATGGCCACCACCGCAAACCCGATTTCCCGGGCGCCTTTGATCGCCGCATCGAACGGTTTCATGCCCTCCTCGATGTGGCGGTAGATGTTCTCCAGCACCACGATGGAGTCGTCCACCACCAGGCCGATGGCGAGCACCAGGGCCAGCAGGGTGAGCGTGTTGATCGAGAAACCGAAGAGCCCCATGAGCGCGAAAGCGCCGATCAGGCTGACCGGAATGGTCACCAGCGGGATGATGGACGCGCGCAGCGTGCGCAGAAACACGAAGATCACCAGTGCCACCAGCACCACCGCTTCGGCGATGGTCGTGTACACGGCCTTGATCGAGCGGTCGATGAACACCGAGTTGTCGTTGGCGATGTCCACCGTCACGCCCGGCGGCAGGTCGGTCTTGACCTTCTCCAGCAACTGGCGCACACCGGCCGAGAGTTCCAGCGGGTTGGCCGTGGCCTGGCGGATCACGCCCAGCGACACCGAATCGCGGCCGTTGAGCCGCACCGAGGTGCGTTCGTCCTGCGGGCCCTGCACCACCCGCGCCACATCGCCCAGCCGGATCGACTGGCCGTTGACGGTGCGCAGCGTGACCTCGCGGAACTGGTCGGGCGTCTGCAGATCGGTCGCCGCCGTCACGTTGAATTCGCGCAGCGAGCTCTCGATGCGACCGGCGGGCACCTCAAGGTTGGAGCGGCGCAAGGCGTCTTCCACGTCCTGCACCGTGAGCCGGTAAGCGGCCAGGCGGTCGGGGTCGATCCAGATGCGCATCGAGTACTTGCGCTCGCCGTACACCCGCACGTCGGCCGCGCCGGGCGCGGTCTGCAGCACCGGCTTGGCCAGCCGGTTGGCGAAATCGGACAGCTGCAGGGCGCTGTGGGTGTCGGAACTGAGCGCCAGCCAGATCACCGGAAAGGCATCGGCCTCGACCTTGGCGATCACCGGCTCATCGATGCCCTGGGGCAGGCGCTGTCGCACACGGCTGACCTTGTCGCGCACGTCGGCCGCGGCCGAGTCGGGATCGCGCTCCAGCTTGAAGCGCACCGTGATGTTGCTCTGCTCCTGCCGGCTGGTGGAGGTGATCAGGTCCACACCTTCGATGCCCGCCAGCGAATCTTCCAGCGTCTTGGTGATCTGGGACTCCATCACCTCGCTGGACGCGCCCACAAAACGCGTCTGCACCGAGACCGTGGGCTCGTCGATCTTGGGGTACTCGCGCACCGTGAGCGCGTTGAAGGCCACCGCACCCACCAGCAGGATGAGCATGGACAGCACCGACGCAAACACCGGGCGGCGGATGGAGATTTCGGGCAGTTGCATGGAAGGTCTCCTGACAATCAGCCAGCGCTCTTCGCAGCGGGCGCGGCACCAGGCGTTTCAACCGCGGCGGGCGCGCCGGGCTGCGGGGAGGCCCCCGGCTTGGCGCCACCGGGCTGGCCGCCGCCGGGGCGGCTCATGTCCACCACGCGGACCGGCGTGCCGTCTTTCTGAAGGCGCTGCTGACCGGCCACCACCACCGTATCACCGACCGACAGGCCGGACATCACCTGCACCTGCGGGCCGCGCCGAACGCCGAGCTGAACCTCGGTGCGGCGCGACACACGCTTCTTCGCGTCGCCCTCGCCTTCGTCCTCCAGACGGAACACGAACTGCTTGCCCGCCTGCGGCACGATGGCCTCTTCAGGCACCACCAGCGCCGCGTCATTGACCGAGAAGATCGTGGTCACCCGGGCGAACATGCCGGGGCGCAGCTCACCCTTCGGCGACGGCGGCAGCGTCGCGCGAACCGACACCGAGCGCCCGTTGGCATCGAGCAATGGATCCACCGCCTGCACGCGCGCGCTGAAATTCTGGCCCGGCAGGGCATCGAGCCGCACCTGCACCACCTGGCCCGCGGCGATGCGGGTCTGGTAACGCTCGGGCAACCTGAAGTCAACCGTGAGCGCGGACGTGTCTTCCAGGTTCACCAGATCGGCCCCGTCTTTCACGTAGTCGCCCAGGTTCACGCTGCGAAGCCCGAGAGTGCCGTCAAACGGTGCCGTGATGCGCATGCGCGCGAGCCGGGCCTGGGCGAGGGCCACCTGCGCTTCTGCGACCTGCAGACTGGCCTGGCTTTCATCGAGCACGCGCCGGGCCACGAAGTTCTCGGCAACGAGTTCCTGGTTGCGTTTGAGGTTGGCGCGGGCGATGGAGAGCTGCGCCTGCGCCTGGCTGAGTTCGGCGCGCTGAAGGGTGTCGTCGAACTGCACCAGCAGCTGGCCTTTGCGCACCCTGGCACCATCGGCGAACGCGACCTTTGCCACCCGTCCGCTCACCTCGGGCCGCAGCGTCACGCTCTGGCGGGAGCGCAATGTGCCCACCGCCTCCGCATCGTCCTGCAGGCGCATGGTGCCCACCTTCACCACCTCGACCCCGGGCATGCCGCCACCACCGGCTCCGCCCTGCCCCCCTCCTGGCGCACCACCGGCCGGATGGCCCGGTCCGGCGACCGCGCCCCCGGCCGGGGCTGCACCAGGCGAGCCAGCGGCCGCGCCGGTCGCGGATCGGGTGGGCGCTTTGTTCTGGAACCACCACGCGCCGGTCGACGCCAGCGCCAAACCACCGACAGCGACCCAGACGTAGAACTTCTTGTTTGCCATGTGCAAGAACCTGGAGATGAAACGCGGAGGGGTTCACCAGCGGCAGACCCCGGAAAAGTGACAAAAAGCAATGTAGCAGTGCTTGAGCCACAGGCACGCCCACAAGTTCAATACCCGCTTGATGCCCGCGTCACGCGGGCCGGTCCGTCAGCCGGGCACGCCCCGGTTGGCCAGCGCGTCGGCGCGCTCGTTGCCGGGGTCACCGGCGTGGCCCTTGACCCAATGCCACTCGATGTGGTGCACGCCGTCGTGCGCCAGCGCGTCGAGCTTTTGCCACAGGTCGGCGTTCTTCACGGGCTCCTTGGCCGCGGTCTTCCAGCCCTTGGTCTTCCAGCCGTGGATCCACTCGGTGATGCCCTTGCGCACGTACTGGCTGTCGAGGTACACCGACACCTTGCATGGCCGCTTGAGCGCGGCCAGACCCTCGATCACGGCGGTCAGCTCCATGCGGTTGTTGGTGGTTTCTCGCTCACCGCCCCAGAGTTCCTTTTCATGCCCGCCGGCCTTGAGGAACACGCCCCAGCCGCCCGGGCCAGGATTGCCTTTGCAGGCGCCGTCGGTGTACATCACCACATGGTTCAAAAGAGGGTCTCCAGGAGGAAAAAAAGTCAGTGGCGGTTGGCGACCGACGCCGGCGCCGCCATCACCGTGCGGCGCGGGCGCCAGGCCGGCCCGAGCAGGCGCACGCCGCGCACCCGCTTGACCGCCACCACAAAATAGACGGCGCCAAAGATGGGCCACCAGCGGGGGCCGGCACGGTCCATCCAGGCCATGCGCTGCAGCCACTTGTCGCTGCGAACCGCTGGCCTGTAGCAGCCGAAGCGCTCCGACTCTACTTCAAAACTCAGCAGCCGCAGCCAGTCGCGCAAACGCCCCGGCCCGATGAAGTCACCGGCTTCCGGCAGGTACAGACGGGACACGCCCCATGCCGAGAGGCCCATGCGGTCGGCCAGCCGGCCACGGCTTTGTCGCAGGCCCCAGAGGCTGTTGGGATTGAACCCGGAAATCACCACCCGGCCTTCGGGCACGAGCACCCGCTCCACCTCGCGCAACACATGGTGGGGGTCGGCACTCAACTCCAGCGTGTGGGGCAGCACGACCAGGTCGATGCTGGCTTCCGGGAAGGGCAGCGCGGCGGCGTTGGTGACCAGGGCCACACGCGGCGATCCGTTCGATGGGGAGAGCGGGTCTTCATCGCCGCTCGCCCCGAGCGCCGTATCGCCCATGAACTCCTCGGGCAGCGCCAGCCAGCGGTGGGGCATGCGGTTGGCCTCCAGCGTGTGCAGTTCGGACAGCCCCAGCTGCAAGGCGTTGTACCCAAACAGGTTGGCCACCGCGAGATCAAACTGAGCCTGTTCCCAGGCCAGAAGATACCCACCTGGAGCGGTCTGAAACCAGTCGGTCAAACTTATAATCGGAGGGTTCATGTGGGGTGTTGCAACGTCGGTCTGGCAGAGGTCGCCGCCCTCGGCCCCGGTCCAGATACTCTACACGCCCGCTCCCCGGGTTCCGCGCCATGACCTTGTTTCCTGTCCCGGCCTTCAGCGACAACTACATCTGGGTCTTGCACGACGGTCAACGTGCCTTGGTGGTCGATCCGGGTGAGGCCAGCGGCGTGATGGCCTGGCTGGCCCAGCACCGGCTCACGCTCGACACCATCCTCATCACCCACCACCATGCCGACCATGTGGGCGGCGTGGCTGCCTTGCGCGACGCCACGGGCGCTCGCGTGATCGGACCGGCCCATGAACCCATGCCCGAACCGCTTGAACGCGTGGGTGCCGGTGAGGTGGTGAAGGCGCTGGGCCTGAACTTCGAGGTGATCGAGGTGCCCGGTCACACATCGGGCCACATCGCCTACTTTTGCGCCGAGGTGGACGGTGCGCCCCTGCTGTTCTGTGGCGACACCCTGTTCTCTGCGGGCTGTGGCCGCCTCTTCGAAGGCACGCCGGCCCAGATGCTGGATTCATTGAGCCGGCTTGCTGCCCTGCCCGGCACCACCCGCGTCTGCTGCACACACGAATACACGCTGTCCAACCTGCGCTTTGCCCGCGCGGTGGAGCCGGGCAACGCGGAGTTGAGCGCCTACGCGGAGCGCTGCCAACGGTTGCGCGAGCGGAACCTTCCCACGCTCCCCAGCTCCATCGAACTGGAAAAGCAGATCAACCCTTTCTTGCGCGCCCATGTGCCAGCCGTCGAGCAGTCCGCCCGCGCGCACGATCCCCATTCATCCCCTGGTCCGTTGGGCGTGTTCACCGCGCTGCGCGCCTGGAAAAACACCTACCAGTGAGTCCCATGACCTCTTTCACACCCCGCACGGACGGCATCGTGCCTCCCCGCCAGAGACTCAAGCTGGCCGTGCTTGGCCTGGCCCTGCTGCTGGGTGCCTGCGCCAGCGCGCCGCCACCACACCCGACGGCGCCGGTGACCACCGCCCGCCCGGCGTCACCGCCCCCCGCTCCCTCGGTGCGGGCGCCGAGCGCGGACCTGCCCGCTCACGCCCCGCTGAGCGACATCGCGCTGGCATCGGCCACGCCGCCGCCGGTCGTGATGCTGTCCGCGCCGACCGACATCTGGGACCGCATCCGCCGGGGCCTGGCCATGTCCGATCTGGACAACGACATGGTGCGCGACCGCGAGCAGTGGTACGCCAGCCGGCCGGACTACATCCAGCGCATGACCGAGCGCTCCAGCCGCTACCTGTTTCACATCGTCGAAGAGATCGAGCGCCGCAATCTGCCGATGGAGCTGGCGCTGCTGCCCTTCATCGAAAGCGCCTTCAACCCGCAGGCCGTGTCCAGCGCACGTGCGGCCGGCATGTGGCAGTTCATGCCCGCCACCGGCCAGTCGTTCGACCTGAAGCAGAACGTGTTCCGCGACGACCGCCGCGACGTGCTGGCCTCCACCCGCGCAGCACTCGACTACCTGGAGCAGCTTCACGCGCGCTTTGGCGACTGGCACCTCGCGCTCGCGGCCTACAACTGGGGCCAGGGCAACGTCAACAAGGCCATCACGCGCAATCAGCGAGCGGGCCTGCCAGCCACCTACAACGACATCAACATGCCGCTGGAAACGCGCATGTACGTGCCCAAGCTGCAGGCGGTGGAAAACATCGTCGCGCGCCCGGAAGCATTCAGCGCCCAGCTGCCCCTGATCGGCAACCACCCGTTTTTCGACACCGTGACGCTGGAACGCGACATGGACGTGACGCTGATCGCAGGCATGGCCGGCATCAGCGAAAAAGACTTCCGCTCGCTCAACCCCTCGATCAAGCAGCCCCTCGTGATGGCCGCGGGCACGCCCAACATCCTGCTGCCCTGGGACAACGCCAAGGTGTTCGAGGACAAGCTCAAGGGGTACCGGGGCCAGCTCGCGAGCTGGACCGCCTGGGTCGCACCGACCACCATGAGCGTGGCCGAGGTGGCAGACCGGGTGGGCATGAGCGAGTCGGAATTGCGCGAGGTCAACAACATCCCGCCGCGCATGAAGGTGCGTGCCGGCTCCAGCCTGCTGGTGCCTCGCAGTGGACAGCGCAACAACGACGTGAGCGAGTTTGTGGCCGACAACGCGCAACTCAGTCTGGCACCCGACATCATTCTCAAGCGCTCGACCGTGCGCGCCCGCAAAGGTGACAACCTGGCGCGCCTGGCGCAGCGCTATGGGGTGAGCGCCGCGAGCGCGGCCGGATGGAACCGCATGTCGGTCAATGAGCGGTTGAAGACCGGTCAGCGCATCACCTTGATGCTGCCGCGCTCGGTCAAGCTGGCCAGCGGTTCGGCACCATCGCGCAAGAGCGCCGCTGTCTCCGTACGCAAGAAGGGACGCGAGGGCAAGGCCACGGCGCGGGCGGAAAAACGCGCGGGCAAGCCCGTCAAGCAAGCCCAACGAGAAAAGCCCGTTCGGCAAAGCCAGGCAAAAAGCAAGCGCGCCGGGGTCAAGGTCGCTGCCGAAGGCAAGAACGGCCGCAAGGCGCGCAAGAACTGAAGAACGCCCTCTCAGGCCGGTCGGGGTGCCCGCAAGGCCTCAGGCCCGGAACCGGGCTTTGGCCTTCTGAGCCAGGGTGTTGGTGTAGGTCAGCGCCAGGTCCAGCTTCTTGGGCGCAGCGCCTTCGTCGAACCGCTCCAGCACACGGGCCACGTTCTGCGGCCCGCTCTCTGGCATCAGGCCATCGGGTGCCCAGGCTTCGCGCGCCCGGCTGAACGCCGCGAGGTACAGCGCCCGGTCACCCGAAAAATACGACTCGGGCACGGTTTTGTTGATGTCCGACGGCCCTGCCGTCTGAAGCCACTTCAGCGCATGCACCACCGCATTCACCATCGCCTGGCACTCGGATGGGTTGTCGGCCAGGTACTCGGCCGACACACTCAGACAACCCGCCGGCATCGGTCCGCCAAACACCTCGGCGTTGCCGCGCACCGTGCGCGTGTCCGCCACCACCCGCAACCCCCCGTCCTGCTCCAGTTGCGTGATCACCGGGTCGGTGTAGCAGATTGCATCGATCTGACCGCTCCGAAAGGCCGCCACCGCCGCTGAAGGGCTGCTCATGGGCACGTACTGCACGGCATCGCTGTCCAGCCTGGCGTTGGCCAGCAGCACCTGGGTCAGGCGCTGGCTGGCCGAACCCATGGCCGTCACGGCCACCTTTCGGCCGCGCAGATCGCGGACATCGCGGAAGGCGCCCATGGTTTTGCGCGAGACCCCCAGCACCAGTTGCGGGGCCCGCCCTTGCAGCACGATCGAGGGAAAGGCCTGGCCGCGCGCCTGCAGCCTGATGGCGAGGCTATAAGGACCAGACAGGGCCTGGACCGATCCCGACAGCAGCGCCTGGAGCGCGTGACCCGGCTCGCTCAGCTCACGCACCTGAACGTCCAGCCCCTCCGCAGCGAAATAGCCGAGGCGCTCTGCGATGGTCAATGGCAGGTAGCAAAACGCCGACTTCTTTTCGACCGCCAGCTGCACACGTCCGATGGGCGCGCGCGGCAACGCAGGCGGCGCAATGGGTCTGACTTGACCCATCGCCGCAGGCACCCCTGCACCCAGTGCAGCCGATGCCAACCAGCGCGCGCAATCACGGCGACTCCACATGCCACATCCTCTCTTGTCCCTGACTTCATTGAAGCACCGAGACTAGGGGAGGACAGGCACGCGCGCATCGGGGCGACTCCCGAGCGGGTTTTCACCGAGAACAAGTTTGCAAGCAAATGTCAGCGCGGCGCGGGCACGCGCGACGCGATCAGATGAACAGGATCGCGATGTTCACCGCCAGTGCGACCGCCCAGACCAAGCTGCGCAGCGTGGCCATGTCGGCCAGGTAGAACAGGATGTACATCAGGCGCAGCACGATGTAGAGAAACGCCATCAGATCCAGCCGGGTCTGGAACGCGCCGAGCTGGTGCGCAATGATCACGGCCCCGATGTAAAAAGGCAGGGCTTCAAAGCTGTTGGCTTGGGCCGCGTTGGCGCGCGCACGCCAGTCACCTTGCCGTGCCAGCCAGGCGCGCGGGTTGTGGTTGTCGAAACCACCCTCCCGGTGTGGTTTGGCAAACATGCCCCATTTGGCCAGGCCCGCGCACACGATGGGCAGCAACGCAGCCACCGGCACCGTCCAGTAGGCCAGGGTCAATCCGGCGAATGTCATGTCGCGCTCTCCAGGATGGTGGCCGCTCAGCGGCGGTCCACCAAAGCATGGGCAATGGTGCCCAGATCAACGTATTCCAGTTCGCTGCCCACCGGCACCCCTCGCGCCAGCCGGGTCACGTTCACGCCTCGCGCCTTGAGCGACTGCGCAATCACATGCGCCGTGGTTTCGCCCTCGGCGGTGAAGTTGGTCGCCAGGATCACTTCGCGCACCTCGCTCTGCCCATCCACCTGCGCGTCGATGCGGTCAAACAGCTTTTGCAGGCCGATGTCGCGCGGCCCCACACCATCGAGCGGACTGAGCTTGCCCATGAGCACGAAGTACAGGCCCTTGTAGGCACCGGTGCGCTCCATGGCGTCCTGATCCGCGGGTGTTTCCAGCACACACAGCTGGCTGCGGTCGCGCCGCGCGTCCAGGCAGGTGGGGCAGATGTCGTTTTCGGTGAAGGTGTGGCAGAGCGCACAGTGCTTCACTTCGGCACACGCATGCTGCAGCGCCTGCGCCAGGTGCAGCGCACCCTCGCGGTCGTGCTGCAGCAAATGAAACGCCATGCGCTGGGCCGACTTGACACCCACCCCGGGCAGACGCCGCAGCGCCTGCACCAGCAGTTCAAGGGAATGGGCTTCAGCCATGGATTTTTTCTTTCAGTGCCAGCAACGCAGCCTGCGAATGCAGGGCAAGGCGCGGGCATCAGGTCACCGGATGGACTTCAGGTCCATGAGGATCGCCTGATCGGGCCCGCAACGCCGTCCTGCGCCCGAGCGGTGGCTGTCAGAACGGGAATTTCATGCCGCCCGGCAGGCCTGGCATGCCGGCCGTGAGCTTGCCCATCTTCTCGTTCGACGTTTCTTCGGCCTTGCGCACGGCCGCATTGAAGGCCGCTGCGACCAGATCTTCCAGCATGTCCTTGTCGTCGGCCAGCAGGCTGGGGTCGATGGTGACGCGTTTGACGTCGTGTTTGCAGGTCATCAGCACCTTCACCAGGCCCGCACCAGATTCACCGGTGACCTCGATGAACGCCAGCTCGTCCTGGGCTTTTTTCAGGTTGTCCTGCATGGCCTGCGCCTGCTTCATGAGACCAGCGAGTTGTCCTTTGTTGAACATGGTGTTCCTTGTGTTTTGATTGGAGAAAAATGGGTCGTGAGCGCTCAACCAGCGGTGGCCTTGAGCGTGCCGGGCACGATTCTGCCGCCAAAGTCGCGCATCATCGCCTGCACGAAGGGGTCGTCCCGGATGATTTGTTCGGCCTCGCGCTGACGGCGCGCGGCTTCGGCCGCCAGGCGCAGCGCGGCGGAGTCGTTCACCGGGCCGATCTCCACCGCCAGGCGGATGTCGTGGCCCAGGGTTTTCAAGGCCGTGCCGAGGCGTTCCCGGGTGTTGCCCTGGTTGAGCGACTCGCGCTCCACGCGAAGCACCCACTGGTCGGTGTCGCGGGCCACCAGCTGCGACTGCAACCCCAGCTCGCGCACCAGGGCCGTGATCGTCTCGGCGCGCACGAGCTGCATCACCGCGTCGAACCAGACATCGCCTTCGGCACTGGTCACCGGTTCGGGCAGACGCACCGCTTCACCGGGTTCGCGCAGCTGGTCCAGCCGGGGTGAAAGGCCCGCCTCGCGCACCGGGATCGCCACCACGCGGCGGGTGGTCTGCACACCCTCGTCCGTCGGCGCCTCTTCAGGGTCTTCCACCCAGGGAGGGCCATCGTCGTCATCGAGAGCAGCGTGAGGCGTGGCCGCTGGCTGAGCGTGCGCCTCGGTCAAGGGTCGAACGTTGAGGGGGGCCGGTGGTGACGGGGTCGCGGGTGGCGCCACAGACACGGCCGCGTGGCTCGCGATGGCCTGGGCAGGCTGAACCTCCGCAGGCGCGTGTGGGGGCGCCACCGGCGCAGGTGAGGCTCGCTGAGCCGCCGCTGGCGCCTCAGCCGCCGTTTTCAGTGTTTTTTTTTCCGTCGCAGCCACCGTGGCCGTGCCGGACGGCTTGAACGCCAGCAGCCGCAGCAACACCATGGTGAGCGCGGCGTACTCGTCGGGTGCCAGGCCCAGCTCGCCGCGCCCGTGCAGGCACAGGCTGTACAGCAACTGGGTTTCGTCGGCCGGCAGCGCATGCGCCAGGCGCACGATCTCGGGCGTGTCGGGGTCGTCGGACTCCTGCAGGGCCAGCCGTTCGGGCACCGCCTGCAGCACAGCCATGCGCTGCAACAGGCTGGTCATTTCTTCCAGGGTCGAAGCGGCGTTGAGGCCGTTGGTGCGCAGGCTGTCGACCGTGTCCACCACCGTGGCGCCATCGGCCCGAGCGAGCGCGTCGATCAGCCGCAGCACATACGAACGGTCCACCGCGCCCAGCATCTGGCGCACGGTCGCTTCCTGCAGCTGGCCACCGCCAAACGCGATGGCCTGGTCGGTCAGCGAGAGCGCGTCGCGCATGGAGCCGCGCGCGGCGCGCGAGATCAGGCGCAGCGCCTGCGTCTCGGCCGGCACGTTTTCGGCCTTCAGCACCTCGCCCAGATGCTCCAGCACGGTCTCAGGCGCCATCGGGCGCAGATTGAACTGCAGGCAACGCGAGAGCACCGTCACCGGCACTTTCTGCGGGTCGGTCGTGGCCAGCACGAACTTCAGGTACTCCGGCGGCTCTTCCAGCGTCTTGAGCATCGCGTTGAACGCATGCCCGGTGAGCATGTGCACCTCGTCGATCATGAAGACCTTGAAGCGGCCCTGCACCGGCTTGTAGACCGCCTGCTCCAGCAGGGCCTGCACCTCGTCGACGCCACGGTTCGATGCCGCGTCGAGTTCGGTGTAGTCCACGAAGCGGCCCGAGTCGATGTCGGTACACGCTTGACACACGCCGCAAGGCTCGGCGGTGATACCGCCCTGCCCGTCGGTGCCCAGGCAGTTGAGCGACTTGGCCAGGATGCGCGAGACGGTGGTCTTGCCCACGCCACGCGTGCCGGTGAACAGGTAGGCGTGGTGAAGACGCTGGGTCGTGAGCGCGTTCGTCAGGGCCTGAACCACGTGCGACTGCCCCACCATTTCGGTGAAATTGCGCGGGCGGTACTTGCGGGCCAGAACGACATAGGACATGGCGGTGATTCTAAGCGGCGCCCTCACCGGGATCGGTCCGGCAAAGGTGGCCGCCATCGCCTACAATTCACCCCGACGGGCCTTCCCGCATGGTGAAGCGGCCAACCGGGTCAGGTGGGGAACCAAGCAGCCCTAACTGTGGAGTCAGTGCCGGGGTCAAGGCTCGTCACCTTATTCAGCGCATCACGCGCAACAACACAAAAAGGCCGCATCAGCGGCCTTTTTGCTGTCTGGGCCAGCCGGCCCCGATCAGAATGCGTCGATCTTGAGCTTCTGTCGCTCCACCACCCGCTTCCAGCCGTCCACGTCTTTCTGCAGGAACAACGCGAGCTGCGCTGGCGTGCCGGTGGCGGGTTCCAGCGCGTCTTTGGCCAGACGCTCTTTCACATCGGGCATGGTCACCACCTGGGCCAGCGCGGCATTGATCTGCTGCACCACGGCGTCGGGTGTGCCTTTCGGGGCCACCAGCGCAAAGTAGTTCAGCACGTTGACATCGGCAAACCCCGACTCTTGCATGCCGGGCACCTGCGGCAGCGCGGGGCTGCGGCCCGGGCTGGTGACGGCCAGGGCTTTGAGTCGACCGTCCCGGATGTAGGGTGCGAGCGCGGGGATGGTGCCGGTGAGCAGCTGGATCTGCCCGGACAAGGTGTCCACGGTGGCGGGCGCGATGCCACGGTAGGGAATGTGCGTGATGAAAGTGCCGGTGTGCTCCTTGAGCGATTCGAGCACCAGGTGGTTGATGCCGCCGACGCCGGCCGAGCCGTAGTTCAGACGCCCGGGCTGGCTGCGCGCCAGCGCCACCACCTCGGACAGGGTGTTCGCGGGCAGGTCTTTGCTGGCGGCCCAGACCAGGGGACCGTGAGCAAACATGCCCACCGGGGTGAAGCCGGCGATGGGGTCGTAACCCGCTCCGGGCAGCGCGGCGGGCACCGTGGTGAAAGGCGCTGCGGCGAGCAGCAGGGTGTGGCCGTCGGGCGCGGCCTTGGCGACCTCCTGGGCGCCCAGGGCACCGGACGCCCCCGCGCGGTTGTCCACGACGACGCTGACCTTCAGCAGCTCGGCCAGCTTCGTGGCGATCAGGCGGCCCATGGCGTCGGTGCCAGCGCCAGGCGCGAACGGCACGACGATCTTGATGGGCCGATCAGGAAAGCCATTGGCGTGGGCACCCCCCGCGCTCAAGGCGACGAGGCCTGCGGCGAGTTGGTGGCAAAAGCGGCGGCGGTGCAAAACAGACGCGAACATGGGCAAACATCTCCAGAACGGGGCAAAAAGAACCCGTGGAACTCTAGACCCGGGTCTTGACGGCGTGATGACACCGCATCAGGTGGCCCTGAGCCAGCGCGCCACGCCCTGCCCCGCCGTCACGCCGCTGGCCAGGCACGCCGTGAGCAGGTAGCCGCCGGTGGGTGCCTCCCAGTCCAGCATTTCACCCGCGCAAAACAGGCCGGGGCGCTGCTGCACCATCAGCGCTTCGTCCAGCGCTTCGAAGCGGACACCGCCCGCCGAGCTGATGGCCTCGTCGATCGGCCGGGTGGCGGCGAGCGTGATCGGCAGGGCCTGGATCGCGGCGGCCAGCGCGACCGGGTCGTTCATCGTGGCCTTGGGGCACACCTCGTGCAGGATGGCCATCTTGATGCCGTCCAGCCCGAGCCGGCTCTTGAGGTGGCTGGAGAGGCTGCGCGACCCGCGGGGGTGCGCCACCTGTTTGAACACGTCTTCCGGGCTTCGGTCGGGCAGCAGGTTGAGGTGAAAGGTGGCGCTGCCGGTTCGGGCGATCTGATCGCGCAGCCCGCTGGAGGCGGCGTAGACCAGGCTGCCTTCCACGCCGGTGGCGGTGGCGACGAACTCGCCCTTCTTCTGGAAGCTGTGGCCCCGATCGTCGGTGAACCGGATCGAGACCGATTTGAAGGGCTGACCGGCGAAGCGTTCGCTGAACAAGGGCGTCCAGCCTCCCTGCACGTCAAAGCCGCCGTTGGAGGGCCGCAGCGGCGCCAGGTCCACCCCGGCGGCCTGCAACCACGGCCACCAGGCGCCGTCCGACCCCAGCCGTGCCCAGCTCGCGCCGCCCAGGGCCAGCACGGTGGCACGCGCGCTCACCTGCCGTTCGCCCTCGGGCGTCTGAAAACGCAGCGATGTCCCATCTTCAGCCCACCCGAGCCAGCGGTGCCGCATGTGGAACCGCACAGGCGCGCCTTCGGGTGCGGAGTGGCGCAGGCGTTGCAGCCAGGCGCGCAACAGGGGCGCGGCCTTCATGTCGGTGGGAAACACGCGCTGCGAACTGCCGACAAAGGTGGCTATGCCCAGTCCGGCCGCCCAGTCGCGCACCTGCTGCGGGCCGAAGGCCTGGAGCATCGGGCGCAGCGTTTCGACGCGTTCACCATAGCGACCGATGAACGCGTCCAGCGGTTCGGCATGGGTCAGGTTCATGCCGCCTTTGCCGGCCAGCAGGAACTTGCGGCCCACCGAGGGCATGGCATCGAACAGGTCGACGCGCACGCCGGCGCGCGACAGCACCTCGGCGGCCATCAGGCCGGCGGGGCCGCCGCCGATGATGGCGACGTCCACGGGGACATGCAGGGGGGACAGCATCGGGTTCAAAGATTCCATCACTGGGGTTCGGTCTCTGCGGGCAGCTCGATGAGCTGGCCGGTGGCGTTGATGAAGGCGAGGCGCACCACGGCGCCGGGCTGCGCCGTCTGCATGGCGCGGCGGTAGCGGCCCATGTGGGCCAGCAGCTGGGCCTGTTGCTCGGGGCGCTCGGCGCTCTTGTGGTCCAGAACCCACCATTCACCGCTGTCACGCCGCCGCACCAGGCGGTCCAGGCGCAGCAACTGGCCCTCGAACCAGAGCTCGACCTCGTTGCCCCAGTGCAGCAGCTGATCGGCGTCCCAGGCCCAGGCGGCCTCGCCCGCGACGATGGCGCGCGCCATGGTCTGCGCCTGTGCGGCTTGTTCGGGCGACAGCGCGAACTCCCTCGCCACCGCCTGCCGGTGCAGCTCGGTCCACTCAAAACCGCCCAGCGGCGTGGGCCGCCACTGCAGCAGTCGGTGCAGCGCGAGGCCGGTGCGGGCGAGCGCGTCCAGGGCCGCGTTGTCGGTGACGTCCTCGGCTGACAGGTCCTCAGGGGCGGCCGTTGGCACAAAGACCGGTAGCGTGAGCAGTTCGAAGGGCTCGGGCTCGGCCGCCTCGGCATGCACCGACTCGGGTGCGGCCGGCACGGCCATGGCGTGCGGCTGGAGGCGGCGGTACCACGACGGCGAGACGGCCGCCCGGTGTGGCTCGGTGCTGGAGACCACCAGGCGGTGCTCAGCGCGGGTGAGCGCCACGTAGAGCGCGTTGAGTTCTTCCAGCGCGCGGGCCTGTTGTTCGATGGCGAGCACGCCCTCGGCGCAGGCGGGCGGCGACTTTTCGCTGGCGAGAAAAACAAACCGGCGTGGCCCAGGCGCTTCGCCCGGCCAGTCCACCAGCACCCCCATGCTCTCGGCCTTGGGCGGCGCGGCATCGGTGTCGAGCAGGAGTACGGTGTGGGCCTCCAGCCCTTTGGCGCCGTGGATGGTGAGCAGGCGCACCGCGTTGTCCTGCGCGGCCTGCGGGGCCCGGATGTCACCGGCCTTGAACGCGCGCACCAGCCGGTAGGGGCTCAGGAAGCGCCCGCCGTCCTGCGCGAGGGTGTGCGCCAGCAGGCTGTGCAGCTGGGCCAGCACCGCGTCGCGCTGGTGCGGCGGCACGGCCCGGGCGAAGCGCGCGAGCACGTCGCCGTCGCGGTAGATGGCGGTGAGTGCGTCGTGGGGCGGCAGGCTGTCCACCCAGCCGCGCCAGAGCGCCAGGCGCGTCGCGGCAGGACCGAGCGCATGGAGGTCCTGGGCATCGCCACCCTGCAGGCTGGCGGCCAGCGCGTCTTGTTCGTCGGGTTCGAGCGCGGCCCAGCGCTGCAACACGGCCCACCAGGACGTCGCTGAGGGTTTCTCGCCCGGTTCGGCCGCGGGTGTCCAGCGCCTTTGCAGGCGCGCGATCTGCGCCAGCGAACCGTCGCCCAGCCCGAGCAGCGGCGACTTGAGCGCGCGTGCCAGGCTCAGGTCGTGGGCCGGTGAGACCAGCGCGTCAAGCAGCGCCACCACATCCTGCACGGCGGGCGCGTCGGCCAGGTCCAGTTTCTCGGGTTGTTCGCAGGCGATGCCGCGCTCGCGCAGCGCCTCGAACAACCAGCCCAGGCGTTCGCGCTTGCGCGACAGCACCATGATGTCGCGGGGCTTCAGCGCGCCGCCGGCCAGCTCCGCGGCGATCCAGTCGGCCGCCTGCCGTGCCTCGATGGCACTGAGGGTGTCTTCGGGGGTCACCCGCGGCTCGCTCAGGCTGTCGCGCCAGACGGCCTCGCCCTCCGCAGCGCCGTCGTCCCCGCCGCCCGCCGCGCGCGGCACCTGGGGCAACGCCAGCACCTCGCCCAGCGCGTCGCTCTCGGTGGTGTGGGTGCGGTACCCGGCGTAGCCCGCGTCCTGCTCGGCGCTTTGCATGACCGCGTTGAGCGCGTCCACCACGCCGGTGGCGCAGCGGCGCGTGTGGTCGCAGGTGAGCAAGGCACCGTCGAGGCCCTCGACCACGAAAGCCTGCGCCGCCTTGAACACCTGCGGCTCGGCGCGGCGGAAGCGGTAGATCGACTGCTTGGGGTCACCCACCAGAAACACGCGCGGCGCTTCGCCCGGGCCGGCGCCGGCGTAGGCCGAGAGCCAGCCGTACAGCGCCTGCCACTGCAGGGGGTTGGTGTCCTGGAACTCGTCGATCAGCAGGTGGCGCACGCGCGCGTCCAGCCGCTGCTGCATCCAACCCGAGAGCTCGGCGTCGCCCAGCAGGCGCAGGGCCGCACCCTCGATGTCGTTCATGTCCACCCAGCCGCGCTCGCGCTTGAGCGCGGCGTATTCGGCGCTCAGGGTGCGGGTCAGGCGCGTCAGGCGCTGGTGGTGCTGCCAGGCCTGGTGTTGGCGGCGTGCGCCGCACAGGTCTTTCAGCTCGGCCTCGGCTTCTTGCGCGGCGGCGAATTTGGACAGGTGGTTGGTGAGCCGGTCTTCGTCGGCCACGAAAAAAGCCTTGCGCAGCTGGGCGAACCGGGCCGCCATCTGCGCAGGCTCATCGGTCAGGGCGAACGCGTCCACCACCGCGTTGGCGGCCTTCTGTGGCGTCTTGTTGCCCTCCCCGCCCAGCGCCTTGGCCCACGACAGCCAACGCTCGCGGACCGCGCTGCCCAGCAAGGCGTCTTCCGGTGCTTCGAACCGGCCCAGGGACGGGTACAGCGACCCAAAGGGCTCCACCGAGGCCTCGACCACGCCGCTGGCGTCGGCCAGCGCGAACTCGACGCGCTTGTTCAGCGCGTTCTTCAGCGCCTCGCCGGTCTGGTGGCGTCCGTGCAGGGCCACGCTGTCGAGATAGTCCTGCCGCAAGCCGGCGTCGGCCGCCACGGCCGCGTAGAAACGTGGCCACACGCGCTGCACCGCCGGCTGGTCGTCTTCCAGCAGCTCGTAGGGCGCGGGCAGTTCCAGGTCTTGCAGCACCGAGAGGGGGGCATTGCGCAACAAGGCGGCGAACCAGCTGTGGAAGGTGCGGATCTGCACCGGCCGGCCCAGCGCGGTCAGTCGCGCATGCAAGGCCTGCAGATCCCCGGCGCGAACGGCCGCCTGCGCAGGGTCCATGCCGCGCAGGGCCAGTTCCTGCACCAGCTTCTCTGGCGGCAAGCGCGAGAACGCCAGCAACCAGTCGAACAGGCGTTCGCGCATCTCGCCCGCGGCCTTTTTGGTGAAGGTGATGGCCAGGATGTCTTGCGGCGCGGTGCCGTCGAGCAAGGCACGCAGGATGCGCGAAACCAGCATCCAGGTTTTGCCAGCGCCCGCGCAGGCCTCCACCGCCACGCTGCGCGCCGGGTCGCAGGCAATCGCGTAGAAGGCCTCGCGCGACACCTGTTCGCCGTTGAGGCGGTAGGCCGCTTGTTCGCTCATGTCACCGTCCAGAAGTCTTTGCGGCACAGGCCACGCGCGGCGCAGAAGTCGCACACCTTGCCCTCGCCCAGCGCCGGCATGCCGTGCCCCGCCACCACCCGGTCCAGGTCGCGCACCAGGCCTTCGCGCAGCGCATCGCGCGCGGCGATCACCTGGGTCTGCTCGACCAGCAAGGTGGCGCCCGCGTCGCGGCTCTCGGTCACGCTCAGGTAGGCCGCCCGCACCGTCTCCTCGGGCAACAGCGCGGCGTAGTAGGCGATCTGCGTGTCTTCCAGCGGTTGCTTCACGCGGTTGCGGGTGGTCTCGCGTGGCTCGGTCTTGTAGTCGATCACGAAGGGGATCACGCCCTCCGGGCTGTCCTGGTGGTCCACCCGGTCCAGCGTGCCGATCAGCCGGTAGGGCCCCGCCTCGCTGCGCAGCGACAGCTCGGCCTGGGCAAACCTCGGCCCGGCGCGCTCGCCGTTGGCCTCGAATTTCCACAGCCAATCCAGGTAGCCGTCGCGCACCGCGGGCCAGGCCGCCTGGAAGGGCAGGAAACCGGCGCGTCCTTCTGTCTCGTCGTCGGCCGCCGCCAGCGCGTTGAGCCCCATGCCTTCGGCCGTGGTCCGGGCCAGCCGGTCGATGCGCTCGCGATCACTTCGGGGATCCGGCGCCGCGCCCTCAGCTTGCGCCTGGGCACGCTCCTCGTGGAAGACCTTGAGCACCGCGTGCAGCCAGATGCCCATGTCGCGCTTGTCGGGCTCGACCTCCAGCTCGTCGGTGTCCTGCAAGCGCAACTGGCGCAACGCAAAGAAGCGGTAGGGGCAGTCGCGCAGGTCCTGATAGGCGCTGGCCGAGAGTGCCTCGGGCAGCAGGTCGCCCGCTGAGGGGCTGGGCCGAACCACCGCCTCGGGCCTGAGTTGGCGCCGCTCGCGCGGATCGACGGTGGCGGAGAGCGCCGCACCGTCCTGTGCCCTATCGAGCATCAGCACCCAGGGGCTGGGCAAGACGGACTCCCCCTGCTCCTGCGTGCGCCAGAGCAGGTGAACCTCGGGCAACCGGATCAACATCTCCCAGGTCTGCCGGGCATCCAGGGCGAGGTCTTCGCGCTGCGGCAACCCCAAGGCACCGCGCTCCTGCGGCGTCCATGCGCCGGGCGGTTCGGGACTTGCTGGCAGGTGGCGCTCGTCGCAACCGGGCACCACCGTGGCCGCAAAAGAGCGCCCCAACAGTTGCGCCATGGGCAGGATGACCACGTCGGGCGTCCCGGTGTTTGGCGCCTTGAAATTCGTCCCCTCCAGCGCGTCCCGCACCCAGGCCGTGAAGGCGGACAGGCTCATGCGGGGCGTTCTGCGGCGCGGGGTTTCTGTTGCGTCCTCCTGAAGCCCCTGCTCCAGCACCGCCAGTTCGTGGGACGCGCCATCGCCCAAACGCAAGGTCTGCACGATCTGCTGTCCGGCGGCGTCGCTGCACCACCCGTCCCACCAACCGCAGGTGTGCAAGGTCTGCGCCAGATCGGGGAGCCATTGCGACAAAGGCCGTGGCGCCTGGAGCGCAGCGATCAGCTCGGGCAAACCGGGTGGAACGCTGCCGACGAGCTGCGGGTGCTGCAGGGCCGAAGCAGCGTGGGCCAGGCCCAGCGCGCGGGCCCGGCGCTCGAGCGATTGCAGCTGCGCTTCGGGCCAGACCCGGGTCTGTTGCAGAAAATCGAGCAGGTCGTCGGTGCGGGCGCGTGGATCTGCGGCTCGCAACAGACTCATGAGGCTCGCGGCCGCATGGGTGGTCGACAGCTTCCACCCCGTCTCGTCGCGCACCGACAGCCCCGCCCCGTGCAATTGCGCGCTCACCTGCCGCACCAGCACACGATCGTTGGCCACCAGCGCCACCGGCGTGCGACCGGCATTGGCCAGCGAAATCACACAGGCGGCAGCGCGCTGGGCCTCGTCCTGCGCATCGTGGCAGGCGTGCAGGCTGGCGATGGGACATGCGTCAGTCGGGGAATGCAGCGGCAGCACCGTCACACGATCGCCCCACAACGCCACGAGCGCGGTCGCCAGCGGATCGGGCTGAAAACCTTGCAGCACCAACAGATCATCAAACGCGACCCCTGGCGCCGCCAGCGGTGTCCACAACACGTCGGTGGCATAGGCCGATGAGGACGTCCAGGCCAGCGCGAGCGAGGCCACCAGGGCCTCCCATTGCAGCGTCTGGCCCCCGGTGGCCATCGCTTCGCGCATCTGCGCCGCCCAGTCGGCACGGGCTTCGGGGGGACGCGCTGCGGCCAACGGCCCCAGCTGGCGGGCCGCATCAACCAGCCTGGCCATCAGCACCGGCCTCAGGGCAGGTTCCACCCGACCACGGCCCACGCGGTCGATCAGGCTGGCTGCCACGAGACTGTCCCGGGCCACATCGCCGGACAGGTCGTTGATGGACGGCAGGAAGGGTTGCAGCGTCGCGGCCCAGTTGCGGCTGGACTCGAACCGGGGCGAGAAGCCACTGGGGTGGGCTTGCGCCCAAGCCCGGCGCCCCGAGTCCATGAGCTGGGCGTAAGGCACCAGCACCAGTGCTCGCGAAGCGTCGACAGAACGGCTCTTCAGCCGCTGCCCGATCTGCTCGGTCAGCGCCGACCAGCGAACGTCTGCGGGGTGGCTGATCGGGGGAGCAGACGTCATGGAACGGGCGTTTCTGTCACAATTGAGCGGTTGTAGCTGTACGCCGAGACTCGAGGTCCTGCGGCACAGCCCATTGACTTTAACTCCCCCTTTCAACGTTCCTTAGGATGGACCATGGCCAGCGACCTGATCACCCACGTTTCTGACGCAACTTTCCAGGCCGATGTGCTCGAAGCCAAAGCACCGGTGCTGGTGGACTTCTGGGCCGAGTGGTGCGGTCCTTGCAAAATGATCGCCCCCATCCTGGACGAAGTCGCCGGCTCTTACGGCAGCAAGCTCAAGATCACGAAGCTCAACGTCGACGACAACCGCGATGTGCCCGCCAAGTTCGGCATCCGCGGCATCCCGACACTGATGCTGTTCAAAGACGGCCAGCTGGCCGCCACCAAGGTCGGTGCCATGAGCAAGGCGCAACTGACCGCTTTCATCGACCAGCAACTGGCCTGATCGGTCTGCCGGCGAAACCGGCCCGGGTGCAACGCCCGGGCCTCGTGCAGCAGCCGATATTTTTCCTGTCATAATTCTCTCGTCAGCTGGCCAACCACAGCCCAGCCTCTCTCGACAGCGCCAGTCCGCCAACCGGACGTCAGCGCCCCCTCCCCCGGTTTTTTGACTCGACTCCCTCCCGGAGTGAATCCCATGCACCTCAACGAACTCAAGGCACTGCATGTGTCTGAAGTCCTCAAGCAGGCCGACGCGCTTGAGATCGAAAACACCGGCCGCATGCGCAAGCAGGAGCTGATGTTTGCCATCATCAAGAAGCGCGCCAAAGGCGGCGAACTGGTGAACGCGGACGGCGTGCTCGAAGTCCTGCCCGATGGCTTCGGCTTTCTGCGCAACATGGACACGAGCTTCACCGCGTCCACCGACGACATCTACATCTCACCGAGCCAGATCCGACGCTTCAACCTGCACACCGGCGACATGATCGAGGGCGAGGTCCGCATTCCCAAGGACGGCGAGCGGTACTTCGCGCTCAACAAGCTCGACAAGATCAACGGCCTGCCTCCCGAGGACAACAAGCACAAGATCATGTTCGAGAACCTGACGCCGCTGTTCCCCAAGGAACAGATGCGCCTGGAACGCGACATCAAGAGCGAAGAGAACATCACCGGTCGCGTGATCGACATCATTGCGCCCATCGGCCGCGGCCAGCGCGCCCTGATCGTGGCGCCGCCCAAGAGCGGCAAGACGGTCATGATGCAGCACATCTGCCATGCCATCACCGCCAACCACCCCGAGGTGGAGCTGCTGGTGCTGCTGGTGGATGAGCGCCCGGAAGAAGTGACCGAAATGCAGCGCACGGTGCGCGGCGACGTGATCGCGTCGACCTTCGACGAGCCGGCTGCGCGCCACGTGCACGTCGCCGAGATGGTGATCGAGCGCGCCAAGCGCCTGGTCGAGCTGAAAAAAGACGTGGTGATCCTGCTGGACTCGATCACCCGCCTGGCCCGCGCCTACAACAACGTGCTGCCCTCCTCGGGCAAGGTGCTCTCCGGCGGCGTGGACTCCAACGCCCTGCAGCGCCCCAAGCGCTTCTTTGGTGCCGCCCGCAAGATCGAAGAAGGCGGCTCGCTGACCATCATCGCGACCGCGCTGGTGGACACCGGCAGCCGCATGGACGAGGTGATCTTTGAAGAATTCAAGGGTACCGGCAACTGCGAAATCCACCTGGACCGCCGCCTGTACGAAAAGCGCGTGTTCCCGTCGATCCAGCTCAACCGCAGCGGCACACGCCGCGAGGAGCTGCTGCTGGCGCCCGAGATCCTGCAGAAGACCCGCATCCTGCGCCAGTTCATGTACAACATGGACGAGATCGAGGCCATGGAAATGGTCTTGAAGAGCATGAAGGCGACGAAGAACAACTCGGAGTTCTTCGACATGATGCGACGGGGCGGCTGATCCCCCCGCGCCGCCTTCGGCGTCACACCCCCCAGGGGGCACAACACCAGCGGCCCGGCAAAGCCGGTTCCGCGGTGTTCCCGGTTCAAGGCACCTCCTCCGACTGCACTTCTCGGGCTATAATCCAAAGCTTTGCAAATTGCGACAAGTACAGTGGAATGGTTCCGCTGCGGCTGCCGCACCTGAACCCAAGGAAACGTCATGAAAGACGGCATTCACCCCAACTACCGCGAAGTCTGCTTCGTCGACCTGTCGAACAACTTCAAGTTCGTGACGCGTTCGTGCGCGAACACGAAGGAAATGATCAAGATGGAAGACGGTCGCGAGCTGCCGCTCTTCAAGCTGGACACCTCCAGCGAATCGCACCCCTTCTACACCGGCACGCAAAAGAGCGTGGACAACATGGGTGGCCGCGTCGAGAAGTTCCGCAACCGCTTCGGCAAGACCGCAGCCAAGTAATCAGACGGCCCGCGCGCCAGCAGGCCGCGGTCTCTGCACAAAGCAGCCGGTTTTCCGGCTGCTTTTTTTTTCGGCTTGCCATCCCCCCTGTATATTTGCCGCCGTGAACCTTGCCACCCCCGCCATCGTGCCCCAGTCGGCCGTGCGCCGCCTGCCCCGGCTCGCGCTGCTGCTGTTTTGCCTGGCCTATGTGCTGCCCGGCTTCGTCGGTCGGGAGCCATGGAAAAACGCCGACGTGGCGGCCTTCGGCGCCATGCTGGACATGGCGCAAGGGCAGAGCAGCTGGTGGCAGCCGCAGGTGCTGGGCGTTGCAGCGGACGTGGCCGGCCCCCTACCCTATTGGCTCGGCGCGATCTTTATCCGGGCGCTGCCTTTTCTGGATGCCGATATCGCGGTCCGAATCCCGTTTGGGTTGCTGCTGGCGTTGACCCTGGTCTGCACCTGGTATGCCGTGTACCACCTGGCGCGACAGGCCAGCGCGCAACCGGTGGCCTTCGCGTTTGGCGGGGAGGCCGATCCGATCGACTATGCACGCACATTGGCCGACGCCGCCCTGCTGGCCCTCGTCGCCTGCCTGGGCCTGGCCCAGATGTCGCACGAGACCACACCCGACCTCGCACGGCTGGCGATGGTGAGTGCCGTGCTGATGGCAGCCACCCGCATGGCGTTGCCCTCCACACGGCACCCGTGGCGGACGGTGGTCCTGTGGGGTGCGGCGACCCTGGGACTGGTGTTCAGCGGGGCACCCTGGATCGCCATCACCCTGGGCAGCGGACTTCTGGTCGGGGTGTGGCTGGCTCGAACCTCCAGCGACACACGCCCCCCGCTGGAGTTGACCTGGGTCGCCGGCTTGCTGGGCCTGGCCACCGCGCTCGCTGCGCTCACGCAGCAGATCCAGTGGCCAACCGAGCTGGCCTTGCCGGCCATTTGGACCGAATGGCAGCGCTGGGCCCGTCTCCTGATCTGGTTCACCTGGCCCGCATGGCCGCTGGTGCTGTGGACCCTGTGGCGCTGGAGGCGCCAGTTGCTGAGCCCGCACGTGGCCCTGCCCCTGTGGGCGGCGCTGGTCAGTGTGGTCAACAGCGCGATCAACCCGGACTTTGACCGTGCTCTCTTGCTCGCCTTGCCTGCGCTGGCCGCGCTGGCGGCCTTTGCGCTGCCCACGCTCGGGCGCAGCGTGTCGGCCCTGATCGACTGGTTCACCCTCGTCTTTTTCAGTGGCTGTGCGCTGGTGATCTGGGTGATCTGGTTTGCGATGCAGACGGGCGTGCCCGCCAAGCCGGCAGCGAACGTCGCTCGACTCGCACCCGGCTTCGTGCCCGAGTTTTCGCTGGTGCTGCTGGTGCCCGCGCTGCTGGCCACCGTTGCCTGGTTCTGGCTGGTGGCATGGCGCGTCGGCCGGCACCGTCAGGCGCTCTGGAAAAGCCTGGTGCTACCGGCGGCGGGGGCCACGCTGTGCTGGCTGCTTCTGATGACGCTGTGGCTGCCGCTGCTGGATTTCGGCCGCAGCTACGGCCCCGTGGTGCGACGCATTGCCAAGCTGGTGCCTGCGTCCTCGCCATGCGTCCTGGCAGACGGCCTGAGTCAAGCCCAGATCTCGGCACTGCAGTACCAGGGCGGACTGACCATGGTGCGCAGCGGGCTGAAGACCGCCCCCCGCTGCGAGGCGATGGTGGTCCACCCTGACACCCAGCCCACGCTGGATGAACGGGTGCAATTGTTCGAGTGGGCCTACAAGGCCACCGTGCGCCGCCTGAATGACAAGGAAAGCCTGCTGCTGTACCTGCGCGTGGCCGGCTGATCGAATGAACTACCCGATGGCGTGCTGTCGCACCCGCGAGGGGGGCAGCGAAACGACGAAGGTCGACCCTTCTCCAACCACGCTCTGCACCTGCACCTGACCACCGTGTCGCTGGGTCACGTGTTTGACGATGGCCAGACCGAGACCCGTGCCACCGGTTTCACGCGAGCGGCTGCGGTCGACGCGGTAGAAGCGCTCGGTGAGGCGTGGCAGGTGTTCGGCCGCGATGCCGGGCCCACTGTCCCGCACAAAAAACTCCCCCGTACCATCGTCCTGCAAACGCCAGCCCGCACGGATGCTCCCGCCCGCCGGGGTGTAACGCACGGCGTTGCTCAACAGGTTGGACATGGCGCTGAGCAGCTCGGTCTTGACGCCCGACACCCAGAACCGGGGGCCTGGCTCCAGTTCAACGACATGCACAGGCCGGGCGATCGCCGCCGACAGGCCGATCGCTTCCTGCACCACATGCTGCGCGAGTTCGTGAGCATCGACCCACTCGCCAGGCCCCGGCGCGGGACTGCCTTCGAGGCGCGAGAGTGTCAGCAAGTCGCTCACCAGCGTCTGCATGCGCTGGGCCTGCTGGCTCATGAGGCCCAGGTAACGCTGCCGTTCTTCTTCTTCCAGTGGAATGCTCTGCATGGTTTCGACGAAGCCGCTGAGCACGGTCAGGGGAGTGCGGATTTCGTGTGAGACATTGGCCACGAAATCGCGCCGCATCGCTTCGGCCAGCTGCACCGCCGTCACATCGCGGGTCATCATCAACCGGCGCTTTTTGCCGTAGGGGTGAATCTGCAGCGAGATCTTGCTCGGTTGGGAGGGCCGCTGGCCGGGGCCGTCGAACTGGATCTCGTGCATGAAGTCCCCGGCCTCCATGTAGGCGTTGAACACCGGGTGCCGGACCATGTTGCGCACGTACTGGCCGAGATCGCGCTGGGGGTCAAAGCCGAGGTGCTGGGCCGCCGTCAGGTTGCACCATTCGATGCGGGACGACGCATCCAGCAACACCACACCGTTGGGTGAGGCCTGGATCGCGGCGAGGAAGTCTTCGAGCCTGTCGTCGCTGTTCTGGGCCTTTTTCTCCAGCTTCTTGATCAGCTTGCGGCTGCGGTCCGTCAGCTCGCCCCACAGACCTGAGAGGCGCGGTGTGCGGTCCAGATCGGCCTTCGCCAGCCAGCTCATGAGCTGGTAGGCACGCACACTGTCGAACACCAGCCAGACCAGGGCACCCAGCAGCGCGCCCAGCAAGGTTGCCGGCGCAGAGTCGCGGATCCACCCCCAACTGGCGGCCAGCGCCATCAGGAGCAACAGCCCCACCGACCGACGGATCATGCCGACAGATCGCTGCTGCCCAGTCCCACCGCAGGTCGGACCGTGAGGCGGTATCCCGCACCACGCACCGTTTCAATCATGCCGGCTGCTTCGCCCAGGGATTCCCTCAAACGTTTGACATGCACATCCACGGTTCGCTCCTCGATAAAGACATGGTCCCCCCAGATCTTGTCGAGCAGCGTACCACGCGTGTGCACGCGCTCCGAGTGCTTCATCAGGTAGTGCAGGAGCTTGAACTCGGTCGGTCCCAGCTTGAGCTCGGTCTCGCGAAAACTCACGCGGTAGGTGGCGGCGTCCAGCGCGAGGTCTCCCACCTGCACCGAGTCGTTGACGATCTCGGGCGCGCGGCGGCGCAGCACCGCGCGGATGCGGGCGAGCAACTCGTTGGTGGAGAAAGGTTTGGTGATGTAGTCGTCGGCACCCGCGTCCAGACCTTGAACCTTGTCGGACTCGTCGCTGCGCGCCGTGAGCATGAGGATGGGGATGGTCTTCGTGCGGTCCTGCTTGCGCCACTGGCGCGCCAGGGTCGCTCCGCTCTCGCCCGGCAGCATCCAGTCCAGCAGGATCACGTCGGGCAACACGGCATCGATCTCGCGCTGCGCGGCCTGACCATCAAACACCACCGTGGGCGCGAAACCGTTGTGGCGCAGGTTCACCGCGATGAGCTCGGCGATCGCCGGCTCATCCTCGACCACCAGAATACGGGGAAGTCTTCTCACGACCAGGCTCCTGGCAAATGCACGAAAGGAACACTGCCTGTGCAGCAGGCCAGAGCCAGCGCCGAACCGGCTTCGCCGGGCGGCTGCTGGCGCCCCCCTTCCGGGGGGGTGGCGCGAAGCGCCGCGGGGGGGAGTCCAAGTGTCATCCGACCACCGACTCCACCTTGTCCATCGGCGAGTGGCGCACGTCTTCGCCCTTGACGATAAAGATGATCTGTTCGGCGATGTTCTTGGCGTGGTCACCCACGCGCTCCAGCGACTTGGCCAGGAACAGCAGGTCCAGGCTGGGGGAAATGGTGCGGGCGTCTTCCATCATGTAGGTGATCAGCTTGCGCAGAAAGCCGTTGTACTCGGCATCGATTTCGTTGTCGTCCTTGATGATGGTCAGTGCCATGGCGGTGTCCAGCCGGGCGAAGGCGTCCAGGGTCTTGCGCAGCATGCCCGCAGCGAGATCGGCGGCCAGTCGCAGCTCGGAAATCGGCAACGAGCGCGGGGTACCGCCTTCGATGATGGATTTGACCATGCGCGCCACACGGGCCACCTCGTCGCCCGCACGTTCCAGGTTCTGGGTGGTGCGCGAGATCGCCATCAGAAAGCGCAGGTCACGCGCCGTGGGCTGGCGCCGCCCGATCGTGGAGATGATCTCGTGATCGATGTTCACCTCCATCTGGTTGATGCGGTTCTCGGTTTCGAGCACCTGCTCGGCCGTCTCCAGGCTGAGGTGGATCAGCGCGTACACCGCCTGGTGCAGCTGCGACTCCACCAGACCGCCCATTTCGAGCACGTGGGTGGAGATGGAGTTGAGTTCAGCGTCGAACTGGCTGGAGATGTGTTTGTCGCCCATGTCTGGCTCCCTGTGATCAGCCGAAACGGCCGGTGATGTAGTCTTCGGTCTCGGTGCGCTTGGGTTTGAAGAATATCTGCTCGGTGGAGCCGAACTCGATCAACTCGCCCAGGTACATGTAGGCCGTGAAATCGCTGCAGCGCGCGGCCTGCTGCATGTTGTGCGTGACGATGGCGATGGTGTAGTCCTTCTTCAGTTCGTGCACCAGTTCCTCCACCTTGCCGGTGGAGATCGGGTCCAGCGCCGAGGTGGGCTCGTCCAGCAACAGCACCGAGGGTTTCACCGCCACGCTGCGGGCGATGCACAGGCGCTGCTGCTGGCCGCCCGACAGCGAGAGCCCGCTCTGGTTCAGCTTGTCCTTCACCTCGTTCCACAGCGCGGCCTTGGTGAGCGCCCATTCCACCCGGTCGTCCATGTCGCTGGAGCTCAGATTTTCATAGAGCTTCACGCCAAAGGCGATGTTGTCGTAGATCGACATGGGAAACGGCGTGGGCTTCTGGAACACCATGCCGATGCGAGCGCGCAGCAGGTTCAGGTCTTGCTTGGGGTCCAGGATGTTGTCCCCATAAAAATTGATCTGCCCTTCGGCGCGCTGGCCCGGGTACAGGCTGTACATGCGGTTGAGCGTGCGCAGCAGCGTGGACTTGCCGCAACCCGACGGGCCGATGAAGGCAGTGACCTTGTGTTCGGCCACATCCATGGTCACATTCTTCAGGCCCTGAAACTTGCCGTAGAAGAAGTTGAGGTTGCGGACTTCAAGCGCATTTTTTTGCTCGACGTCGATAGCGGTAGCGATGGCGTTCATACAACGGTTCCTGTTGGGAATGGACTTCGGGCTTAGGACGGTGCCCGGTCGCGGAAAAAGACACGGGCCAGGATGTTCAATGCCAGCACGGCCATGGTGATGATCAGCGCGCCGCCCCAGGCCAGGCGAATCCAGTTTTCATAGGGGCTCATGGCGAACTGGAAGATCACCACCGGCAGGTTGGCCATGGGCTCGGTCATGTCGGCGCTGTAGAACTGGTTGTTCAAGGCGGTGAACAGCAGCGGGGCCGTTTCCCCGCTGATGCGGGCCACGGCCAGCAGCAGACCGGTCATCACGCCGCTTTTGGCCGCACGCAGCGTCACCATGGTGGCCACCTTCCAGCGCGGCGCACCCAGGGCGAAGGCCGCTTCACGCAGGCTGCCGGGCACCAGGCGCAGCATGTTCTCGGTGGTGCGAACGACCACGGGCACCGCGATCAGCGACAGCGCCAGCGTGCCGGCCCAGCCCGAAAAGCCACCCACCGTGGCCACCGCGATGGCGTACACGAAGAGCCCCAGCACGATGGACGGGGCGGACAGCATGATGTCGGTCACGAAGCGGGTCAGCTCGGCCGTCTTGCTCGTGTCGCCGTACTCGGCGAGGTAAACACCCGCAAAGATGCCGACGGGCGTGGCCAGCAGCACCGTGAACCCCACCATGAGCAGGCTGCCCACGATGGCGTTGCGCAGACCACCGCCTTCGGTGCCGGGGGCGGGCGTGTCCTGCGTGAACATGTTGAGGTCCAGCGCGGCCAAGCCGTTGCTGAACAGCACCGTCAGGATCCACAGCAACACGGCCAGGCCGAGGACCATGGAACCCATGGACAGCGTCAGGCCCACGGAGTTGGCCAGCTGGCGCCGGCGGTAAAGCATGTGATTGAAGTCCATGGTCAGAGTCCTTTGGCTTTTTCGGCGCGGATGATCATCCACTTGGCCAGCGCCAGCACCACGAAGGTGATGACGAAGAGCAGGAAGCCGAGCGCGAACAGGGCGGAGATGTGGAAGTCGGCCGCTTCGCCGAACTCGTTGGCGAGCGTGGAGGCGATGGAGGTACCGGGCGAAAACAGCGAGGTCGGCATGCGGTTGGCGTTGCCGATCACGAAGGTCACGGCCATGGTTTCACCCAGCGCACGGCCCAGACCCAGCATCACGCCACCGATCACACCCTTCTGGGTGTAGGGCAGGACCACGCGGCGCACCACCTCCCAGGTGGTGCAACCCAGACCGTAGGCCGATTCGCGCAGGATGGGCGGGACGATTTCGAACACGTCGCGCATCACGGCTGCCACGAAGGGCAGCACCATGAAGGCCAGCACGATGCCCGCGGCCAGAATGCCGAAACCGTTGGTGCTGCCCCCGAACAGGGTGCCGATCAAGGGCATACCGCCCAGCAGGTTCTGCACCGGCACCTGGAAGTGGTCGGCGAACAAGGGCGCGAACACAAACAGGCCAAACATGCCATAGATGATGGACGGCACGGCCGCCAGCAGCTCGATGGCGGTGCCCAGCGGGCGGCGCAGCCAGGTCGGGCAGGTTTCGGTGAGGAAGAGCGCAATGCCAAAGGCCAGCGGCACCGCGATCAGCAGCGCGATGGTGGCGCTGGCCAGGGTGCCGACGATGGCGATCGCGCCCCCGAACTCTTCATTGATGATGTCCCACTCGACATACCAGATGAAGTGGGCGCCGAATTTCTGAAACGCCGGCCAGGCGTTGATGAACAGCGAGACGATGATGCCCATCAGGGCGACCAGCACCAGCAGTGAAAACGCTTGCGTCACGCGGTGGAAGAACAGATCCTGCAGCCGCTGCTTTCGCGCAATCGACAGCATGTGAGGGTTGGCCGATGCTGCAGCCTTGTGATGCGAACTCATGGTGATTCCCACGCTCATAGTGATTCCCCTCAGGGCGCGTCCGGATTAAGAAAGGCCTGAGACCTGAGGCACAGTGTGCATCAGCCCCCAGGCCCGAGGGAACGGGAATTACTTGGCGACCTGGTTCCAGACCTTGCTGCGGATCTGGGTGGTCAGGGTGTCAGGCAGCGGCACATAGTCCAGCTCGGTGGCCAGGCCCTTGCCCTTGCTGAAGGCCCAGTCAAAGAACTTCAGGGCTTCGGCCGAAGCGGCCTTGTCGCCGGGCTGCTTGTACATCAGGATGAACGACGCGGTGGACACGGGCCAGCTCTCGGCGCCCTTGGCGTTCACCATCGACACACCCATGCCCGGCACACTGAACCAGTCGGCGCTGGCGGCGGCGGCGGCGAAGGTCTTGTCGTCGGGGCTCACGTACTTGCCGTCGGCGTTCTGCAGCTGCATGAAGTTCATGTTGTTCTTCTTCACGTAGGCGTATTCCACATAGCCCAGCGCGCCCTTGACGCGGTTGACGTTGGCGGCCACGCCTTCGTTGCCCTTGCCACCCACCGACGAAGCAGCCGGCCACTTGACGGCAGCGCCCTTGCCCACGGTGTCGGCCCACTCTTTGCTGACCGCGGCCAGGTAGTCGGTCCAGTTGAAGGTGGTGCCCGAGCCGTCGGCGCGGTGCACGATCGTGATGTTCTGGTCAGGCAGCGATTTGCCCGGGTTCAGGGCGGCCAGCTTGGGGTCGTTCCACTTGGCGATCTTGCCCAGGAACATCTCGGCCAGCACCGGGCCGGTCACGCGCAGCTCGCCGGGCTTGAAGCCTTCCAGGTTAACCACAGGCACGGTGCCACCGATGATGGCGGGGAACTGGACCATGCCGTCCTTGTCCAGGTCGGCACCGGGCACTGGGGCGTCGGAGGCGCCGAAGGTCACGGTCTTGGCGCGGATCTGCTTGATGCCGCCCGACGAGCCGATCGACTGGTAGTTCAGGCCGATGCCGGTTTCTTTCTTGTAGGCTTCTGCCCACTTTGCGTAGATGGGGAACGGGAAGGTGGCGCCCGCGCCGGTGATGTCGGCGGCGAAGGCCGAGCCCATGGCCACGGTGGCCAGGGCAGCGGCGGCAACGGTCTTCAGAAGGGTGCGTTTGGTGTTCATTCGAGTCCTCGGTTGGGGAAAAAAGTTCACAACCGGGACTCTAGGGATGCTCTGTGACAACCTTGTGACAAGCGCATGAAAGGCGGCGCAGTGTCACACCGCGATCACATCAGGCGGGCCAACTCCGCCACGTCTTCCGCGAACATCTGGCCCTTCTCGGCCACCAACAGCCGCCCGTCGACCCCCGCCAGCAGGGTGACCGGCAGGCCTCGGGGCTTGGGGAAGGCCTTGCGCCAGGCCGGCGAGGCCCAGGCCGCGGGAAAGCTGTACCCCTTTTTCAGCAAATAGGCCGTCGCGTCTTCGGGGTGGCGGTCGATCGACAGGGCCAGCATCTGCAGGCCTTTGTCCTTCTGGCTCAGCCAGAGCTGGTTCATGCTGGGGCTTTGCAGCGCACAAAACGGGCAGGTGCTCGACCACCAGTACACCAGCAAAGGCCTGCCGCTGGCCTGCTCAGGGTCAAACCGGGCACCGTCCAGCCGCTGAATCGCGGGCACCGTCAGGCGCGAGCCGAGCGCTGGCAGCGGCGGGGCCAGGGCCTCTTCGGCCGCCGCCGACACCGGTTGGGCCGAGGCAGGCCGAACCAGCGTCCCGAGCACGCCGGCAGTCACACCGGCCATCCAGCGCCGGCGGTCCAGCGGTGCGGGCCGGCGCGGCGCCGCCCCGGCGGGAAACATGGGTGTCATGGTGTCAGGTGCACAAGGGTTGACCACAGCCCGCAAAGCATAAGCGTTTGACGATGGATGGGCAAGCGGGGCTGGCCCGTCCCACGCGGCCGGCCAGAGATGTGCAATGCGTCACAATCCGGGCAAACCCGACGTTCCAACACATACGGCCCGTGAATCCACCGGCCCATTTCCATGCAAAACGGTACCCTCCTCGCCGCCATCGACCTCGGCTCCAACAGCTTTCGCCTGGAAATCGGCCGCTTTCAGTCGGGCCACATCGAGCGCATCGAGTACATCAAAGAGACCGTTCGCCAGGGCGCCGGACTGGACGAAAACAAGGTGCTGAGCCAGGCCGCCATGCAGCGCGGCTGGGAGTGCCTGGCCCGGTTCGCCGAGCGCCTGCACGGCTTCAAGAAGCAGCAGGTGCGCGCCGTGGCCACCCAGACCCTGCGTGAGGCCACCAACCGCGACGAATTCCTGCGCAATGCCCAGGCCATCCTCGGCTTCACCATCGAGGTCGTCTCCGGCCACGAAGAAGCCCGCCTGATCTACCAGGGCGTGTCGCACCTGCTGCCTCAGTCCGACGAGAAGCGCCTGGTGGTGGACATCGGGGGCCGCTCGACCGAGATGATCATCGGCGAGGGCTACGTGGCCAGCAAGATGGAGTCGTACCGCCTGGGCAGCGTGGCCTGGTCCACCAAGTACTTTCCCAAGGGCCAGTTCACCGCCGCCGCGTTCAAGACCGCCGAGGTGGCCGCGAAGGCGGTGCTGGACCAGGCGCTGGACCGCTTTCCGCCCACCGAATGGGACATCGCCTACGGTTCGTCCGGCACGGTGGGTGCCGTGGCCGACGTGCTCTCGGCCAACGGCTGGGCCTCGGGCGTGGTGACCCGATCCGGCCTGGACTGGCTGGTGGAGCGGCTGATCAAGGCCGGCAACGCCGACCAGCTCAAGATCGAGGGCATGAAGGACGACCGGCGCCCGGTGATCGGCGGCGGCGTGAGCGTGCTGCGCGCGATCTTCGATCTGTTTGACATCCAGCAGATGGTGCCGGCGCAAGGCGCCCTGCGCCACGGTGCGCTGTACGACCTGATCGACCGCGACACCGACGGCGGCGACGTGCGGGAGCGCACGGTGCGCTGGCTGTGCGCTCGCTTCTCGGTCGACGAGGCGCAGGCGCAGCGGGTCACCACCGTGGCCACCGCGCTCTTCTCCCAGGTGGCGGCGGTGGACGCCCAGAACGAACGCTATTCGCAGAAGCTCGCCTGGGCCACGCGCCTGCACGAAATCGGCACGCACATCTCGCACGACCGCTCGTACCACCACGGCGCCTACATCCTCGACAACGTGGACGCGCCCGGTTTCTCCTTCCCCGAGCTGCACCGCATGAGCCAGCTGGTGCTGGGTCAGCGTGGCAAGCTCAAGAAACTGGAATCGGCCCTGTCCGACGAGCTGTTCGCCAAGCAGCTCATGTGCCTGCGGCTGGCGGTGGTGTTGTGCCATGCGCGACAGATGCCCGAGCACGAGTCGATCAAGCTCAACTACAAGCCGGGTGCGTTCAAGATCGCGACCAACCCGGGCTGGTCGCGGCGCTACCCGCAGTCGGCCTGGCTGATCGGGGAAGAGGTGCTGGCCTGGCAAAAGTCCACCTGGAAGTTCACGGCAGAGCTCCGTTGAACGGGGCCCACGCCGGGCGGCATTCCATCACGCTACCGGATTGCAAGGCCGCTGGCCCATGGCCTGGCGGCAGGGCGTGATACCCCCTCCCGTTAACATGGGCCCCCTCTCAGTCAGGACAAGTGAGCGGCAATGGCATTGATCGTGGTGGCAGAAGACGACAGCGGAACGCTCAAGCTGATTCAGGTGGTGCTGCGCAACCAGGGTCACGACGTGCTCACCGCAAGCAACGGCCACCAGGCCTGGATGCTGATTCGCGAACATCGCCCGGACCTCGTGGTCAGCGACATCAACATGCCCGGGGTCACAGGTTTCGAGCTGCTTCGTGCCGTTCGCGAGCACGACGAACTGAACCAGATCCCGTTTGTGCTGCTCACCTCGCTCCAGGAACGGAGCAACATGCGCCAGGGCATGACCCTGGGTGCCGACGACTACCTGACCAAGCCCGTGCGCCCCGCCGAGCTGGTGGACGCGGTGTCGGCCCAGATCAACCGGCTCGCGATGCGCTCGGCCTCGCTGAACATGCAGGTCCGCGACGCCGTGTCCGAGGCGCTCGAAGAGCAAGCCTGGAGCCTGCAGGAGCAATACGAAAAACGGCTCGCACGTGAACTCAGCGAGCAGTGGCCCGGCGACACCCGGGGCCAGCAGGAAGACCACCACCCCCAGGCCACCGTGCTGTTCGCCGACATCCGGCACTACCCCGACTGGCTCGCGGCGCTCGACGCCGATCAGCTCGTCACCGTGCTCAAGCGCTTCTACGAAGGCGGTGGCGACACCGTGCACCTCTTTGGCGCCAGCACCGTGCAATTCGTGGGCGACGGCCTGCTGGCCCTGTTCACCGACAGGACCGCCGGCTCCACGGCCCCTCCGGGCCTGCGCGCGATCAAGGCGGCCTTCGGCTTGCGCAACGCGGCCGCGGGCATGCAGGACTTCGTGAAACAGCGATTTCCGGGCATGACCCTGCCACGCTTCGAGGTCGGCGTGGCGGTGCACAGCGGCCCGGTGGCGATGATGCGGCTGGACGGCCTGCTCGGGGGTGCCCAGCAGCTGCTGCCGGTGGGCGAGACGGTGATCGACGCGATCGCCATGCAGCGACGGGCACCCACCACCCACTGCGTCACGGTGTCGATCCCGGTGCTGCGCAGCGTGACCGGTGCGATCCAGCCGATGTCGCGGCATTTCATCACCCTGCCCCACCGCGGCGAGACGCTGGAAGTGTGTGCGGTGGAACCGCTGGCCGCCTGACCCATGGCAGGCCCCGACCCCCGCCCGCCCGCGCCGACCCGCCGCCGCCTGTCGCTCGGCCCCGCGCTGATCGCGGCCCTGGTGCTGACCGCGCTGGTGCCTTCGCTGCTGGTCTCGTGGCTGCTGTCGTCCAACAGCTCGCAGGCCATCGACACGCTGGCCGAAAACGCCATGAGCCAGGCCGCCCACCGCGTGGACGTGGGCGCGCTGGCCCACCTGGGGGAGTCGCACACCGTGGTCAATGCGCTGGTCCCGCCCTTCGCCACCAGCGGCGCCGAAGGCGAACGCACGCGCAACTGGCTCAAGGACACGGCCGCGTTCGAGCTGATGGCACATGCCCTGACCCAGCAGTCCCCCAACGTGCCCTACCTGTATTTCGGTACCGCCGATGGCAGCTTCTTCGGGCTGGAGCGGGAGGACGGCCACTTCATCGTGCGCGAGATCCGGCCGGGTGAAAGCGGTCGGCGTCATTACCGGATCAGCCAACCGGGCGACCGCAGCCACCTCGTCAAGACAGAGACCACGGTGTACGACCCGCGCAAGCGCCCCTGGTACCAGCTGGCCGGGAGCACCGGCCAGCGCGTGTTCACCGACGTGTACCGCTCGGCGGTGAAGAACCAGTTCGACCTGACGCTGGCCCAGCCGATCTTCGACACCGACGGCCGATCGCTGCTGGGCGTGATTGCCGTGGACATGAGCCTGGCGCGCCTGACCGAGCTGATCAGCAACACCCGGATCAGCAACAACGCCGTGACCTACCTGGTGGACGGCCAGGGGCGCATGGTCGCCTCCTCGGTCAATGAAGAGCTGAGCCTGCTGGTCAATGGCAAACACCAGCGCATCACCCCCCTGCAGAGCTCGGACCCGCTGGTGCGCGAGTCCTACGCCCAGCTCAGCGTGCAGACGCGGGGTGCGCCAGGGGGCGTGCAGGGCGGTCTGGTGCGGCTGGAAACCCAGCAAGACTGGCTGCAGCGACTGGGCCTGACCAACAACCGCCTGATGGCTTTGCAGCGACCGTTCGGATCGAAATTCCAGCTCGACTGGCAGCTCATCGTGGTCGCCCCCGAGCAGGACTTCACCCAGCAGGTCACCCAGGCCCGGCAATGGGCGCTGCTGGCCATGGTCGCGCTCATCGGCGTGGGCGTGCTGGTGGCCTACGTCGTGGCGCAAGGCCTGTCGCGGCAGTTCCAGCGCCTCAACCGCTCGGCCACGCTGGTCGGCACCGGCAAGGTGCCGGCGGTGCAGCAGAACGCCCGCTTCCGCGAGGTGCACCTGCTGTCGGAGGTGATGCACGACAGCGCCGTCCAGCTGCGCGACTACAACCAGGAAATCCAGCAGAAGAACACCGCCTTGCAGGAGGCGGCCCAGATGCTGGAGGAACGTGTTCGCCTGCGCACCGCCGAGCTGGCCGCCTCGCGCGAAGAGGCCCTGGCCGCGGTCAAGGCCAAGGCGGGCTTCCTGGCGGTGATGAGCCACGAGATCCGCACGCCGCTCAACGGGGTGGTGGGCATGAGCGAGCTGCTCGGTGACACCGGACTCACCGATGCGCAGAAAGACCTGCTCGGTGTGCTGAAGGTGTCGAGCGAACAGCTGCTCTCGGTGGTCGACGACATCCTGGACTTCTCCAAGATCGAGTCCGGCAAGCTGGCGCTGGAGCACCTGCCGCTCGACCTGCGCGGGACCATCGCCGGCGTCTGCGACATCGTGCGCTTCAAGGCACAGGAAAAGGGGCTGCCGCTGAAGGTCCACATCGCGCCCGAGGTGCCACAGGCGATGACGGGCGACATCACCCGGCTGCGCCAGGTCCTGCTCAACCTGCTGTCCAACGCCATCAAGTTCACCGACCACGGCGAGGTGACGCTGCGGGTCTGGGTGGAACGGAGCGGCGACCCCATGGTGCTGGGCTTCAGCGTGAGCGACACCGGTGTCGGCATCTCGGCGCACCGCCTGGGCGACCTGTTCCAGCCGTTCTCGCAGGGCGACACCTCCACCGCCCGCGTCTATGGCGGCACCGGCCTGGGCCTGATGATCTGCCGCCACCTGGTGGAACTCATGGGCGGGGAGATCATGGTGAGCAGCCAGGTGGCGGTGGGCTCCACCTTCCGCTTCACCCTCCGGGCCACAGCCGCCAGCCTGCAGGATGTCGTGCCATTGAGGTCCGCCGCCCCGCCCACCGCGCAGCACCAACAACGGGTGCTGGTGGTGGACGACAACCCGGTCAACCTCAAGGTGGCCTCGGCCATGCTCACGCGCCTGGGCTATCCGCACGACACGCTGGACAACGGCCTGCGGGCCATCGAAGCGGTCGAGCAGGCGCAGCGCGAACGGCATCCCTACACCCTGCTGCTGCTCGACAGCCACATGCCGAACATCGACGGCGTGTCCACCGCGAAACAGATCCACGAACGCCTGGGCGCGCAGGCGCCGGTCATCATCGGCGTGTCGGCGTCCAGCCTCGCGCAGGACCGCGTGCGCTGCCTGGACGCGGGCATGGCCGACTACCTGGTCAAGCCGCTGGAGCTGCAGGTGCTGGGACAGGTGCTGCGACGCTGGACCAGCGCCCCCGTTGCATCGACGGCAGACACCGGCGCGGCCGACCCCGGCCAGGTGGTGCCCGCCAGCACCTGGTGGATCGACCCGTCGCGGCTCGCTGCCATGGCCGAGCTCGATGACGCGCAGGGCAGCCTGCGCCGGGGCATCGTGGACGACTTCCTCGCCACGCTCGACGAACGCACCAGCGCCGTGAGCCACGCCGCGCAGGTGCAGGACGCCGGGTCGCTCGCCGCCGCAGCCCACCTGCTCAAGGGCGCCTGCGACAACGTCGGCGCCACGGCGCTGTCCGAACTGTGCGCCGCCTTCGAACAAGCGGCCAGCGAGTCATCGCGTGCAGACGCAGCCCTGGCCGCGCTCCCGGCAACCGCCGCGGCCACCCGCCGCAGCCTGGAAGACACCGCCCGGCGCCTCGGCATCTGATCCCCCGCGCCCTCTTGTTCTGCCACGCTCGTGTGCTGTGGCGACGCAGCTCCGGGTAAAGATATAAACGGTATATACGGTTTACAATGCCGGCCTCTCTCAACCACAGAAGGACATGCCGATGAACGACTCGCAGAACAAAGCCGCCGGGAAAAAACCCAAACTCGTGCGCGACAGCTTCACCATCCCCAAGGCCGAATACGCCGCCATCGACACGCTCAAGGGCCGTGCCCTGAAGCTGGGTGTGGGCGTGAAAAAGAGCGAGCTGCTGCGGGCCGGTCTCATGCTGCTGCAGCAGCTGAACGATGCCCGCTTCAAAGCCGCGATGGCCTCGGTGCCGACGATCAAGACAGGGCGCCCCGCCGCCTCGATCCAGGTGGACATCCCCTTCTCGCCCGCCGTGGCCAAAAGGCCTGCGACCAAGCCCGCCCCCGCCAAACCCGCTCCCGTCAAGGCGGTGGTGAAAAAGGCCGCACCGAAAAAGGTGGCGGTCAAAGCAGCCCCCAAAACCGTTGCGGTGAAAGCCAGCCCCACCCCCAAACCCGTGGTCCAGGCTCCGGCCCCCAAGCCCGTCGCGCAGCCAGCGGTCACGCCCGCCGCCAAGGTCGAGGCTCAACCCGCCAAGAAAGTGGTCGCCAAGAAGGTCCCCGTCACCAAGGCCTGAGCCGCAGCGATCTCAGAACGCTTTGAAGGCAAAGCGGCAACGGGTTTTCTTGGAGCCAGAGCAACACGCCGAGGCATGAGAAGGCTCCACCAAGGGCACAGCCGGGCCGGCTTTGCCGGACGGCCAGTGCGCCTTGCAGGCCGCTGCCTCGCCAGAGTCGAGGCTTCTTCGGGCTGTCCAAGCCTGCGCAGGCAGGCTTGGAGCCGCGGCCCTCAGCCCCCTTGAGGGGGTGACGCCGCAGGCGGCGCGGGGGTGTTCAAAAAAGCTCAGGTGTCTGCACCGTCACCAGCAGGTTCTGCTGGCGCCCCGCCCGCTCGCGGTTGCGCAGCCACCAGAGTGCCCCTTTTTTCATGGGGCACTCGGGCTCGGGCAGGCGCAGCAGCCGCGCGATCACCTGGCCCAGCGTCGGCTGATGGCCGATCACCACCACCGGGGAACGGCCATCGGGCCAGCCCACCAGCGCCAGCACCGACTCCAGCTCGGCCCCGGGCAGCAGCTCGTCGCGCGTGCGGAACTTGCGGCCCAGCGCGGCGGCCGTCTGCTGGGCACGTTGCGCGGGGCTCGCGTACACGCGGGCCCCTTCGGGCAGTTGCCGGTCCAGCCAGCCGCCCATGCGCGCGGCCTGCTTTTCCCCGCGCGGCGTGAGCCGGCGCTCCAGATCGAGCGCGTCGCCCTGCAGCCCCAGCAGGCCCTCGGGGTGTTCGTGGGCCTCGGCGTGGCGCCAGAGAATGAGGTCCATGGTGTGATTCCTCAGCCCTTGTGGGCGTAACGTGCCATCAGCGCCGCCTGGGCCGAATGCCGCGTCGAAGCGCCCTCGGCGGCGGAGCGGTAGCTGCCGTCGGGCTGCAGCAGCCAGGCGTCCTTGGTGTCGTGCAGGCTGGCCGAGAGGCACTCGTCCAGCACGCGCTGGCGCAGCGCCGGGTCGGTGACCGGCCAGGCCAGCTCCACGCGCCGCAGCATGTTGCGGTTCATCCAGTCGGCGCTGGAGAGCCAGAGCGACTCTTCGCCGTCCACCCGGAAATAGAACACGCGCGAGTGTTCGAGCAGGCGCCCGATCACCGAGCGCACGCGCACGTTGTCGGTCACGCCCGGCACCTGGGCCGGCAGGATGCAGGCGCCGCGCACGATCAGGTCGATCTTCGCGCCGCGCTGCGACGCCAGCGCCAGCGCCCGAGCCAGCGGCTCGTCGGTCAGCGCGTTCATCTTGAGGATGATGCGGGCCTCTTTGCCGGCCATCGCCACGCGCCCGGCCGCCTCGACCTGGTCGAGCATGGTCTTGTAGAGGTGGAACGGCGCGATCACCGCCTTCTTCAGGCGCGGCAAGCGGTTCTGGCTCGCGAGGTGCAGGAACAGCTGCTCAAGGTCGGCCGTGAGCACGCGGTCGGCCGTGAGGTAGCTCAGGTCGGTGTACAGGCGCGCCGTGCCCGGGTTGTAGTTGCCGGTGGACACGTGGGCGTAGCGCCGCAAACCGCCGCTTTCGCGCCGCGTGACCAGCAGCATCTTGGCGTGGGTCTTGAGCCCGACCACGCCGTACACCACCTGCGCGCCCACCGACTCCAGCCGTTCGGCGTAGTTGATGTTGGCCTCTTCATCGAAGCGGGCCTTGAGCTCGACGACCGCCGTGACCTCCTTGCCGCGCCGCACCGCTTCACGCAGCAGGTTCATCAGCTCGGACTTGGCGCCCGTGCGGTAGATGGTCATCTTGATCGCGAGCACGTCGGGGTCTTCGACCGCCTCGCGCAGAAAGGCGAGCACCGCGTCGAAGCTCTCGTAGGGCTGGTGGATCAGCACGTCGCCCTGTTGCAGCCGCTCGAAAAACGATTGCCCGGGCGTGAGCTGCACCGGCCAGCCGGCGCTGTAGGGTTCGAAGCGCAGGGACGGCACATCGACCTGGTCGATCAGCTGGTTCAGCCGCACCAGATTCACCGGCCCCGGCACCCGAAACAGCGCCTGCGGCGGCAGCGCGAACTGCTCCAGCAGGAAGCCCGACAGGAACTCCGAGCAACCGGCCGACACCTCCAGCCGCAGCGCCTCGCCGTAATGGCGCTGCTGCAGGCCCTTGCGCAACGCGGTGCGCAGGTTCTTCACCTCTTCTTCGTCCACAGCGAGGTCGGAGTGGCGGGTCACGCGAAACTGCGAGAACTCCGTCACCTGGCGCCCGGGGAACAGGTCGTCCAGGTGCGAGCGGATCAGGCTGGAGATGGAGACGAAGTGCGTCTGCTTCGAGCCCTTGACCGGCGGCATGCGAAAGAAACGCGGCAGGATGCGCGGCACCTTGACGATGGCGACCTCGTTCTCGCGGCCAAACGCGTCCCGGCCCTTGAGGCGGACGATGAAGTTGAGCGACTTGTTGGCCACCTGCGGGAACGGGTGGGCCGGGTCCAGGCCCACGGGCATCAGCAGCGGCTGCACCTCGCGGTGGAAAAACGATTTCACCCACTGCCGCTGCCGCACATCGCGTTCGCCGTGCGACACCAGCTTGATGCCCTTCTTCTCCAGCAGGGGCAGCAACTCGTCGTTGTAGATGGCGTACTGCTGGGCGACCAGCTCGTGCAGCGTGGTCGAGATGCGCTCGTAGCCGGCGGCGGTGTACACGCCCCGCTTCTCGCCCAGGTTGAAGGCGCTGAGTTGCGGCGCCATGCGCACCTCGAAGAACTCGTCGAGGTTGCTGGAGACGATGCACAAATAACGCAGGCGCTCCAGCAGGGGCACGTCGGCCCGGCGCGCCCAGTCCATGACGCGCTCGTTGAAGGCCAGGATGCTGCGGTCGCGGTCCAGCAGCACGAGGCCAGGATTCGAAGGTTCAGCTTTCATCGGTTCCGTCGGGTGGCGTCAGGCCGCGGCATGCTCCGAAGGAGCCAGCGGCACTGACTTGTGACGATTATTCAACGAAGGGATGACGGTTGTGTGACACCCCGGCCCGCCGCAGCGCGGGCACCGCGGGCGCTTCGCTCGCGGGGCGGTGCTGCCGCGCGGTTCGCACCGGCCGTGGCAGCCTGGCGAGGTGCGACACGAACAGCGCGGCGACCGGCTCCCAGTCAAAGGCCTGGGCGCGCCGCCGCGCCTCATGGCGCCGGACCTTCAAGGCCGCCGACCAGGCCTCGTGCAGGTCTTCCCGCAACGCACCGGCCGGGCTCTCACCCACCGCCTGCATCGGGCCGTCCACCGGATGCGCTGCCACCGGCACGCCGCAGGCCATGGCCTCCAGCATCACGACGCCAAAGCTCTCGCTGCGGCTCGGGAACACCAGCACGTCCGACGCCGCGTACACGTGGGCCAGCTCCCGCCGAGGCAGCACCCCCACCCAGTGCACGTTGGGATAGCGGTCGCGCAAGCCGTCTTCGAGCGGGCCGCTGCCACAGACCACCTTGCTGCCAGGCACGTCCAGCGCCAGAAAGGCCTTGATGTTTTTCTCGTGCGACACCGAACCGACATACAGACTCACCGGGCGGGCCAGGTGCCCTAGCGCGGGCGACTCGGTGGCCTGGGCCGCGAACGCAAAGAGCCGCGTGTCCACGCCGTGGGTCCATTCGCGCAAGTGCGCGAAGCCCCGCTGCTGCAGCGTCTGGCGCACGCCGCTGGTGGGCACCATCACGCCGCTGCTCGGCCGGTGAAACCGGCGAAACAGGGCGTAGCCCCAGGACAGCGGCAGGCCGAGCGCCGCCTTCAGCATCTCGGGAAAGCGGGTGTGGAAGGCCGTGGTGAAGGGCAGCCCGCGGCGCAGGCAGTGGCGCCGCGCGGCCCAGCCCAGCGGGCCCTCGGTGGCGATGTGGATGGCGTCGGGCCGGGCCTCCTCCATCAGCCGGGTCAGGCGCCGGCCGGGAAACAGCGCCAGGTCGATGTCAGGGTGGCCCGGGCAGGGCCGCGTGCGGAACTGCCCCGGCTGGATCACCGTGGCGGCGTGGCCCATGGCCTGCAACTGCCGCACCAGCTCCACCAGCGTGGTCACGACACCATTGGCCTGGGGCAACCAGGCATCGGTCACGACAAGGATGTTCATGGGGAGGGCGGTGGCGGCAGTGGACATGTCAGGCGGGCATCAGCGCAACCTCCATGGGCACGCTGGTCCCTTCGCCACCCGAATGACGGGGGTGCCAGTGCAGCAGCTCCAGGCGCCCGTCCAGGTGCTCGACCAGGGCCGACAGGCTCTCGACCCAGTCACCGTCGTTGACGTACAGGGTGCCGTCGATCGTCCGCATCTCGGGACGGTGGATGTGCCCGCACACGACGCCGTGGAAGCCGCGTTGCCGCGCTTCGGCGGCCACGGCCCGCTCGAAGTCCGAGACGTGGTTCACCGCCCGCTTCACCTTGTGTTTCAGGTACTGCGACAGCGACCAGTAGCGCATGCCCAGGCGTTGCCGCACGGTGTTGAGGTGGCGGTTCAGGGTCAGGGTGACGCCGTAGAGGTTGTCCCCCACGTAGGCCAGCCACTTGGCGCACTGGATCACGCCGTCGAAGTGGTCGCCGTGCACCACCCACAGCCGGCGTCCGTCGACCAGGGTGTGCACCGTTTCATTGAGCACCTCGATGCCGCCGAAACGCTGGCCGTCGAACTGGCGCGCGAACTCGTCGTGGTTGCCTGGCACGAACACGACCCGACAACCCTTGCGCGAGCGGCGCAGCAGTTTCTGCACCACGTCGTTGTGCGCCTGCGGCCAGAACCATTTGCGGCGCAACTGCCAGCCGTCGATGATGTCGCCCACCAGGTACAGCGTGTCGCTCGGGTGGTGCTTGAGGAAATCGAGCAAGGCCTTGGCCTGGCAGCCCGGTGTGCCCAGGTGCACGTCCGAGACAAAGACCGCCCGGTAGCGGAGACGCCCTGCGTCATCGTCATGGGGCTCGTCGTCGGCGTCAGGGCCCGGGGGAAGCGCCCCGGACAAGCCGGCCCCACCCAGCGCTTCAAACACAGCTCTCATGATGGCTCCTCGAAATCAGAAAACCTGGTGCCGCAGAAATGCCCCACCCAGGGCACCGACGGGCCGGCTTCGCCGGACGGCCAGTGCCGCCCCTGGGGGGGGTGACGCCGAAGGCGGCGCGGGGGGGCATCACATCCCGAAATGCCGGCGGTAGCGCGCCGGCATGTCCGCGATGCGCATCATCATCGGCAGGTCGGCGGCGTTGAAATCCGGGTCCCAGGCCGGCGGGCCCATGACCTTGGCGCCGAGGCGCAGGTAGCCCTTGATGAGCGCGGGCGGCTCGACATCCAGCGTGTCGTCCAGCCGGTCCACCGGCAGCGGCAGGCGGGGACGCACATGGCAATCCACCGGCGCCATGTGTTTGTCTTTCACCTGACGCCAGATGCTGGCGGCCACATGGCCACCGCCCACGACGCCGTGTTCACCTTCGTGCTGCATGGGGATGCTGGCGCAGCCGATCATGATGTCCAGGCGGTTGCGCTGCATGAAGGCCGCGAGCGCGCTCCACAGGGCCATGATCACGCCGCCGTGGCGGTGGTCGCGGTGCACGCAGCTGCGGCCCAGCTCGACCATGCGGTCGCGCATGTGGCGCAGGCGCACCAGATCGAACTCGGTGTCGCTGTAGGTGCTGCCCACGCGCTGGGCCTGCTCGGGGGTGAGCACGCGGTAGGTGCCGATCACCTGGCGGGTCGCGGCGTCGCGCACCAGCAGGTGTTCGCAGAAGTCGTCAAACAGGTCCACGTCGTGACCGGGCAATGCGCCCGAGAGGATGGCGCCCATCTCGCCGGCGAACACGTCGTGCCTCAGGCGTTGCGCCTCACGAACCTCGTCCAGGTGCCGCGCCCAGCCGACCTCGATGCCGGCCGGTGCAGGCGTTTCAGGACGAGGGAAGGCCGAAGCCAGCGCAGATCGGGGATGAAGTGACCCCCGGAAAATGGACACTGGGGACAGGTCCAGCGTCGGCGTGGGGAGTTCTCGCATGGTGGGCTCCTTGAAGACAGTCGCGCCGCTCATGGACGCGTGGAGGGTGGTGGTTCCGGGCATGCGGCAAATTCTGGACAGCCCGGATGACCAAGCTGTGGCGCGTTGATGAAGCTTTGTTGACAGTCCGCCACGATCACGCCGAACCGCCTTCATTCCGTCATCAAAGTTTCACAACGGCGGCTCAGACTGCGCAGCGTTCTTCATCCACTGCGTCAACACCATGTCCACTCAGAATCCCACGAACTTCAACGACGAAGACTCCAACACCACCTCCAACACCGCGTTCGAGCAGGTGCTGGACAGCCGACTGAGCCGCCGCAGCCTGTTCAAGGGCGCGGGCCTGGTCGGCGTGGCCGCCGGCGCCACGGCGCTGACGGGCTGCGCCACCCCCATGAGCGGCGGTGGCGCCACGCTCACCAGCCTGGGCTTCAAGCCCGTGGCCAAGAGCCTGGCCGACAAGGTGGTGGTGCCCGAGGGCTACACCGCACAGGTCATCTACGCGCTGGGCGACCCGCTCACCGCCACCACCCCGGCCTTCAAGAACGACGGCACCGACGCCGCCTTCGAACAGCGCGCCGGTGACCACCATGACGGCATGGAATGGTTCGGCCTGGACGCCAGTGGCCAGCCTTCGAACGCCTTCACCAGCCGCGGCCTGCTGGCCATGAACCACGAAGCCACGACCGACGAGAAGCTGTCGTCGTTCTTCATCCACCCCAACGGCGGCACCGCCACCCTGCCCCGCCCGGCCGCTGAGGTGGACAAGGAACTGGCCATCCACGGCCTGTCCTTCGTCGAGGTCCAGACCAACGGCAAGCAGTGGGCCTACAAGGCCGCCTCGCCGTTCAACCGCCGCGTGACCACCATGACCCCCGCGGCCATCCACGGCCCGGCCCGCGGCAGCGAGCACCTGGTGACGAAGTTCAGCGCCGACGCGACGAGCAGCCGGGGCACGCTGAACAACTGCGGCACCGGCAAGACCCCCTGGGGCACCTTCGTGAGCGGTGAAGAAAACTGGTACGGCTACTTCTTCCGCGACGCCAAGGACGACGACGCGCGCAAGAAGGACAAGCAGGTCCAGGCGCTCAAGCGCTACGGCCGCAAGGCCGGCGAAGCCAGCCGCCACGGCTGGGAAAGCGCGGGCGCCGACGACCGCTTCGTGCGCTGGAACAACAGCGCCGTGGCCGCCAGCGCCAAGGAGGACTACCGCAACGAGATGAACACCTTCGGCTATGTGGTCGAGGTGGACGCCTACGACACGAAGGCCCCCATGCGCAAGCGCACCGGCCTGGGCCGCTTCGCCCACGAGAGCGTGGCCTTTGCCCGGCCGGTGGCGGGCCAGCCCATCGTGGCCTACATGGGCGACGACGCGCGCGGCGAGTACATCTACAAGTTCGTGTCCGAAGCCAAGTGGGACCCGAAGGACGCGAGCGGCGCCAACCGCCTGGCCGCCGGCGACAAGTACCTCGACAAGGGCACGCTGTTTGCCGCCCGCTTCAAGGGCGACGGCACAGGCGAGTGGCTGGAGCTCTCGATGAACAACCCGGTGCTGGCCGGCAGCTCGTACTTCGAGTTCAAGAGCAACGCCGACATGGCCATCTTCACCCGGCTGGCCGCCGACGCCGTGGGCGCCACCAAGATGGACCGCCCCGAGTGGAACGGCGTGCACCCGCGCACCGGCGAGGTCTACTTCACGCTGACCAACAACAGCAACCGCACCGCCGCCACCGCCGACGCCGTCAACCCGCGCGTGTACACCGACATGAAGGGCAGCAAGGAGCAGAAGGGCAACGTCAATGGCCACATCGTGCGCCTGGCCGACGCCTCGCCCGCCGGTGCGTCGTTCAAGTGGGACATCTATGTGTTCGGCGCCGAGGCCGGTGCCGACAAGTCCACCGTCAACCTGTCGAACCTGACCGACGAGAACGACATGTCCTCACCCGACGGCCTGGTGTTCAGCCCGGCCACCGGCGTCTGCTGGATCCAGACCGACGACGGCGCCTACACCGACAAGACCAACTGCATGATGCTGGCCGCCATCCCCGGCAAGCAGGGCGACGGCGGACCGCGCACGGTCAAGCACGGCGACAAGAACGTCACCACCTTCGTGGGCAAGACCCCGACGCCCACCACCTTGGCGCGTTTCCTGGTGGGCCCCAAGGGCAGCGAGATCACCGGCTGGTGCGAAACGCCCGACGGCCGCGCGGTGTTCATCAACATCCAGCACCCCGGCGAGAGCACCAAGATGGCCGACGTGAACGACCCGAGCAAGTACGAGAGCCAGTGGCCGGCCAACGCCGGTTACGGCGCCGGCCAGCGCCCGCGCTCGGCGACCATCGTGATCACGAAGAACGATGGCGGAACTATTGGAAGTTGACCCCCTGCGCCGCTGCGCGGCTTCCCCCTTCCAGGGGGACCACACCTGGGACCGGCGGAGCCGGTTCCTTGGTGTGTCTGGGCTAGACACCTCCCTCCGGCTGGATTGTTTTGGGAATTGGAGTTGATATGGACGACTTGAACACGTCATCTTCGCTGGACCTTGACCCGGCCTGGTTGCGGCGGGTGCAGAACGAGCTGCTCGACGGCTACGACGAAGAGCTGGAAATGGAGATGGACGACCGGGTGCTGGAGGAGGCGGCGCGGCAAGGCGGAGCGCCATCCAGCGACATCGCGGCGGTCAACGGGCAGCGCCGCACCTACTTTCGCGAGCTGTTCCGGCTGCAGGGCGAGCTGGTCAAGCTGCAGGACTGGGTGGTTGCCACGGGCCACAAGGTCGTGATCATCTTCGAGGGCCGCGACGCGGCAGGCAAAGGTGGCGTGATCAAGCGCATCACCCAGCGGTTGAACCCCCGGGTCTGCCGCGTGGTCGCCCTGCCGGCGCCCAACGACCGCGAGCGCACGCAGTGGTACTTCCAGCGTTACGTGACGCACCTGCCGGCGGGCGGCGAGATCGTGCTGCTGGACCGCAGCTGGTACAACCGCGCCGGCGTCGAGAAGGTGATGGGCTTCTGCAGCGACGAGCAGTACGAGGCCTTCTTCCGCGACGTGCCCGAGTTCGAGAAGATGCTGGTGCGCAACGGCATCCAGCTCATCAAGTACTGGTTCTCGATCTCCGACGAAGAGCAGCACCTGCGCTTCATGGGCCGCATCCACGACCCGCTCAAGCAGTGGAAGCTCAGCCCCATGGACCTGGAAAGCCGGCGCCGCTGGGAGATGTACACCAAGGTGAAGGAGGTGATGCTGGAACGCACCCACATCCCCGAGTCGCCGTGGTGGGTGGTGCAGGCCAACGACAAGAAGACCGCGCGGCTCAACTGCATCCACCACCTGCTGCAACAGATGCCTTATACCGAGATCGAGCGGCCCGGCATCGTGCTGCCCCCGCGCGAACGGCACGAAGACTACAAGCGCCAAGCGGTGCCTGACGACATGCTGGTGCCGACGGTGTACTAAAGCTCCCCCCGCGCCGCCTGCGGCGTCACCCCCCAGGGGGCAACGCGAGTGGCCGGCGGAGCCGGTTCCACCGCGTTCTGGGTGGTGGCACTTGCTTCGGCCGCTGGCTGGCTCGCCTGCGCCTCACTCTCCCCTTCTTCGCACCGGTCTGCCGCCCCCCTGTGGGCGGCATCGGCGTTTCTGGCCTTTGTCCACGGTCTGGAATGCTTTAACTTTGACCTGAATTTGTCCCAAGTTTGATCTTGTATGGCGGAAGATGGCCGCCTAGGATGCGCCACCAACCCCCTCGGGCCAGGGGTGGCGCACAAAAAATACAGGAGACAGACACATTGGCACCCTGGGACAACTTGTCTTTGAACGAGACCGCTTTGCTACAGGCCATTTTCTGGTCTGAAGGCAGTTCGCGCCTGTCGCTGGCCGACCGCCTGGCGTTCTCCAAGAGCAAGACCAACAACCTGATCACCGGCCTGCTGGACGCGGGCCTGCTGGAAGAGAGCGGGCTGCGCGGCTCCACCGGCGGGCGGCGGCCCGAGACCCTCACGCTCAGCGCCGGCCTGGGCGTGCTGGTGGGCGTGGACCTGGGCGCGACCAGCCTGGACGTGGCCGTGCTGCGCCCGGACCTGACCGTGCTGGCCCGCCACACCGAAACCACCGACGTGCGCACCGGCCCCGGCGTGGTGCTGGCCCGGTTGCGCGTGCTGATGCGCCAGCTGCTGGCCCAGTGCGGCGTCACGGCCAAGCAGGTCATCGCCATCGGCATGGGCGTGCCCGGCCCCGTGGACTTTGAAAGCGCGCAGCTGGTGAACCCGCCGCTGATGCCCGAGTGGGACAGTTTCTCGATCCGCGACTACCTGCGCGAGGAGTACAGCGCCCCGGTGTTTGTGGACAACGACGTGAACCTGATGGCGCTCGGCGAGCTGTGGCGCCTGCAGGGCGGGCTGCAAAACTTCCTGGTCATCAAGGTCGGCACCGGCATTGGCTGCGGCATCGTCTGCCATGGCGAGGTCTACCGCGGTGCCAACGGTTCGGCCGGCGACGTGGGCCACATCTGCGTGGACGTGGACGGCCCGCGCTGCCACTGCGGCAAGCTGGGCTGCGTGGAGGTGATGGCCGCAGCCCCCGCCATCGTGCGCTCCGCCACCGAGGCCGCCACCTCCGGCGAGAGCCCACTGCTGGCGGCCTCTTTGGAAGCCAATGGCGTGATCACCCCCGAGCTCGTGGGCCAGGCCAGCCGCAATGGCGACGCCGCGGCCAACCGCATCATCCAGGAATCGGGCAACCGCATCGGGCAGATGCTGGCCTCGGTGGTGAACTTCTTCAACCCCTCGCATGTGTTCATTGGCGGC
>NZ_JADMKB010000017.1 GCF_018780075.1 Hydrogenophaga sp.
GAGGCGGTCTTGGTTTCGCTGTCAATGCGCTTGACGATCACGCGATCGGCGAGAGGACGAAGGTTCATTGCATCTCCTGAAATTGAACGAGGAAGGGGTTGGGTCAGTCGGTTTCATCCCATCCGGAACGGGTGGGGCCGCTGATCGACTTGGCATCAAGGTGTTAGCACTCGACGCCAGCGAGTGCTAATGATAAGGGCGGGTGGTGTCGTTTTCAAGACGCCAGGGCTTCTTTTTCCCCTCGGGCACGCCGCTTGCGGGGCTCTGGCCGGTCTGGCCCGGGAAAACCCGGACGTTCGGGCGCGGCGAATCGGTTTCAATCCCGGCGTCCCGCGCCCCATTCCATGACAAACAGGGTGGTAAAACCCGGGGGCGGTCACGGGGCCGGGCCAGCGGCCCGGGCGCGGACCGGGACATCAGGGGGTCGTGATCGACATCAGTCTGTGAGGTGCCTGTGGCCCTTGTGCGTTCGCGTTCGTTTGTTGTGTGGTCGGCGGGTCTGTTGTCCGTCGCTTACCTGTTGGCCACCGCATGGCGAGACCCGCCGCTCACGCTGGCGCTGGCCGGGGCCTGCGTGGCCATGTTCTGGGCCTGCGCCTGGTCGGCGCGGGCGCTGCTGGGCTTCAGATCGGCGAGTGCCCTGGCCGTGCTGGCGCTGGCGTTGGGCTGGTTTGCCGAGCAGATGGGCTCGTCGCGCGGCTGGTTCTTCGGCCGCTACACCTACACCGATGTGCTGGGCATCCGCCTGGGCGACGTGCCCCTGGCGATCCCGCTGATGTGGTTCGCGCTGTGCCTGGTGGGCTATGTCATCGCCTGCCTGATGCTGTGGCGCGCACCGGTGCATCCCGGCCCCAGTTTTCGCAGCGGCCTGCTCACCGCCTGGCTGGCGGCGATGGTGGTCACCGCCTTCGACCTGGGCGCCGACCCATACTTCGTGTTCGTGCTCAAGGCCTGGATCATGCAGAAGACCGACGGCGGCTGGTTCGGCGAGACCCTGCAGGGCTTCGCGGGCTGGATGGTGGTCGGGCTGCTGATCATGGCGCTGTTCCAGGCGCTGGCCGGGCCACGGCGCGCGCCCACGCTGTCGCGCAAGGTGGCGCTCGCGGCGCTCGTGCCCATCGGCATCTACGCCAGCGGGCTGGTGTTCCAGGTGCTGCTGGGTCACCCGATCGAGATCCGTGCCATCGCCTTCTTCGCCATGGGGCTGCCCACGCTGGTGGCGTTCGTGGCGTGGTGGCACTGGTCGCACCCCGAGCAGCACACGTCGCCAGGCCGGACCGCCGATGTGCCGCTGGCGCCCTGGACCCTGGAGGCCGATCCGCTGGCGGACCGCGCGGTGGCGTCACTGGTCGGTCCCTGGGTCGGCGACACGGGGGCCATGGGCCCGGGCGCGGCGCGCCTGGCTGCCGCCACCCGGCTCATGGCGGGCTGGCCCGCCAACGGGGGGCTCGGCGGATGGGACGGCGGCGACACCCCGGCGGACCCGGCGGTGGTGGCCATCCTGCGCACCTACCTGAACGATGGCCGGCAACTGCCCGAGTGGGCGGACCGCGCCAAGGTGGAGCGGGCCGAGGCCATCTTCATGGCGCAAGGCCCGCTGTCGTGCACGCTGCTGTTCTGTTCCAGCCTGCCGGAGTGTTATGTGTTGCCCCACCTGGCCGAGGTGCTGCACATCGCGGGCCAGCTGGAGCAGCACACCGAGCACCGCATCCGCCAGACCGCGGCCATGGTGTTCCCGGTGATGATGAAAGGCGGCCTGATGGGCGTCGACGGCTCGGGCGTGGCCCAGGTGCTCAAGGTGCGCCTCATCCACGCCAGCATCCGCCACCTGATCCTGCATGGCGATCCGGAGCGGGTGCGGGGCCAGGTGGCGCCAAGTCCTGGCGAGGCGGCGCCCACCGGCATGCACGCCGCGCTCATGGCGCACGGCTGGGACGTGGACCGCCAGGGCCTGCCCTGCAACCAGATCGAACTGGCCTACACCCTGCTGACCTTCGGCTACTGCTTCCTCAAGGGCATGCGCACCCTGGGCCTGGGGTTGTCGCGCGCGGACGAAGAGGCCTGCCTGCACGTGTGGAACGTGATGGGGCATGTGCTGGGCGTGCGCCGCGAGCTGATGGTCGACACCATGGACGAGGCCAACGCGCTGTTCGAGCGCATCCAGTCCAGCGCGGGTGAACCGATCGGGCCCATCGACCCGCGGCCCGCCCTCGGCCGGGCCTTGATGCAGACCATGGAGCGCACCATCGGCCTGCCGGTGCTTCGGGGTCTTCCGGTGCCGCTCACGCGCTGGCTGGTCGGCCCAGGCACCGCGCGGCTGATCGGCGTGGATGAAAAGGTGTCGTGGCCCACCCGGCTGGTGTTCACGCTGGGCCGACTGCTGATCGGGCTGATCGACGGGCTGGTGCGGCTGGTTCTTCCCAGGTTTTCGCTGTCCCGGCTGTTCACCCGGGTCGTGGGGTACCACTTCCTGACCCGCTTCCTGATGGACCAGACCCGGCCCCTGGCCTTGCCGGAGCGGGTGCTCAACCCGATGGCCGACACCATCGCGGCCTGGAGCAACGACCACTGCGCTCCTGGCTGGGTCAATGGCCTGGAGGACCGCATGACCACCACCGGCACCTGGCAGCCCGCGCCCCAGCGCGGCGCTTGAGCCACAGAATGGTGCGCCTGGCCCACTTTCACGTGATATTCGTCATGGACAGCCGACCCACCCTTTACGATGCCGGGATGGTGTTTCTCCCTTCCCTCCCGGCCCACATGCAGCGCCGCGCTCCATCGCGCCGCCTCGGGGTCTGGCTGTGGGCCCTGGCGCTGTGCCTGTGTCTGTTCGGGGAGGGGGCTCCGGCGTGGGCGGCGGACGGCGAGGGCGACATCACCCTGTCCAGCCGCTACTGGATCGATGCCTCGGGGGTCCAGAGTGTGGACGAGGTGGCGGCGCAGCCCGCAGGGACCCTGGTCGAGATGGACGGGTTTCGCTCCTTCAGCCTGGGCAGTTCGGCGCTCTGGATGCGCCTGGACCTCCCCCGGCTGGACCCGTCGCAGCGCTGGTTCCTGCTGCTCAGTGCCGCGGCTTTCACCAACGAGGTCGATCTGTACCAGCGAGGGGCGGACGGCGGCTGGATCAGGCAACGTGCCGGTGATCACCTGCCTGTGGCGCAGTGGGACCACCCGGACCAGACCCCGGTCTTCGCCATCGACGCCAAGGTTCAGGGCCCGGTGTGGCTGAGGGTGATGAATTCGCCGACCCCGACCAGCCCGCGCCTGCAACTGCTGACGGAAAACAGCCTTCAGACCAAACGCTACTGGACCTTCCTGATGGTCGGGGGTTACCTGGGGTTCGGGCTGCTGGTGCTGTTTCTGGGCTGGGTGCATGCACGGCTCTATGGCGACCGGGCGTTTGTTGCCTACTGCTTTTATGTGGCCTTCATGCTGGGGTTCCAGGCCGCGTTCACGGGCATTGGGGGTCTGTTTTTCTGGGACCAATCGGCACGCTGGAACGACATGGCGCCAGCGGTGTTCATGCTGTGGCTCACGGCCTCGGGCATCTGGTTCGTGCGCGAGGTCTGCGCCGTCTCGCGCCACCACCGGGGTGTGGACCGTTTCGTGATCGCCTGGTCGGTGTTCGGCCTGCTGTACCCGCTGCTGTACGTGAACCTGCAGACCCCGGCGGCCTTCGCGGTGCTCAACCTCTACGGATTGCTGTCGGTGTTGCTCAGCGTGGCGCTGTGTCTGTGGACCTGGCGCCTGGGGGAGGCCTATTCGGGCTGGCTGGTGTTGGGTTTCCTGCCGGTTCACCTGGGGTATCCGTTTCCGGCCCTGCGCAGTGCGGGCGTGTTGCCCGACAGTTGGGCGATGCAGTACGCGGTGCTGATCGGTTCGGCGATCGAAATCCCGTTGCTGCTCTACATCCTGCACCGCCGGGCCAAGGACTTCAACGAGAACCGGGCCCGGCTGCGCGCGCTGGAGAGCACCGATCCGCTCACCGGCCTCACCATCCCGCTGGTCCTCACGCTGCGCCTGCGCGACGCCCTGCGGCGTTCGCGGCGCTACGGACACCGCTGCGGCATGGTGCTGGTCGAACTGGCCAACCACGCCGAGATCGTGGACCGCGAAGGCCGCGAAGCGGGCGACCGCGCGCTCGTGGTGGCCGCGTCGCGGCTGTCGGCCGTGGTGCGCGATGTGGACACCGTCTGCCGCGTTTCGGACACGCGCTTCGCCATGCTGATCGAGGGGCCCCAGCGACCCGAGCAGCTCAAGTTGCTGGCCCAGCACGTGGTGGCCAGGGGGCTGGAGCGGGTGCCGACCCTGCCGGTCGAGCTCACGCTGCGCTTTCGCCTGGTCTCTGCCACGCTGCCCGAATCGGGTGACAGCAGCGAAGCGGCGAACGACGACGAGCGCCTGATGGAGCGGCTGCACCGGGCGCTGGACCGGCTGGCCAGCGAGCCACGCAGGGTGGTGCTTCACCTGCCCGTGCGCATGCCCGCTGGGGCCTGATCCCAGGTCCGCGCCGGTGCGTCAACAAGCGCGGCGGGGTTCATGCGCCGCCAATGGCGGTCGAACGAACCCCTGGGTCTGCCGACGGCGCCGGCGCCTCAGATCGTCAGTTCTGCCATGGCCGACTTGGGAAAGTCGAGGTTGGGTTCCAGCACGTCAAATGGCAGGGTGAAATAGAAGGTGCAACCTTCGCCGGGCGCGGTCTCGGCCCAGATGCGGCCGCCGTGGCGTTCGATGATGCGTTGCGACAGGGCCAGGCCCGTGCCCGTGCCTTCGAAGTCCATGGAATGGTGCTGGCGCTGGAACATGACGAACAGGTTGTGCGCCTTTTCCAGGTCGAAACCCACCCCGTTGTCGTTCACGTAGAAGGTGCGTCCGCCCACGGGGTTGACCTTCCAGCCCACCTGGATGCGGGCGTGCTCCCGGGTGCGGGTGTATTTGACCGAGTTGCCCAGCAGGTTGCCCAGCGCCTGGGCCAGCAGCATGGCGTCGCCACGCACCACCGGCAGGTCGTCTTCGATCACCCACTCGATGGATCGGCCCAGGTTCTCCTGTTTCAGGTGGGCGATGACGCCGTCGAGCAGCGTCGCCAAGGGCACCGGCTGCGATTCGATGGCCACCCGTCCCAAGCGGGCGTATTCGAGCAGCCCCTCGATCATGTGGCTCATGCGTTTGCTGGCCTTGGCGATCGAGTTCAGGTACTGCAGGGCGAGCGTGTCCTTGGATTCGCCCATCTGCTCCTGGAGCAGGCTCACGAAGCTGCCAATGTGGCGCAGCGGCGCGCGCAGGTCGTGCGAGACCATGTGCGAGAACACGTCGAGGTCCTTGTTCGCGGCCACCAGCTGCTGCGTGCGCTCGGCCACGCGCTTTTCCAGCTCGCGGTTGAGGTCGTTCATCACATCTTCCAGGCTCTTGGCCGCGGTCATGTCGCGGGTGATGCACGAGAGGCCCTGCAGGTCGCCCGCCTCGGTGCGCAACGCGGTCAGCACGGTGTGGGCCCAGAAGCGGGATCCGTCGTCTCGCAGGCGCCAGCCCCGGGTTTCCCACTGGCCGTGGGCCTTGGCCAGGCGCAACGCCTGGGCCGGATCGACCTCGTCCTCGCCGGCGTTGTCCACCGCGAGCAGCTGCAGAAAGGGCCGGCCCAGCATCTGCGAACGTGTGTGGCCGTGCAGGCGCTGTGCGCTCTCGGTCCACTCGGTCACCGCACCGTCTTCGTCGACGAAGTAGATGCAATGGTCCTGGATCGCGTCCACCATCAGGCGGTAGCGCTGTTCGCTCTGGAACAGCTCGGCGCTGCGTTCGCGCACCCGCTCTTCGAGGTCGCGGTTGGCTTCCAGCACGAACTCCTCGGTGCGCTTGCGCTCGCTGATGTCGTGCAGTTCGATGAAGATGCCTTCCACCACGCCGTGCTGGAAATCGGGGATGTAGTGGATTTCGTAGAAGCTTCGTGAACCGTCTTCTTCCAGGCGCTCGGCTTCAAAGGTCTGGGACTGGCCACTCAGGGCGTCGGCCACGTGCGGCAGGATCTCGGGCAACTGGTCCTCGCTCACCACCTGGCTCAGGTGCGTGCCCACCATTTCGCTGGCGAGTTTGCCATAGCGGCTGGCGTGGGCCGTGTTGGCGAAGCGGCAGATCAGGTCCTTGTCGTAGTAGGCGAGGTGCGAGGGAATGCGGTCGGTGATGCTGCGCAGGAAGCTGTCGTGGGCGGCCACCCGTTGCTCCACGGCCTTGCGCTCGCTGATGTCCGCCACGGTGGTGTTGCTGTACAGGAACAGCCCTTGTTCGTCGGTCACGGCGGTGGACGAGAACAGCGCGTGGAAGTGGCTGCCGTCGCGGCGGCGGACCTCGATCTCCATCGGATCGGTGTGCCCGGTCTCCGCGAGCGCCTGCATGCGGCTTTGCAGCACATGCCGCGCAGAGGGGTCGACCACGGCGAACACGTCCATTTTCCCGATCACCTCGTCACCGGGAAGGTCCAGCCAGTCCAGCAGTGTCTGGTTGATGTTCACAACGCGCAGGTCGGCATCGAGGGACAGGTAGCCGCAAGGCGCCTGGTCGTAGAGCGATTGCGCACGAGCCAGCGCCCGCTCCAGCTCCCGGGTGCGCAAGGCCACGAGGCGCTCGAGTTCTGGGTTGGTGGTGTCGGTCTGTTCAGGGCAGACAGGGGTTTCCATGGTTCTTGGCTCCAGGTCATTGCGTGGCACAGACCACCGGGTCTGTACTGGATTATCGGACGCTGCCCGGAAAAATTCAGCCCCCTCTGAGGGGCAACCCGCCAAGCCGGGCCAAAAAAAAGCCTCGCCGAACCAGCGAGGCTTTCAGAGTTTGCAAGTGCTTGCTTACAGGCCGGCGGCGGCACGCAGGGCCTGCGCTTTGTCGGTGCGTTCCCAGGTGAACTCGGGCTCCTCGCGGCCGAAGTGGCCGTAGGCAGCGGTCTTCTCGTAGATCGGGCGCAGCAGGTCGAGCATCTGGATGATGCCCTTGGGGCGCAGGTCGAAGACCTCGGCCACGATGGCCGACAGCTTCTCGTCGCTGATCACGCCCGTGCCTTCGGTGTAGACCGTGATGTTCATCGGTTTGGCCACGCCAATGGCGTAGGCCACCTGCACCTGGCACTGCTTGGCCAGGCCGGCAGCGACCACGTTCTTGGCAACGTAACGCGCCGCATAGGCGGCCGAGCGGTCGACCTTGGACGGGTCCTTGCCGGAGAACGCGCCGCCGCCGTGCGGGCAGGCGCCGCCGTAGGTGTCCACGATGATCTTGCGGCCGGTCAGGCCGCAGTCGCCCTGCGGGCCACCGACGACGAAGCGGCCGGTCGGGTTGATCAGGTACTTGGTGTCAGCGGTCAGGAATTCCTTGGGCAGCACCGGCTTGATGATCTCTTCGCGCACGGCCTCGTAGAAGGCGTCGGTCATCTTGTGACCCAGGCTGTACTCGGGCGCATGCTGGCTGGACAGCACCACGGTGTCGATGCTGTGTGGCTTGCCGTCCACATAGCGCATCGTGACCTGGCTCTTGGCGTCGGGGCGCAGGAAGGGCAGGCGGCCGTCCTTGCGCAGCTGGGCCTGGCGCTCGACCAGGCGGTGCGCGTAGTAGATCGGCGCGGGCATCAGCTCGGGCGTCTCGTCGCAGGCGTAGCCGAACATCAGGCCCTGGTCGCCGGCGCCGGTGTTCAGGTGGTCGTCGGAGGCATGGTCCACGCCCTGGGCGATGTCGTTGGACTGCTTGTCGTAGCAGACCATCACGGCGCAGCCCTTGTAGTCGATGCCGTATTCGGTGTTGTCGTAGCCGATGCGCTTGATGGTGTCGCGCGCCACCTGGATGTAATCGACGTGCGCGTTGGTCGTGATTTCACCGGCCAGGACCACCAGCCCGGTGTTGCACAGGGTCTCGGCGGCCACGCGGCTGCGCGGGTCCTGCTTGAAGATCGCGTCGAGGATCGCGTCCGAAATCTGGTCGGCGACCTTGTCGGGGTGGCCTTCGGAGACGGATTCGGAGGTGAAGAGGAAATCGTTCGCCATATAAACTCCAGAGTTGATGAACCGGCGTTGCCGGTTTTCTGGTTCGGCGAACGCTTTAGCGGAATTTGTGAATCGCCCCGCAATTAGTTCAATAACTCGGCGATGGGCGCTATTTTAAGGTACCTGGGCGCGATGTCGGTGACGGCCATCGCGTCATAAGAGTGTTTTGTGACGGCTTTCTTTCAGCTTCTGTTCCGATTTCTGTCCGTGTTGCCGCTGCCGCTGCTGCACGCGTTTGGCTGGGCACTGGGCTGGCTGACGTTCCTGGCGTCGCCCCGGTACCGGCGCAGGCTGTTCGCCCATGCCCGGCTCGCCGGGTACCCGCGTTCGGTCGCGCTCGGATCGGTCGCCGAGTCGGGCAAGCTGGTGGCGGAATTGCCCCGGCTGTGGCTGGGTCGGCCGGTGCACGTCGACTGGGACGGTGTGGCCCATGTCGAAGAAGCCATGGCGCACGGCGATGGCTTGCTGTACCTCACCCCGCACCTGGGCTGTTTCGAGGTCACCGCCCAGTTGGTGGCGCAGCGGTTCGGCGAGCGCATGCCCATCACGGTGCTGTACCGCCCAGCCCGTCAGCCCTGGTTGCGCGAGCTGATGGAAGCCCGCAACCGGCCCGGGCTTCACACCGCGCCGACCACGCTGGCGGGCGTCAAACAACTGATCAAGGCGCTCAAGCAACACCAGGCGGTGGGCCTGCTGCCGGACCAGGTGCCGCCTTCAGGACAGGGTGTCTGGGCACCGTTTTTTGGTCGCGACGCCTACACCATGACACTCTCCGCACGCCTGGCCCAGACCGGCGGCGCCCGGGTGGTGCTGATCTGGGGTGAACGCCTGTCTTGGGGGCGGGGCTACCGTGCCCGGGTGCGCCCCTTCATGGCGGACGGCGATGGCCAATTGTCCAGCGATCCACAGCAAGCGGCCAGGCAGATCAACCAGGCGATGGAGTCCTTGGTGAAGGAGTGCCCGACCCAGTACCTCTGGTCCTACGACCGGTACAAGGCGCCGGCGGGCTTGAGCCACGCGGCGCGGCTGGATGCCGAGCGCGCGCAACGCACCTGACCCCCGAGACCCGGCCCATTCATGTCCACTCCTTCCGCACCGGCTGCCCGCCGTCCCTTCGTGAAAAGTGCCCTGAGCCTGAGCGGACTCGCTGTGATGCGGGTGCTCAAGCACGCCCCCCTGCCTTGGCTGAGGGCGCTGGGCTGGCTGATCGGACACCTGCTGTATGGGCTGGCGTTGCGCCGCCGTCGCATTGCCGAGGTCAATCTGGCGCTGTGTTTTCCCGAGCGGAGCGAGGCCCAGCGGCGCCACCTGGTGCGACGGCACTTTGTGCTGTTTGCACAGGCGTGGCTGGACCGCAGCTGGCTGTGGGAAAGTCGTCCCGAGGTCGTGCGCCGTCGGCTGCGTTTGACGGGCCAGGTGCAGGCGCTGCATGAAACGGTGCCCACCTTGTTGTTCGCTCCACATTTCGTGGGGATGGATGCCGGTTGGATGGCGCTCACGGCTCACGTGCAGCGGCGGTTCTGTGGCCTGTATGCACGGCAACGCAATCCGGTGCTGGACCAGTGGATGGCCGACGGCCGGCGCCGGTTCGGCGAGCCCCACATCGTGGCCAAGAGCGCGGGCCTGAAGGCCCTGGTCACGGCGCTGCGCGCTGGTGAGCCGCTGTACCTGCTGCCCGACATGGACTACGGGCCTCGGGACTCGGTGTTCGTGCCGTTTTACGGTGTGTCCGCCGCCACGGTGCCGTCCCTGTCGCGCTTCGCCCGCATGGGGGGTGCTCGCGTCCTGCCCATCGTCAGCCGCCTGACACCGGACGGCTACGAGGTCACGGTGCTCCCACCATGGCAGGACTTCCCCACCGACGATGTGGTGGCCGATACCGTGCACATGAACCAGCAGCTGCAGCACTGGATTGACGCTGTGCCCGAGCAGTACTACTGGGTGCACAAGCGGTTCAAGACCCGCCCCAACGGCGAGCCTTCCTTCTACCGCTGATCGCGTGCCGGGTCAGTCCAGCGCTGGCGGCTCGTCTTCGCTCTCGTCGGGTTCGACGGGGCGGGTCTGGGTCGCTGGCGGAGCAGCGCCGGGTCCGTGGGTCCAGTCCCACAGCAGCTGGGCGACTTCGTCCAGCCCCTGCTTCTTGAGCGCTGAAAACAGCCGCACCTCGCCGCCGCCGGTTTGCAGCCGCGCGATGGACAGCGCTTTGGCGGCTTCGGAACGCGTGAGCTTGTCGGCCTTGGTGAGCAGTACCAGGAACTTCAAACCGGCTTCCACCCGGGGGCGGATCACTTCCAGCAGGATCTCGTCGAGCTCGGTGAGACCCAGGCGAGGATCAATCAGCAACACCACCGCGCGCAGGTTTTCCCGCGTGATCAGGTAGTTGCCCATGACCCGTTGCCAGCGCAGTTTGGCCTCGCGCGGCACGGCCGCGTAGCCATACCCAGGCAGGTCGGCGAACACCGCGTCGTGGATGCCCTGTTTGCCCAGTGAGAAGAGGTTGATGCTCTGCGTGCGCCCCGGCGTCTTGGAGGCAAAGGCCAGGCGCTTTTGCTGCGTGAGCGTGTTGATGGACGTGGATTTGCCGGCGTTGGACCGCCCGACAAACGCGATCTCGGGCAAATCCAGCGCGGGCAGGTGCTCCAGCTGTGGCGCCGTGGTCAGAAAGCGCGCGGTGTGCAGCCAGCCGTGAGCGATTTTCGGGTCTGGTCTCGATGCCTTGACGGCGGGTTTTCCAGCGTTGGGGGAAGGGCCGTCTTGGACCCGGGGGTCTGTCGAAGGAGGGCTTGAGGCGGGGGGGGCTGGAGTGTGGTCTTGGGTCATTTGGGGTTTTCCCGGTGGGACATTGTAAAATCGATGGGCTATTCACCGAAATACCGCGAATTTCCTCAACCTGACGCCGTCGCCCTCGACGACAGCCCCCGACATGAAATTGCCAGCATCACTTCTTTGCGCCGCTGCCTCGGCAGTCCTGTCGTTCAGCGCCCAAGCCCAGACCGCCAAACCCGATCTCGCCAAAGGTGCCGCGCTGTACGGTCAGGTGTGTGTGGCCTGTCATGCTGCCGACGGCAACTCGACCACGCCCGCCAACCCGAAACTGGCGCGTCAACACCCCGAATACCTTGCCAAGCAGCTGCAGGAGTTCAAGTCGGGCAAGCGCGACAACGCCATCATGAAGGGCTTTGCCACGGCGCTGTCCGACGACGACATGCGCAACATCTCCTTCTGGCTGGCCGATCAGAAGGCCACCACCGGCTTCGCGAAAGAAAAAGACCTGGTTCGTCTCGGCGAGCGCATCTACCGCGGCGGCATCGCCGACCGCCAGATCGCGGCCTGCGCCGGCTGCCATGGCCCCTCCGGCTCGGGCATCCCCTCACAGTACCCGCGCCTGTCGGGTCAGCACGCCGACTACACCAGCGCTCAGCTCAACGCATTCCGTTCGGGCGCCCGCGTCAACAACGCCCAGATGACGGGTGTGGCCGCCAAGATGAACGACAAGGAAATCAAGGCCGTGTCCGACTACATCGCCGGACTGCGCTGATTTCAAGGCCCCGGAGGATCCGGGGATATCAGTCAACGTTAATGTTTGGCGGCACACAATGCAGAAGTCTCGTTTTGCATTGAACCGCCAGCCCCGAAATCGCTCACATCAGGGTGTGTTCTGGCTTTTCCGGAACCACCCTTTTTGTCGTCCCTACCTGACATGACCGCCACCACCCAAGGCCTGCAGCTGCGCACTGGTTCCCGCATTCTCGGCAACCTGGTGGAGTTGCTGTCGTCGATGCGTTTTGCCATCTCTTTGCTGACGGTGATCTGCATCGCCTCGGTGATCGGCACCGTGGTCAAGCAGCGCGAACCGCTGAACAATTACATCAACCAGTTTGGTCCCTTCTGGGCCGACGTGTTCGGCAGCGCCAGCCTGTTCACGGTCTACAGCGCCTGGTGGTTTCTGCTGATCCTGGCGTTTCTGGTGCTCAGTACCAGCCTGTGCATTATTCGCAACACGCCCAAGATCTTTTCCGACTACAAGGCGTTCAAGGAAAACATCCGTGAGCAAAGCCTGAAGTCGTTTCCCAATCGCGCCGAGAACGCACTGGCAGAGATGCCCGAAGCCGCCGCGCACCGCATGGGCCAGACGCTGTTGTCTTCCGGCTGGAAGGTGAAGCTTCAGTCACGTTCCACGCCGCAGGGACAGGGCTGGATGGTGGCGGCCAAAAAAGGGGTGGCCAACAAGATCGGTTACCTCGCGGCCCACAGCGCCATCGTGCTGGTCTGCATCGGCGGTCTGCTGGACGGCGACCTGATGGTGCGCGCCCAGATGTGGTTCAACGGGAAGACTTCGTACAACGGCGGTGGTCTGATCGCGGACGTGGCCCCCGAACACCGCTTGTCGCCTCAGAACCCCACCTTTCGAGGCAATCTGCTGGTGACCGAGGGCACCAGCTCGGGCACCGCCATCCTGGCCCAGTCCGACGGCGTGTTGCTGCAGGACCTGCCTTTCTCGGTGGAGCTGAAGAAGTTCATCGTGGAGTACTACGACACGGGCATGCCTCGTTTGTTTGCCAGCGACATCGTGATCCATGACCATGAGACGGGCGAGAAAAAAGAGGCTCGCGTCGAGGTGAACCATCCGGCCAACCACCGTGGCATCAACATCTACCAGTCCAGCTTTGACGACGGTGGCTCAAAGGTCAAGTTGCAGGCCTTCCCGATGGGTGAGGCGGTGGCACCGTTCGAGGTCTCGGGCGTGATCGGTGGCACATCGGCGCTCAGCAACGGCAGCAACAAGCTCACACTGGAGTACACCGGCCTGCGGGTCATCAACGTCGAAAACTTTGCCAACGAGGGCGGTGGGGCGGGCACCGATGTGCGCACGGTGGACCTGCGCTCGTCGATCGAGAGCCGCCTGGGCGCGGGGCACAAGACGGTGACCGAGAAAAAACTGCGCAACGTCGGCCCCAGCATCACCTACAAGCTGCGCGACGCGGCCGGGCAGGCGGTGGAGTTCCACAACTACATGCTTCCCGTGGAGCTGGACGGTGCGCGCATGATCCTGCTGGGCACGCGCGAGTCGCCGGCCGAGCCGATGCGTTACCTGCGCATCCCGGTGGACGACCAGGATGGCATCGATGGTTTTGTCCGCCTGCGGTCGGCGCTCGCCGACCCGGTGATGCGCGATGAGGCGGTGCGCCGGTACGCGGCGGGTGCGGTCGAACCGGGCAAACCCGAGCTGACGCAGGCCCTGGTGGCCTCCGCCCAACGTGCGCTGGGTCTGTTCGCGGGTGCTGAGAAGGCGGAGGTCAAGGCCGACAGCGCCACAGCCGCGCCGGAGATCAAGGGCGGCCTGCAGGCGGTGTCGGCGTTCCTGGAAGCGAACGTGCCCGAGGCCGAGCGCGAGCGTGCCAGCGACGTGCTGGTCCGCATTCTCAATGGCACCCTGTTCGAGTTGTTGCAGATCAGCCGGGAGCGCGCCGGGCAGAAGCCGCTGGAGCGCGACGACACCGCGCAGCAGTTCATGTCGCGGGTCGTGCTCAGCCTGAGCGACAGTTTCTACTACCCGGCTCCGGTGACCTTTCAGCTCAAGGACTTCCAGCACGTGCAGGCCAGCGTGTTTCAGGTGGCGCGGGCCCCTGGGCAGACGATCGTCTACCTGGGCTGCCTCTTCCTGATCCTCGGGGTGTTTGCCATGTTGTATGTGCGCGAACGTCGTGTCTGGGTGTGGCTGTCTCCCCAGGGGGACGGCGCGAGCCTGGCCAGCATGGCGCTGTCATCGAACCGCAAGACGATGGAATCCGACCAGGAGTTTGAATTGTTGAAGACCCAACTGTTGAAGGCGCAAGCATGAACACCGCGACACAGACGTTTGAACTGAAGCCGGGCGGCAAGAGCGCGGGCCTGGAGGCGGGCTATTTCGCGCGTCGCAATGTGTGGGACTGGTTGTTCGCCGCGCTGGTGATCACCGGGGCTTTGTGGGCGTTCTCGCGGTACAGCGGCAGCATGGACGTGTACGAAAAAGGCATCCTCGTCGGGGCGGTGCCGGTGCTCGCCTGGCTGGGCTGGTTCTGGCGCCCCCTGCGCTCGCTGATGGTGGTGGTGGCGGCGTTGTCGATGCTGGGCATCTGGCTGTACCTGGCGCCGGCGGGCTCCGCGGATTTGGCCCGTGCAGATCAGGTCTTCCTGCTCAAGTACTTCATCTCCAGCCAGTCGGCCATCCTCTGGATGAGCATGCTGTTTTTCATGAGCACGGCGTTTTACTGGGTGGGCATGTTCACCCGCGCCGGTCAGACGTTTGAGTTGCTGGGTTCCCGCCTGGCTTGGGTCGCGGTGACGCTGGCTCTGGTGGGCACGATGGTGCGTTGGTACGAGAGCCATCAGATCGGGGTGGGCATCGGCCACATCCCGGTGAGCAACCTCTACGAGGTGTTCGTGTTGTTCTGCTGGATGACCGCCGCCTTCTACCTGTATTACGAAGACCAGTACCAGACCCGCAGCATGGGCGCTTTCGTGATGCTGGTGGTCAGTGCCGCGGTGGGTTTTCTGCTGTGGTACACGGTGGTCCGCGAGGCGCACGCCATTCAACCTTTGGTGCCTGCCCTGCAGAGCTGGTGGATGAAGCTGCATGTGCCGGCCAACTTCATCGGTTATGGCACCTTTGCCATCGCGGCCATGCTGGCCTTTGCGTACCTGATCAAGCAGAGCGCGAGTGAGTCGCGCTGGTACAAGCTCGCTCCGCTGTGGCTGCTCGGCCTGGTGCTGTGTTTCGAGCCCATCGTGTTCCGCCAGTCGGCGGCCGAAAAGGGCGGCAGCTACTGGTTCGTGTATTTCGGTGTCTCCGCGCTGATCGTTGCCACCATCATGTTCGGCCGTCGTCGCATTGCCGCGCGCCTGCCCAGCTTCGAGGTGCTGGACGACGTGATGTACAAGGCGATCGCCGTGGGTTTCGCCTTTTTCACCATCGCCACGGTGTTGGGCGCCTTCTGGGCGGCCGAGGCCTGGGGTGGCTACTGGAGCTGGGACCCGAAGGAAACCTGGGCGCTGATCGTGTGGCTGAACTACGCAGCCTGGTTGCACATGCGCCTGATGAAAGGCCTGCGCGGCACCGTCGCGGCCTGGTGGGCCCTGGTCGGTCTGGCGGTGACCACGTTCGCCTTCCTGGGTGTGAACATGTTCCTTTCCGGCCTGCACAGCTACGGCGAGCTCTGATCGTCATCGACTCGTCCAGACACCCCGCTTCGGCGGGGTGTTTTGTTTGGGCCCACGGGGCGTGAGGAAACTTTGTAAGACACTGCGGACTTCAAACGACTGCTGTGAAACAAGGAGCCTCACATGATCATCCGTTCCGGCAACCCAGGATTCCAGCACCCCATCCCCAGCGAGATCACGCCACGCGACACCTATCTTGACCGGAGGAAGTGGATGCAGCGGTTGGCGCTCGGGGCGGGCGGTGCTGCCCTGGCGGGATGGGCATCCCGTGAAGCCCTGGCCCAGGCGGCGGTGGCCCGGCCCGGCAAGCTGCTGCCGTTGCCTTCGGTGCGCTCCGGCGTACCGGGCGCGCAGACGATCGAAAAGATCACCGAATACAAAGACGCCAGCTCGTACAACAACTTCTACGAGTTCGGTACCGACAAGACCGATCCAGCGGCCTACGCCCACACACTCAAACCGCGTCCCTGGACGGTGTCGGTGGAAGGCTTGGTCAACAAGCCACGCACCTACGGCATCGATGACCTCATGAAGCTGGCCGCGATGGAAGAGCGCATCTACCGCCTGCGCTGCGTCGAGGGCTGGTCCATGGTGATTCCGTGGGTCGGCTTTTCGCTGGCCGAACTGATTCGGCAGGTGGAGCCCCAAGGCAATGCCAAGTACCTGGAATTCGTGACGCTGGCCGATCCCAAGACCATGCCCGGCGTGACGTCCAATGTGCTGCTCTGGCCCTATGTCGAGGGCTTGCGCATGGACGAAGCGCGCCATCCGCTCACGATGCTTGCCTTCGGCATGTATGGCGAGGTGCTGCCGAATCAGAACGGTGCGCCGGTGCGGTTGGTGGTGCCGTGGAAGTACGGTTTCAAGAGCGGAAAATCGCTGGTCAAGATCCGTTTTGTGGAGAAGGAGCCGAAGACCGCGTGGAACATTGCCGCAGCGCAGGAGTACGGCTTCTACTCCAATGTCAATCCCGACGTGCCGCACCCGCGCTGGAGCCAGGCCACGGAGCGCCGCATCGGTGAGGAAGGCGGTTTGCTGGCGAAGCGCCGCAAGACCGAGCGCTTCAATGGCTACGAAACCCAGGTGGGCGCCTTGTACGCGGGCATGGACCTCAAGAAGTTCTTTTGATGCGCTGGTTGAGCCACCGGGCGGTCAAGCCGGCGGTGTTCGTGCTGTGCCTGCTGCCTTTGGCCTGGCTGGTCTGGGCGGTGGTGGCCGACCGGCTCGGCGCCAACCCCGCCGAGGCCCTGATCCGCTCGCTGGGCGACTGGACGTTGCGTGCCCTCGTGCTGGTGCTGGCCGTGACGCCTGCGCGTGTGGTTCTGGGTCTGCCCGCGCTGGCGCGCTGGCGCCGCATGCTGGGTCTGTTCGTGTTCTTTTACGCCAGCCTGCACTGGCTGGCCTATGTCTGGTTTGACCAGGGCTTCGATTGGGCGGCGGTTCTGGCCGACGTGCCCAAGCGACCGTTCATTCTGGTGGGGACGCTGGCCTGGTTGTTGTTGCTGGCATTGGCCGCGACGTCGTTCAACCGCGCCATCCGGGCCATGGGGGCCGCCCGCTGGCAGAGGTTGCACCGCGCGGTGTACGCGGTGGCGGGGCTGGGCATCCTGCACTTCTTCTGGATGCGCGCGGCCAAAAACAATTTTGGCGAAGTGGCGGTGTACGCCCTGCTGCTGTCGGTGCTGCTGGGTTGGCGGTTGTGGCGCCGTTGGCGCGCCTGACCTTGTCCATCGTGCCGACACCCATGCATGGGCATGAGAGACCGCTCGCTCAGGAATGGCGGACAGGCGTCAGCGCGCCGTCCCACTGCCGGCTGGCTGGGTGGTGTCCGTCGGGGCTCCAGCAGCTGGCTGCTCCGCCGGCGCCGGGGCGGCTGAGGGCTTGGGCGTGGCAGTCGAGGCGGGAGACGGCATGAACAGCGGGCCTTTTTGCCCGCATCCCGACGCCATCAGCGCAGTGGCCAACAGGGCAACGCCGCTCCCCACCGTGGGTCGGGAGAACAAGCCACCTAGAATGGGTTTCTTCAACATAGTGATGGCATTGTAATGACCGACACCGACTATTTGGATCGCGCCGAGGCGCTGCTACGGGCCATTGAACTGTCTTGCGACCGGATCAACGACGACGGCGATGCGGACATCGACAACCAGCGCGTCGGCGGCATGGTGACCCTGACCTTCGCCAACCGGAGCCAGATCATCATCAATCTGCAGAAACCGCTGCAAGAGGTGTGGATGGCCGCGCGCTCAGGTGGGTTCCATTACCGATATGACGGCGCGGCCTGGAACGACACCAAGGGACAAGGTGAGTTTTTTGCCCACCTGTCCCGCTGCGCGACCGAGCAGGCGGGGCTCCCGTTGACCTTCAGTTCCTGAACAGGTCCAGGATGCTGCGCCGGTCCTCGCTTTCGGGTGCCGGGCCCGCACCCTCGCCCACGACAGGGGCCGCTGTCTCCGCTTCGTTGGTTTGCGCACCAGGCCAAGGATCGTTCAATCCGAGGCCTCGCACGCCCCGCCCGGGCCCGAACTCCTCGTAGTACCACTCGTTCCCCACATGGATAACCCCTGGCGGCGCGGTGAGCTCTTCCACCGGGACGCCCTTGAGCGCCTCGGTCATGTAAGCAATCCAGATCGGCAGGCTCAAACCGCCGCCGGTTTCGCGACTGCCCAGGTTGCGCGGTGTGTCGTATCCCACCCACGCTGCGGCCACCACCGTGGGTTGGAAGCCAACGAACCAGGCATCGACCGAATCGTTGGTGGTGCCGGTTTTTCCGTAGAGATCGGGTCGCTTCAGCGTGGCTTGCGCCCGCGCAGCCGTGCCGGACCGGGTGATTTCCTGCAGCAGGTTGCTCATCAGGAAAGCGTTCCGAGCATCGATGGCGCGCTGCGATTCCGGTGGCGCAGCCGCAGAGCCCTCGTACAACACCCGCCCTTTCTGCTCAACCACGCGCGTGATCAGCGATGGTGTCACGCGGTATCCGCCATTGGCAAACACCGCATATCCACTGGCCATTTGCATGGGCGTGACCGCGCCGGCACCCAGCGCCATGGTGAGGTAAGGCGGGTGTTTGTCGGCATCAAAACCAAAACGGGTGATCCAGTCCTGGGCACTTTGGGTGCCGACCAACTGCAGAACACGGATGGACACCATGTTCTTGGACTTGGCCAAGGCGCGCCGAATCGACATGGGGCCTTCGAACTGGCCGTCGTAGTTCTTGGGTTCCCAGGGTTTTCCACCGGTTTCCGCCGCAGTGTAGAAGAGAGGTGCATCGTTGACCACGGTGGTGGGCGTCACGCCTTTTTCCAATGCAGCGGAGTAAACAAACGGTTTGAAGCTTGAGCCCGGTTGGCGCCATGCCTGGGTGACATGGTTGAACTTGTTCTTCTGGAAATCAAACCCTCCCACCAGTGCACGTACCGCGCCGTTTCGGGGGTCCATTGCCACAAACGCCGACTCGACCTCGGGCAGCTGGCTGATGCGCCACGCAGAAGGCCCCGCTTTCAACACGCGGATCACCGCCCCACGCCTGATCTTGATGTTGGGGCCTGCTTTTTCGCTCAACCCGGACATGGCAGGGCGCAAACCTTCACCGGTGATTTCCAGGGGATCGCCGTCTTGGCGAATGGCGATCACCTTGCGGGGACTGGCCTCCAGAACCACGGCCGAGAGGAGGTCGTCGTTGTCTGGACGCTCGGCCAGCGCTTCATCGATCGCGTCATCACGGGCTGCGTTGTCCGTCGGCAGGGTGATGAACAACTCGGGACCACGGTACACCTGCCGGCGTTCATAGTCGAGAATGCCCTGACGCAGGGCACGGTAGGCCGCCTCCTGTTCGTTGGCCCGCAGACTGGTGGTGACCACCAGTCCCCGTGTGTAGGCCTCCTCACCATATTGGGCGACCATGGATTGGCGAACCATCTCTGCAACATATTCCGCATGCACATTGGTTGGGGTGTGTGCCGGTCGCAGCTTCAGTGCTTCCCGCTTGGCCTCTCCAGCCTGATCTGGTGTGATGAACCCGTTGGCCTCCATGCGCTCGATGATGTAGAGCTGGCGCGCCCGTGCACGTTTCGGGTTGCTGATGGGGTTATAGGCGGACGGCGCCTTGGGCAGCCCGGCCAGCATGGCCGCTTCCGCGATCGTGACGTCCTTCAACTGCTTTCCAAAGTACGTCTGGGCCGCGGTGGAGAAACCGTAAGCGCGCTGACCCAGAAAAATCTGATTCATGTAAATCTCAAGAATCTGTTCCTTGCTCAGCAGGTGCTCCAGCTTGAATGTGAGAAGCACTTCGTAGATTTTTCTGGTGTAGCTCTTTTCAGCTGACAGGTACACATTGCGCGCCACCTGCATCGTGATCGTGGAGGCTCCTTGGCTTTTTGCCTGACCAAGGTTGGCCAGCGCGGCGCGCATCATCCCTCGGTAGTCCACGCCACTGTGCTCGAAGAACCTTGCGTCCTCGATTGCCAGCACCGCGTTTTTCATCACGTCGGGGATTTCCCGAATGGTCAGGAGGTTGCGACGTTCCTCGCCAAACTCCCCGATGAGCTGTCCGTCGGAGGTCAGAACACGCAAAGGAAGTTTGGGCCTGTAGTCGGCCAGGTCCGCCACGTCAGGCAGGTTGGGGTAGGCCACCGCCAGCGCCAGCCCGATCCCCATCAGGATCATCGCCAAGCCAGCCAGCAAAAGGCCAGCGACGCCCGCCATCACCTTGGCGGTCCACCCAAGGGCACTGCGGGTTCTAAGGGCGATGCTTCCGGTGTTTCGAGGAGCAGCGTCGTCGTCTTGGGCCATGCGTTCAGTCCGAGCCAAAGTTGGGGATTATAAAAATGGCCCTGTTGCGTGCACGCCCGGGAGCTGTGTCCATATTGTGAGTTGTTGTGTGGTTCTTCCGGGCTGGCATGTCGTGCAAGGCGCGAAGACCAAGTTTTTGCGTATGCTTTTGACAACGCTTCTCTTTGTGCCAGATGTATAAATTCTTTGCTGCACAAGGGGCTTGCTGCTAGCATTCAAGTGAATTCTTAAGTCTGGCGCCCTGTGGCGTAACCATATCTGGGGGTCACCTTGATCTCATTGGGGTCGTTTTTTAGCCGGGATACGGCACCGTTGTTGGGCATCGACGTGAGTTCATCCAGCGTGAAGCTGGTGGAGCTCAGCCGCAATCGTTCTGGAGATCTGGTGCTCGAACGGTGTGCCATCGAGCCGCTGGAGCGCGGATGGATCACCGATGGCAATATTGAAAAGTTCGATGAGGTGGCCGAAGCCGTCCGACGCGTGGTCCGCAAGAGCGGAAGCAAGACGAGGAACGTGGCGATGGCGCTTCCCGCTTCGGCAGTGATCACCAAGAAAATCGTGCTGCCCGGGGGGTTGTCTGACAAAGAGCTCGAAGCCCAGGTGGAGTCTGAGGCCAATCAGTACATTCCCTTTTCCTTGGACGAGGTGAGTCTGGATTTCTGTGTCATCGGTCCCAGCGCGAACTCGGTGGGCGACTCTGAAGTTCTGATTGCCGCCTCGCGCAAAGAGAAAGTGTCTGATCGCCAAGGCTTGGCGGAAGCCGCGGGCCTCAAGCCCGTGATCATGGACGTAGAGCCCTATGCCTCTCGCATGGCAGCGGGTCGCGTGATCGAGACGCTTCCCAATCAAGGCGTGGACTCGCTTGTGGCATTGTTCGAAGTCGGTGCCGTGACCACCAGCATGCAGGTCATGCGCAACGATGATGTGCTTTATGAGCGCGACCAAGCGTTTGGCGGTGCACAGCTGACACAGCTGATCGTGCGGCAATATGGTTTTTCTGCCGACGAAGCCGAAGCAAAAAAACGTTCAGGTGACCTGCCGGACGATTATCGGGCCAGCGTATTGGAGCCTTTTATTGAAAGCATGGCTCAAGAGGTAGGCCGGGCACTTCAGTTCTTTTTTACCAGCACCCCCTACAACAAGGTGGATCACATTTTGCTCGCAGGTGGAAGTGCCGCGCTTCCTGGTCTGACAGAGGCAGTGACCCATCAGACGTCATTCGCTTGCATGGTTGTGAATCCGTTCGATGGCATGGAGATGGCTGCCAGTGTGCACGCACGGAAAATTGCTCGCGAGGCGCCGTCCTATCTCACCTCCACCGGGTTGGCATTGCGGAGGTTCTACCAATGATCTTGATCAATCTTTTGCCCCACCGCGAGGCGTCACGAAAAAAGCAGAAAGAGCAGTTTTTCACGCAACTCGGTCTGTCGGCGCTGCTCGGGGGCATCATCTGTGGGGCGGTCTTCACTTGGTATCAAGGGCAGATCGCTGAGCAGCAGGAGCGAAATGCATTTCTGAAAAAAGAAATGGCTCGCCTGGATGCTGAAATCAAGGATATTGCTGGACTTCAGGCGGAAATCGCTTCACTGCGTGCCCGTCAGACGGCGGTTGAAGACCTGCAAGCTGATCGAAACATGCCCGTGCATCTTCTGGAAGAGCTGGTGAGCGAGTTGCCTGATGGCATCTATTTGAGAAGCATGAAGCAGGAGAGCCAAAGTGTTTTGCTGACGGGCGTGGCTCAATCGCAGGAGCGAGTGTCCGACTTGTTGAGAAGTTTGTCGACCAAGACAGAGTGGCTGGTGAAGCCCGAATTGGTGGAAATCGTTGCAGCCAATGCGTCTGTCTCCAATCGAGAGCAGCGCCGCGTGTCTAACTTCACGATCCGTGCGAAATTGAATCGCCCGGTCAGTGGCACCGCCAAACCCACAGGTTCACCATCCGTCGGCCCAACTGCTCCAGTTGTTCCAGGCAAGGCTTGATTGGAGATTCAGATAAACATGGCCAAATCTGCCAAAATCAACGTCGATTTTAAGTCGCTTCAGGACAAGATAAAATCACAGTTTTCTGGGTTGGATCCGAACGACCCTTCACAGTGGCCATCCTTGCCCAGGAATGCGCTCTTTTTGGTCGTTTGCATGGCGGTGATTGCAGGGCTCTGGTTTGCATGGTTGAAGACTGTCGATGAAGAGCTGCTTGCCTCGCAGGCTCAAGAGCAACAACTCAGGGACGATTACCGGAAAAAATTGGTTCAGGCGGTCAATCTTGATGCCTTGAGAAAACAGTTGGAGCAGGTTCAGCAGTATGTGAGTCAGCTCGAGAAACAGCTGCCGAGCAAAGCTGAAATGGACGCTCTGTTGTCTGATATCAACCAGGCCGGTCTGGGAAGAAGTTTGCAATTCGAGTTGTTCAGGCCAGGTCAGGTATCTGTCAAGGAGTATTATGCTGAGCTTCCAATTACTGTAAAAGTGACCGGTGGATACCATGATATCGGTCTTTTTGCGGCAGACATCGCCAATTTGTCTCGCATTGTTACGCTGAACAATTTGGCGATTGTTCCGGTGAAAGATAGGGATGGATTTTTGACGCTGGATTGCATAGCGAAAACATTCAGATACCTGGATCAGGAGGAGATTGTTCAGCAGCAAAAGGCCGCTGCTGGCAAAAAGCCCGGTGCTGCGAAATCTTCCGCCGGAGTTGTCAAATGAACGCCCTTCATAGTGCTTTGGTCAGTGTTGCTGTACTTTCATTTCTCGTTGGATGCTCAGGTTCTGAACAGCAGGAATTGAGTGCATGGATGCAGAGTGAGCGCAATTCTATACGGCCAGATGTTAAACCTATTCCAGAGCCTTCCAAATTTCTGCCACATTCTTATGCTGGCGAGCGATTCATGGAGCCCTTCAGCAATGAAAAGCTCGTGAGCATATTGAAAAGTGGGCAATCGCTATCTACTGAGAAATCTGCCTTGATTGAGCCCGAGTTGAATCGGCGTAAACAGCCGCTGGAGGCTTTTCCACTTGACGCCATGTCCATGGTGGGCATTCTCAATCGCAAAGGTCAGTTGGTCGCGCTGGTAAAGGTGGACTCGCTTCTGTATCAGGTGGTGGCTGGTGGCTACCTTGGACAAAATTATGGGCGAATTGTCAAGATTGATGAGAATCAAATTGTCTTGCGTGAAATTGTGCAAGATGCTGCAGGTGAGTGGATAGAACGTCCAGCGGCGTTGCAACTACAAGAGGAAACGTCTAAATGAGTAAAACGCTTCAGGTCAAGGTTCTCAAAATGAACTCGAGAAACACCCGCAATCTTTCCATGTTCGTCGGGCTCGCCTTGGCCAGTTGGCTTGCGCAAGCTCAAAATGCCATTCAATCGTTGACAGGAAGTGTCCAGTCAGGAGTTGATGTCATCCGCATTGAGATGTCGGAGCCACTTCAGGTCGTTCCGACGGGGTTCACGATTCAGGCGCCGGCCCGTATTGCTTTGGATTTTCCTGGTGTGGTGAATGGCATTGGGCGCAGTTCTGTTGAAATTGGGCAAGGAAACATTCGTTCGGCCAATGTGGTTCAGGCCGGTGATCGGACAAGGGTTGTCATTAATTTGAGCCAACCTTCTGCCTATCAAGCAAAGTTGGAAGGCAAGTCGCTTTTATTGGTGTTGGGGAATGGGGTAGGCGCGTCTGCTGCGGCGCCTGCGACCGGGAAGCCTGCTTCTTCTTTTGCGACCACCGCTGCAAGTGAAACCACTGCATTGAAGGATGTCGATTTCAGGCGCGGTGTGGGCAATTCAGGACGTGTGGTGGTTGATCTGGCGAACAACCAGACCGGTGTTGACATTCGTCAGCAAGGCAAGGATTTGGTCGTTGATTTTCTCAAAACTTCTTTGCCGGAGGGCCTGCGCAGGAAACTGGATGTTACTGATTTCGGAACGCCTGTGCAGACTGTCGTGACAAGCCAAGTGGGTGATCGTGTTCGCATGTTGGTCACCCCGACCGGCAATTGGGAGCATTCCGCCTATCAGAGTGACAATCAATTTGTTCTTGAGGTTCGGGAGCAAAAGATTGACGCTTCAAAATTGACACAAGGTCCTGGTTACAATGGTGAGAAGCTTTCGCTCAACTTTCAGAACATTGAAGTCAGGTCGTTGCTGCAGGTGATTGCAGATTTCACCAATTTCAACATTGTGACATCGGATTCTGTGACTGGTGCCGTGACGCTGAGGTTGAAGGATGTGCCTTGGGATCAAGCTCTGGACATCATCCTTCAGGCCAAAGGCCTCGGAATGCGCAAGAGTGGCAACGTTCTTTGGATCGCGCCGAAAGATGAGATTGCGGCTCGCGAGAAGCAAGAACTGGAAGCCAAAGCGTCGGTGGAAAGCCTCGAAACCTTGCGGACACAAGGTTTTCAAATGAACTATGCCAAAGCCAGTGAAATTGCTGCACAGATCACAAGTGGGGGATCAGGAGGCGCGGCTCAAGGCGGAAGCAGTGCGAGGATATTGTCTCTTCGAGGCAGTGTGATCGCAGAGCCAAGAACCAATCAGCTATTTGTCACGGACATCCCTTCGAAGCTGGAGCAAGTTCAGCAGTTGATCGCCAAGCTGGATATCCCCGTGCGACAGGTGCTGATCGAGGCGCGAATCGTTGAAGCCAGTGATACATTTGGTCGTTCTCTGGGGGCTCGATTGGGTGGTTCTGATTTGCGTGGTGTTCGCGGAGGGGAGTCTGGGTATCCAGTGGCTGGAGCAAATCGGGTTGCCATTGGCGGCAGTTACAACGCGGTGTCCAGCACCACAGCCGAGTCTGCTAATACCTTGGACACGACAAACACCAGTTTCGTGAATTTGCCTTCTTCGGGTGTCGGTGGTTTCCTCCCCGCAGCGTTTGCCGTGTCGCTGTTCAGTTCGGCTGCAAACCGATTTCTCAACCTGGAAATTTCTGCGCTGGAGGCCGATGGGCGGGGGAAAATTGTTTCAAGCCCCCGCGTTGTTACCGCTGATCAGGTGAAAGCCTTGATTGAACAAGGTACCGAGTTTCCCTACCAAACTGCTACCTCAAGCGGTGCAACGGCAGTTGCATTCCGCAAGGCCAACCTTAAGCTTGAGGTCACCCCCCAAATCACGCCGGAAGGTGGGATCATTTTGGATGTGGACATCAACAAGGACAGCCGAGGCGAGACAACCGCGGCTGGTATTGCCATCGACACCAAGCACGTACAGACCCAGGTGTTGGTCGAGAACGGTGGCACGGTGGTGATTGGTGGTATCTTTTCTGAGGAATCCCGCGACACGGTGACCAAAGTCCCTCTCCTGGGTGATATCCCAATTCTGGGGAATTTGTTCAAGAACAAGAACAATTCAACCAGCAAGACTGAACTGTTGATTTTTCTTACCCCCCGTTCGATCAGCAGCGGTGATGTGGCCCGTCGTTGATCATTTTGAAGTACAGGAGTGAACTAGTGAAACGATTTTCAAGCCGTGTGATTTTTAGTAGCCTTCTCGCTTCGTTTTTTTTGATATCTTGTGGTGGTGGTGGTGATGTGGCTGGTGACTCTACTGAGTTTTCGGTTTCTCCCGAAGAGTATGCGTTGAAGTTGGGGGCTGGTTCTCGTTGTCGTGATGCCTCGGAAACCCCTCCCGTCGTGGTAACCATCATTGGTGGGCAACCCCCCTTTAGAATTATAAATGCCGCCCCTGAGGCGCTGGTGATTGATAAAACGGAGGCTTCTGGCAAAGATCCCCAGTTCAGAATTTCTTATTCTGCAACCGCAGTGCTTTGTGCCAACCCAGGTGTTGTGACTGTTTTGGATTATCATTCTCGCTCTGTTTCCTTTGAGTATTCTGTTGAAATTGATGAGGCGCAATAGGTAATGGATCGTTGCTGTTCATTTGCCGGTTTTGTTTTGATCTAATCGGTGGCTTGGGGTGGATGTTGTGAAATGTGCCCACTGTTAGCGGTTTAATGAGTATTGCTCTTATAGGACTTCCTGGTTCAGGAAAGTCCACGATCGGTCGTCAACTTGCAAGACGATTGTTGCTGACTTTCGTCGATTCAGATCAAGTGATTGAACAGCGATTGGGTTGCTCAATCCGGGAGTTTTTCGAGCGTGAAGGCGAGGATCGCTTTCGAGACATCGAAGAATCGGTGATCGATGAACTGACTCAAGGTGCAGCGTGTGTGTTGTCGACCGGGGGCGGCTCGGTGCTGAGGCCGTCCAATCGACATCACCTTCAAGCTCGTTGCCGAGTGGTGTATCTGAGGTCTTCGCCGGAGGAGGTGTTCCGGCGGTTGCGACACGACCGCAACCGGCCTTTGTTGCAGGTCGCTGACCCTCTGCAGCGTCTGAAGGACTTGCACGCCGCGCGCGATCCGCTTTACAAGGAGGCGGCCCATTTCGTGATCGAAACCGGTCGACCTTCTGTAGCCACCCTGGTCAACATGATTGTCATGCAGCTGGAGCTGTCGGGACATTTGCAGCCATAGGGGTGTCATATTGAGGCGGAAGCGCGCCGCTGGGGCGCCGTCTCCCAGATCAAGACGGGCAAGGCTCTAAACTTGCCGACATGAACGATATCTCCTCATCGCTTCCGGTTCATCAAGTTCCCATTGCCTTGGGTGACCGAAGTTACTTCATTGACATCGGCCACGGCCTTCTGGACATACCACCCAACGCTGCGCTTCCGAAAGGGTCGTCTGCCTTGGTGGTCAGCAACGAGACGGTTGCACCCCTGTATCTGGAGCGGTTGAAAAGATCGCTCGCGCCGCACTACCGACAGGTGTTCAGTGTGTTGCTTCCCGATGGGGAGGCCCACAAGACCTGGGAGTCGCTGAACCTGATTTTCGATGCGATGCTTTCACTCGGGTGCGACCGAAAGACCGTTTTGTTCGCGCTGGGCGGCGGCGTGGTGGGCGATATGACCGGCTTTGCCGCGGCGTCGTTCATGCGTGGTGTGCCGTTCGTGCAGGTGCCGACAACACTGTTGGCGCAGGTGGATTCCTCCGTGGGTGGCAAGACCGCGATCAACCATCCGCTTGGAAAAAACATGATCGGCGCCTTCTATCAGCCACAGCGGGTGATTTGCGATCTGCAGACGCTCGACACCTTGCCCGAGCGGGAGTTGAGCGCAGGGCTGGCCGAGGTCATCAAATACGGACCGATCTCCGACTTGGTTTTTCTCGACTGGATCGAGGAAAACATGCAAGCCCTCAGGGCGCGCGATCCGGGGGCGCTGGCGCACGCGGTGCGACGCAGTTGTGAGATCAAGGCCAACGTGGTTGGGCAGGACGAACGTGAATCGGGTTTGCGGGCGATCCTCAACTTCGGTCATACCTTTGGCCACGCCATCGAGGCCGGCATGGGGTATGGCGTGTGGCTGCACGGCGAAGCGGTGGGTTGCGGCATGGTCATGGCAACGCGTTTGTCGATGCACTTGGGCTTGGTGGACAGCGACTTTCTTCAACGGATCACCACCCTCGTGGAGCGTGCGGGTCTTCCAGTTCAAGCGCCCGTCCTGGATGCGACTGACAACGTGGGACGCTACCTTTCACTGATGCGGATGGACAAAAAATCCGAGTCGGGTGAGATCAAGTTTGTGCTGGTCGACGGGCAGGGACTCGCGATGGTGCGCGGAGCGCCGGACGCCGTGGTGGGCGAGGTGATTGCAGCGAGTTGCGGTCTGTGACATCGAGTGGCGGGACGGCGGCTGGTGAGATGGCGGTGGAAGCCCCGACCTCCGCACACGAACTGGCTTCATTCGCGTGCTGGCCCGAACGCAGTCGGGGTCGGCGTTTTGCCGAAGCGGATGCCCCGACCCGATCGGTGTTCCAGCGCGACCGAGACCGCATCATCCACTCCACCGCGTTTCGGCGACTGGTCTACAAAACCCAGGTGTTTCTGAATCACGAAGGCGACCTGTTTCGCACGCGCCTGACCCACTCACTGGAGGTGGCGCAACTGGGCCGAAGCGTCGCACGCACACTCGGCCTCAACGAAGATCTGGTCGAAGCGATCGCTCTGGCGCACGACCTCGGGCACACCCCGTTTGGACACGCGGGTCAGGATGCACTGAACGCCTCCATGAAATCTGCTCGCCCCGAATTCGCGGCGGACGACGGGCAATGGGGGTTCGAACACAACCTGCAGAGCCTGCGCGTGGTCGATGCGCTGGAGGAGCGCTACCCCGCCTTTGACGGACTCAACCTGACCTTTGAAACGCGGGAGGGGATTCTGAAGCACTGCTCCCGTGCCAACGCCGAGCGACTCCTGTCAAGCGATCACAGTGGTGTGGCCGCGCGTTTTGTCCACGGTGGTTCACCTTCCCTGGAAGCGCAGTTGTGCAACCTGGCCGACGAGATCGCTTACAACGCGCACGACATCGACGACGGTGTGCGCTCGGGGCTGCTGAGCATCGATCAGGTGGCTGAGGTGCCCCTGTTCGCGCGCTACCGGCACCAGGCTCTGGCGGCCCATCCCCAGCTGCAGGGGCGTCGCCTGTTGTTCGAGTCGATCCGCTTGATGCTCAGCGATCAGGTCTACGACGTGATCGACACCACGCGCGCGCGCATCCGCGCGTCGGGTGTGCGCAGCCCGGACGATGTCCGGGCGCTGACGGCACCACTGGTGGCGTTTTCCCCGGACATGAAAACCGAGTCCCAGGTGCTCAAGTCCTTTTTGCTGCGCAACCTGTACCGCCACCCGCAGGTCATGGAAACGACGGAAAGGGCGGCACGCGTGGTCAGTGAGTTGTTCACGCTCTACCTGGACCAACCACAGGAGTTGCCACCGGGCCAGGGTTCTGGGCAATCCGGCGCCCGGGTCGTGGCCGACTACATCGCGGGCATGACCGATCGGTTCGCCATCCGTGAGCACCAGCGGCTCAGCGGCACCGTGCTGTTTCCTTGAAGGCCCGATGAGCGTCCAAGGCCGAGAGGCGCCCACGATCGCCGACCGCTCCGGCGCGGTGGCGATGGTGGTGCTGGCCGTGGGGGTCAGCTGTGCGCTGCACGTGGGCAAGCTGCCCGTGGCCATTCCGCTCCTTCAGGTGGAGCTCTCGATGAGCCTGCTGCAGGCGGGCTTCCTGTTGTCGCTGGTGCAACTCGCGGGCATGTCGCTGGGACTGTTGGTGGGATTGCTGGCGGACCGCATGGGGCCCAGGCGTGTGATGCTGACCGGCCTGCTGGTGCTGGCCGCCGGCAGCGCAGCGGGTGCGTGGGCGCCCAGTGTGTCGGCGCTGTTGCTCACGCGGGTGATCGAGGGCATGGGTTTTTTGCTGGCGGTGCTGCCTGCGCCGGGCATGCTGCGCCTGCATGTGAAAGACCCGGCCACGCTGGCGCGGGCGCTGGGCTGGTGGGGCACGTACATGCCGTTGGGGACCGCATTGGCGCTGTTGCTGGGTGTGCCCGCGATGTCCTGGATGGGCTGGCGCGCGGTCTGGGTGCTTGTGGCGCTGGTGAGTGTCTGCGCGGCCGGCATGCTCGCCTGGCAAGTGCCTCGGGAGCGGCTGGGGTCGGGCGCGGGCAGCGTGGGGCTGTGGCCCAGGCTGCACCGCACCCTGCGCGCGCCGGGGCCTTGGTTGGTGGCGCTGGGATTTTTCCTGTATTCGGGCCAATGGCTGGCGGTCATTGGTTTTCTGCCCACGGTCTACCGCGACGCCGGTCTCGGCGGTGGCGCCATCGCCGGGCTCAGCGCGCTGGCCGCTGCCATCAACATGACCGGCAACGTGGCCGGTGGACGCTGGTTGGCGCGCGGCGCGCCCCCGGGGCTGGTGCTCGCCGCGGCCTATGCGGCAATGGCCCTCGGTGCGCTGGTGGCGTTTGGTGCGCAAGGGCATCCGGTCTGGCAGTACGTGGCGATTCTGGCCTTCTCCGGACTCGGTGGACTGATTCCGGGCACCTTGTTTGGGGTGGCGGTCGTGATGGCGCCTGGCACCGACACGGTGTCCACCACCGTGGGCTGGATGCAGCAGTTCTCCGCGCTGGGCCAGTTCACGGGGCCACCGGCCGTGGCATGGCTGGTCACGCAGGTGGGTGGTTGGCACGGCACGTGGATGCTGACCGGAGCCTGCTCGTTGCTGGGCATCGCACTGGCCGCGCAGTTGCAGCGGGTCTGGAGCCGGCGCCACCGGCCTGCGTCTACCGCCGGCTGAGCGGCGCGGATAAACTGCCCGTCGTGCCGCACCGGGCGGCAGGGCAGGACATTCAAGATGCGGGGATCGATTCCATGAGCTTTCTTCACCAGCTCAAGCAACAGGCGCGGGCGCTGCAATCGGAGCAGGGCGGACAGCAGCAGGGCCTGGAGGCCAACATGGCCGCCACCGAAGCGGCGTGCAAGATCGTCTGGAACTACTTCACCGAGCTGCCCCGGCAGCTCAACGTGATCGAGCCCGCTGCGGTGCAACTGGGACTGGACAGGAAGTCCCTGTGGCCCGCCATGAAGCAGACCGACTTCCGTTTCGATGCGCGGAAAAAGCGGCTGCGGGACCAGGAGGTTTTTGACTACCTGGCCCTGGGCTGGCGACTCGCCCCCCGGGAGGGTGAACCCCTTCGGGGGCAGGTGAGCGTGAACTTTCCGCCCGACCTCGAGCGGGTTCAGCGGCGCTTGCACGCCGGACATGTGGTTCACGAGCGGCTGGAGCAACGCCACCCGGAGTCCAACGCCCTGCTGGCGATCGTTTTTGATTACGAGATGGCGGCGCGGGCCAGCGTGATGGTGACGCCCGACCACGACAACCTGGTGCTCAGGTTCCGCCTGGGTTGCGTGGGCGGCATGGACATCGTCACCACCAGCGTGCCGGTGGCCCAACTGAACGGAGCGCTGCTGGACGAGCTGGCCCGGCTGATCGTCGGAGAGCCCAGCCGTTTTCTGTGAGCAGGTCGTTGCCGCCCGCGCCGGGTTCCCGATAATCGGGGACGGAATCAACAGAGGGTGCTCATGGCGCGACTGGCTCGACTGACCCTGGCAGGGCAGGTTCATCTCGTGATGCTGCGTGGCAACAACCGCCAACCGGTGGTGCGGGACGACGCCGACCGCCAAGTCCTGCTGGACATGTTGGCCGAACAGGCTTTGCGCCATCGGGTGGCCATGCACGCCTACGTGCTGACCGACAACCAGGTCCAGCTCCTGCTTACCCCGGAGTCTGCCGAAGGTGTGCCCAAGATGATGCAGGCCGTGGGGCGCAGCTATGTGAGGTATTTCAACACCCGCCACGGGCGCAGCGGCACCCTGTGGGAGGGGCGTTACCGTTCGACCCTGATCCAGCCCGAGCGCCATCTGCTGGGCTGCATGACCTGCATGGATCTGGAGCCCGTGCGAGAACGACTGGTGGACGAGCCCGCCTCTTTTGCGTGGTCCAGCCATCGCCACCACATCGGACAGCTTCACGACAAACGCGTTTCGACGCACCCCCTGTACTGGCGGCTGGGGAACACCCCCTTTGCGCGCGAAGCCGCGTACGCCGAATTGGTGCGCGCTGGACTCGCCGCGCCACAGATCGAAGCGATGGCCCGGGCGGTGTGGCACGGCTGGCCCTTGGGCGATGCGGCCTTCGTGGCCTCGCTTCAGCAACAAACCGATCGTCGTCTGACGCCGGCCAAAGCAGGGCGCCCCGCAAAAACCAGTTCATCCACCTCGGTTTCCTGAAAAAGGTGAATGAAAACAGGGTTGATGTGTTCGATATTGATCTGTCCCTTATTAATCGAAACAAGTGCTTTGAAATATTTAATAAGAATCTGACCCCAATTAATTGTCTTGGCATTTTTGTTGCATTGCACTATCCTTCGCATCCGCCTTTTTGTGCCCACGAACTTTGAAGGAAGCGCCATGACCACGGCAGCCGAACAGCAGCAACTCCAGCAACAGGGTCTGTACGACCCGGCCCACGAGCACGATGCCTGCGGCGTCGGTTTTGTGGCCCACATCAAGGGCGAGAAGCGTCACGACATCGTGACCCAGGCGCTCAAGATCTTGGAAAACATCGACCACCGTGGCGCCGTGGGGGCCGATGCCCTGATGGGCGACGGCGCCGGCATCCTGATCCAGCTGCCCGACGCGCTGTACCGCGAAGAAATGGCCAAGCAGGGCGTGGCCCTGCCACCGGCCGGTGAGTACGGCGTGGGCATGATCTTCCTGCCCAAGGAACATGCCAGCCGCCTGGCCTGCGAGCAGGAGATGGAGCGCGCCATCAAGGCCGAGGGTCAGGTGCTGCTGGGCTGGCGCGATGTACCCGTCAACAAGGACATGCCGATGTCCCCGACGGTGCGCGAGAAAGAGCCGATCATGCGGCAGGTCTTCATCGGCCGCGGCACCGACGTGATCGTGCAGGACGCATTGGAGCGCAAGCTGTACGTGATCCGCAAGACCGCCAGTGCCCACATCCAGGCGCTCAAGCTCAAGCACAGCAAAGAGTATTACGTGCCCAGCATGAGCAGCCGCACGGTGGTCTACAAGGGCCTGCTGCTGGCCGACCAGGTGGGCACCTATTTCCTGGACCTGCAGGACCCGCGTTGCGTGTCGGCCCTGGGCCTGGTGCACCAGCGCTTCTCGACCAACACCTTCCCCGAGTGGCCGCTGGCCCACCCGTACCGCTATGTGGCGCACAACGGTGAGATCAACACCGTCAAGGGCAACTACAACTGGATGAAGGCGCGCGAGGGCGTGATGTCTTCGCCGGTGCTGGGCGCCGACCTGCAGAAGCTGTACCCGATCAGCTTCGCCGGCCAGTCCGACACCGCCACCTTCGACAACTGCCTGGAACTGCTGACCATGGCCGGCTACCCGATCAGCCAGGCCGTGATGATGATGATTCCCGAGCCCTGGGAACAGCACACCATGATGGACCCGCGTCGCCGCGCGTTCTACGAATACCACGCCGCGATGCTGGAGCCCTGGGACGGCCCGGCCTCCATCGTGTTCACCGACGGCCGCCAGATCGGCGCCACGCTGGACCGCAACGGCCTGCGCCCCTCGCGTTACTGCGTGACCGACGACGATCTGGTCATCATGGGTTCCGAATCGGGCGTGCTGCCGATCCCGGAAAACAAGATCGTGCGCAAGTGGCGCCTGCAGCCCGGCAAGATGTTCATGATCGACCTGGAGCAGGGCCGCATGATCGACGACGAGGAGCTCAAGGCCAACCTCGCCAACAACAAGCCCTACAAGCAGTGGATCGACAACCTGCGCATCCGCCTGGACGACGTGGACACGCCGGTGGCCGGTGAATCCGCGCAGGAGCAGGGCATCGGCGCCACCGAGCCGCAGACCGGCGGCATGGAGAGTGTCACGCCCGAACTGCTGGATCGCCAGCAGGCGTTTGGCTACACGCAGGAAGACATCAAGTTCCTGATGAGTCCGATGGCCGCCAACGGCGAAGAGGGCATCGGCTCCATGGGCAACGACAGCCCGCTGGCCGTGCTCTCGGGCAAGAACAAGCCGCTGTACAACTACTTCAAGCAGCTGTTCGCCCAGGTGACCAACCCGCCCATCGACCCGATCCGCGAAGCGATCGTGATGTCGCTGGTGTCCTTCGTCGG
>NZ_JADMKB010000113.1 GCF_018780075.1 Hydrogenophaga sp.
GCAGGTTGTGGCCTTCACCGCCGATGTAGGAAATGACCTCAAAACCGTTGGTCAGACGCACCTTGGCGACTTTACGCAGAGCGGAGTTGGGCTTCTTGGGGGTCGTGGTGTACACACGGGTGCACACACCGCGACGCTGCGGAGAGTTTTCCATGGCCGGGCTCTTGGATTTGGTCTTTTCGACCTCCCGGCCGTGGCGCACGAGTTGATTGATGGTTGGCATGAAAGAAACGTCCCTAAACGTTTGAAAAAAAAGCGAAGACGAGATCTCCTCGGAAATTTCCGAAGAGCCTTCGACTATATCACGGGCTCACATTTGTGCCAAACAGCCCCCGTTGGACAGGCGTGATCAGGGGCAGCGCAGAAACAAAACCCCTTGCGAGAGCCAGCGGAATCACTGAATCCAGAGGCGCAGGGCATCCCAGGCGCGGCCCAGCATCCCGCTTTCCTCCACCGTCTCGAGCACGGTCAGGGGTACATCGGCCACCGGGTCGCCGCTGCCCAGGCGCACGCGGAGCACGCCCACCTGCTGCCCACGCTGCAAAGGGGCCACCAACGGATCGGGGCGTGTGATTTCGGTTTTGAGACGCGCCCCCTCGCCCGCGGGCACCGAAACCACCACACCTTCCGGCCTGCCCAGCCGGACCACATCGGCCTTCCCTTTCCAGACCCGGGGCGAGCTCAAGGGCTCACCTGCAGGACTCAGGCGCACCGCCTCATAGGCGGTATAACCCCAATTCAACAGCTTCTGGCTCTCTGCAGCACGCGCGTTTTCACTTGAAGCCCCGAGCAGCACGCTGAGCAAGCGGCGCTGTCCCTGCGGCCCGGCCCCCAGCGCAGCCGAAGGCCGGTGGGCGGTGGCCACCAGGCAATAGCCGGCCGCATCGGTGTGCCCTGTCTTCAGGCCATCGACACTGGGATCGCGAAACAACAACAGATTGCGGTTGGTGTCGTTGGCGCCTGGCGTACCCGGGTAGCGGTAGCGCTGGATGGCGTAGTACGGCACAAAATCGGGAAAATCACGCATCAGGCGGGTGGCCAGCGTGGCCAGATCCCTCGCAGTCGTTGTGTGTCCTGCCACCGTGAGGCCTTCGGGGTTCTTGAAGGCGCTGGCGGTCATGCCCAGCGCCTTGGCCTGCTGGTTCATCATCTCCACGAAGCGCTCGGAACTTCCACCCACACCTTCGGCCAGCGCCATGGTGGCGTCGTTGCCCGACTGCACGATCATGCCTTTGAGCAGATCCTCGACGGGCACCTTCATCTTGGGATCGATGAACATGCGCGAACCCGGCATCCTCCATGCCCTCTCGCTCACCGGCAAGGTCTGCGCGAGACTGAGCTTGCCCGACTTGAGTGCATCGAACACCAGGTAGGCGGTCATGAGCTTGGTCAGGGACGCCGGCTCCACTGCCTTGTCCGGATCTTTGGCGGCCAGCACCTGCCCGGACGTTACATCCAGCAGCAGGTAAGCGCGCGCAGCCACCTCGGGCGGCTGCGGCAAAGCCGACAAAGCAGGAAGGGGCAGACACAAGGTCAGCCAGAGTAGAAAAAAAGAGAAAGGCAGGCGACGCAACAACATCCGGATCCAGAAAAGTGAAAAATCCCGCGTGCCGTTCAAGCTCGCAGGTGACGCAACACCAGTTCGCGCAGCAGCGGCAACTGGCCATGAAAAAAGTGCCCCCCTCCGGGGACCACCAGGACCGGCAAGGTCTGGGGCCGAGCCCAGTCCATCACCGAAGCGAGCGGCACCGTGTCGTCCTGCTCGCCATGAACCACGAGGCTGCGAAGGTGCAACTCGGGAGGCACCTGTGCCACATCAAACCTGCTGGCAGCCGTGCCCACCAGCACCAGGCGCTGGATGTCACGCTGGGAATGCAACTGGGCGGCCGCATGGCTGGTGACAAAGGCGCCAAACGAAAATCCCGCCAGACACAGCGGCCCATCAGGTGCCTGGGCATCGATCACCGACAACAGGTCCGACAACTCTCCGCGGCCCTCGTCGTACACACCCACACTCCGCCCCACGCCGCGAAAGTTGAATCGCACGGCATTCCAGCCCGCCAGCACACAGGCCCGGGCCAGGGTCTGGACCACCTTGTTGGTCATGGTGCCACCGTGCAACGGGTGCGGGTGCGACAGAACGGCCGTGCCGACGGGCGCCGAGGCTGGCCGGTCGATCAGCAGCTCCAAAGTGCCGGCTGGACCCGCCTGGCTGAGGTGTTCAGTCTGCGCATTCATGACGCCCCCCCACAGGCAGGAACACTGAACCACTTGGCATCAGCGCCCCACATCGGACGGCGTGACCAGGCGCTGCACGACCACGCCATCGCGCAGGTGAGATTGCACGATTTCATCGATGTCCTGCTCATCGACGTAGCTGTACCAGACCGCCTCGGGGTACACGACCGCGATGGGACCTCCCGCACATCGGTCCAGACAACCGGCCTTGTTGACCCTGACCTTGCCTGGCCCGAGCAGGCCCAGCGATTTCGCCTGGCTCTTGCAGCGATCAAAGGCTGCCTGCGCCTTGTGCTGGGCGCAACAGTCTTCTCCGTTGTCGCGCTGGTTCAGACAGAAGAAGATGTGCCGTTCGTAATAGGATTTGTTTTCAACCATCGGTGGATTTTAGTGGCGGGCCTACCGCCCCACGGACGACCGGGCCACTGCGCGCAACCCAAACACCATGGCGGCGAATGGCCACAACCAGCCCAGCCACTGGGACAGGCCGTGAAAGCGGATGAAACGCCCCTGCTCCCACACTTCCAGCGATTGGTCGAAATAGGCGCTCACAGGCGCCCGGTTGAGCAGGCTCAATGACACGGCCAGCCCCATCAACAGCGCCACATGGCACAGGCGGCGAGGCAGCACCAAGGCGGCCAAGCCCGCCATCAAAGCCAGCCCCATGCCCATGACGGCCGGCACATTGATCCAGGCCCAGGCGTGGTCCGGGCCGTAGGTCAGGGCGGCGGACAACGCAGCGGTACCCAACCCACCCACAAACAGCATCACCAGAAACACCAGCCGGCGCCACACCGAGCGCACATCGCCGTAACCCATGAGCAATGGCGTCAGCAACCCCAGCGCCACACAGAGCGCCTCGGCCAGCGGACTCAAGGGAAACACGGGCTCTGCCCGCATGGGCACCCATTCCAGAAAGGGGGTTTCGGCGAGCATCCGGGCCAGCCCCTCTTCGAGACGGTCCCACACCTGCCCGAGGCCAAAAGGAACTGAAACCGGGTACAGCAGCGAAAAGGGCCACAGCGCCAGCAACACCAGCGACCCATGGGCGTGTGGCTCGAACCAGTCGGCACGGAACTGACTCCAGCGCCGCAACCCACCCAGACGTTCCAGAACCCAGGCCAGAGAGGCACCCAGCGCGGCGCCGGCCGCATTCAGCGCGAAATCCAGGTTGGAGGGCACCCGCATCGGCAAAAAATTCTGCAACGACTCGACCGCCAGCGACAGACTGGCCGCCGCCAGCACCGCCAGAGGCCATGCCCAACGACCCCACCCGGAGCGCAGCAAAGCCACCGCCAGCAGGAAGCCCAGTGGGCCATAGCCGACCAGGTTGGCACCCACATCGAAGCCCGTCCAATACCGAGGCAGCGGCGCGCCGACAAAATTCGCGATGGAAGCGCCCGGCCAGCGCCAGCCCTCGAACGGGTACAGGCTCGCGTAAACCACCAGCGCCGCAAACAGCAGCGCCAGCGGCATGGCGGAGGAACGTGGCGTCACGGATGCCCCCAGGGCATCAAAAGGGTTTCACAACCACCAGCACGACGACCGCAATCAGCATCATGACCGGCGCTTCGTTGAACCAGCGGTACCAGACATGACCGCGCCGATTCCCGCCACGCTCGAAACGGCGCAGCATGACGCTGCAGGCATGGTGGTACCCGAGGATGAGCAACACCAGGGCGAGTTTGGCGTGCATCCAGCCGTTGCCGGCCCCCCAGCCAATCCCATAGCCGAACCACAACCAGATGCCCAGCGCCAGCGCGGGCACGGCCAACATGGTGGTGAACCGCATGAGCTTGCGGGCCATCAACAGCAGGCGCTCGCGTTCGGCCACGCTCTCGGGGGGCACCATGGCCAGGTTGACAAAGATGCGCGGCAAATAGAAAAGTCCGGCGAACCAGCTGGCCACAAAGACGATGTGAAAGGATTTGACCCAGAGCATCGGGTCAGTTTAGCCGTGTCCCAAGGCCGCACCGCCGCCGCCGGACCGGCGAACAGGCAAAAAAAACCCGGCCACAGGGCCGGGTTAGGAAGCCTTTTTGCTGTCACACACTAAGGCGCCCGCTCAGGGAGGAAAAGCGGGGAGCGCACCCTAGAGCACGCTCGGTGCACATGTTACAACAGAAAACGGGAGATATGAACAAAACACCCTGTCAGATCTGACAGGGTGTTTGAGACTTTTGTGAATTTTTAACTACAAAGAATTACATCATCTTGGCCAATTCGAACATCACGGCGGTCCCAAGGGCCTCGCGGATGTTCCCACGACCCACCTTGGCCATGGAAAACTCCCCAAAACCGGACATGTCGAACGAACTGTCGTCCGGCGAAATCTCGACAAAGGGAAACTCGAACACTTCGCGCAACAGCTCGTTGCGGAACTTCTCAAACTCCTCGTCCTTGATCTCCGAGTCGACCACGATCAGATTGGGCATGCGGCCCTTGATCGCCTGACGGGCCTGGTTGAAGTCCACCACGCTGTCGGACACGATGCCGATCTCGCGCAAGGCGTCGCGCACATCGGCGCGGATCTGCAAGCTGGGAGAAATGGTCAGCACATAGGTGCCGGACAGCGACTTGAACATGGACGAGTGTTCGTCCGAGAGCTCCACCGCAGAAATGCCGTCCACCGCCTGAACGGTCCGGTTGAACAATGCCGTGAAGCTCACGCCCTCGCCCGAAACGTCCCGGTCCACCTCGATGCCGCCGGCGGCCAGTGCGATCTGACGAATCAGCATCCAGCTCAGGCTGTCCGAGGACGTGCTGCTCGACGGGGGCACACCGTCGTTCGACACGCGCATCAGCAAGCGGGCGTGCTGCGGCCAGGCATTGAGGTCCACACGCATGTCCACCCGGTTGCCGAACGGCAGGCCCCAGTCGAGCACCGCATTCACGAAGGTGTGCGCCACGGTCGGATCGATGAGCACCTCCACCGGTTTGAGCTTGCGCCGCAAGGCAATGCCGAGAATGCCCAGTTCCTGCTTGCGCTCCTGCAGCACGCCCTCGACGAGGTCTGCCATGTTGATTTTTTCGTGCGACTGCCGGATGCGTCCGCCGTAAAAGCGCTGGATCTGCTGCGCACTGATGCCCGCGAGTTTGATGCGCTCGGCCGGCACATTCAGCGAGCGGTGCTCCAGCTTGGTGATGCGCCCTTTGGCGAGCAACTGGTCAATCTGGTTTTGCAGCGCGCTCACGCTTTCGGTGAACTGCTCCGACAGCGCGGACAACAGTTCGGGCCAATGGTCGTCCAGGGACCAGGCGTCAGCCTCCGCAGGGGCTCCGGGCTTGCTGGCTGCGGACGAATTCGAGTTGCTGATTTTGTGGGGCTGCATGGCAGGGCTCGTTCATGAAAAAGCTGGCGCCGTCCGTTCCGGGCTGATCGGGCCGGTCGCAAAGACGACCCCGAAACAGGCCGGACCGGCAACTGGCCAAGGTGGAAAAGAACACCACCTCGGCCTCTCTGTCACACCGGGTGGCTGCATTTTCTCGCAGCAGAGTTGAATACAAACTACTGCAGTGTTCAATCATCGTGCTTTTTTTACGATTTGCAACATCCCGTCGCGGCGCTCGGGGCCGAGTGTCGCGTTGCTGCGCCTTCACGGAAGGTATTTGCCACAATCGCAGGATGCACACCCCCGCCCCCTACCCCCTCTCCCGCCCCCGCCGCCTGCGCCGCGACGCCTTCACCCGTGACCTGGTGCGCGAGCACCGGCTCAGCCCGGCGGACTTCATCTACCCGGTGTTCGTGCTTGATGGCGCCCAACGGCGCGAGGCGGTCGGGTCGATGCCGGGCGTGGAGCGCCTGAGCCTGGACCTGCTGCTGCCGGTGGCCGAAGACTGCGTGAAGCTGGGCATTCCGGTGATGGCGCTGTTCCCGGTGATCGACGCGTCGCTCAAGACACCCGATGGCCAGGAGGCCATGAACCCCGATGGGCTCGTGCCGCGCGTGGTGCGCACCCTGAAACAGCATTTTCCCCAACTGGGGGTGATGACCGACGTGGCGCTCGACCCCTACACCAGCCACGGTCAGGATGGGGTGCTGGACGACAGCAACTACATCCTGAACGATCCGACGGTGAAGATCCTTGTGAAGCAGGCGCTCACTCAGGCGGAGGCGGGCGTGGACATGGTCGCCCCCAGCGACATGATGGACGGCCGCATCGGCGCCATCCGCCAGGCGCTGGAAGCCCAGGGCCTGGTGCACACCCGCATCATGGCCTATAGCGCCAAGTACGCCAGCGCCTTCTACGGCCCGTTCCGCGATGCGGTCGGCTCGGCCGCCAACCTGGGCAAGGCCGACAAGAAGGTCTACCAGATGGACCCGGGCAACAGCGACGAAGCCCTGCGCGAGGTGGCGCTGGACATCGCCGAAGGCGCCGACATGGTGATGGTCAAACCCGGCATGCCCTACCTGGACATCGTGCGCCGCGTGAAGGATCAGTTCCACATGCCCACCTTCGCCTACCAGGTGAGCGGCGAGTACGCCATGCTCAAGGCGGCGGCCATCAACGGCTGGCTCGACCACGACGCGGTGATGATGGAAAGCCTGCTGGCGTTCAAGCGCGCGGGCGCCGACGGTGTGCTGACCTACTTCGCGCGAGACGCGGCCCGGCTGCTGCGCGGCTGAGCCCCCTCCCATGCGGGTCTTCCACATCCAGCCTTCGGGCGTCATCGAAACCTCGGAATTGCCCCAGCAGCTGCCTGCGCAGGGTTTTGTCTGGATCGCCTATGGCCGGCGTGAACTGGAGGTTGAACTGGCGGCCGTGCAGGCGACCCTGCAGATGCTGTGCGGCATCCCGCTGGTGGACCTGCACGTCTCGGACCTGCTGAACAACCAGCTGCCCTCGCACTACGATTTCACCTCTCGGTACGACATGCTGGCGTTCCGGCGCCTGGCCGCCGGTCACAGCGAGACCGATCTGGAGCACCCGGGTGCCGTGCTCACCACACCGCTCAAGCGGGGCGGCCCCCCGGTGCTGCGCCGCATCGACACCAGCCCGGTCGGGTTTGCGGTCTTCGACCGCATCCTGCTGACCGTGCACCCGGCCGGCTGCACCGTGCTGGAGAGCTACGCGTCGCGGCTGCTGGCGCCCGGCGGCGCCACGCTGCGCGCGGTGGGCACCCAGTGGCCCACCAGCCCACCCGACCTGATGCTGCGCATCGTCAACCTGATGGTCGATGGTTTCCTGGAGCTGCGGCGCGAACTCACCCGCCAGCTCGACCACTGGCAGGCCGAGTTGCTGCGCCCGTCCACCCGCTTCAACAACTGGGGGTCGCTGCTGGATGCGCGCAACGCCCTGCACCACCTCGACGAGATCTGCGAGGACCAGCGCGCCGCCATCCAGGACTGGATCGAAGCACTGGCGGCCTGGGAACCGGACGAACACATCGGCGGGCAGCGTGGCCTGGAGCTGATCAAGGTGCGCAGCCGGGACGTGCTGGAACACATCGAGCGCGTGGTGCACCACGTGCGCCGGCTGGAGCAGAACGCCGAGATCGCGGTGCAGATGCACTTTTCGGCGCAGAGCAACCGCACCAACGACATCATGCGCACGCTCACGGCGCTGACCGCCATCTTCCTGCCCCTGAACCTGATCGCGGGCATCTTCGGCATGAACTTCGAGTTCATCCCCCTGCTGCACCAGGAGTCGGGCTTCTGGTGGGCCATGGGGTCCATGCTGATCACGGCCGGGGTGCTGGGCGTGCTGTTCTGGCGCAAGCGTTACCTGGCACGGACCGGCCGGTAGATCGGGTCAGTGGCCGAGCGCCTTGCGCTCAGCCGTTCAGACGAAGGGTGGACTCAGTCCTTCGTTGGCCAGGGCGCGCTGCACCGCCGGGCGCGCCAGCATGCGTTGCAGGTAAGGCCCGAGCTGGCGCTTGTCGCGGGCCGGCGAGGACGCGAAATGACGTGTCCAGCGGCACAGCGTGAACACATACGGGTCGAGCGCCGAGTAGGCCTCGCCCATGAACCACGGCCCGCCGTGCCGGGCCAGCTCGTTGTCGAGCTGCTTGAGCAGGTTGTTGACGCGGATCTCGGCGTGCTGCTTCACCTCCGCCGCGCCGGCGGCGTTGCCGGCGTTGACCCAGCGCTCGGGGTAGAAGTAGACGATGAGCGTGGCCTGCAGCGTGTTGGTCAGCCACATCAGCCACTTGTAGAAATGCGCCCGTTCGGCCGTGCCCAGCGCGGGCGCCAGGCCGCTGGCCGGGTGCGTGTCGCACAGGTGCAGGCAGATCGCGGCGGTTTCGTAGAGCACCAGGTCCCCGTCGGTGAGCACCGGGATCAGGCCGTTGGGGTTGAGCTTCAGGTAGGCCGTGGTCTTCTGCACGTCCTGCGTGCGGTCCACCAGCACGCGCCCGTAGGACACACCCAGCTCTTCGAGCAGGATGTGGGGCACCATGCTGGCGGTGCTGGGAAAGTGGTGCAGCTGGATCATCGGGTGGCAGGGGCGTTCTGGTTGAAGCCAAACAGTTGCGCCCCATTGTTCCACGCGATGCGGCGTGCCACGTCCGCGGGCAAACCGCCGAGCCAGGCGCGGTAGCCCTGCATGAGTTCGTCGTAGTACAGCCAGCGCTGGTTGACCCAGGTGTCGGAGCCGATCATGAAGCGCTCGGGGTACTTGAGCAACAGCGCGCGCCACTCGGGGCAGAGCTGGCCGCCGTCGCAGGTGAGGCCGGGGCGGTAGGAGAGTTCGCCCATGAGGCGCGGGTAGCGGGTGAACAGCTCATCGACCCGCTCGATGGACGCGCCGGAGATGCCCGTGTGCGCCCAGATCAAACGCATTCCGTCGCCCCCGCGCTCCGCCGCTGCGTGGGTCGCTGCCACCCGCGGGGGTGGATCCGCCTTGGGGCGGCCCGGCGGCAGATCGATTTGCCCCTTCGACGGCGTGTTCGCCATCAGCAGATCGATGGCGACATCGTCCACGTGGGCCAGGATCGCCAGGTCTTTCTGCTCGGCCAGCGCCATGAGCTGTTTGGCGACAGGGCCGTTGGCATTGGCGCTGTCGTACAGGTGGAATTCCCCCAGACCCCGGTAGGCGCCGGCGGGCGTGCCGCGGGCCAACTCGGTCTGCACCATCTCGGCGATGGTTCCGTCGGCGAACCAGCCGCTGTAGTCGGCGCGGTTGCGGTAGAGGCGCACAAACGGCACCACCGTCACCCCCGCGGCTCGGGTCTGCTCGTGCGCGCCCGCCAGGGCTAGGGTCCCGGCGTTGGGCCGCGAATTGGCGAGCACGGCGCGCACGCCGTTGCGCTGCATGCGCGCTAGCACGTCGGTCAGCGGGTGCGGGCAACCGGGCGACGGTGCGTCGTGCACGCAGGCTTCGTCGTTGTAGTGCAGGTGGGCGTCGAACAGCGGGCCGGCATAGGGCGTCTGCGCGAACGCACTGCGCATCAGCGCGAGCCCCAGCGCCACCAGACCCGACAAGCGTGCCACGCTGCCCATGGCCGTCAGCCCAGGTGTTGGGCGAAGAAGGCCAGCGTGCGCTCCCGCGCCAGCTTCGCGGACGGCGCGTGCCAGCTGCCGCGCTGGTCGCAGTTGAAGCCGTGGTGGGCCGGGTACAGGTGCACGGTCACCGCAGGGTGCGCCTTCTGGAACGCCTGCACGCCGTCCAGCGGAATCGAGTGGTCCTGTTCGGCGAAGTGGGCCATCACCGGCACCTTCGGCTCGCGCGCGGCTTCGGCTTCGGTGGTCATGCCGCCGCCATAAAACGGCACCGCGGCCGTCAGGCCGTTCAGCGTGCAGGCCGCGCGCCAGGTGAGCAGGCCACCCCAGCAGTAGCCCAGGATGCCGACTTTTCCAGCTTGAGCGGCGTGGTCCACGGCGGCCTGGATGTCGGCCAGCACCCCCGGTGCGGGCAGGGCCTCCACGGCGGCTTTGAGCGCCATGCCGCTGCCTATGTCGGCCTCGGTGTAGCCAAGCTCCAAGCCCGCCTGGACGCGGTGGAAGGTGCTCGGCGCCACGACGAAGTAGCCGTCGGCCGCGTAACCGTCGGCCACCGAGCGGATGTGGCTGTTGACGCCGAAGATCTCCTGCAACACGACCAGCCCGCCTTTCGGCGCCCCGCTGGGCGCGGCCACGTAGGCGGGGACAACGAAGCCGTCGGCGGCGGTGAGGTTCACGAACTGACCCATGGGCACATCTCCTGTGTGATGAAAAAGCTGCGGGGTCAGGCCAGCAAACGGCGCTCGACAAAGTCCAGCCGGTCCTGGCCCCAGAAAATCTCGCCGTCGATCACGTAGCTGGGCGCACCGAACACACCGGCCGCGATGGCCTCTTCGGTGTGTTGGGCGTACAAACCCTTCACGTCGTCCTGCTGAGACTGCGCCAGGCGCTGCGCGTCCAGCCCGCATTCGCTCAGCAGCTCGGCGAGCACGGCGGGGCTGGCGATGTCGCGCTCCTGCGCCCACAGGGCGCGGCCCACGGCGCCGGTCAGGCGCATCGCGGCGGCATCACCGTCGTGTTGCGCGACGGCGGTGATCAGCCAGCCGGCGGGGTCGCCCGCCACCGGAAAGAAACGCGGCTGGGGGTTGAGCGGCACGCCCAGCGCTTCGCTGAAACGGCGCAGCTCCACCAGCCGGTAGGCCTGGCGCTGCGGGGCGCGCTTGGGCAGCGGCAGGCCACCGGAGACCGAAAAGACCTGACCGAAGTCCACCGGCCGCACGCGGACGGCGGTGTCGCTGCGCTGCAGCAGATCGGCAAAACGCGCGTGCCCGAGGTACATCCACGGGCTCTGCGGGGCAAAGTAATAGTCGACTGTGCGACGCATGGCGGTCTCCTGACGCTGTTGTAATGGACGGCGAAACAGCCCGTGTTGTACGCCATGCGGGCGCATCTTGCAGGACACAGGACATGAATCAACGGAACACATCCCCTCTTCCCGGGGTGCTGCTGGTCACCGGCGGCAGCCGGGGCATCGGCGCGGCCACGGCGCGGCTGGCGGCGCGACAGGGCTGGGCCGTGGCGGTGAACTACACCGCCCATTCGCTCGCGGCCGACGAGGTCGTGCGCGGCATCCACGCCAGCGGCGGCAACGCCATCGCCGTGCAGGCCGACGTGGCCGACGAGGCGCAGGTGCTGCGCATGTTCGAGGCGGTGGACACCCAGCTCGGGCGGCTCACCGGGCTGGTGAACAACGCGGGCGTGGTGGACGTGACCGCGCGGATCGACGAGATGAGCGTGGCACGCTGGAAGCGCATGTTCGACATCAACGTGATCGGCAGCATGCTCTGCGCGCGCGAGGCGGTGCGCCGCATGAGCACGCGGCACGGCGGAGAAGGCGGCGCGATCGTCAACGTGTCCAGCGCCGCGTCGCGCCTGGGCTCGCCCGGCCAGTACGTGGACTACGCGGCGGCCAAGGGCGCCATCGACGCCTTCACCATCGGCCTGGCCAAGGAGGTGGCGGCCGAAGGCGTGCGCGTGAACGCGGTGCGCCCGGGTTTGATCGAAACCGAGATCCATGCCTCGGGCGGCCTGCCCGACCGTGTGAACGATCTGAAGCACCAGGTGCCCATGCAGCGCGGCGGCACGGCCGACGAGGTGGCGCAGGCCATCGTGTGGCTGCTGTCGGACGCGGCGAGTTACACCACCATGTCTTTGCTCGACGTTTCAGGAGGCCGCTGAATGACCGCCATCACACCCGAACAAAGCCCGCACATCAGGATCTGGTGGGAAGACCTGGAGATCGGCCAGGTGCGCGACCTGGGCAGCCTCTCGCCGACGAAAGAAGAGATCATCGCCTTCGCCCGCCAGTTCGACCCGCAGCCGTTCCACCTGAGCGAAGAAGCGGGCAAAGCCTCTGTGTTCGGGGCCTTGAGCGCCAGCGGCTGGCACACCTGCGCCATGGCGATGCGGCTGATGGTGACGAACTTCCTGCATGAAACCTCCAGCCTCGGTTCGCCCGGGCTGGAGAGCCTGAAGTGGACCAAGCCGGTCTACCCCGGCGACGTGCTGCGCCTGCAGCACACCATCACCGAAAAGCGCGCCATGAGCAAACGCCCCGACGTGGGCCTGGTGCGCACGGTGTGGGAGATGTTCAACCAGCACGGCGACAAGGTGCTGCACATGGACGGCTACGGGATGTTCCGCCGAAGGGAACTGGCGCCCCCACACTCCGCCGCTGCGCGGGTCGTTGCCCCCCAAGGGGGCTGATCCGCCTTGGGGCGGCCCGGCGGCGGATCGCGCAAGCAGCGCATGAATGCCGCCTGATTTCCGCTGATGCAGGGCACACGGCCGCGTCCTGCCCCACAATCCCGCCCATGGATTTCAAGCCCCTCATCACCCTGCTGGCCATCGTCAACCCGCTGGCCATCGTTCCGTTTTTCATCCACTACACACAGGGCTTCAGCTCGGCGCAGCGCCGGCGCACCATCCTGATCTCGTCGATCAGCGCTTTCGCGGTGATCGCCACCTGCGCCATCATCGGTCTGCAGATCCTGGAGTTTTTCAGCATCTCGCTGGCGAGCTTCCAGGTGGGCGGCGGCATGCTGCTGCTGACCTCGGCGCTGTCGATGCTGAATGCCCAGCCTGCCGAGGCCAAGACCACCCAGGGCGAGGTGGACGACGCCTCGGCGCGGGCCTCGATCGCCGTGGTGCCGCTCACGATCCCGCTGCTCACCGGCCCGGCCACCATGTCCACGGTGGTGATCTACGCGGACCAGGCCAAGACTTTTTTCCAGCACGCCGCGCTGGTGGGCTATGGCGTGGTGATCGCTCTGGCCACTGCCGTGTGTTTCTCGCTGGCCAAACCGATTGCCCGTCTGATGGGCCAGACCGGCATCAACGTGATGACACGGCTGATGGGCCTGATCCTGGCCGCGCTGTCGGTCGAGGTGATGGCGGCGGGGCTGGTGAAGTTGTTTCCCGCGCTGGCGGGTTGATCGCCACCTGGGTTCAACACCAGGGCGCCGGGGACGGGTGCAGACCTCGCGCAGGCCAATGGCGGCGTCCCCGCTCTCCGGCCCACGCTCGCCGTCGGCGACCCGTGCGGGCCGAGATCACGGCGTCAACTCGGCCCTGCCACGCCACCTCAGTGGCAACGGCGAATGGGGCCTGCGCCCGGGGCCACCACCATCGACCTGAACACCGTGCAGGCACGCCTGCAGGCGCACTCGGGTCTCACTGGGGTAGGGGGTTCGGGTGGGCGGGCGCAGTCCCCATTCGCGGTTGCCCACCCGGCAGAGCGCCCCAACGGCGTTGACGAGGCAACGGCGGACTGCCCGGGCAGCCGCCCGCGAGCGTGGGACGGAGAACGCATGCCCGGACCCCCTGCCCCCGCCCATCAGGCCCGGGCGCCGAAGGTGATGCGCAACGGTTGTCACAGTCGCCAGCGAATGCAAACGGGTGTGCCTGCACAGCATCACTTCAGCTTCTGCGTCTCCGCCCGGAACTCCGCCAGCACGGCCCGCGCGTTCTTCAAACCGCGCCCTTCCGCCGCCGCCACCCAGCGGTCTTCCAGCGCGGCCTGCCTGGCCTTGACGTCGTTCACAAAGGCCTCGTTGGCCATCTGGCGCTGCACGCCGGTCTGCTTCTGGATGTCGCGCGAGGCCGCGTCGGTGCGGTCCCAGCCGGCCGCAAACAGGCGCGTGGCGGCCTCGCCCGACACCTTGTCGATCACCGCGCGCTCCTCCGGCTTGAGCGCGTTGTACTTGGCCGGGTTCATCATGAAGACGAAACTGGTGTTGTAGAGGCCGCCGGGGAAGGTGGTGGCGTGCTTCACCATCTGCAGGCGCATGGACTGCAGCGATTCGTCGGGGAAGAAAGTGCCGTCCATCACGCCGGTGGACAGCAGCTCGAACGAATCGGTGGCGGGCTTGAGCGTGGTGTTCCAGCCCATGAGCTTGGACAGCTCGTTGATGTTGCCGCCGCCGATGCGGAACTTGAGCTTGCCCGCGTCGGCGGCGCTGGTCACCGGCTGCTTGACGGTGAAGATGATGCCCGGCCCGTGCGTGAACACCGCCAGCACCTTCACGCCGCGGTGCTCGCCCAGCGGCGCGAAATACCTGTCGTAGATGCGCTGGTAGGCGACCGAGGTGGCAGTCGAAGAGTCGCCCAGAAACGGGAACTCGGCCACCTGCGTGAAAACGAACCGGCCGGGCGTGTAGCCGTCCACGGTGTACGACACGTCGGCCAGGCCGTCGCGCACGGCGTCGAAGGTGCCGGGCGGCGCGCTCACCGCCTTGGGCAGCAGGTTGCACTTGACGCTGCCATGGGTGCCCTTCTCCACCGCCTCGCACCACTGGTTCTGTGCCATGGTGGCGCCGTGGGCGGCGGGCAACCAGGTCGAGACCTGCAGCACGGTCTGGGCCTGGGCGGCGCCGGCCGCGAGGCAGGCCGCGGCGAGGGGAGCGAAGCGAAGCAAGGTCTTTTTCATGGTGTCTCCGGTGCGTGGTCGTGGGTGGGTGAACGGAACAGGAAAGGCTCAGCGCGTGACGCTCGCCGCGGCCTGGCGCTCGGCGGCCACGCGGCCTTCCAGCAACCGGCGGAACTGCAGCAGCGCCGCGTCCATGGCCAGCGGCAGCATGGGCCGGTTCGGGTCCAGCGCGATGTTGTGGTGCTGCGCGGTGATCATGTCGCGGTCTTCGTTGAAGGCGCCGAGCAGGCTGTTGTAGATGCTCTCGGTCACCGTGTCGTCGCCCTCGTCCACCGGGTGCGACTGCTGGAAGAAGTAGTGCGTGGTGGTCTCGGTTTCGGGTGTGAGCGTCTGGCAGCTGTGCAGCCGCACCGAGGGGCCGGGCGCGTCCGGCGCCGCGCCCGTGGGGCGTCCGCCCGAGTGCATGAGCAGCGTGGCGGGCAGCAGGAAGTCGTAGACGAACCAGCGGTCGAGGTTCGTGTCGAAGCGGCGAAAGCGCTGGTAGAACGGCGGCGCCGGCACGTCGTTCACATGGCGCGAGACCCGGATGCCCATCTGCGGCCAGTCGGGCGTGGCGCCAGACACCGGTTCGATCGTGGGCCGCGACTGCGCGATGCGCGTGGAACCGCCCAGGCTCTTCTCGTGCACGTAGCTCAGGTGCGAAAAATCGAGCAGGTTGTCGCAGATCAGCAGGTAGGGCGTGTCGTAGTGCAGGTAGCCCGGCTTGTGCTTCCAGTCGGGGCTTTCGCACGAGAAGTTGTCGGGCAGCAGCGCGGTGTCGGCCAGGGCCGGGTCGCCCATCCACACGAACACCCAGTTGTTCTTCTGCACCACCGGGTACGCGCGCACGCTGGCCTTGGGCGGCACCGTGTCCAGCCCCGGGATCTCGATGCAGCGGCCCGAGGGCTCGAACTTCAGGCCGTGGTAACCGCAGCGCACACAGTCGCCCTCGCGCCGGCCGATCGACAGCGGCGCGTGGCGGTGGCAACAGCGGTCTTCCAGCGCCACCAGCCCGCCGTCGGCCAGCCGGTAAACGAGGACCGGCTCGCCGAGCACGGTGCGGGTGAAGAGTTGGGGGGCATCGGCGGCGGGGATCTCGTGCCCCCAGGCGATGACGTACCAGCAGTTGCGCAGCCACATGGGCGGTCTCCTGAAACCGTGTTGTGCTGCCCATGCTAGGCGCCGGTGGTGTCCGCGCCGTCCCCTTCGAGGGGGACAGACAGGGGCTTTGGCACCCCCGGCCCGGCCCCGGGGCGGGTCTCAGTTCAGCAGGCGGGCCAGTCCCAGGCGCTGCGACGGCAGGCCCGCGTCGGCCAGTTTCAGGTAGGCGCGTTTGCGCAGGGTGATCACGGTGGACGGCGCGACATCGAGGTCGGCCGCGATGCCGTCGGCGCTCAGGCCCAGCGCGATGCGCGCGCACACCGCGCGCTCACGCGCCGAGAGCGACGGGGCCAGGCGCTGCAGGCGCCGCTCACCGTCTTCCACATGCACATGCGACGCGCGGTCCGCCTGCGAGGCCCCGGCGCGCCACGCGGCCGCGTGGGCTTGGCGCAGCAGGGGCGCGAGGTCCAGCAGGCGCTCGACCTCCTGCGGCAGAAAGCGGCCCTGGCGTTCGTCGCGGTAGAGGTGGATCACCTGCACCTGGCCCGGAGCGGGCGCGTGCATCAGGGTGAAGCGGTCGGTCAGCCGCTCGCGCTCGTAGATGTCGGCGCGCCAGCCGGCGTCGGGCAGTTGATCGGCCCGGCAATGCAGGGCCACGCCCTCGCGCCCGGGTCGGCCGGTGAGCTGGTGCGCCAGCGGCAGGATGGCGTCGCGCCGGTAGTAGTGGCGCCGGTAGATGCCGAAGCACTGGGCCACCACCGCGCGCTCCTGCGGGCGCGAGGCGCTGCCCTCCACCAGCTCGGGCCGGTCGCTGCGGATGCGCACCAGCGAGAGGTAGTCCACCGGCACCACGGTCTGCACCGCCCGCAGCAGGGCGTCGGCGCTGGACGGCGACAAGGCCACATCGAGCAGGGCGGCGACCGCGCGCGACGGCAGCGCCGCGTCGGCGTGGGGGTCGGGCAGGTCCCAGATCGGTGACATGGGCCCATTCTGGTGGGCGCGGTGCGCCCCGTCCACCGGGCTTTCCCGCCGTGCGCCTTCAGGCCGGCAGGCCCAGCTCAGCCCCTTCGCGCCGATCGGCCGCCGGGCGGCTGGCGGCGTGCCGCACCAGGATGTCGCAGGTCAGGCGGATGTGCGCCTCCAGCGCCAGCGCGGCACGCGCTTCCTGGCGCGCGAGGGCGGCGGTGTAGATGCTGGTGTGCTCGTCGTGCACGTCGCGGTGAACCATCTGGGTCGCGCCCATGCGGATCGCGACATGGCGGTAGCGCTCGCCGTGGCGGTACAGCACACCCAGCAGGTGTTTGCTCCAGGGCGAGCGGTGCGCCGCGATGAGCGCTTCGTGGAAGCGCTTGTTGGCCGCTTCCCAGCGCTGCGGCTCCAGGCCGCCGGCCCGCTGCTCGGCCTCGGTGAGGGTTTCGTAGGCCTGGGTGAGCCCGGCCTCCCACGACGCGTCGCCGAGGCGGATGGACTGTCGCAGCGCTTCCGTCTCCAGCATCACGCGGGTGTCGGTCAGGTCTTTCAGGTCGGCCAGCGAGATCTCGGCCACGCGGTAACCGCGCTGGCCTTCGACCGTGACCAGCGCGTCCGACACCAGCAGGGCCAGCGCCTCGCGCAGCGTGCCGGCGCCCACGGCGTAGCGGTCTTTCAGGTGCTCCACGCGCAGCCGCTCGCCGGGCGCGAGGCGGCCACAGACGATGTCCTGCCGCACATCGAGGTAGGCCCGCTCGGACAGCGTGCGCGGCGCGTCGCCGTCCGGGCGCAGCAGGTGGTCGGTGAAGGTCTGGGTGGGCAACATGTTCTTTTTTCCCTTGGGCAAGTTTCAAGCGGATTCGATTTCAAGCGCAGGACAAGGCAGGAGCCGCAGACAGTGCTTCAGCACGGCAAGGCGATCCCGCATCAGTCGGCGGGCTCGTCGGTCTGCTGCCGCTTGAGCCGGTAAGCCAGTTGCGGGCGGGTCAGGCCGAGCAGCCGCGAGGCGCCCGAGAGGTTGCCCCCGCAGCGCTCGACCGCCAGCGCCAGCACCTGCGCCTCCAGCTGCTCGATCGGCACGCCGCTGTCGACGATGCGCGCGCAGAGCGCGTCGTGGTCGGCCGGCACGATGCGCGCCAGCCGGCCCTGCGGGTCGACGCCTTCGTGGCGGTCCTGCGGCTGGTTGGGGAACAGGTGCTCCAGCTCCACCGAGCCACCCTGCGCCGCCAGGATCACGCCGCGCTCGACCAGGTTTTCCAGCTCGCGCACGTTGCCCGGCCAGTCGTGGTGCATCAGCGCCTGCAGGGCGCGCTCGCCAATGCCGCTCAGGCGCTTGTTGTGCAGCGCGGTGAAGCGCGCGAGCAGGTGGCGCGCGAGCGGCTCGATGTCGGTGCTGCGCTCACGCAGCGGCGGGATGCGGATCGGGTAGACGTTGAGCCGGTACAGCAGGTCGCGGCGAAAGCGCCCCTGTGCCACCGCCTCGTCGAGGTTGACGTTGGTCGCGGTCACCATGCGCACGTTCACCTTGCGCGGGCTCTCCGCGCCCAGGCGCTCGATCTCGCTGTCCTGCAGCACGCGCAGCAGCTTGGCCTGCGCCGGCAGCGGCAGGTCGCCCACCTCGTCGAGAAACAGCGTGCCGCCGTCGGCGCGCTCGAAGCGGCCGGCGCGCGCCGCGTGCGCGCCGGTGTAGGCGCCCTTCTCCACGCCGAACAGCTCGGCCTCGATCAGCTCGGCCGGCAGCGCCGCGCAGTTGACCGCGACAAACGGGCCGCCCGCGCGGTCGGAGTGCTCGTGCAGGGCGCGCGCGAAACGCTCCTTGCCCACGCCGGTCTCGCCCGTCAGCAGCACCGTGACCTGGGTGCGCGCGGCGCGCTTCATGAGGTCGTGCGCGTGCTGGAACGCGGGCGAGTTGCCGATCAGCATGCCGCCCGAGGTGGCGGGCTCCAGCGTGGTCTTGAGCGCCTCGACCTGCTGGCTCAGCGCGTCCATCTTGTCCAGCAGCGAGTGCTCTTCGAAGTACGGGCGGTAGGCGTCGCCGTCGGGCCAGTCGTCGATGGGCTTGCCGACGATGTGGCAGTGGTCGTCCCCACAGGCGCCGCACCGGGTTTCCTTGAACAGGATCAGCTTGCCCATGAAGGCGCTGGTGTAGCCGCTGGCGTAACCCAGCAGGATCCAGCAGGCCGGCTCGTCCACCACGCCGTAGGCGAGCCGGTGGGCGTGCGCCTCCCAGGAGTCGTCCCAGCGGAACTCACCCTCGAACTGCCCGGTGGCCGCGTCCATCTTGAGGTGCAGCGGCGTGACGCGCGCCGCGCCCTCCAGCATGTGCAGCTGCGGCCCGACCAGGAACATCTCCTCCAGGCTGCGGTCGCCGCGCGTCTTGCTGGCGAAGCCGGCGTCGTGCGTACCGCTGGCGTAACCCATGCGGGTCAGCAGGCGGCGGGTGTGCTCGGTGCCGACCGAGGTGATCAGGTCGCGCCGCAGGGCGCTGAGCGCCGCCGTGTGCAGCAGCACCATGCGCCGCTCGCCGAGCCAGATGGCCCCGCTCTGGGGCTCGAAGCGCAGCAGCCGGCGCAGGTCGGCGGCGGGCGGGTAATGCAGGTGCGGTTCCACGGGGTCTCCTGGTGATCCGGGTGTGGGCACCTGGATTCTCGATATTTTGAGGGACAGACCCCTTTTGAACAAGCCCGGGCCGGCACCGGTTCATTTTGATCAATTGATCAAACAGCCCGCCGAACCCTCTCTGATTTCGTGACTTTTGACCGGCTTATGCGCCGATTCCGGTGAAAACCGGGTTCGGGTTTCCCCTTAAACGCCCTCCACCTCTGCCCGTTTGGGGTCAAAAACTTAGGGGTTATCCCTTGAATATCGAGATTTTTGACCCGGCAGGCCCGATCAGGCACACCCCGTGCAAGAGAGCAGCGACCCAGCCCCGAACACCCATGACCACCGACACCCCCCTTTCTTCCGAGCCGACCCAGCGGGTCGACGTGCGCCTCAAGTACGTGCGTGTGCTGGAGCGCCGTGCCGACGGCCTGGTGAGCTTCGAGTTTTCCATCGGCTGGCCCGAGCTGGCGGTGGAGCTGATGCTGCCGGCCGCCGCGTTCGACGAGTTCTGCGCCCGGCACGAGGTGATCCGGCGCGACGACCCTTCCCCCGATCACACCACGACAGGAGACCAGCCCCGATGAACATCGACCTGCAGGCGCGCGAGATCACCCCGCTGCGCCACACCTACTCCCATGTCGCGCGCCAGATCGGCGGCGACAAGGTGGCCTCGCGCTACCAGGAGGCCACCTTCGGCGCGCAGCCGATGGCGAACTTCCACTACCGCCCGACCTGGGACCCGGCCTTCGAGCTGTTCGACAAGCGCCGCAGCCGGATCGTGCTGGCCGACTGGTACGTGCTCAAGGAACCGCGCCAGTTCTATTACGCGACCTGGACCATGACCCGCGCCAAGCAGCAGGACGCGATGGAATCGAACTTCCAGTTCGTCGAACAGCGCGGCATGTTGTCCCTGATGTCCGACGCGCTGCGCGACAAGACGCTGGAGATCCTGATGCCGCTGCGCCACGCGGCCTGGGGCGCCAACATGAACAACGCCGCGATCTGCGCCTACGGCTACGGCACGGCCTTCACCGCCCCGGCCATGTTCCACGCCATGGACAACCTGGGCGTGGCCCAGTACCTGACCCGCCTGGGCCTGGCCATGGGCGACGCGCAGACGCTGGACGACGGCAAGCAGCGCTGGATGGAAGCGCCCGAGTGGCAGGGCCTGCGCCGCCTGGTCGAAGACACGCTGGTGATCGAAGACCCGTTCGAGCTGTTCGTGGCACAGAACCTCGCCATCGACGGTCTGCTCTACCCGCTGGTCTACGGCAGCTTCGTCGACGACCACGTGGCCCTGCAGGGCGGCACGGCCGTGGCCATGCTGACCAGCTTCATGCCCGAGTGGCACGCCGAGAGCGCGCGCTGGATCGACGCGGTGGTCAAGGCCGCCGGCGCCGAGTCCGGCGCCAACCGCGACCTGCTGCGCGGCTGGGCCGGCCAGTGGGCGGACCGCGCCCAGGCCGCCCTGTCACCGGTCGCCCGCCTCGCCCTGGGCGAGCCCGGCGAAGCGGCGCTCACCGAAGCCCGTGAACAGCTGCAGACCCGCCTCGACAAGGCCGGCCTGAAGGCCTGAGCCCACCCCACCCCGGAGACCCACCCCATGTCCGACGTGTTCATCGCCTTCCAGGCCAACGAAGAGTCCCGCCCCGTCATCGACGCCATCGTGACCGACAACCCCCACGCGGTGCTCACCCACCCGACCGGCCTGGTCAAGGTCAACGCACCGAACAGCCTGACGATCAAGCGCGAAACCATCGAGGGCCTGATCGGCCGCGCCTTCGACCTGCAGCAGATCCACGTCAACCTCGTGACGCTCTCGGGCCACATCGACGAAGACGACGACCAGCTGACGCTCAGCTGGAAACATTAAGCACCCCCTGCGCCGCTTCGCGTCTTCCCCCTCTCTCGCCTTCGGCGGGAGGGGGACGCACCCTGAGGCCCGGCGAAGCCGGTTCCTCGGGTGCACTGGGTGAAGCCACCCGCGCCGACTGCATCACCTGTACCCACTGACCCGATCAAGGAGACAAGCATGGACACAAGAGTTGAGAAAAAGAAGCTGGGCCTGAAAGAGCGTTACGCCGCCATGACGCGCGGCCTGGGCTGGGAGACCAGCTACCAGCCGATGGACAAGGTCTTCCCGCACGACAAGTACGAGGGCATCAAGATCCACGACTGGGACAAGTGGCAGGACCCGTTCCGCCTGACCATGGACGCCTACTGGAAGTACCAGGGCGAGAAGGAGAAGAAGCTCTACGCCGTGATCGAGGCCTTCGCGCAGAACAACGGCCAGCTCGGCGTGACCGACGCGCGCTACATCAACGCGCTGAAGCTCTTCATCCAGGGCGTGACGCCGCTGGAGTACTACGCGCACCGCGGCTTCGCGCATGTGGGCCGCCAGTTCACCGGCGAGGGCGCGCGGGTGGCCGCGCAGATGCAGTCCATCGACGAGCTGCGCCACTACCAGACCGAAACCCACGCGATCAGCCACTACAACAAGTACTTCAACGGCATGCACGAATCGAACCACTGGTTCGACCGCGTGTGGTACCTCTCGGTGCCCAAGAGCTTCTTTGAAGACGCCTGCACCGGCGGCCCGTTCGAGTTCCTCACGGCCGTGAGCTTCAGCTTCGAGTACGTGCTGACCAACCTGCTGTTCGTGCCCTTCATGAGCGGCGCGGCCCACAACGGCGACATGTCCACCGTCACCTTCGGCTTCAGCGCGCAGAGCGACGAGAGCCGCCACATGACGCTGGGCATCGAGTGCATCAAGTTCATCCTGGAGCAGGACCCGGACAACCTGCCCATCGTGCAGCGCTGGATCGACAAGTGGTTCTGGCGCGGCTACCGCCTGCTGACCATCGTCGCGATGATGCAGGACTACATGCTGCCCAAGCGCGTGATGAGCTGGAAAGAGGCCTGGGAGATGTACGCCGAAGAAAACGGCGGCGCCCTGTTCCGCGACCTGGCGCGCTACGGCATCCGCGAGCCCGCGGGCTGGAAGCAGGCCTGCGAAGGCAAGGACCACATCAGCCACCAGGCCTGGGCCACCTTCTACAACTACAACGGCGCCGCCCCCTTCCACACCTGGGTGCCGAAAGAAGAAGAACTCAACTGGCTGAGCGAAAAGTACCCCGAGACCTTCGACAAATACTACCGCCCGCGCTGGGAGTTCTGGCGCGACCAGGCCGCCGAAGGCAAGCGCTTCTACAACATGACGCTGCCCATGCTGTGCACCACCTGCCAGGTGCCGATGCTGTTCACCGAAGAGGGCGACGCCAGCAAGATCTGCTACCGCGAGAGCGACTACTTCGGCAACAAGTACCACTTCTGCTCGGACCACTGCAAGGGCATCTTCGACCACGAGCCTGAGAAGTACGTGCAGAGCTGGCTGCCGGTGCACCAGATCTACCAGGGCCACTGCTTCAAGCCCGGCACCGACCCGACGGCCGAAGGCTTCAACCCGCTGATGGCCGTGCTCGACTACTACCACATGAACGTGGGCCGCGACAACTTCGACTTCGAAGGCTCGGAAGACCAGAAGAACTTTGCCGCCTGGCGCGGCGACCCGCCCCCGGCGCCCGCCGCCGCCGGCACCGAACCGGGAGCCGCGAAATGAGCGTTGTTGCCAACCCCGCCCGCGCGCCCTACGACTTCCCGATGAAGGACGTGCGCGAGAACTTCCCTGCGCCCCTGCTCTACATCGGCTGGGAAGACCACCTGATGTTCTGTGCGCCCTTCTGCCTGCCGCTGCCACCCGACACGCCCTTCGGGGCCCTCGGCACGGCGGTGCTGCCAGGCATCTATGGCTACCACCCCGACTTCGCCCAGATCGACTGGAACGCGGTCCAGTGGTTCAAGTCCGGCCAGCCCTGGACACCGGACCCGGCCAGGTCGCTGGCCGAGAACGGCCTGCAGCACAAGGACGTGATCCGCTTCCGCACGCCTGGACTGACCGGCATCAAGGGCAGTTTCAGCTGAAGCGGCCATGAGCTACCAACTGACCATCGAACCCCTGGGCGCGACCATCGACGTCGAAGAAGGCCAGACCGTGCTCGACGCGGCGTTGCGGCAAGGCATTTATCTGCCGCACGCCTGCGGCCACGGCCTGTGCGGTTCCTGCAAGGTGCAGGTGTGCGGCGGCGAGGTGGACCACGGCGCGGCCAACCCGTTTGCGCTGATGGACTTCGAGCGCGAGGAAGGCAAGACGCTGGCCTGCTGCTGCACGCTGCAGAGCGACACCACCATCGAGGCCGACATCGACGACGAACCCGACGCCGAGATCATCCCGGTGAAGGACTTCGCCGCCACCGTCACGCACATCGAAGACCTCACGCCAACCATCAAGGCCATCCACCTGGCGCTCGACAAGCCCCTGCACTTCCAGGCCGGGCAGTACGTGCAGCTGGAGATCCCCGGGCTGGGCGAGAGCCGCGCGTTCTCCATCGCCAACGCCCCGTCCGATGTGAAGGCCCGCAGCGCCATCGAACTGCATGTGCGCCGAGTGCCCGGCGGCGTCGGCACCGGCTGGCTGCATGACAAGCTTCAGATCGGCGACCGGTTGCGGCTGGCCGGCCCCTACGGCCGCTTCTTCGTGCGCCAGTCGGCCCAGCGGCCCATGGTGTTCATGGCCGGCGGCTCGGGCCTCTCCAGCCCGCGCTCGATGATCCTGGACCTGCTTGAACACGGCTGCACGCTGCCGATCACGCTGGTCTACGGCCAGCGCTCGCGCGAGGAGCTGTACCACCACGAGCAGTTCGAGGCGCTGTCCGGGCAGCACCCGAACTTCAGCTACGTGCCGGTGCTGTCGAACGAGCCGGAAGACTCGGGCTGGAGCGGCGCACGGGGCTTTGTGCACGACGCAGCCAAGGCGCACTTCGGTGGCAACTTCGCCGGTCAGAAGGCTTACCTCTGCGGCCCGCCGCCCATGATCGAGGCCTGTATCGGCACGCTGATGCAGGGCCGCCTGTTCGAGCGCGACATCTACACCGAGAAGTTCCTCTCGGCGGCCGATGCGAACGCCACGCGCAGCCCCTTGTTCCGCAAGGTCTGACGCCATGGGTCTCTTCGACACCCGTCCCAAAGTCGCTGTGCATGTGGCGCAGACCGGCGAGCAGTACCCGTGCGCGAGCAACGAGAGCCTGCTCACCGGCATGTTGCGCCTCGGGCGCAAGGGCATTCCGGCGGGCTGCGTCAACGGCGGCTGTGGTGTCTGCAAGGTGCGCATCCTCGATGGCGAGGTCAAGGCGCTGGGCCCGATCAGCCGCGCCCACGTGACCCGGGAAGAAGAGTGCCAGGGCTACACGCTGGCCTGCCGCGTGGCGCCACAGACGCCGGTGCACCTGGAAGTGGCGGGCAAGCTGAACAAACCGTTTTCAAAAGGGCGCGCAGAACCTGCGACTGCACGTCCGATACCTCAGCAGCAATCAAGTTAAAGGAGACAAATCATGGGTGTGATGCGAATCGGGCACGCGAGCCTGCGAGTGATGGACATGGACGCTGCGGTGAAGCACTACGAAAACGTGCTCGGCCTCAAGACCACCATGAAGGACAAGGCCGGCAACGTCTACCTCAAGTGCTGGGACGAGTGGGACAAGTACTCGCTGGTGCTGACGCCGTCGGACCAGGCCGGCCTGAACCACGTGGCCTACAAGGTCGAGAAGGACAGCGACCTCGACGAGCTGCAGAAAAAGATCGAGGCCTGGGGCATCAAGACCACGGTGCTGCCCGAAGGCACGCTGCCGTCCACCGGCCGCATGCTGCAGTTCAACCTGCCCAGCGGCCACGAGATGCGCCTCTACGCGATGAAGGAATACGTGGGCACCGAGGTCGGCACCACCAACCCCGACCCGTGGCCAGACGGTCTCAAGGGCGCTGGCGCGCACTGGCTGGACCACCTGCTGCTGATGTGCGAGATGAACCCGCCCGAGGGCATCAACACCGTCGCGGACAACACCCGCTTCATGACCGAGGCGCTGGACTTCTTCCTGACCGAGCAGGTGCTGGTCGGCCCCGAAGGCAACATGCAGGCCGCCACCTGGATGAGCCGCACCACCACGCCGCACGACATCGCGTTTGTCGGTGGCCCTCGCAGCGGTCTGCACCACATCGCCTTCTTCCTGGACTCGTGGCACGACGTGCTCAAGGCAGCGGACGTGATGGCCAAGACCAAGACCAAGATCGACGTCGCCCCCACCCGCCATGGCATCACGCGCGGCGAGACGATCTACTTCTTCGACCCCAGCGGCAACCGCAACGAGACCTTCGCGGGCCTGGGCTATCTGGCGCAGCGCGACCGCCCTGTCACCACCTGGACCGAGGACATGCTGGGCAGCGGCATCTTCTATCACACGGGAGACCTGGTGGCTTCGTTCACCGACGTGTACACCTGATCCCCCCGCGCCGCTTCGCGTCACCCCCCAGGGGGCGATGCGAGCGGCCCGGCGAAGCCGGTTCCGCCGCATCCTGGGATCGGGCATTTCGCTCCGGATGCGTCACCCATTTTTGTTGTCTTGTTGTCTTGTTGCTCTGTTCATGACCTCGCCCCTCTCTGTTCCCTCTTCCGTGATCACCGCATCGGCGGCCTCGCTGGCTTGCCAGGCTGCGGTGGCGCACGCAGAAGCTTTGGGCATCCGCATCAACGTGGCTGTGACCGACGCCTCGGGCGTCCTCGCCGCCTTCTTGCGCATGCCCAACGCGTTTCTGCATTCGATCGACATCGCGATCGACAAGGCCTACACGGCCGCCAGTTTCGGATTTCCCACCAGCCAGTGGCCTCAGGTGCTGGCGGGCGACGAGGCGCTGAAGCTGGGCCTGCCGCTGCGGCCGCGTCTGGTGGTGTTCGGTGGCGGATTGCCCATCGCCGCGGACGGTGCCCGCCTGGGCGGCATCGGTGTCTCCGGCGGCTCGGCCGAACAGGACGAGGCCTGCGCCCGTGCCGGCCTGAAGGCCTTGGGCCTCGATTGATTTTTCATCTCCCTCACGCACCATGAAACAGTTCCACAACTTCATCAACGGCGAATTCGTCGCCACCGCCAAGACCTTCGAGAAGCGCAACCCGGCCACCGACGCCGTGATCGGCCAAGTGCACGAGGCCGGTCAGGCCGAGGTCGACGCGGCCGTGGCCGCTGGCCGCGCGGCGCTCAAGGGCGAGTGGGGGACGATGAGCGTGGTCAAGCGCTCCGAGCTGCTGCACGCGGTGGCCGACGAGATCAACCGCCGCTTCGACGATTTCCTCGCCGCCGAACTGGCCGACACCGGAAAGCCGCGTTCGCTGGCCTCGCACATCGACATTCCACGCGGCGCGGCCAACTTCAAGGTCTTTGCCGACATCGTCAAGAACGTGCCGACCGAGAGCTTCCAGATGACCACGCCCGACGGCGGCACGGCCATCAGCTACGGCGTGCGCACACCGCTGGGCGTGGTCGGCGTGATCTGCCCCTGGAACCTGCCGCTGCTGCTGATGACCTGGAAGGTCGGCCCGGCCCTGGCCTGCGGCAACACCGTGATCGTCAAGCCCTCGGAAGAAACCCCAGCCACCGCGACCCTGCTGGGCGAGGTGATGAACGCGGTCGGCGTGCCCAAGGGCGTGTACCAGGTGCTGCACGGCTTTGGCCCCGGCTCGGCCGGTGAGTTCATCACCCAGCACCCGGGCGTCAACGGCATCACCTTCACCGGTGAAACCCGCACCGGCGAAGCCATCATGGCCGCCGCTGCCAAGGGCGTGCGTCCGGTCTCGTTCGAGCTGGGTGGCAAGAACGCCGGCATCGTGTTCGCCGACGCCGACTTCGACAAGGCGGTGGCCGGCATCACGCGCAGCGCCTTCGAGAACTGCGGCCAGGTCTGCCTGGGCACCGAGCGCGTCTACGTGCAGCGCCCGATCTTCGACAAGTTCGTGGCCGCGCTGAAAGAAAAGGCCGAAGCCTTGAAGGTCGGCGGCCCCGACATGCCCGGCGTGGGCATCGGCCCGCTGATCTCGGCCGAACACAAACAGAAGGTGCTGGGCTACTACGCCAAGGCCAAGGCCGAGGGCGCGACCGTGGTCACCGGCGGCGGCGTGCCGGTCATGGACGGTGAATACGCCAACGGCCACTTCGTGTTGCCCACCATCTGGACCGGCCTGCCCGAGAGCGCCAGCGTGATCCGCGAAGAGATCTTCGGCCCCTGCTGCCACATCGCGCCCTTCGACACCGAAGAAGAAGCCGTTGCGCTGGCCAACGCCACCGACTACGGCCTGGCCACCACCGTGTGGACCCAGAACCTCGGCACCGCGCACCGCATGGCCGCCGCCATCGACGTGGGCCTGTGCTGGATCAACAGCTGGTTCCTGCGCGACCTGCGCACCGCGTTTGGCGGCGCCAAGGCCTCGGGCATCGGCCGCGAAGGCGGCGTGCACTCGCTCGAGTTCTATACCGAACTCCGCAACGTCATGGTGAAGCTGTGAACTCCCCCCTGCGCCGCTGCGCGGCTTCCCCCCTCTCTGGCGCGCCTTCGGCGCTTGGAGGGGGGACGCAGCCTGTGGCCCGGCAAAGCCGGTTCCACGGCTGCTCTGGGTGGAACTGCCATTCACGCCCACAGCGCGGGAATCGGGGTGGTCGACGCAGTGAAGTAAAGGAGGAGGTTTGCGCGCAGCGCAAACCGGGGGACATGAACGGAGCCGACCGCCCCGGTTCTCGCGCCGCCCCGCCAACGAAGACACGCCACGACAGCAAACGAGAGAAAGCCAACGAGAAAGCAGCAACCAATGAATGCCCCTCACAACCCTGAAATTGCGCTGAGCGTCCGCACGGGCGCGTTCCACAGCAACGTGCACGACCTGGGCGCCTCGAAGCCCGGCCAGCCGCCCGTGCTGTTCATCCACGGCTCCGGCCCCGGCGTGAGCGCCTGGGCCAACTGGCGGCTCGCCATGCCGGTGATTGCACAGGAGCGCCGCGTCATCGCCCCCGACATGGTGGGCTTCGGCTACACCGACCGTCCGGCGGGCATCAACTATTCCATGGACACCTGGGTGCAGCAGGCACTCGATGTCATGGACGCGATGGGCGTCGAGAAAGCCGACGTGGTCGGCAACAGCTTTGGCGGTGCGCTCTCGCTGGCGCTCGCCATCCGCGCGCCGCAGCGCGTGCGTCGCCTGGTGCTGATGGGTTCGGTCGGCGTGCCGTTCCCGATCACGCCGGGCCTCGACGCGGTGTGGGGCTACGAGCCCTCGCTCGCGACGATGAAGAAGCTGCTCGATGTCTTCGCCCACAGCCGCGCGCTGGTCACCGACGAGCTGGCCGAGCTGCGTTACCAGGCCAGCATCCGCCCCGGTTTTCAGGAGTCTTTCTCGGCCATGTTCCCGGCCCCGCGCCAGCGCTGGGTCGACGCCATGGCCAGCCCCGAAGCCGCCATCCGCGCGCTGCCGCACGAGACGCTGATCGTGCACGGCCGCGAAGACCAGGTGATCCCGCTGCAGACCTCGCTGACGCTGAGCCAGTGGATCCCCAACAGCCAGCTGCACGTGTTCGGCCACTGCGGCCACTGGACGCAGATCGAACACGCCGCACGCTTCGCGCAGCTGGTCACGAACTTTCTGGCCGAAGCGGACGCCCAGGCCGACAAGACCTCCACATAAACCACCGACACCCATGATCTCCATCGAAACCCTCGGCGACGAGCTGTACACCGCCCTGCGCGACCGGCAGGTCGTCGACCCGCTCTCGACCCGCTTCCCCGACATCAGCATCGAGCAGGCCTACCGCATCCAGGAGCGCATGCTGCAGCGCCGCCTGCAGGACGGCGAACGCATCGTCGGCAAGAAGATCGGCGTGACCTCCGCCGCCGTGATGAACATGCTGGGCGTGCACCAGCCCGACTTCGGCTACCTGACCGACGCGATGATCGTCAACCAGGGCGAGGCCATCGACATCTCGACGCTGATCCAGCCCAAGGCCGAGGGCGAGATCGCCTTCCTGCTCAAGCGCGACCTGATGGGACCGGGCGTGGGCGTGTCCGACGTGCTGGCCGCGACCGAGTGCGTGATGCCCTGCTTCGAGATCGTCGATTCGCGCATCCGCGACTGGAAGATCAAGATCACCGACACCGTGGCCGACAACGCGTCGTGCGGCGTGTTCGTGCTGGGTGACCGCGCGGTCAGCCCGCTCGCGCTGGACCTGCAGACCTGCGGCATGGTGCTGGAGAAAAACGGCGAGGTCGTCGCCACCGGCGCCGGCGCCGCGGCCCTGGGCTCGCCGCTGAACGCGGTGGCCTGGCTGGCCAACACCATGGGCCGCCTGGGCATCGGCCTGAAGGCCGGCGACGTGATCCTCTCGGGCGCGCTCGCCGCCATGTTCCCGGCCCAGAAGGGCGACCACTTCCGTGTGTCGATTGGCGGACTGGGCGAGTGCTCGGTGCGTTTCAACTGATCCGCGGAGCACACACCATGAACCTCGACAAAGCCACCATCGACGCCCTGGCCGAACGCCTGGAGAACTGCCAGCTGCAGGCGCAGGACACCACCAAGATCACCGACGACTACCCGGACATGGACTGGGAAGACGCCTACGCGATCCAGGCCACGATCCTCGCGCGCAAGCAGGCGCGCGGCCTCAGGCTCGCGGGCCTCAAGGCCGGCCTGACCTCGTTCGCCAAGATGAAGCAGATGGGCGTGAGTTCGCCCGTGTTCGGCTGGATGACCGACGACTACGCCGTGCCGCACGGCGGCGAAGTGAAGACCAGCGAACTGATCCACCCCAAGGTCGAGCCCGAGATCGCCTTCGTGCTCAAGAAGCCGCTGCGCGGCCCCGGCTGCCACATCGGCACCGTGCTGGCCGCGACCGACTTCGTGCTGCCCGGCATCGAGGTGATCGACAGCCGCTACCGCGACTTCAAGTTCGACCTCAAGAGCGTGATCGCCGACAACACCTCGGCCGCGCGCTTCGTGGTCGGCGGCCAGCCCATGAAGGTCGACGGCCAGGACCTGCGCACCGTCGGCATCGTGATGGAGAAGAACGGTCAGCCAGTGGCGTTTGGCGCCGGCGCCGCCGTGCTCGGCCACCCGGCCACCGCCATCGCCATGCTCGCCAACCACCTGGGCGCGCGCGGCGAAGAGATTCCCGCCGGCACGCTGATCCTGTCCGGCGGCATCACCGAAGCGGTATCCGTCACCGCGGGCGACTCCGTGACCCTGAAGGTCCAGGGCATGGGCAGCACCGGCCTGCGCTTCGTTTGAGATTCAGAAAAGGAAACCCATGAGCAAGAAAATCAAGTGCGCCCTCATCGGGCCGGGCAACATCGGCACCGACCTGCTGGCCAAGCTGCAGCGCAGCCCTGTCCTTGAACCCGTCTGGATGGTCGGCATCGACCCCAACTCCGACGGCCTCAAGCGCGCCAAGGAGATGGGCATCAAGACCACCGCCGACGGCGTGGACGGCCTGATCCCGCACATGAAGGCCGACGGTGTGCAGATCGTGTTCGACGCCACCAGCGCCTACGTGCACGCCGAGAACTCGCGCAAGGTCAATCAACAGGGCGCGATGATGATCGACCTCACGCCCGCGGCCATCGGCCCCTTCTGCGTGCCACCGGTCAACCTCAAGCAGCACGTCGGCCAGCGCGAGATGAACGTGAACATGGTCACCTGCGGCGGCCAAGCCACCATCCCCATGGTCTACGCGGTCAGCCGCGTTCAGCCCGTGGCCTACGGCGAGATCGTCGCCACCGTGTCGAGCAAGTCGGTCGGCCCCGGCACCCGCAAGAACATCGACGAGTTCACCCGCACCACGGCCGGTGCGGTCGAGAAGGTCGGCGGCGCCAAGAAGGGCAAGGCCATCATCGTGATCAACCCGGCCGAGCCGCCGCTGATCATGCGCGACACGGTGCACTGCCTGACCGAAGGCACGCCCGACCAGGCCGCGATCACGAAGTCGATCCACGACATGATCAAAGAGGTGCAGAAGTACGTGCCGGGCTACAAGCTGGTCAACGGCCCGGTTTTCGACGGCAACCGCGTCTCGGTCTTCATGGAGGTCGAAGGCCTGGGCGACTACCTGCCCAAGTACGCCGGCAACCTGGACATCATGACCGCCGCCGCCGCGCGCACCGCCGAGATGTTTGCCGAAGAAATTCTGAAGGGCGAGCTCGTGCTCGAACCCGTCGCCGCCTGATCCGGAGCACCACCATGAGCCAGAAAAAAATCACCCTGCACGACATGACCCTGCGCGACGGGATGCACCCCAAGCGCCACCTGATGACGCTCGACCAGATGAAGAGCATCGCCTGCGGCCTCGACGCCGCCGGTGTGCCGCTGATCGAAGTCACGCACGGCGACGGCCTGGGCGGCTCCAGCGTCAACTACGGCTTCCCGGCCCACACCGACGAGGAGTACCTGGGCACCGTGATCCCGCTGATGAAGCAGGCCAAGGTGTCCGCGTTGCTGCTGCCCGGCATCGGCACCGTCGACCACCTGAAGATGGCGCACGGCCTGGGCGTGCACACCATCCGCGTCGCCACGCACTGCACCGAGGCCGACGTCAGCGAGCAGCACATCACCTACGCGCGCAAGCTCGACATGGACGTGGTCGGCTTCCTGATGATGGCGCACATGAACAGCCCCGAAGGTCTGGTCAAGCAGGCCAAGCTGATGGAAAGCTACGGCGCCAACTGCATCTACGTCACCGACTCGGCCGGCTACATGCTGCCCGCCGACGTGAAGGCCCGCCTGCAGGCGGTGCGCGATGCGCTAAATCCTGAAACCGAGCTGGGCTTCCATGGCCACCACAACCTGGCCATGGGCATCGCCAACTCGGTCGCCGCCATCGAATGCGGCGCCACGCGCATCGACGCCGCCGCCGCCGGCCTGGGCGCGGGCGCGGGCAACACGCCGATGGAAGTGCTGGTCGCCGTGCTCGACCGCATGGGCCCGAGCCTTGGAGTAACCACCGGCGTCGACGTCTGGAAGATCCAGGACGTGGCCGAAGACCTGGTGGTGCCGATCATGGACTTCCCGATCCGCATCGACCGCGACGCGCTCACCCTCGGCTACGCCGGCGTCTACGGCAGCTTCCTGCTGTTCGCCAAGCGCGCGGCGGTGAAGTACGGCATTCCGGCGCGCGACATCCTGGTCGAGCTGGGCCGCCGCAAGATGGTCGGCGGGCAGGAAGACATGATCGAAGACACCGCCATGACCATGGCGCGCGAGCGCGGCCTGCTGCGCGCGGCCGCCTGAAGGAGACCCCATGCCATTCGCACAGATCTACATGCTCGAAGGCCGCACGCCCGAGCAGAAGAAGGCCGTGATCGAGAAGGTCACCGCTGCCCTGCAGGAAGCGGTGGGGGCACCCAAGGAAGCGATCCGCGTCTGGATCCACGAGATGCCCAAGGAGAACTGGGGCATCGCCGGGGTCTCGGCGAAAGACTTGGGGCGCTGACCCGCCCGGCGCCCTCCAGCGCGACGCAGTGCCAGCGCCATGACCCCACCGCCCACCGTGGCCCAGGCCGCCGAACGCATCTGGTCGGCGCGCCAGGCCGGCCGCACGCTCGACGCCGACGCCACCATCGGCACACCCGACCTCGCCACCGCCTACGCCATCCAGCGCGCGCTGCTCGCCCTGCGCCTGGCCGCGGGCGAGCGCGTGGTCGGCTGGAAGCTGGGCTACACCTCCGAGGTGATGCGCCACCAGATGGGCATCGACCGGCCCAACATCGGGCCGCTGACCGACCGGATGCTGCTCGCCTCGGGCGACGCGGTGCACGAGCGCCTGGTGCAACCGCGCGTGGAACCCGAGATCGGGTTGCGCCTGAAGACCGCCCTCGACGCGCGGCGCGCGCCCGTCGACCGCCACAGCGTGGCCACCGCCGTGGAAGGCGCGTACGCCTGCCTCGAAGTCGTGCACTCCACCTGGACCGGCTACCGCTTCAACCTGGAGCAGAACACCGCCGACAACTCGTCCGCCGGCCAGGTCGTCGTCGGGCCGCGCCTGCCCGTGACCGACCTGATGGCGCTCGACACCGTGGCGGTGCGCCTGAGCGACGGCAGCGACAACACGCTGGGTCAGGGCGTGGGCGCCGACGCCGACGGCCACCCGCTGGACGCGGTGGCACGGCTGGCGCGGGAGCTGGCCGCGAACGATCAGCGCCTGGAGGCGGGTGATCTGGTGATCACGGGGGGGTTGACGGCGGCTTGTGCGCTGGAGGTGGGTGGGCGGCTGTCGGCGGTGTTTTCC
>NZ_JADMKB010000007.1 GCF_018780075.1 Hydrogenophaga sp.
ACCCTGGTCATTGCCGAGAAGCCATCCGTGGCCCAAGACATCGTGCGAGCGCTCACCCCGACAGCGGGCAAGTTCGAGAAACACGATGATCATTTTGAAAATGACACCTACGTGGTGACCTCGGCCGTGGGTCACCTGGTGGAGATCGCCGCGCCCGAGCAGTTCGACGTCAAGCGCGGCAAGTGGAGCTTCGCCCACCTGCCGGTGCTGCCGCCCTATTTCGAGCTCAAGCCGATCGACAAGACCAAGTCGCGCCTGTCGGCCGTGGTGAAACTGGCCAAGCGCAAGGACGTCAGCAAGCTCATCAACGCCTGTGACGCGGGCCGCGAGGGCGAGCTGATCTTCCGCCTGATCGAACAGTACGCCGGGGGCCTGAAGGGCGGTTCATATCAGACGCTGGGCAAGCCGGTGCAGCGCCTGTGGCTGCAGTCCATGACGCCGGCCGCCATCCGCGACGGTTTCGAGCACCTGCGCAGCGACCAGCAGATGCAGGGCCTGGCCGACGCCGCGCGCAGCCGCTCCGAGGCCGACTGGATGGTCGGCATCAATGGCACGCGCGCCATGACCGCCTTCAACTCGCGCGACGGCGGCTTCTTCCTCACCACCGTCGGCCGGGTGCAGACGCCCACGCTGTCCATCGTGGTCGAGCGCGAAGAACAGATCCGCGCCCACCGCAGCCGTGATTACTGGGAAATCCACGCCAGCTTCCTGGCCGAGGCCGGCGAATACCCCGGCAAGTGGTTCGACCCCGCCTTCAAGAAACCCACCGGCGACGATGCCGACGCCGACCTGCGCGCCGACCGCCTCTGGAACCAGCGCGAGGCGCTGGCCATCGTCGAGGCGGTGCGTGGCAAGGCCGCCAGCGTCACCGAAGAGAGCAAGCCCACCACGCAGGCCAGCGGCCTGCTGTACGACCTGACCAGCCTGCAGCGCGAGGCCAACGGCCGCTTCGGCTTCTCGGCCAAGACCACGCTGCAGCTGGCGCAGAGCCTGTACGAGCGCCACAAGGCCCTGACCTACCCCCGTACCGATTCGCGCGCCCTGCCCGAGGACTATTTGCCCACGGTGAAGCAGACCTTCGAGATGCTGGCCAGCAGCGGCATGAAACACCTGGCGCCGCACGCGCTGACCGCGCTCAACGGCGGTTACATCCGCCCGAGCAAGCGCATCTTCGACAACAGCAAGGTGTCGGATCACTTCGCCATCATCCCCACGCTCCAGGCGCCGAGCGGCCTGAGCGAAGCCGAGCAGAAGTTGTACGACCTGGTGGTGCGCCGCTTCCTGGCGGTGTTCTTCCCCAGCGCGGAATTCATGGTGACCACCCGCATCAGCAAGGTGCTCAACCACCACTTCAAGACCGAAGGCAAGGTGCTCGTGAAGCCGGGCTGGATGGCGGTGTACGGCAAAGAAGCCGCCGAGGATGTGGACGGCGCCAAGGAAGGCGACAAAGGCCAGAACCTGGTGCCGGTGCGCGAGGGAGAGACCGTGCGCACCGAATCGGTCGAGGCCAAGGGCCTGAAGACCAAGCCACCGGCCCGCTACTCGGAGGCCACGCTGCTCGGCGCCATGGAAGGCGCCGGCAAGCTGATCGACGACGACGAGCTGCGCGAGGCCATGCAGGAAAAAGGCCTGGGCACGCCCGCCACGCGCGCCGCCACCATCGAAGGTCTCCTGACCGAGAAGTACATGCTGCGCGAGGGCCGCGAGCTCATCCCCACGGCCAAGGCCTTCCAGCTCATGACGCTGCTGCGTGGCCTGGGCGTGGAAGAACTCTCCAAGGCCGAGCTCACCGGTGAGTGGGAGCACAAGCTGGCGCAGATGGAGCACGGCCAGCTCAGCCGCAGCGCCTTCATGGCCGAGATCGCGCAGATGACCGAGCGCATGGTGAAGAAGGCCAAGGAATACGACCGCGACACCATCCCCGGCAACTACGCCACCCTGCAGACACCCTGTCCGAATTGCGGCGGCGTGGTGAAGGAAAACTACCGCCGTTACGGCTGCACCGGCGCCGACGGCAACAGCGACGGCTGCGGGTTTTCGTTCGGCAAGTCACCGGCCGGCCGCACCTTCGAGCCCGAAGAAGCCGAACAGCTGCTGGCGACCAAGAAGATCGGCCCGCTGGAGGGCTTCCGCTCCAAGGCGGGCTGGCCTTTCGTGGCCGAGATCGTGATCAAGTTCAACGAAGAAGACCAGAACTGGAAGCTCGAATTCGACTTCGGCGACGACAAGAAGGGCGAGGAGACCGGCGAACTGGTGGATTTCACCGGCAGCGAGTCGCTCGGCGCCTGCCCCAAGTGCGGCGGCGCGGTGCACGAGCACGGCGCCAACTACGTGTGCGAGAAGTCGGTGCCCACCGACGCGCAGGCCACGCCGAGCTGCGACTTCAAGAGCGGCAAGATCATCCTGCAGCAGCCGGTGGCGCGCGAGCAGATGCACAAGCTGCTGGAAACCGGCAAGACCGACCTGCTCGACAAGTTCGTTTCCATGCGCACGCGCCGCGCGTTCAAGGCCTTCCTGGCCTGGGACAAGGAAGCGGGCAAGGTGAACTTCGAGTTCGCGCCATCCAAGTTCCCGCCGCGCAAGACGGCGGCCGGAGCGTCGGCCAAGGCTGCGCCCGCCAAGAAGGCCGCACCGGCGAAGAAAGCCGCAGCCAAGAAGACACCCGCGGTCAAAGCGCCCAAAGCTCCGCGCAAGACCACCGCCGCCAGCGGCAAGCTGCCCAGCGCCGCCCTGGCCGCGGTGATCGGCGCGGAGGCCGTGTCGCGCCCCGAAGCGGTGAAGAAGCTGTGGGACTACATCAAGGCCAACGGCCTGCAGGACGCGACCAACAAACGCAACATCAACGCCGACGCCAAGCTGGAGCCGGTGTTCGGCAAGCCGCAGGTCACGATGTTTGAAATCGCCGGCGTGCTGGGCAAACACCTCGGCTGATGTCAGGAGACACCGTCATGAGCCTCAAGTTGTATTTCGCCCCCGGCGCCTGCTCGTTCGTGCCGCACAGCCTGCTCGAACTGTCGGGCGCTGGATTTGAACCCGTCAGCGTGAAGCTGCACAAGGGCGAGCAGCGCTCGGCCGAGTACCTGGCGCTCAACCCGCGCGGCCAGGTGCCGGTGCTGGTGGACGGTGGCGAGGTGATCACCCAGATCGTCGCCATCCTGCTGCACCTGGACGCGAAGCTGCCCGAGGCCGGCATCCTGCCCGCTGGCGGCATGGCCCGCACGCGCGCGCTGTCCACGCTGGCCTGGATGAACAACACGGTGCACCCCACGTTCACCCACATCTTCATGCCGCAGAAGTTCACCGACGACGCAGCGGCGCAGCAGGTGATCCAGCGGTTCGCGGCGGACAGTTACCGCGGTCTGCTGGGCGAGATCGAGGCCCTGGCCGCGAACGCCGAACCCTGGCTGACGGGCGACCGACCGGGCGCGCTGGACGCGTATGCGCTCACGCTGCTGCGCTGGGGTGGCATCGCCGGCATCGACCCCACCGGCTTCACCGCCACCTGGGCCCTGGCCCAGCGTTATGCGGCGCTGCCTGCGGTGGCGAAGGCCATCGAGCGCGAGCGCCTGCAGCTCAATCTGTACCGGCATTCAGCCTGATCCACCCCCGCCGCGCTTCGCGCGACCCCCTCAAGGGGGCGGCACTGGCCGTCCGGCAGAGCTGGCCCGGCGGTGCCTTGGGCGGCATCGTTGCTTTCGCAGGCGTGGCGCTCCGGCGCCCTGGAAAATTGCTCATTCGTCGGCGGGTTTTCTGGCCGCAAAGCGGATGGCCACCCGCAAGCCGCGGCGGGGGCCTTCGGGGTGTGTGTCTTCCATCATGACCACGGCGCCGTGCTGCTGGGCGATCTCGTGCACGATCGCCAGACCGAGGCCGGAGCCGTCCACGTTGGTGCCCAGCGCGCGGTAGAAAGGCTGCAGCACCAGCGCTCGTTCGTTTTCGGGGATGCCCGGGCCGTTGTCCTCGACCTGGAGGATCTGCACGCCGCTGAACCGGTCGAACAGCACCCGGGCGGTCACGATGCCGCCCTGGCCCGAGTAGTTGATCGCGTTGTCGACCAGGTTGCGCGTCATCTCCTGCAACAGGGTCGGGTTGCCGTCCATCAGGCAGATCTCGGGCATCTCGTCGGGGCCTTCGTAGCCCAGGTCGATGCCGTGTTCCAGTGCCCGCGGCACCGAGTCCCTGACCACGTCGGTGACCAGTTTGGCCAGGTCGATCTGCGCGCTGGGCAGTGCCCGCCCCGTCGTTTCCGCACGGGCCAGGGCCAGCAGCTGGTTGACGGTGTGCGTGGCCCTGGAGCTGGAGCGGGCGATCTGCTGCAGCGACCCGCGAATCTCCTGCGGATCGGTTTCGCGCTGTGCCAGTTCCGCCTGCATGCGCAGCCCGGCCAGCGGCGTCTTGAGCTGGTGCGCCGCGTCGGCCAGAAAGCGCTTCTGCGTGGTGAGCGAGGTCTTCAGCCGCGTGAGCAGGTCGTTGATCGACGACACCAGCGGCGCCACCTCCTGCGGGATGAACGATTCCTCGATGGGGCTGAGGTCGTCGGGCTTGCGCGCGCGGATCTTCTGTTCCAGCTCGTTGAGCGGGCGGATGCCGCGCACCAGTGCCAGCCACACCAGCAGCACCGCCAGCGGCAGGATGACGAACTGCGGCACCATCACGCCCTTGATGATTTCGGTCGCCAGCGTCGATCGTTTGCCCTTGGTTTCACCCACCTGCATGAGCACCAGCTGTTTCGTCTCGGTGCCGCGCGACAGCCAGGCGTAGGCCACGCGCACCTCGTCGCCACGCACCATGTCGTCGCGCAACAGCACCCGGTCGGGTTCAGGCAGCTCGGGCTCGTTGGGCAAGGGGAAATCGCCTTCACCGCTGATGAGCTGGCCGCGGGCGTCCAGCACCTGGTAGTACACGAGGTCGCTGTCGTCGGCCCGCAGCAGGTCGCGGGCCTGGGGGGTGAGGTTGAAGCTGACCTTCTTGTCGGTGGCCACGACGAACTGCGTCAGTGCCTGCAGGTTGAACTCCAGCGCCCGGTCGAACGGCTTGGTGGCGATGCCCTGTGCCACGAACCACGTCAGCGCCAGCGACAGCGGCCACAGCAGCAGCAGCGGCGTGAGCATCCAGTCCAGGATCTCGCCGAACAGGCTGCGCTGCTCGCGCTGGAACAGGCCGAAGGAGATGCGCGCGCTGTCGTGTTGCTCGTCGGCCATGTCAGAGCGCAGCCGGTGTCAAATCTTCTCCAGGCAGTACCCGAGCCCGCGTACCGTGGCGATGCGGATCGGGCCCTTCTCGATCTTCTTGCGCAAGCGGTGGATGTAGACCTCGATGGCGTTGTTGCTCACCTCTTCACCCCACTCGCACAGGCGCTCGACCAGCTGGTCCTTGCTCACCAGCCGCCCAGCGCGCTGCAGCAGCACCTCGAGCAGGCCGAGTTCGCGCGCCGAGAGTTCGACCATCTTGCCGTCGATGGTGGCCACGCGCCCGGCCTGGTCGTACACCAGCGGGCCGTGTTTGATGGTGGAGCTGGCGCCGCCCATGCCACGGCGGGTGAGGGCGCGCACGCGGGCCTCGAGCTCCTGCAGCGAGAACGGCTTGGCCATGTAGTCGTCGGCCCCGTAGTCCAGGCCTTTGACGCGTTCCTCGATGCTGTCGGCCGCCGTCAGGATCAGCACCGGCAGCGACGAGCCGCGCGAACGCAGGCGCTTGAGCACCTCCAGGCCGTGCATCTTGGGCAGGCCCAGATCGAGGATCAGCAGGTCGAACTCGTTGTTCGTCATCAGCGCGGCGTCGGCCTCGCTGCCGCTGGCCACGTGGTCGACGGCGGCACCGGCCGCACGAAGCCCGCGCAACAGGCCATCGGCCAGGACGTGGTCGTCTTCGGCAATCAGGATGCGCATGCGGGTCTCCTATTGGCTGCGTGGACAGCCTGTTGTCTGGGGGGCACGGGGGTGAGAGGCGCGGTCTGACTCGTTCTGCAGGTCATTTTAGGCCGCCACGCGCCCGCCTTTCGCCGGACAAACCCGCGTGCCGGGCCGAGGCGCAGCGCTCAACTGCCATAGGCTTCCAGCCCCAGTGCCACCACGGTGGCCACGTCGTCACCCACCTGCGCGCGGAACTCGGCCTCGGCGCGCGCCACCGCCCCGCGGAAGGCCTCCAGCCAGAGCAGGCCGGTGGCGGTGAAGACGATGCGCCGCGCCCGCGCGTCCAGCGGGTCGGGCTCGCGCCGCACCAGGTCCCAGGCCTCGCACTGGCCCACCAGATCGCCCATGGACTGCTTGCTCATGCCCGCGCTCTGTGCCAGCTCGGTCAGGCGCGAGCCCTGCAGGCCCAGGTGGCGGGTGATGTGGACGTGGGCCGCGCCGATCTGCTCGCGCGCGGCGAGGTTCGAGAGCGCCAGCGGCACGTTCGGATCGTGCGCCATGAGGTACAGCACCCGCGCGTCAAAGCGGCGCAAGGCCAGACCCATCAATCGACCGAGGTGGGCGCTGCGCCAGCGGTCGTCCGGCGGGCTTTCGGGCACCTGCAACGTGGTTGGAATGGGCATCGGCAAATGATAAGGCAAACTGATCAATAAATCAGATGTTGTCGATGTATTTGGCGATAAACTGCTGTTCAAGCATCCAGCCTGTACGCAAAAACACATGCTGAAAGCGAACACCCACTCACCCGCTCAGGAGCACGTCACATGGACCCGATCAGCAAACCGAACCCCGTCAACGCCGAAAAAGCCAAGGCCTTGCAGGCCGCACTGGCCCAGATCGAAAAGCAGTTCGGCAAGGGCACCATCATGCGGCTGGGCGAAG
>NZ_JADMKB010000119.1 GCF_018780075.1 Hydrogenophaga sp.
TCCAGCGCAACGTGATGGCCAGTGGTGTGGTGCCGCAGATCAGCATGATCATGGGCCCCTCGGCCGGTGGCGCGGTGTATTCGCCCGCCATGACCGACTTCATCTTCATGGTCAAGGATTCGAGCTACATGTTCGTGACCGGTCCCGAGGTGGTGAAGACCGTGACGCACGAGGAAGTGACCGCCGAAGAACTGGGCGGCGCGGTGACGCACACCACCAAGAGCGGCGTGGCCGACCTCGCGTTCGAGAACGACGTGGAAGCGCTGTTGATGCTGCGCCGGCTCTACAACTACCTGCCGCTCAACAACCGCGAGAAGGCGCCGCTGCGCCCCAGCGGCGACCCGATCGACCGCATGGACCTGAGCCTCGACACCCTGGTGCCCGAGAACCCGAACAAGCCCTACGACATGAAGGAGCTGATCGTCAAAACCGTAGACGACGGCGACTTCTTCGAGCTGCAACCCGAGTACGCGAAGAACATCCTGATCGGCTTCGCCCGCATGGACGGCCAGACCGTGGGCATCGTGGCCAACCAGCCGCTGGTGCTGGCCGGCTGCCTGGACATCAAATCGAGCATCAAGGCCGCGCGCTTCGTGCGCTTCTGCGATGCGTTCAACATCCCGGTGGTGACGTTTGTGGACGTGCCCGGCTTCATGCCCGGCACCAGCCAGGAGTACGGCGGCATCATCAAGCATGGCGCCAAGCTGCTCTACGCCTACGCCGAGTGCACGGTGCCGAAGATCACCGTGATCACGCGCAAGGCCTACGGTGGCGCCTACGACGTGATGGCCTCCAAGCACCTGCGCGGCGACGTGAACTTCGCGTGGCCCAACGCCGAGATCGCGGTGATGGGCGCCAAGGGCGCGGTGGAGATCATCTTCCGCGAAGACAAGGGCGACCCGGCCAAGCTGGCCGCCAAGGAAGCCGAGTACAAGGCCCGCTTCGCCAACCCCTTCGTGGCTGGCGCGCGTGGCTTCATCGACGACGTGATCCTGCCGCACGAGACGCGCAAGCGCATCTGCCGTTCGCTGGTGATGTTGAAGGACAAGAAGCTGGAAAACCCGTGGCGCAAGCACGGGAACATTCCGCTGTGAGTTGGGTGAGGCTCGCGATGACCTTCTATCGCGCTGGATCGGGGTGCCCGAGCGTTTTGCTGCGTGTCCCCCGCCCTTCGGGCTCCTCCTTTACCTCCGCAAAACACTCAGACACCCCGATCCTGAGTGGTGGGCACTCCTCTGTTTCAAACCCAACCTCCTTCGCAGCAACGGGCACGGTGTGTCTGCCGCAGCGAAGTCAAGGAGGAGCCCGCAGGGCGGGGGACATGAGCGGAGGCAGATGCGCCGGGCCCGTTGCGGGCTCAGCCATGCATCACCCCAGAAACAACAAGCCTGTTCTCGTCTAGGAGACTGAAATGTTCACCAAAATTCTCATTGCCAATCGCGGCGAGATCGCCTGCCGCGTGATCGCCACCGCCAAGAAGATGGGCATCGCCACCGTGGCGGTGTATTCCGAAGCCGACAAGGAAGCGCGCCACGTGCAACTGGCCGACGAGGCTGTGTTGCTCGGCCCGGCACCCTCGCGCGAGTCCTACCTGGTGGCGGACAAGATCATTGCAGCGGCCAAGCAGACCGGCGCGCAGGCCATCCACCCCGGCTACGGCTTTCTGTCGGAAAACGAGGCCTTCGCCAAACGCTGTGAAGACGAAGGCATCGCCTTCATCGGCCCGCGCCATTTTTCCATCGCGGCCATGGGCGACAAGATCGCCTCCAAGAAGCTGGCCAACGAAGCCAAGGTCAACACCATCCCGGGCTGGAACGACGCCATCGAAACGGCCGAACGTGCGGTCGAGATCGCCAAGGACATCGGCTACCCCGTGATGATCAAGGCCTCGGCAGGCGGCGGAGGCAAGGGCCTGCGCGTGGCCTTCAACGACAAGGAAGCCTTCGAGGGCTTCACCAGCTGCCGCAACGAGGCCCGCAACAGCTTCGGCGACGACCGCGTCTTCATCGAAAAATACGTGCTGGAGCCCCGCCACATCGAGATCCAGGTGCTGGGCGATTCGCACGGCAACGTGATCTACCTGAACGAGCGCGAGTGCTCGATCCAGCGCCGCCACCAGAAGGTGATCGAGGAGGCGCCGTCGCCCTTCATCAGCGATGCCACGCGCAAGGCCATGGGCGAGCAGGCCGTGGCGCTGGCCAAGGCGGTGAAGTACCAGAGTGCCGGCACGGTCGAGTTCGTGGTCGGCAAAGACCAGGACTTCTATTTCCTGGAGATGAACACCCGCCTGCAGGTGGAGCACCCCGTCACCGAGTGCATCACCGGCGTCGATCTGGTGGAGCTGATGATCCGCGTGGCGGCCGGCGAGCAACTGCCGATCACGCAGGACCAGGTGCAACGCAATGGTTGGGCCATGGAGTGCCGCATCAACGCCGAAGACCCGTTCCGCAACTTCCTGCCGTCCACCGGCCGCCTGGTGCGCTTCCAGCCACCGGCGCAGACCATGCACCAGTCCAACACCGCCGACCTGTACGGCGTGCGCGTGGACACGGGCGTGGTTGATGGTGGCGAGATCCCGATGTTCTACGACTCGATGATCGCCAAGCTCATCGTGCACGGCAAGGACCGCAACGAGGCCATTGCCAAGATGCGCGAGGCGCTCAACGGCTTCGTGATCCGTGGCATCAGCAGCAACATCCCGTTCCAGGCCGCGCTGCTGGCCCACCCGAAGTTCGTGTCGGGTGACTTCAACACAGGCTTCATCGCAGAGCACTACGCCCATGGCTTCCGCGCCGAAGACGTGCCGCACGACGATGCCGATTTCCTCGTGGCGCTGGCGGCCTTCGTGCGCCGCAAGTCGCGCGAGCGCGCGGCCGGCCTGACCGGCCAGCTGCCGGGCTACGGCGTCAAGGTCGGGCACGATTTCAGCGTGATCACGCTGGGCGCGGGCGGCCAGAACCGCTACACCGACGTGCACGTGGACGAGGTGCTGGGCCAGCTCGGCTCGGCCGTGGTCACCATCGACGGCCATCGCTTCGAGATCAGCAGCCCCTCGCGCCTGAACGACATCTGCATCACCGGCGTGTGCAACGGCCAGCCGTTCACCGCGCAGGTGGAGCGCGGCACGCCACGCAACCCGCTGGCTTTGGTGGTGCAGCACAACGGCACGCGCATCGAGACCGTGGTGGTGTCGCGCCGCATGGCCGAATTGCACAGGATGATGCCCTTCAAGGCCGCGCCCGACATGAGCAAATACGTGCTCTCGCCCATGCCCGGCCTGCTGGTCGACGTGGCGGTGCAGGTGGGCCAGAAGGTGCAGGCCGGCGAGCGCGTGGCGGTGATCGAGGCCATGAAGATGGAAAACGTGCTGTTCGCGGCGGCCGACGGCATCGTGTCCAAAGTGCTGGCGTCCAAGGGCGAATCGCTCGTGGTCGATCAACCCATCGTGGAGTTTCAGAAATGAAGGGCACGCCACGTCCATTCAAGGTGCTGGGTGTCCAGCAGATTGCCATCGGTGGGCCCGACAAGCTGCGCCTGCAGACGCTGTGGGTGGACATGCTGGGTCTGGAGAAGACCGGCAGCTTCCAGAGCGAGCGCGAGAACGTGGACGAGGACATCTGCGCCATCGGCAGCGGCCCGTTCAAGGTCGAGGTCGATCTGATGCAGCCCATCGATCCCGACAAGAAACCGGCCGTGCACGCCACGCCGCTGAACCACATCGGTCTGTGGATCGACGACCTGCCGGTCGCGGTCGAGTGGCTGACGGCCAACGGCGTGCGCTTTGCGCCCGGCGGTATCCGCCAGGGCGCGGCGGGTTTTGACATCACCTTCTTGCACCCCAAGGCGAACGAGGCGTTCCCGATCGCGGGCGAGGGTGTGCTGATTGAACTGGTGCAGGCGCCGCCCGAGGTGGTGGCTGCCTTTGCGAAGCTGGCGGGAAGCCCGGCCTGAACGATTGACGGTGCCGAGGAGACAGGCCCTGCGGAGCTCGCGCCCGCAGGGCCATTTTTCTGCCCGCTGGGTTTACTCGCAGATCATGTAGGTCTTGGTGAGCTGCTCCAGCACCTCGAATTCGCCTTCGAATCCGGGCGGGATGTACAGCCCCTCGCCCGGCCCCATCTCTTCAAATCCGCCCCGCGCGTCGTGCACGCGGCAGTGCCCGCTGAGCACCGTGAACAGCTCGCGCTCGGTCGGCCCCATGGCGATGCGCCAGCGCCCGGGCTCGCAGCGCCACACGCCGCAAAACACCTGCCCGGCGGGCAGGCCTTCGTCCACCCGGTTCCAGGTTTCACGCAGCGGGTTGCCCCGGACGAGGCGTTCGGGTCGGGGGTGATCGGTCTCGGGCTGCCCGGCGGGCTGGGCATCCAGCCGGATGAGGCGGGTGGGGTGGGAACTGGACATCCCGGGATTGTGCCAAGGCGGTGGCGAGGGCCGGAGCAGGGCGGTTTTTCTGGTGTTGTTCGAGGGAATCGACAGCCCGGGGCTGGGTACGCTGGTGCCATTCCGTTCCAACACGCAGGACGCCACCATGGAAACGACGCCCCATCCCTCCAGTGCCACGCCGGGCCTCGCCCCGGTGGTGTCCCCGATCACGCAGGGTGACCACCGCTGGGCGCAACGCCCGCCGGTCTGGCGCGAACGTGAGCTCTCCCTGCATTGGCCGCAGGAATTGCTGGAAGCCTTCAGTCTTCGCATGGCCAGCCACGGCATGTCGATCAGCCGGGCGCTGATGTTGAGCGACAAGCGCTATGCGTTGAAACAGCTCGTTCACGCTCAAACCCTGTGCGACGAGTCCTTGCGCCTGATCTCGATGCAGCTGTTTCGCCATTTCGAGGCGCGACAGGCCGGCATCCCCGCGCTGCACTGAGCCGCGTCGGGTGGCACCGGGGGCTCAAGTGCGACCCTGTTGGTGTCGATAGACGTTTGTTGCAGTTTTTCTGGAGCCTTGCCCATGTCCCTTCTTCAACCCATGATGCCCGGCTTATGGCTGATGCGCCGCCTGCGCCTTCCCGTCAAGCTGGCTCTGCTGGCCATGGCGCTGGTGGTGCCGATGGTGGTGGTGTGTGTGCTGCTGGTGCAGCGCATCGGCGGCGACATCAACTTCACCGAGCGGGAGGTGCAAGGGTCCCGCAACATCGCGCGCCTGGCCGACCTGATCACAGCGGTTCAGACGCACCGTGGCCAAACCCACATGCTGCTGTCGGGCAACGCCACGGTTCGCCCCGCGCTCGACAAGACGCGCACCGAGCTGCAAGCCGCGCTGTCGGCGGTGGGCGCCGAACTCGACCGGCGCCCGGACTTCGAGGTGGCCGCCGAATGGAAGGCCCTGGCCAGCCGCCTGGAGCAGCTCCCTGCGACCGAGCAGGTGCCGGCACCGGCGTCTTTTCAAGCCCACACCGCCCTGATCGACGAACTGCGGCGGCTGGTCTACACAATGGGCGAGCGCTCCAGCCTGCTGTTTGATCCCGACCCGGCCAGCTATTTCCTGATGGACATGGTGGTTTCCCGCACCGTGCCCTGGAGTGAGCTGATCGGGCGCCTGCGTGGCCAGGGGGCCGGTCAGCTGAGCCTGCCCCAGCCAGAGCCTGAGGCCATGGCCCGCCTGCGCCTGCAGCTCGACAGCTTGCAGGCCGACGCCCTGGACCACCGCTTTTCGATGGGGTTTGCCGAACGCTACGGTCAGCACGACCTGCAAGGCGAATCCGCGCTGAAGGGCAGCGAGACTTTCATTGAGCAGGCGCGACGGGCCCTGGACAGCCCGGGCTCGGTGACGAGCCCCGCCTACTTTGAAGCCGGCACCGCCGCGATCGGGGCTGTGCGCACCTACCAGACGGCGGTGCTGCAGCGGCTGGACACCTTGCTGGACGCCCGGCTGGGGTCCCTGCGCACCCAGCGCCAGGTGGTCATGGGCGTGGCGCTGCTGGGCATGGGCGCTTTGACGTACCTGCTGGTCTCTTTTTACATGAGCTTCGTGGTCGACTTCCGCCATGTGAGCAGCGTGATGGCTCAGACCGCCCAAGGCAACCTGCGGGCCCACGTGCTGGTGCGGGGCAGCGATGAGTTGGCCGACCTCGCGGCGCAGCTGGAGAACATGATCGGCAACCTGTCAGGCATGGTCGCCGAGGTTCGCAGCAATTCGGCGCTGGTGGCCTACGCGGGCAAGAGCCTGGTGGCGGGCAACCGCGATCTGGCCGACCGCACCGAGCAACAGGCCGCCAACCTGGAACAGACCGCGGCCAGCGTGCAGGAGCTGTCCAGCACCGTGCACCAGAACGCCGAGACCGCCGTCAATTCCGACGCCCAGGCGGCCCGCGTGCGCGACGTGGCGGAAGCGGGCGCCCAGGCCATGGTGCGCGCGGTGGACTCGGTCGAAGGCATCCAGAAGAGCGCGCAGCAGATGAACGAGATCATCGGCGTGATCGACAGCCTGGCGTTTCAGACCAACATCCTGGCGCTCAACGCGGCGGTGGAAGCGGCGCGCGCCGGCGAACAGGGCAGGGGGTTTGCCGTGGTGGCGAGCGAGGTGCGCAGCCTGGCGCAGCGCTCGGCCGCCTCGTCGCGCGAGATCCGTGAACTGATCCAGGCCTCGGGGGCGCAGGTGTCGGCCAGCGTGGCGCAGATGCGCGCGGCCGGCGCCAACATGACCGAGATCGTCAACGGGGTGCGCGGGGTGGCGGCCAACATGTCGCTGATCTCGGCCGCGAGCGCCGAACAGAGCAGCGGCCTGAGCGAAATCTCGACCGCCGTCGGCCAACTGGACGAAATCACCCAGCGCAACGCCCAGATGGTGGAGCGCGCGGTGCAGCAGGCCACCCAGCTGGAAGGTCGCGCGGCCACCCTGGCGCAGGCGGTGTCGTCGTTCATGCTGCAGCAAGGGGCGGCCGAAGAGGCCATGCAACTGGTGCAGCAGGCGCTGGCGCTGCGGGCGCAGTCGGGTCGCGAAGGCTTTCTGCGCGACATCACCGATCCGGCCCGGGCCTTTCACGACCGCGACATGTATGTGTTTGCGCTCGACCGCCTCGGCAGCTACCGGGCCTTCGGTGGCCGGCCCGACAAGGTGGGTGGCCGGGTGCAGGACATCCCCGGCGTGGACGGCGCGTCGCTGCTGGAATCCATCGTCGCGCAGGCCGAGCTGGAACCGGGCTGGGTGGAGTACGACATCACCAACCCGCAGAGCGGCACCATCCAGACCAAGATGTCTTACGTGTCCAAGGTGGACGACCTGTACGTGGGTTGCGGTGTCTACAAGTCGCTGAGCGTGGCGGCCTGACGGCGCCGGGGCTCAGGCCGCAGCGTCCCGTTTGGCGCGGGCGCGGGCCAGGGCGGCTTCGATCACCGAGCGCTTTTTGTCGAGCACGGCAGGGTCGGTGTGCTGCGAATGGGCCGCCAGATCGGCCAGCTTCATCCGGGCCTTGGCTTCCTGGCGCTGGTCGTGTTCGAGCTGCTCGCGCGCCAGGCGCGCCGTGCGCTGCTGGTAACGTTCGCGGCCCTGCGCCGCCTGGGCCGTGGTCCAGGCCTGCCAGCCGGTGCGTTCGCCGCTCACCACCTCCAGTGAAATGCAGTCCACCGGGCAGACCGGCAGGCAGAGCTCGCAGCCCGTGCAACAGGGCTCGATGACGGTGTGCATGAGCTTGTTGCTGCCGACGATGGCGTCGGTCGGACAGGCCTTGATGCACAGCGTGCAGCCGATGCACCAGTCTTCGTCGATGACCGCCAGAGTCAGCGGGCCTTCGATGCCGTTGGCGGGGTTGAGCAGGGTGACGGGCTGGCCGGTGAGGGCCGCGAGCCGCTCGATGCCCTCTTGGCCGCCGGGCGGGCACTGGTTGATGCCGGCCTCGCCGGCGGCGACGGCCTCGGCGTACCGGGCGCAGTCCGGGTAGCCGCAGCGCGTGCATTGCGTTTGCGGCAAGGCGGCGTCGATGCGCCGGGCGAGTTCGTTCATGAAGCCAATATACCGGGGAGCGGGTCGCTCCCCGGGGTCTGCACCATCAGGCTGCGGATGCCTTGCCTTTGACGGGTGCCTTGGCCACGGGTTTGGATGCGGCTTTGCTGGCCACCACGGCCTTGACGGCAGCCTTGACCACAGGTTTGGCGGCCCCTTTGGGGGTTGCCTTTTTGGCCACAGACTTCACCGCCACCACGGACTGGCGCGCAGGGCGCGCTGCCGGTGCGGCCACCACCGCAGGGGTCGCGACGGCCGTCGCCGCTTTGGGCTGGTGCGCCAGGATGAAGGTCTTGACCACCGGGTACACCATCTCGCGCCAACGGCGGCCGCTGAAAATGCCGTAGTGGCCCGCGCCCTTGGCTTCGTAGTGCATCTGGTGCGTCTTGGGGATGCTGGTGCACAGGTCGTGCGCCGCGGCCGTCTGGCCCGAGCCCGAGATGTCGTCCAGCTCACCTTCCACGGTCAGCAGACCGGTGGTGGCAATGTCTTCGGGGCGCACGCGTTCGACCTTGCCGGCCTCGTTCCTGACGTCCCAGGTGCCATTGACCAGCTTGAAGTCCTGGAAGACGGTCTCGATGGTTTCGAGGTAGTAGTCGGCGTCCATGTCGAGCACGGCGTTGTACTCGTCGTAGAACTTGCGGTGGCTCTCGACGCTGGAGTTGTCGCCTTTGACCAGGTCCTTGAAGTAGTCGTAATGGCTGGTGGCGTGGCGGTCAGGATTCATGGCCACGAAGCCGGTGTGCTGCAGGAAGCCGGGGTAGACGCGGCGGCCTGCGCCCGGGAAGTTGCTCGGCACCCGGTAGATCACGTTGTTCTCAAACCAGCTGTGGCTGCGCTGCGTGGCCAGGTTGTTCACCGCGGTGGGCGATTTGCTGGCGTCGATGGGGCCACCCATCATGGTCATGGACAGCGGCGTGGTTTCGCCCCGGCTGGCCATCAGCGACACGGCGGCCAGCACCGGCACGGTGGGCTGGCACACGCTCATCACGTGGCAGTTGCCGTAGTTCTTCTGCAGGTAGCGGATGAACTCCTGCACGTAGTTCACATAGTCGTCGAGGTGGAACTCACCCTCGGACAGCGGCACCAGACGTGCGTTTTTCCAGTCGGTGATGTAGACCTTGTGGTCTTTCAGCATGGTGCGGACGGTGTCGCGCAGCAGGGTGGCGTAGTGGCCCGAGAGCGGGGCCACGATCAGCACCACCGGCTGACCCTTGAGCTTGCCCAGGGTGGCGGAGTCGTCGGTGAAGCGCTTGAAGCGGCGCAGTTCGCAGAACGGTTTGTCGATCTCGATGCGCTCGAAGATCGCCACGTCCACCCCGTCCACGTCGGCGGTGGTGATGCCGAACACCGGCTTTTCGTAGTCCTTGCCCAGGCGGTGCATGAGGTCGTAGCCTGCTGCCACCCGCTGCGCCAGCGGCATCTGTGCCAACGGCAGCGCAGGGTTGTTGTAGAGCTTGGCGGCGACCTCGGCCAGGTCCGCGAACGGCTCCATCATGGAGCGCTGGGTTTCGTAAATCTGGTACAGCATGGGGGAATAAATGGTTATGTTGCAGTGCAATATAGCAGCATGTTGCAGCGCCCGTAACGGTGGAAACACCTAATTTCCCGGGGCTTTTGTCACCTTCGTGAAAGAATGACCAGGGCGTTTCCACCCCTCTCAGGGTGATCCCCCGGGATGGGCGCCACCAAACAAAAAGCCGCTCAGGAGCGGCTTTTTGTTTGGAAAGGGTTGGTTCAGATCACCTTGGCGATGGCCTGGCAGACGTAGTCAATGTTCTTGCTGTTGAGCGCGGCCACGCACATGCGGCCGGTGTCGGTGCCGTAGACGCCGAACTCGCTGCGCAGGCGCACCATCTGGTCCTTGGACAGGCCGGAGTAGCTGAACATGCCGATCTGGGTGGTGATGAAGCTCATGTCCTGCTTCACACCGGCAGCCTTGAGGCCGTCCACCAGCTTCTGGCGCATGGCCTTGATGCGCACGCGCATCTCGCCCAGTTCTTTCTCCCACAGGGCGCGCAGCTCGGGGTTGTTCAGCACCGCGGCGACCACGGCACCACCGTGGATCGGCGGGTTGGAGTAGTTGGTGCGGATGACGATCTTGAGCTGAGACAGCACGCGGTCGCATTCTTCCTTGCTTTCGCAGACCACCGACAGGGCGCCCACGCGCTCGCCGTACAGGCTGAAGCTCTTGGAGAAGCTGGTGGACACAAAGAAGGTCAGGCCGGCGGCCACGAACTTGCCGATCACGGCGCCGTCTTCGGCGATGCCGTAACCGAAACCCTGGTAGGCCATGTCGAGGAAGGGGGTCAGGCCCCGGGCCTTGACCACCGCGATCACCTGGTCCCAATGGGCGGGGGGGATGTCGTAGCCGGTGGGGTTGTGGCAGCAGGCGTGCAGCAGCACGATGGTGCCGGGCGCTGCGGCGTTCAGGCTGGCCAGCATGCCCTCGAAGTTCACGCCGCGCTGCTCGGCGTCGTAGTAGGCGTAGGTGTCCACGGTGAAGCCGGCGCTGGTGAACAGGGCACGGTGGTTCTCCCAGCTGGGGTCGGAGATCAGCACGGTGGCGTTGGGGCTGACCTTCTTCAGGAAGTCGGCGCCGATCTTCAGGCCGCCCGTGCCGCCGATGCCTTGCACCGTGGCCACGCGGCCGCTCTTGACGACGTCGCTGTCTGCACCAAAGACCAGGCCCTTGACGGCCGCGTCGTAAGCGACGATGCCGTCGATGGGCAGGTAGCCACGGGCGGTGGGCTTCTCCATCATGGTTTTCTCGGCGGCCTGCACGCACTGCAGCAGGGGCAGCTTGCCGTTGTCGTCGAAGTACACGCCAACGCCGAGGTTGACCTTGTTGGGGTTGGTGTCGGCGGCGAACTGTTCGTTCAGACCCAGGATGGGGTCGCGGGGGGCCATTTCGACGGCGGTGAACAAAGACATGAAGATCCTTTGGAAGTTGTCAGTAGCGTGATTTCCGGGGCTCGGTTAGCCTTGCAGGTTGTCCAAGATTTTACCCGGCCCCTACCCGGGCCAGCCGAGCGCTCCATGCCAAAAATTGCAGAAGTCATGCCGGAGATACCCAGTGGGGAGTTCATCCGCTTTCCTGGTTCGCCGTTCGAGCTCTTCATGCCCTATCCGCCGGCGGGCGACCAGCCCACCGCCATCGCGCAACTGGTCGAGGGTGTGAACGACGGTGAGGTGTTCCAGACCCTGCTGGGCGTGACCGGTTCGGGCAAGACTTTCACCATGGCCAACGTGATCGCCCGTCTGGGACGTCCGGCCATCGTGTTCGCGCCCAACAAGACGCTGGCCGCGCAGCTGTACAGCGAGTTCCGCGAATTCTTCCCCAAGAACGCGGTCGAGTACTTCGTCAGCTACTACGACTATTACCAGCCCGAGGCCTACGTGCCGCAACGCGACCTGTTCATCGAGAAGGACAGCGCGATCAACGAGCACATCGAGCAGATGCGCCTCTCCTGCACCAAGAGCATCCTGGAGCGGCGCGACGTGGTGATCGTGGCCACCGTCTCGGCCATCTACGGCATCGGCAAGCCCGAGAGCTACCACCAGATGGTGATGCTGCTGCGCGTGGGTGACAAGATCGGCCAGCGCGACCTCATCGCGCAACTGGTGCGCATGCAATACGCGCGCAACGAGCAAGATTTTTCGCGCGGCAAGTTCCGCGTGCGCGGCGACACGATTGACGTGTTCCCGGCCGAACACAGTGAGATGGCGATCCGCATCGAGCTGTTCGACGACGAGATCGAAACCCTGCAGCTGTTCGACCCGCTCACCGGCAAGGTGCGGCAGAAGATCCCGCGCTTCACCGTCTACCCCAGCAGCCACTACGTGACGCCGCGCGAGCAGGTGCTCAGCGCGGTCGAGGCGATCAAGCTCGAGCTGGCCGACCGGCTCAAGGAGCTGGTGGGCATGGGCAAGCTGGTGGAGGCGCAGCGGCTGGAGCAGCGCACCCGCTTCGACCTGGAAATGCTCAGCGAGGTCGGCCACTGCAAGGGCATCGAGAACTACTCACGCCACCTCTCGGGCAGCCTGCCGGGCGAGCCGCCGTCCACACTGACCGACTACCTGCCCAAGGACGCGATGATGTTCCTGGACGAGAGCCACGTGCTCATGGGCCAGTTCGGCGGCATGTACAACGGCGACCGCGCGCGCAAGACCACGCTGGTGGAGTACGGTTTCCGCCTGCCCAGCGCGCTGGACAACCGGCCGCTCAAACTCGAAGAATTTGAGCAGCGCATGCGCCAGGTGGTGTTCGTTTCGGCCACGCCGGCCGACTACGAGAAGACCCATTCGGGTCAGGTGGTCGAGCAGCTGGTGCGCCCCACTGGCCTGGTGGACCCGGAGGTGGAGGTGCGCCCGGCCTCCCACCAGGTGGACGACGTGTTGCAGGAAATTCGCATCCGCGTGGAGAAGAACGAGCGCGTGCTCATCACCACACTGACCAAGCGCATGGCCGAGCAGCTGACCGATTACCTGACGGAAAACGGGGTCAAGGTGCGCTACCTGCACAGCGACGTGGACACGGTGGAGCGCGTGGAAATCCTGCGTGACCTGCGGCTGGGCGCGTTCGACGTGCTGGTCGGCATCAACCTGCTGCGCGAGGGCATCGACATCCCCGAGGTGTCGCTGGTGGCGATCCTGGACGCCGACAAGGAGGGCTTCCTGCGCTCCGAGCGCAGCCTGATCCAGACCATTGGCCGCGCGGCGCGCAACCTGAGCGGCCGCGCCATCCTGTACGCCGACCGCACCACCGATTCGATGGCGCGGGCCATTGGCGAAACCGAGCGCCGCCGCAACAAGCAGATCGCGCACAACCTGGCCATGGGCATCACGCCCAAGGCGCTGAACAAGCGCATCAAGGACCTGATCGACGGCGTCTACAGCGAAAAGGCCGGCAAGGAAGCCGACCGCCTGGCCGCCGAGAGCGCGCAGCGTGCCAGCGTGGAAGACATGAGCGAGAAGGATGTGGCGCGCGAGATCAAGCGGCTGGAGAAGCTGATGCTGGAACACGCGCGCAACCTCGAGTTCGAGAAGGCGGCGGGGGTGCGCGACCAGCTGGCGCACCTCAAGGCCCAGCTGTTTGGCGCTTCGGGGCGGGATCAGCTGGCCTGAGGTTCTGCCGCACAATCGGGGGCACAGCGCCCACGCCGGGGCCGGCCAACTGAGCCGGGTCGTGGGTCCATCTCCCATAAGAAGACGCCATTCCACCCATGTCAGTTCTGCCTGAGCCGAGCGAGTTGCACGCCACGGACGGTGCCACGCGCATCTACCTGATCGAAGACGATCCCGCCATCGTGCAGTTTGTCCAGCGGGCGCTGGTGTCGCGTCCACCGTGGCGCCTGGTGGGTCACTCGGGCAGCGTGGATCACGCGCGCCAGCACGCCCTGGCGGGCGGCGCCAATGTGTTCCTGGTGGACCTCGGGCTGCCGGATGGGCATGGCGAGCAGCTTTTGCGCTGGCTGTCGCATGAACGGCCCGATGCCGAGTTGCTGGTGTTCACGGTGTTCGGTGGCGAGTCGAGTTTGGTGGCCGCATTGCAAGCCGGTGCCACCGGATACGTTCTGAAAGGCTGCCGGTCGGAGGAGTTGATCGCTGCGATCGAGCAGATCCGCGAGGGTGGAGCCCCCATTTCGCCGCTGCTGGCTCGAATGCTGCTGAAGCAGTTCCGGGTGGCCCCGGATGCGCCAGCGCCCTCGATGGTCTTTCACGAGGTGCTGTTGTCCGAGCGCGAGACCGAGGTGCTCAAGCTGGTGGCCCAGGGCTACGTGAACAAGGAGATCGCCCAGCGCTTGAGCATCTCCCCCGCCACGGTGGGCTCGCACATCAAAAACCTGTACCGCAAGCTTGCGGTCCACAGCCGTGTGCAGGTGGTCCGGGTGGCGCAGGAGCGTGGGTTGCTGTGATGCCGGCGAGTGGCCTGACCCGCCGGATACTGGCCACGCCAGCCTATCTGTGGGCCGGGGTGCTGGTGCTGGCGCTTTTCCTCGCCCTGCTGTGGGTGTCTCGCACCGGGCCGGTCGACGGTGCTTACGCGATCCGTCAGGCACGGGTCGCCCACACCCAGTCGGGTGTCGACCTGCACACCATGGTGAGCTTGCCGCATGTGTGGGACGACCAGACGCCACCCTGGCATGGTGAGGCCCGCTACCGGCTGGACTGGCCCGCCAGCCTGGGCACCGAACGCCCGCTCGCGTTGTTGTTGCCCCGCGTGGGCGCGCGCTACCGCGTGTGGCTGAACGGACACGAGGTGACCGACCGTTTCTGGACGCGGCCTGGCTTTGTCGACACCTCGCTGGTGCCGCACCTGGTGCCGTTGCCCAAGGCATGGCTCGCTGCCCATCCCGGTGCCAACCAGCTGGACATTGAGGTGAAGGGGCAACCGCTGCGCAAGAGCGGGCTCTCCATCGTCCATCTCGGCGATGCAGACGCCTTGAACCAGCGCTACGAGCAGCTCATGTGGTGGCAGGTGTACGCCACGTGGATGGTGGCGGCCTGTTCGCTCATGGTGGGCCTGATGTCGCTGCTGATGTGGCTGCAGACCCGCGAGCGCATGTTCGGCCTCCTCGTGGGCGCGACGTTCGCCTGGACCGTGCGCCTGGCGCTGACGCCCATGGAGACGCCACCCATGACGTTCGAGGTCTGGTACTACCTCCACAAGCTGTCCTTCACCGTTTACTGCGGCTGTCTGTACCTGTTCATGTGGGACCTGTTCGAATACCGGCAGGGCTACATCCGCAACTTCGTCCGTGGTTTGCTCGTGGTGGGGCCGGTGTGGCTGGCGGTCACGGTCTATTTCAACCAGTACGACATGTACCGACTCTGGATGGGCGTCATCACCGCCACATCCGCGGTGGCACTTGTGAAGCTCTTTCATCGTGCCCGCTGGGGATTGGACTCCAACCAGCGCCTCATGGTGCTGGTGGGCGCGGCCACCATGGCCACCGGCGTGCGTGATTTTGCGGTGGTCAACATGGGCGCGCCCGGTGATGCCGACATCCGGTGGATGAACGTGGGCTCGCTGATGCTGCTGTATGCCCTGGGCTGGGTGCTGGTGCGGCGCACCGCTTCGTCGATGGAGCAGGTGGGTCGCCTGAACGCTGAACTGGCCCAGAAGGTGAGTGAGCGCGAGAGCGAGTTGCACCGCCTGTTCGAACGCCTGCGCCTCGTGGAGAGCCAGCGGGTGCTGGAAGGTGAACGCCGGCGCCTCACGCGGGACATGCACGACGGCCTGGGCAGCCAGCTGGTGCAGGCGCTGAACGTGGTCCGCAGCAGCGGCGGCGGGCAGGTAGACAGCGCGGCGGTCGCCTCGATGCTCGATCACGCGCTGGAAGACCTGCGCATGACGCTGGACTCGCTGGAGCCGATGGAAGGCGATTTGCCCACCATCCTGGGGACCCTGCGCCAGCGCATCGCGCCCGCGCTTCAGGCGGCGCGCATCGACCTCGACTGGCAGGTGCAGGACGTGCCCGCCATTCCCGGTCTGGAGGCGCAAGGTGTGCTTCACGTGTTCCGCTGCCTGCAGGAGGTGTTTGCCAACATCGTGAAGCATGCCCAGGCCAGCCGCGTGACGGTGCGCACGCGGGAGGTCGATGGGCATGTCGAGCTCAGTGTCCGTGACGACGGCGTGGGCATGGGGGCGCTGCCCGAAGGGGCTTTCAGGGATGGTGGACGGGGGATCGGCCACATCCGCCTGCGTGCCGCCGAACTGGGGGTGCAGGTTCACTTTGCCGGGGCCAACCCGGGCACCTGTGTGCGCTTCCTGTTTCCCGTGCAGCGCCCTCCATTGGATGGTTTCTCGTCATCAACCAGGGAACCGGGATCGGCGAACTTGCTCTGACCTTCGGGGTGGGCAGGGACCCGCCGGTCCATCCGGGTAAGACCCAGTAAGACCCAGTAAGACCCAGTAAGACCCAGCGAATTACTGGGGTATGGGGTATACTCGATAAAAACAGTCGGATAACAGTTTGACGATGCAACTGCACTCGATGCAGTTGGGGTGGGTGGAGAAGCCGCTGGCCAGGAGACCGGGTGTTTCAGCCAGTCATTCACAACGACCAAGCCTCACGAACAGGAGCCTCACATGCGCCTCACGACCAAAGGCCGCTTCGCGGTCACCGCCATGATCGACTTGGCCCTGCGCCAGAACAACGGCCCCGTCACCCTGGCCGCCATCAGCCAGCGCCAGCAGATTTCGCTCTCCTATCTGGAACAGCTGTTCGGCAAGCTGCGCCGCCACGAGCTGGTGGAATCCACCCGTGGACCGGGCGGCGGCTACACCCTCGGGCGCAAGGCGTCCGACATCACCGTCGCCGACATCATCGTGTCGGTGGATGAGCCGATCGACGCCACACAATGCGGCGGCAAGGAAAACTGTCTGGGTGAAGGCAACCGTTGCATGACCCACGAGCTGTGGGCTGCGTTGAACGCCAAGATGGTGGATTTTCTCGATTCCGTGTCCCTGCAGTCGCTGGTGGATGAGCAGCTGGCCAAGGGCGTGGTGGTGGAAAATGCCCCCATGATCAAACGCGCCATTTCCAGTGCGCCGGTGGTCAAGCCGATTCGGGTCAATGCACCCAACTCGGTGTTTGCCCTCGGTAACGCATTCTCCAAATAACGGGTGAAGCGGCTCGCGAGCGCCCTCTGGCGCTGTCGGACCGCGACCTCCAACGCCCAGCCAGCCCCTTTCTTTGCCAGCCATGAGCACACCACACTTTCCCATCTACATGGACTACAGCGCCACGAATCCCTGCGATCCGCGGGTGGTGGACGCCATGATTCCCTGGTTGCGCGAGCATTTCGGCAACCCGGCCTCGCGCAGCCACGCCTGGGGTTGGGAAGCTGAAAAAGCCGTCGAGACCGCCCGCGAGCAGGTGGCTGCGCTCATCAACGCCGACCCGCGCGAAATCGTCTGGACCAGTGGCGCGACCGAGTCCAACAACCTGGCGCTCAAGGGCGCCGCGCAGTTCTACAAGACCAAGGGCAAGCACCTCATCACCGTCAAGACCGAGCACAAGGCCGTGCTTGACACCATGCGCGAGTTGGAGCGCCAGGGGTTTGAGGTGACTTACCTGGATGTGCAGGCCGATGGCTTGCTGAATCTGGACGTTTTCAAGGCCGCGATCCGCCCCGACACCATCCTGGCTTCGGTCATGTTCGTGAACAACGAGATCGGCGTCATCCAGGACATCGCCGCCCTCGGCGCCATTTGCCGCGAGAAGGGTGTGATCTTCCACGTGGATGCGGCCCAGGCCACCGGTCGTGTGGACATCGATCTGCAAACGCTGCCGGTCGATCTGATGAGCCTGACCAGCCACAAGACCTACGGCCCCAAGGGCATCGGGGCACTTTACGTGCGTCGCAAGCCACGCATCCGCATCGAGGCGCAGATGCACGGCGGTGGCCACGAGCGCGGGATGCGCTCGGGCACGCTGCCCACCCACCAGTGCGTGGGCATGGGCGAGGCCTACCGCATCGCCAAGGAAGAGATGCACGCCGAAAACGTGCGCATCCGCGCGCTGCACGACCGCATGCTGGCGGGTCTGAAAGACGTGGAAGAGGTGTTCATCAACGGCCACGAGACCCAGCGCGTGCCGCACAACCTGAACATGAGCTTCAACTACGTCGAAGGCGAGTCGCTGATCATGGGCATCAAGGGCCTGGCGGTGTCGTCGGGTTCGGCCTGCACCTCGGCCAGCCTGGAGCCCAGCTACGTGTTGCGCGCCCTTGGCCGCAGCGACGAACTGGCCCACAGCAGCCTGCGCATGACGATCGGCCGCTGGACGACCGAAGAAGAGATCGATTACGCGATCGGCACCATCAAGGAAAACGTGGCGAAGCTGCGTGAGTTGTCCCCCCTGTGGGAAATGTTCAAAGACGGCATTGATATCTCGACGATTCAATGGGCCGCACACTGAAGGAGAAAGACCATGGCTTATTCTGAAAAGGTCGTTGACCATTACGAAAACCCCCGCAATGTCGGCTCGTTCGACAAAGGCGATGAGTCCGTCGGCACCGGCATGGTGGGTGCGCCCGCCTGCGGTGACGTGATGAAGCTGCAGATCAAGGTGAACCCCACCACCGGGGTGATCGAAGACGCGCGTTTCAAGACCTACGGCTGTGGTTCGGCCATCGCCTCCAGCTCGCTCGTGACCGAGTGGGTCAAGGGCAAGACGCTGGACCAGGCGGCCGCGCTGAAGAACAGCGAGATCGCCGAAGAGTTGGCGCTGCCGCCCGTGAAAATCCACTGCTCCATCCTGGCCGAAGACGCCATCAAGGCGGCGGTGGACGACTACCGCAAAAAGCACCTGAACTGATTCACGCCCGGTCCATCGACACCATGTCCATCTCGATCTCAGAAGCCGCAGCCCGCCACGTCACCCGTTACATCGCCAAACGCGGCAAGGGTGTGGGTGTTCGCCTGGGCGTCAAGACCACTGGCTGCTCAGGCCTGGCCTACAAGCTGGAGTACGCCGACGAGATCGCGCCGGAAGACGTGGTGTTCGAGGACAACGGCGTCAAGGTGCTGGTGGACCCGAAAAGCCTGGCCTACATCGACGGCACGCAGCTGGACTTTGTGCGCGAAGGCCTCAACGAGGGCTTCCGCTTCAACAACCCCAACGAGCGCGACCGTTGTGGCTGTGGCGAGAGTTTCCGTATCTGATACTGTTGCCGGACCAACCACTTGCGGCCGCCAGTGCGTCACGTGCTGGCGGCTTTTTAACGCCCATGAACCTGCTGTCCAATGATTTTGAGATCTTCGGTATTGCGCCCGCGTTTGCGCTGGACCGCGATGCCCTGGATGCGCGCTGGAAAGACCTGCAGCGTGAGGCCCATCCGGACCGTTTCGCCTCGGCCGATGCACAGGCCCAGCGCCAGGCCATGCAGTGGTCGGTGCGCATCAACGAGGCTTACCAGCGCCTGAAGGACCCGCTCAAGCGTGCGGCCTACCTGTGCGAACTCAACGGCGCACCGATCCAGGCCGAGAACAACACCGCCATGCCGGCCGCGTTCCTGATGCAGCAGATGCAGTGGCGCGAAGACCTGGAAGACGCCCGCGACGGTGCCGCACTCGAGCGCATGGCCGACGACGTGGCTGCCGCACGCGGCCGCATGCTGCTGGATTTGCAGCAGGTGGCGGATGTGCAGCGCGACTTCCCCGCACTGGCCGGGCAGGTCAGAGCCCTTATGTTTGTAGAGCGCTTTGCCCGCGACGTTGAAAACCGGCTCGATCAGCTGGGACAATAGAAGGCTGCGCTCCGCATCCGACCGATTTCCAGCTCCACTGACACCCCGCGCCCATGGCACTCCTGCAGATTTCCGAACCCGGCCAGTCCCTTGATCCGCACCAGCGCCGGGTGGCGGTGGGCATCGACCTGGGCACCACACATTCGCTGGTGGCGGCGGTGCGCCATGGCGTGTCCGAGTGCCTGCCGTCGGCGGATGGCCGAGTGATCTTGCCGAGCGTGGTGCGTTACCTCGATCCCGCCCAAGGCGGCGCCGGCCGGCAAATCGGCTTTGATGCGCTGGCCGCGCAGGTCGGCGATCCGGCGAACACGGTCAGTTCTGTCAAGCGCCTGATGGGTCGCACGCGGGCCCAGGTGGTTGATGCGGACAAGCTGCCGTACTCGGTGGTGGACGACAACGGCATGGCCGTGGTCGACACCGTGGCAGGGCTCAAGACGCCCATGGAAGTGAGCGCCGAGATCCTGGCCACGCTGCGTTTTCGCGCCGAAGACAGCTTTGACGACGAACTGTTCGGTGCGGTGATCACCGTGCCCGCGTACTTCGACGACGCGCAGCGCCAGGCCACCAAAGACGCGGCGCAGCTGGCCGGCATCAACGTGCTGCGGCTGATCAACGAGCCCACGGCCGCGGCCATCGCCTACGGTCTGGACAATGGCTCGGAAGGCATTTACGCGATCTACGACCTCGGTGGTGGCACTTTCGACATCTCCATCCTGCGCCTGACGCGCGGCGTGTTCGAGGTCATGGCCACCGGCGGCGACTCCGCGCTGGGCGGCGACGATTACGACCAGGCGCTGGCGGCCTGGGTGCTGGCGCAGCAGGGCGTGGCCCATGTGCCCACCGCGTCCGAACGCGCGGGTCTGCACGCCGAGGCCCGCCGCTGCAAGGAGGCCTTGTCCAGCGTGAAAGCGGGCGATGACGGCGTCGTGTTCGAGGCCATGGTGGACGGCCAGACGCTGCGCCAGACCGTGACCCCTGCCGAGTTCGAAGCCTGCACCGCCGGCCTGACCGCCCGCACCATGACCGCCTTGCGCAAGGTGCTGCGCGATGCCGGTATCGGCAAAGACGAGGTCAAAGGCGTGGTGATGGTGGGTGGCTCCACCCGCATGCCGGTGATCCGGCGCACCGTGGGCGAGTTCTTCGGTCAGGAACCGCTGACCAACCTGAACCCCGACGAGGTGGTGGCGCTCGGCGCCGCGATCCAGGCCAACGCGCTCGCGGGCAACAGCCGTGACGGTGACCTGCTGCTGCTGGATGTGATTCCGCTCTCGCTCGGCATCGAGACCATGGGCGGCCTGGTCGAGCGCATCGTGCCGCGCAACAGCCCCATCCCCACCGCGCTGGCGCAGGATTTCACCACTTACCAGGACGGCCAGACCGCGCTGGCGCTGCACGTGGTGCAGGGTGAGCGCGACCTGGTGGCCGACTGCCGCAGCCTCGCGCGCTTCACGCTGCGCGGCATCCCGCCCATGGCGGCGGGTGCGGCCCGCATCCGCGTGAGCTTCACGGTCGATGCCGATGGCCTGTTGTCGGTGAGTGCCAAAGAGCAGGGCAGCGGCGTGGAAACCAGGATCGATGTCAAGCCGTCCTACGGCTTGTCGGACGAGCAGATCGCGTCGATGCTGCAAGACAGCTTCGCCACCGCACAACAAGACATGGCCGCCCGCGCGCTGGTCGAGGCCCGGGTGGACGCCGACCGCATGATCGCGGCGACCCGCAGCGCCCTGGCCGCCGACGGGGACCTGCTGGACCCCGCCGAGCGCGAAGCCATCCATGTGCTGATGAACCAACTCGCTGAGGTTGCGACCGGTGCCGAGGCCGCTGTGATCGAGGCAGCGACCGCGGCCCTTGCCAAAGGCACCGAAGCGTTCGCCGCCATGCGCATGAACCGGGGTATCCAGCACGCCCTGGCCGGCAAGCGGCTGGAAGAAGTCTGAGACGCACCCAAGGCCCAGGAAACCCATGCCCATCATCAAGATATTGCCCCACCCCGAATACTGCCCACAAGGCACCCAGGTCAGCGCGCCCGCTGGCACCTCCATCTGCGAAGCCCTGCTGGAGAACAACATTTCGATCGAGCATGCCTGTGACATGGTGTGTGCCTGCACCACCTGCCACGTCATCGTGCGCGAGGGCTACAACAGCCTCAACGACCTCGACGAGAACGAAGAAGACATGCTTGACCGCGCCTGGGGCCTGGAGCCGCAGTCCCGCTTGTCGTGCCAGGCCATCCTGGCGCAGCAGGACGTGACGATCGAAATCCCGAAGTATTCGATCAACCACGCCAAAGAGAATCATTGATCCCCACGCTTCGCCGCTTCGTGGGTCGCTGCCTCCAGTGGGGCTGATCCGGCGAGGGGCGGCCCGGCGGTGGATCACCATTGATGCGAGAAAGCCATGAGACAAATTGTTCTGGACACGGAAACCACCGGCCTGTCGGCCGACAACGGCGATCGCATCATTGAGATCGGCTGCGTCGAGTTGTTCAATCGCAAGCTCACCGGCAACAACCTGCACTTCTACGTCAACCCCGAGCGCGACAGCCACGAAGACGCGCTCAAGGTGCACGGCATCAGCAACGAGTTCCTGCGCGACAAACCGAAGTTCGCGCAGATTGCGGACGAGGTGCTGTCCTACCTCAAAGATGCCGAACTCATCATCCACAACGCGCCGTTCGACATCAGCTTCCTGAACAAGGAGCTGGAGCGCTTGAAGCGCCCGCCCATGAAGGCGCACGTGGCGGGCGTGATCGACACGCTGGTGATGGCCAAGGAGATGTTCCCGGGCAAGCGCAACGGCCTCGATGCCCTGTGTGACCGCCTGGAGGTGGACAACTCCGGCCGCACCTTGCACGGCGCCTTGCTGGACGCCGAGTTGCTGGCCGATGTGTACATCAACATGACGCGCGGTCAGGACGCGCTGCTGATGGACGTGGGCACCACCGAGGTGGCCGGCGAGGTGTCGGTGCAGGTGGATCTCAGCCAGGTGGCGTTGCCGGTGCTGCGGGCCAATGAGCAGGAGGTCGGTGCACACGAGGTCGCGCTGGCGGACATCGACAAGGCCTGCAAAGGCAAAACACTCTGGCGGCGGCTCGAAACCGCATGAGTTGCACAGAGATTCAGAAATACGAGAAAAACAGGCTATAATCTGAGGCTTCCGAATGATCGGATCGAAAGAATACAGATCATTTGGGCGGTTAGCTCAGTGGTAGAGCACTGCCTTCACACGGCAGGGGTCGCAGGTTCGAACCCTGCACCGCCCACCAAAATTGTCATATGTGACAACGCTTTACGCCACCTTCGGGTGGCGTAGTCGTTTCTGGTGGGGAAAAAGTGGGGAAAACATGCCTTCGCTGGACCCGCATACATCCAGTTCGCTGTTCGGTGATACAACTGAGTCAGCGTGTGACGGGCTCGGCGGCGGGTCAGCCATGCCAAGTTGCCTGAGGTGAGTGGCAATGCCTACAAGTGCTATTCAGCTACGGACTTTGGAATTGGATTCTACGGGACTTGCTGATACAACTTGCCACCCATAAAGCCTTTAAAAATCAACACCTTGCGTCCAAAGTGGTCTCAGGCCGTCCCAGCCCAAACTGACACCAGAGCAACCGCGGACTATGGCAAAAGATCTACTTTCGGCAGCAGCGGCGGCCATCCAATCGCTCGATGGTAGCGCCTTCGTGACCCTACACAGCCTCTTAGATCGTGGCGGTGCACTGCAGGCGCGCAAGCTGGCCAACGGCGCCGTGCAGCTCTATTGGCGGTATTCGTTTGCCGGCAAAACCAGCCGCGAACCCATCGGGATCTACGACCCGACGGCACCGCCCAAGAAGCTGCAGCCGACCGTGCGTGGATACGGCATTGTTGCCGTGCTAGAAAAGTGCAGGGCGCTGGCCGAGGTGCATGTCGAACTTGCCGACACGGGCGAGCTGCAGGAGGCCAAGGCCAAGACACGAAAAGCCTTCCTCGCCAAGAAGTCGGAAGTGACCGAGAAATCCACGCGCGCAGGGTCGTCGCAGCCACGTGGATGCGCAAGGGATTTTTCAGAAGCATGTAACTCAAGCGTGGCCGTAGGTGGCTCATGCGCCAGCGGTTGACCTCATGCCCGATCAGGTGCTCGACATGCTTCGGCGCCTCATTGAGAGCGGCAAGGGGCGCACTGCGAACAAGCTGCGCTCTTACCTCCTGGCTGCCTATCTGTGCGCGCTGGATGTGCGTACCCTGGCCGCCATTCCGGTGGTCTTCAAGACGTTCGGCGTGGTGTTCAACCCTGCAGCGCAGACAAGACGACCGTCTTCAACTCGCGCTACATCCCCACGTCAGCGACCCCTGGCCCAGCGGATCGTTCAATTCAGCTACTTGTTCAGCGTAGCATTCAGCATCCACGTGCCTGTTGAATAAGCAATCTGTTTTTCTCCCTTCAAAATCAAGCACTTGTATGCGCCGTACAGGGTTTGCCCAAAGTTGTACACACGCTTGTCCAAGGATTGTCGGAACAACTTCGCCTGCGGTGCACTTTGGACAACCTTCCTGATTGAGTGCTGCGGCAAAGTCCAGGTGCGCACTCTCCCACCTCGACGGCCGACTGAGCTGTAGCCAAGATGCTTGTTTCTGATCTATCAGCAGCAAGATGTTGTGATCGAACCCCGGCATTTAGTACGACCATACCGGCTCTCATTTTTGCAAGGAACGATTCAGCCAGAAAAGCCGCTTGCGCAGTGCCTGTCGATCAGTTTCAACGCCTGCTGCTGCGCTCACAACGTCGCACTGTTCGAGCGTATTGGGGGCGGTTTTGTGCGACTCATTGGGTGACGCTGTGCGCTTTGATCTGTTTTGCCGAGCGATGTAGCACTGCATGATGTCGCACCGCGTGCACAAGGAGCGCTCAGCTCCACTCCGCTCATGACGCCAGGGTTTGTCGGCATTTGGACGCTGTAGCTCGCTTCGCCATCGCGGCTCTTGACCAGTATGGTCAATGGGCCAGCCGGCAGACCTCGCAACACGAAGCGACCGCTAGCGTCGGGCATCACGCTGCGACTTGCTTCAATGGCCCGTACAGTGAATGCACCACCTTCGCCGCCGATCACCCGTCCTTCGATCACACGCTGGGCGCGCACTGTGAAGTCGCTGACCACAGGAGCGCCGGCGGCCAAACGTTTCAGTACAGAACTGAGGTTTACCAGCTCATAACCAGGAGGTAACGAATCAGGTAGCAAGCTGAGCTTGACCTCTTCGGACGGGCCCGCAAAGCGGAAGACACCGCTGGAGTCGGTGGTGATGGTGTGGCTCTGGCTGCCTTCTACACGCAGACTCACACCGTCCAGCGGCAAGCCGGCATCGCTCAGAACGCGGCCACTGAGGCGCGCGGCTGCGAAACTGAGAGCGAAGTTGGCGTTGCTACCGGCGTTCACAGAGATTGTGGAGGGCGTTGTGAAATAAGCCAACTCTCTGATTGGCAGCACTGCGGTCACGCGGTGGTTACCGTCTCCTGGGGCTTCGAACACATAGCGTCCATTGCGGTCGGTGACGGTGCGACGAGATCCGTCCAGCACCACCTCAACACCAGCGAGCGTTGGCTGATCTGGCCCATCAACACCGGTGGCGCCGTCGTCACGGAAGATACGGCCGCTGATGCGGCGTCCGCCGCGACCTGGCATGCTCACCGGTGAGAGTCGCGTGCGCAGCATCAATTGCACAGAGTTGCCCTGAGTTGAGCTGCTGCCAGCAGCACGGTACGACCACCTCGAATAACTCAGGTCAAGGTCGGTGTCACCAAACACTCGCCAGTTGGCGTACGCGCTTGCTTGTGAGGTGCGGCTCTGGCTCATGCCGCCTTGACCGCGGCTGGTATTCAAGCGCACGCCTATCTGCGGATTGATCGCCGCTTGACCACGCCAGGACAGGTCCATGCCGCCCATCACTCGAAGCTCGTCGATCTGTACCGCACCAATGGACACGCCGCGTTCATTCAGCAAGCTGGCGTTGTCGCGCAGTAAGCGGACCAGATCGTCAGGACTGTTCGCGGTCAAGCCGAGCTCCGCCATTGCACGCGCCAGGTCGGGACGATTTTGCAGCAGCAAGCTCACTGAGGGCGACTGCTGCTGTGCGTCGGCATACGCACGTGCATGCCAGCCACCGCTGTTGCCACGCAGTGAGATCCGCGCGCCGTGTCCGCCTCTGGCCGAAGCTGAGGTTTGCTGGTAGCGGTATAGCGAGGAAACGCCATAGCGAGTCTGCTCGTAGCCCGCGCCCAACGACAAAGTGCTGCGATTCAATGAAGAAGACTTGAAGTCGTGGTAACGACTGCCACTCAAGCCCATGCTGGTGTACCAGCCTGGAGTCGGAGCAAAACGAAGATCGGCGCGAGCGAAGCTCGATTCGGGGTTTTGCTGAGCCAGGTCAAGGCGCGTCATCGACAGCGTAAGGTCAAGCGTGGTGCTAGCGTCCAGTCGCTCACTCCAGCCGCCGTCGACATATTTGCCTGCCGGACGTGCGCCGTCCAGCGTGGCAAAGGCCTTGGGCCGAAAAGCACCCTTGAGCCAGAATAGGCGTCCATCCGGGCGCAGGCTGAAATCGAATGAGGCCCCGGGCTTGCTGCTCCAGGCGAGCTCCCCTCGCAGCTGCAAGGCATCCTTGTCGCTACCCTTGGCCAAGCCCAGAGACACCATGCCGGGCTCTGGGCTGCGGCTGTCAGGCAGCCAGTGCAGGCTCGGGATGAGTTGCAGGCCGCCGGCCTTGAAGCGGTAGCTTGCACCCACCGCGCGGTCTCCTTGGTGTGGCACGAGCATACTGCTCCATGCGGTGCGCGTGCTCACGCCGGCATGCAACTTCAGATCGCCCTGGCGAAAGTGTGCGCCGCGCAGCACAGCACGCTCGATGGTCAGCGGTGAGACCTCGACCGTGTCGTCGAGCACCACCAGGGAATAGTCCGGTGTCTTGTACTTCAGACTCACCTCGGGCAGTGCCCAGGCGTCTTGGCTGCTTCCGACCACAGCGAAGCGACCGTCGTGCGATGCCTGCAGGCGCAGATGGAGGCTGTCCTTGCCGTCCTGGAACGGCATGTTGATGGATGTGGTGGTGCGTCGCGAATTGGAGTCGTAGCCCAGGCTCCACAGCCCGCGGCTGGCGTTGTACGCAGCCTCCAGATCCATGAAGCGGTTGGGTACGATCTCAACCTGAACGACAAAGGTTTCGACACCGCTGGGCGTGACCACGGTCACCAGCGTCTGGCCGGCATGACGCGCAAGCAAGCTCACTTGGCCTCCGATCACCCTGGCCTCCACCGTACCAGGGTCGACCGCAAATGCGGCCACGACGTTGAGTGCCGGCAGCAGGATGGTTTCGCGTTCGGCGAGCTTCACATCGGCCGCGACGCACAGCGAAGGAATCACCACAGTCGCGATAGCGCTGAGGGTAAAGAGGCGTTTCATAGAACGACCTCCGGTCCGAGAAGACACGTCATGGGACCACCACCGATCCGTTCAGGCTGTAGGCGCGGCCGGCCGCATCCAAGGTGGAAACCACACGGTAGGTCCCAGCGGGCAGTTCGCCGGGGTAGTTGGCCTCCAGCACGCCCTTTTCTCCCGGCAACAAGCGCTTAGGTGCGAAAGCCGCTTTTCCAACCATTCGGCCATGCGAGTCGATCAACACGGCCATGCCTGCAGGCACGACGGGTTCATCGCCACTGTTGAGCAAGGTGCTATGCAAACGAAGGGTCTTGCTGTTGGATGGCGGGTCGATCTGCAAGGTCTCGTGCGTGATCTCGATGCGCTCGCTCATGGTGAATGTGAACAGGGCTCCCAGTGAGAAAAGGGCAGGTCGACCGTTTTGCATCACCGGGGTCAGGGATCGAAAATAGGCCGCTACAGCTCGGGTTCGCATATTCGATGGAAGCGTCAGCAGAACACTCACCGAGGCGTTGCTGTGCGCAGGCACATCGATCCGGTTGGGCGTGAACACCGCACTGGCCGCCACGCTCTCCGGTAGCTTGCCGGCTTCGACAAACTCACGCTGGCCATCGCGCACCACCACGTCGCGCGCCTCAAGCGCAAAACTCATGGGCATGTCGCTGTCGTTGCGCAGGGTCAAGGTTTGGGTGGTGGATTGACCAAAGTCACCTTTGAGAGGCACCACCGCGGGTGAAAGCGTGAACGATTGCGCCTGGGCGGCGGTGGCCAACAGCGCCCAGCTGAACAGCGTCAGCACACGCAGTGGGGAAGAGAAAGACATGGTTGAACCTGTTTGTGGTTTGGCAGGATGAGGAGGAACAGACAGCCGGATCGGGCTGGCGACCCGGGTATTGCGCAGGCTGAGGCACCCCATCAAGGGATGACGTCGGTTTCGACCGTCCACTCCAGGCTGCTGAGAAAATTGCCAGCGTCGACGTTCCGCGGCACCTGTACCTCAATGAGGTGTGACACCGGTGTGTTCAAGGGGTGGTTGGCATCGACAGTGACGGGCACATGGGGCTGCAGCACATGGCCATTGATCTTGACCGTGCAGCCTTCCGTGTCATTGGTTTGTGTGACGGTGACCGAGGCATAGGAGGCCTCCCCTAAAGCGTCGACCAGCTTGAGGGTGAATTGCTTGCTCATGTAGATGCCGTCGGCAAAGCTGTGCCCGACTTGGGCACCGGCCACCATGGCACCCAGCACCAGGCTGCCGCCATTGACTGAGGGATTCAAGTTGGTGTCGCCGCTGCCGGCGAACTCCAGGCTCAGAGGTCCAGCCAGCGCCATCACACATGAACAGGCAAGACCCAGGCCCATCAGGCACTGAATTGCGTTTCGCACAGGATGCTCCCGTTTGCAAATGAGATGCCGCCGCACCCTATTGGGCGCAGCGGCAAGGGCTTCACGCTCAGTTGGACGTGGCCGTGAAGTTGATTGCGTTGTCGATTGCGGCGGCGGCGGCGCTGTCGGCAACCACAACGTCCCACGAATAGGAGCCGGTGGAGGCGTAGGTGCCGGTCGATGTCAGCGTGGTGGCGGCAGAGTCACTCAGCGTGCTGCCGTTGAGTTTCCAGACCACGCCCGAAGCCGGCGCGGAGCCGAGCTGTGCGGTCAGGGTGTAGTCGGTGCTGGTCAGGTTCGCTTTGTCAACCTTCACGCCCACGGTGGACGAAATCGTCCAGTCGCTGGCGCCACGGGCCAGCGTGAAGCCGGTGGGTGCAGAACCGTATTTGCTGATGTTGCCCAGATCGGACGTCGCGGCGGCCGTGCCGGTGCCTGAGGTGGTGCCACCAGCGGACTCGATCGTCAGGCTGATCGAGCTTTCGATGGTGCCGGTGACGGTCAGGGTCCCGGACGACGTGGCCGCTTGTGATACGGAGGTTGCCAAAGCGAGAAAAGCACCGAAAGCGACACTGATTTTGTTGAATTTCATGATAAAAGCAATATTAAAGTACTAAAAAAGACAGGGTTATATGAGATTTATTGAAAAATTTCTCAGAAAACACATCAATTTGATGTATTGAAGGCTTTCTGAAAAAGTCCATAAATGTCAAAAACAATGTCAAATGTAATTATACGCATTTTGTTACTTGTTTGTAACTTTTGATGTTTTACCGGTATGTTGTGTGCGCTGACGTATGCTTGGAAGACACTGGTGATGCGGTGTCGACACTCAAAAAATCCCCCAACCACTGGACCGAGCTTTCAGAGTCGCGCACCAGCAACCCGAGACTTCCGCACCGGTTGGCGGAGCAGTGGCTGCTGGTTCTTGCGTCGACCAGTCAGCGGGATGTAAAAAGTGGTTGCTCTTTCGCTGGTAGAGGCGGAAAGCCCGAACCGGGCCTGTTGCGTTCTTTTCTCAGTGGTCGGCCAGTGCAGTACGCCGGGTCGACCACTGGCCCAAGCTACAACGAGAAGGGCTCACACCCATGAAGGTGTCTTGGAGCGTTCGTCCACGGGTGCTGAAGGTCAATGCCGAGTCGGTTGGGCTATGGTGCCAGGGCAACCTGCTTAACGAAGATCACGCACATGGCGTGAGAAATCTGGTTGCTGGTTGGGAACGAGAAGCTGCTGTCTCCCATGCCATGAATGCCGTGGCGAGCGATTCAACTTGGCGCTTCTGCACCCGGGATGAAGACCGAAGTCATCTACCCTTACAGAGCCAGCAGTGATATCCGACCCGATACCTCGCGGCACCAAGTTCGTCTAGGGAAGGTCTGCAAAACCCTTGCGCCCATGCCGTGATGCGCAAATCACTCTTCACTTGATGGGACTCATTCCCTGAGGTTTCAAGAGCACCCCTCGGTTCAGCTTGGCGTGCCCTTCTTCGAGGCTGCCCTCCGCTCGGATCAACGAGCCCGATCCGTTTGACGTGGTCGCGACGCTGAAATGAGCGCAAAAAATTGACAAAACAAGAAAAAATGTTAAAAATAGTAAAAACATATCCTTTTTCACTCTTTCGGAGCAGAGTCAAGAGAGTGGTGGTTTGAAGCGTTTAAGCGCTTGTTTATAGAAGCATGAGCCTTGGTGCCAGAACGTGTTTGTGCAATCCCTGCGATGGGGCAACAGGCGTCTGCGGCTTCAGGTCTCGCTTGTGTTGACACGGGGTTTGCAGCCCCGCGCCCCTCTTTATAGGGCGAAGCTGATCTCTGCAGCACGATGACTTTCTGTTCAATCGACTCGAAAGTGAAAAAGATTTGGTTGCTCTCACAGCCCTTGTGTTTTTTCATTCCAAGAATGAAGGGCCTGTGTCAGCAGCGGGTCGCTTCAAGAAGAGCTTTGAGCAAGCCAGAATCTCCCCTTAATGGTATGTGGTTTTGATATCAAAAATAAAGGAGCTGCCAATGCGAAAAGAAAACACCGCTCGCGAAATGCGAAGTTTTGAGATCAAGAGCACCGACCTTCCGATGGTTGCTTTGATGATCAGGACGACAGATCTCCAGAAACTGAATATGGAGTTCAATGCGAGGTTCTCAGACATGCCCGGCTTTTTTGATGAAGACGGGATTGTGATAGATCTGTCTGGAATTCAAAGCAGTTTTCAATCTGAGTCAAAATCAGCTTTCGAAACGGCTTTGGAGTTCGAGGCGCTGAATTCGATGTTGCGCAGCCACAAACTACGTCCAGTGGCCGTTCGCGGAGGAAGCGAGCAACAAACCGCGGCAGCAATTGAATCCGGTCTTTTGCACACGCCCAGCCTGCATCCCGGAACCAAAAACAACCGCGCGCCGGACCAGGGGGGATCGTTGGTCATGCGCCACCTCCCTGAAATTGAGGCGCTCGCGGGGGCCTTGATCATTGATAAACAACTGCGATGCGGTCAGCAAGTATATGCAAGAGGTCGGGATTTGGTTGTGATGGCAATGGTCAATCCAGGGGCGGAGGTCATTGCTGATGGCCATATTCACATATATGCCCCATTGCGTGGAAAAGCAATAGCAGGTGCCAAAGGCGACAGCAATGCCCGAATTTTTGCGCTGAACATGTCTCCTGAGCTGATATCCATCGCTGGTGTGTATTGCACTGGGGATGCTTCATTGCCCAGGTCTGTATTGGGGCAGTCAGCCCAGATCAGCCTGATATCAGATGATGATGGTGGCAAGCTGGTTGCCAACAAAATCTCACAAAAAATGCAGTCTTAAACGGCTTTGAGGTCGTTCAGGTTCAATTAAATCAGGTGAAAATGACACACATCGTTGTAGTGACCTCAGGAAAAGGCGGCGTAGGAAAGACGACCACCAGCGCGAGTTTTGCCACTGGACTGGCTCTTTCTGGCTATAAAACGGCGGTGATTGATTTTGATATTGGATTGCGAAATTTGGATCTTGTCATGGGCTGTGAACGCAGGGTGGTGTACGACATGATCAATGTAATTCAAGGCGATGCAAATTTAAATCAAGCACTTATTCGGGATAAGCATTGCGATAATCTCCATGTATTGGCAGCGAGTCAGACCAAGGACAAAAGCGCTCTGACGGATGAAGGCGTCGCCTCCCTGATCAACAACATGCGTGAGATGGGTTTTGACTATGTGGTCTGTGATTCACCTGCCGGCATCGAAAGAGGTGCACTAGTGGCAATGCACCATGCCGACTCGGCGCTGATTGTGACGAATCCTGAGGTTTCAAGTGTTCGAGATTCGGACATTATTGTGGGAATGCTGGGGAAAACCTCAAAGAGAGCAATCGAGGGTCGCGAGCCTGTCAAGGAGCATTTGCTCATCACTCGCTACAATGCTTCACGGGTGGCGGAGGGTGGAATGTTGTCCATCGATGATATAAAAAGTGTATTGCCTTTGAATGTGATCGGTGTCGTTCCGGAGTCCAACGATGTATTGTCTGCCTCCAACCAAGGTACGCCGGCGATACACTTTAAGGGCAGTGATGTATCCATTGCCTACAGCGATCTGGTTGGCCGATTTCTTGGTGTCCACATACCTGTTCAGACTCTTTGTGAGCCTAAAAAGGGATATTTCGGACGCTTTTTGGGGAGGCTTTGAAATGGTTTCTTTTGCTTCCCTGATCGGGATGGAAAAGCACAAGACTGCAGGGATTGCGAAAGAGCGGCTTCAAATTATTTTTTCACTGGAACGTGCTGAAGGCAGTACAAACAAATCCGACTGTTTGGAAGAGTTGCAGCATGAATTGGTGAAGGTTGTGGGTCGTTTCATCAAGCTTGACCCCAGTGATATTAAAGTTCGGTTAGAACGGCAGGAGAGTCTGGAGATTCTTGAGGTGAAGGTCGAGTTGCCGGACGGTTCGTTGAAGCGTTGATTCAGAAGAAGCCCAGTTGGCTTTCCAGAAGCGTTGATCGATTGCCTGGTATTTTGAGTTTTTCCTCATTTTTGAGTTGACCCTGTCTCAAGATTTCGAACCGTTCGGTTACAGAGAGAGCCGGCATGATGAACGCCCTGAATGGGCAGGAGCATGTCGTGAAGAAGAGCAAACTTACCGAGGATGGCATGGACGCCTCCTGAGTCTTTTTCGATCACGATGGAGGTCCCATCCACCTACCAAGGAGACCGCCATGCTCGCTGTGATCGGACTGGATATTGCCAAACGCTTCTTTCAATTGCATTCGGTAGATCCCGAGACAGGGGAAATCACCAAGCTGAAGCTCAAGCGCGCTGAGATGGGGCCGTACTTCTCCAATCGGCAGCGTAGTGTTGTTGCTATGGAGGCGTGCGGGAGCTCCCATCATTGGGCACGCCAGTTGCGCGCACTTGGCCACGAGGTGCGACTCATTGCGACGAAGTTTGTCAAGCCGTTCGTCAAGGGCAACAAGAACGATGCGGCCGATGCTCGGGCGATATGGGAGGCAGCGCAGAGGCCCGAAATGCGCTTCGTGCCAGTCAAGACCGAGGCCCAGCAGGCGATCTTGGCGCTGCACACCATGCGGGACGGCTTGGTCAAGGCCAGGACTGCCCAGCTACACCAGCTCCGCGCTGTGTTCTACGAGCTGGGATTCGCTTTTCCGGAGGGGCGACATTGGTGCGTGAAACGTCTACCGGAGGCATTCGCCAGCCTGGAGGACAAGATCCCCGCCATGGCGATTGAAGCGATGCGGGACCAGTACCAATTGATCGTGCAGCGCTCGGAACGGGTGGATGCGATCGAGCGCAAGTTGGACGCGTTCAAGCGATCGGACGAGCGTTGCGAGCGTTTGTTGCAGATTCCTGGGGTAGGTTTGTTGACCGCGACTTCGATCGTTGCCTCGGTGGGTGACGCCAAGGAGTTCAGCTCTGGCCGAGAGTTTGCGGCCTGGCTGGGAGTGGTGCCTCGGCACACTGGCACGGGCGGTCGTGTGCGCATCCTTGGCATGAGTAAACAGGGCAACTCATATCTCCGGGCCATGGTGATTCACTGTGCCAGGGCGGTCATGGCGCGCCAGAAGGAGCATTCGCCTTGGCTTGAACGACTGATGCGAGATAGGCCATGGAACGTCGCTGTTGTTGCTTTGGCGAACAAGATCGCACGAACGATCTGGGCCATGCTTGCTCATCGCAGGAACTACATGCCAGAGATCCAAAAATCAGCAGCGCGACCCGCGTAGCGGCTCAAGGAACCTGAGGTTTGGCAGCGCGAAGATGTGTGATGGCTGAATAGGTTGGACCGGGAGAGGTAGGGCCTGAATTTGCTCCGGAGCTCTCGAAGCTCGATCCGAAGATCAAGGCACCTCTCAGCGAATCCCATCAGGGCCAGCGGGCAACAACGCCTGCGTCAACAGGCCGGATATAAGAATGCAGCCCGCCAAT
>NZ_JADMKB010000101.1 GCF_018780075.1 Hydrogenophaga sp.
GTGATGGACACCGCGCCCAGCACCATGATGAAGAGCGCGATCACCCACGCGAAGATGGGGCGCTCGATGAAGAATTTGGCCATGTCAGTTTCCGCCGAGCCGCCTCAAGGAGGCTGAAGCCCCCATGGGGGGCAATGAACAAAGTGAACGTGGAGGTTGTGTCATTTGCCGCTCCTTACTTGGCCGCCGCCGGAGCGGGGGCGGCTGCGGGCTTGGCTTCAGCGGCTGGCGGTGCCGCTGCCGCTGGAGCACCCGCGGGTGCGGCGGGCGACGCTGCGGGTGCTGCGCCAGGCTGCGTCCATGGCACCGCCTTCACCGGCGTGCCGGGCGGCATCATCTGCAGCTTCTGGAAGCCGTCCACCATGACCTGCTCGCCGGCTTTGAGGCCATCCATGACGACCCACTGGCCGCCCTGCTGGCCGCCGACCTTCACGGTGCGCTTCTCGATCTTGCCGTCCGCCCCCACCACCGACACCGTGTCGCCCTGGGCCGAGCGCGTCACCGCCTGTTGCGGCAGCGTGATCGCGTCGCCGGCGGTCGCCTGCTCCAGGCGCACGCGCACGTACAGGCCCGGCAACAGCGCGCCGCCGGGGTTGGGCACCTCGGCGCGCAGCGTCACCTGCCCGGTGGCGGCATCCACCGTCAGATCGGAAAACAGCAGCTTGCCGGGCTTGGCGTACTCGCTGCCGTCGTCCAGCACCACGCGCACCGCGGCCGCGCCCTTGCCCGCGCCCTTGAGCTGACCGGCTTCCATCGCGCGTTTCAGGCGCATGGCTTCCGTGGCCGACTGGGTGAAATTCACATACAGCGGGTCCACCTGCTGGATCACGGCCAGCGCCGTGGCTTCGCCCTGCCCCACCAGCGCGCCCTCGGTCACCAGCGCGCGGCCTATGCGGCCCGAGATCGGCGCGGTCACGCTCGCGTAGTTGAGGTTGATGCCGGCCGTGCGCACGGCGGCACGGGCCGCCGCGACGTCGGCTTCGGCGGATTTCTGAGCCGCCACGGCGCTGGTGAATTCCTGCTGGCTGATGGCGTTTTCGGCCACCAGCGGCTTGTAGCGGTCGGCGACCGCCTTGGTGTTGGCCAGGTTGGCTTCGGCGCGCGCCAGCGAGGCCTGGGCGCTTTGCAGCGTGGCCTGGTAAGGCGCGGCGTCGATGCGGAACAGCGCCTGACCGGCTTTCACGTCGCTGCCCTCACGGAACAGCTGCTGCTGCACGATGCCCGCCGCGCGGGCCCGCACCTGCGCCACGCGAGAGGCCTCCAGGCGGCCAGGCAACTCGGTCTGCAGGCCCACGTCACCCGGGGTGACCGTGACCACGCCCACTTCCGGTGCCGGCATGCCCCCACCCGGTGCGCCACCACCGGCCGCCGCCGGGGCGTCGGACTGGCCGCAGGCCGCCAGGGCCGCCACCAGGGGCAGCAGCACCAGGGCCTGGCGCAGGCGCACGGTGGTCGTGGACGGCGCCGTCGGGCGCCGCGAGAGGGATGGAGTGGTTGCGGGCATGAATAACCTCTTGGGCGACAGGTGATGTACGGAAAGACAGAAAATTACAAATCAGGACAGAAATCCAAGCGTGCAAGGCGCGTGCCAAGACCTTCAAAAGGGACGCAGTATACATACACACATGAATGTATGTATATTCAAGGGGTCTCTTCTTTTGTGAACACACCACATGGTCCGCCGCACCAAGGCCGATGCCGAAGCCACCCGCCACTCGCTCCTGGACGCAGCCGAACAGCTGTTTCAGGCGCGTGGCGTTTCGCGCACGTCCCTCAACGATATCGCCAACGCCGCCGGCACCACGCGCGGCGCCATCTACTGGCACTTCAAGGACAAGGCCGACCTGTTCAACGCGATGATGGAGCGCGTCACCCTGCCGCTGGAGGAGAGCATGGCCCGTGCCGGCGCCAACGCCCGCACAGCCGACGATCCGCTGCACAATCTGCGCGATGCGCTGAAAGAAGCGCTGCACAAGACCGCCACCGACGAACAGACGCGCCGCGTGTTCGAGATCGCGACGCACCAGGTCGAATACAACGACGAAATGCACGCAGTGCGCGAGCGCCATCTGCAGGTTCGCAACGACTGCGTGAAGCAGACGGCGCAGGCGCTGCAGGCGGCGGCACACAAACAAGACCTGAAGCTCGCCATGCCCTTCTCGTCTGCCGCGCTGGGCATGTACGTCATCGCTGACGGGATGATCCAGAACTGGTTGCTCGAGCCCGGCGCCTTCGACCTGCAGAAAGCGGGCCGGCAAACCCTCGATGCCTACCTGAGAGGGCTTGGTTTCACACTGACGCCCACCAGCCTGCCACCCAAGAAAGCCGCCTGAGGTCCCGGGCCCGTTTCTTCGGGGATTCAGTCTGGTGATCGCTCGGGCACCGCATCGGGAGGCACCGGTGCCTTCGAAGGCAGCTTCAAATGCAGCGCCGCCTGGGCCATCAGGTTCGCCGCCACCGGCGCGGTCACAAACACAAACAGCGTGATCAGCAGCTCGGCGATGCCCGGGCGGCCCTGCGCGGCAGCCACCAGCATCGACGCGATCAGCATCCCGCCCACGCCCAGTGTGGACGCCTTGGTCGGAGCGTGCAGGCGCATGTAGAAGTCGGGCAGGCGCACCAGGCCGATGGCGCCCACGAGCAGGAAGAAGGCCGCGATCACGATCACGGCGGCGGCGGTCCATTCGATGAAGGGGTTCATGTTCAGACTTTCTTGCCGTTCATTCCACCACGTCGCCACGGCTGAGGTAACGCGCCAGCCCCACGGTCGAGGCAAAACCGAGCATCGCCACCAGCAGCGCCCCTTCGAACAGCAGCGCCGTGTTCCAGCGGATGCCCAGCAACACGATCAGCGCCACCGCGTTCATGTAGAGCGTGTCCAGCGCGAGCACGCGGTCGGTGGCGCTCGGTCCGCGCAGCAGCCGCACCGCGCACAGCAGCACGGCCAGCGTGATCGCCACGATGCCGATGTTCAAGGCCATGTCGAGCACATTCATGTCGGGCTCCCCGGTTCGATGTGGAAGGCCCGCAACAGCGGCGCCTCGTAGCGGTTTTTCATGTCAGCGGCCATCGCGGCCACATCGTCGCAGTTGAGGGCGTGCACCAGGATCACACGCTGCGCCTCGTCGATCACCGCCGACACGGTGCCGGGCGTGGTCGTGATGATGCTGGCGAACAAGGCATTGACGCGGGGGTGGTCGCTGGCCAGCGGCACCGCGATCCAGGCCGGCCGCATCCGGTCCATCGGCCCGAGCACCAGCCTGGCCACCACGAGGTTCGAAACCACGATGTCCCACAGCACCACGCCCACGAGGCGCAACACCGTCGGCCAATGCACGACGCTGGCTTGTGACAGAAACGGATTCAGCAGGCGCGGCACGACCAGCCCGATCAGCAGGGCCGACAGCAGGTGCACCGGCTCCAGGCTGTGCGACAGCGCGAGCCAGCTCGACGCCAGCAGCACCGAGAGCACCGGGTGGGCGAACCAGCCGGTGGCGGGATGGCGCTTGCCGATGGAACGGGCAACGGGTGAATCCGGTTTCATGGCAGGGCCTTCGTGGGTGCTGGAACCACCAGGGGTGGGCTCGGCGAGGCGTTTCTTGAGCCGTCGTAGGGCCGGACCGTGTTCGCGCGCACGCCGCCCTGCGAACCGAGCACGGCCTCGGCGTAGGCGGCGGTGTCGGCCAGCTGCAAGGCGGTGGCGTCGGTGTAGCGCTTGACCGGCGAGGCCAGCACCGCCAGCGCCACCGTGACCGCCATGAAGGCCCAGGCCGCCGAGAGCAGCTTGACACTGGAGCCCGATGTCGAGGCCACGCCGCCCGCTTCAGGCTGAACGTGCCAGAACACGATCACCCCCGCACGCGCCAGCCCCACGATGGTGAAAAAACCCACCAGCAGCACCACCCCCCAGACCCAGGCCTGCGCGGCCAGGCCCGAGGCGCTCTGCAGGATCATCAGCTTGCCCAGAAAGCCGGGCAGCGGCGGCAACCCCGAGGCCGACGCGGCGCCGAACAGCATCATCATGCCCAGCAGCACCGGCTCGCGCATCGCCACCGCCGGACGCAGCCTGTCGCCCGCCTCTCCGCGCTGGGCGGCCATCAGCTCCACCAGCAGGAACAGGCCCGCGATCACGACGGTGCTGTGCAGCGTGTAGTACAGCGCGGCCGACAGTGTCTCGGGGGTGAACAGGCCCACGCCGGCCAGGATGGTGCCGACCGACGACACCGTGAGGTAGGCCACCATGCGACCCATGGAGCGCGCCGCCAATGCCCCCAGCGCGCCCAGCACGCTGGTGCCCAGCGCCAGCGGCAGCAGCCAGGCCTGTGCCGCCAGGCTGGCCTCGCCCGCCTCGACACCGAAGATGCCCCAGTGCGTGCGGATGATGCTGTACACGCCGACCTTGGTCATGATGGCGAACAGCGCCGCCACCGGCGCGCTGGCCGAGGCGTAGGTGCCCGGTAGCCAGAAATACAGCGGCACCAGCCCGGCCTTCAGGCCGAACACCACCAGCAGCACCAGCGCGGCCGCGCGCGCGATCAGCGCCGATTCGCCGGTGAGCTGGGCCACGCGCAGGGCCAGGTCGGCCATGTTCAGCGTGCCGGTCACGGCGTAGAGCATCGCCAGCCCGATCAGGAACAGGCCCGACCCGGCAAGGTTCAGCACCACGTAGTGCATCCCCATGCGCAGGCGTTCGCGGCCCAGCCCGTGCAGCAGCAGCACATAGGACGCGATCAGCAGCACCTCGAAGAACACGAACAGGTTGAACAGGTCACCGGTCAGGAAGGCACCGCTCAGGCCCATCAGCTGGAAGTGGAAGATGGCGTGGAAGTGGCGCCCGCGCAGGTCCCAGCCGCCGGTGGCGTACCAGAGCACGGGCGCAGCCACCAGGTAGGTCAGCAACACCATCAGGGCCGAGAGTCGATCGAGCACCAGCACGATGCCGAACGGCGCCGACCACTCCCCCAGCGGGTACACCAGCAGCTCGCCGCCGGCCGCGCGCCACACCAGACCGGCCGCCATCGCCGCGCCGAGCACCACCGACGCCAGGCTCAGCCGGCGACGCCAGCGCACCCGGGCGCTGTCGTGCCCGCCACCCTGTTCCGCCATGCCACCCAAATCGCCCAGCAGAAGCAGGCCCATCGCGGTGAACGAGGGCAGCAGCACCGAGAGCACCGGCGCGTGCTGCAGCCAGAAAGCCAGGACCGCCTCCATCATGGCTGGCGTTCCCCGTGGTGGTTGGCTTCGGCCGCGGGCGGGTGGCCCGCGGCGTGTGCGGGCTCGCGGCCGTCCACGTGGTCGCTGTCACTTTCATGGCGGTTGCGCAGCGCCAGTTCGATCACGAAACCGGTGGTCGCAAAGCCGATCACGATGGCCGTGAGCACCAGCGCCTGCGGCAGCGGATCGGCCACCGGCCCGTCACCCACCAGGATGGGCTGGGCGTTGGACCACAGGCGCCCCATCACGAAGATGAACACATTGACGGCGTAGCCGAACAAGGACAAGCCCAGCACCACCGGAAAACTGCGCCCGCGCAGCATCAGGTAGATGCCGCAGGCGGTGACGAAGCCGATGCCGGTCGCCAGCAAGAATTCCATGCTCATCAGGGTGGGCCTCCGGCCGACTGGGATGGGGTCGAGGTGCGGTCCCGGCTCACCGAGCCCAGCACCGAGATGGTCAGCAGCGTCGCCCCCACCACCGTGAGGTACACACCGAGGTCGAACAGAGCGGCCGAGGCCAGCGGCAGCTCGCCCAGCAGCGGCATGTGCGGGTGCCCATGGGCGCTGGTCATGAAGGGCCGACCCCAGACAAAGGCGCCCGCGCCGGTCAGCCCGGCGATCGACAGCCCGGCACCGATGCAGCGCACGAAGCGGCGGCCGCTCTGCGCGCGCAGCATCGCCTCCGCCTTCGCCTGGCCCAGCGCCATGAACTGCAGCACCAGCGCCACCGCCGTGATCAGCCCGGCGATGAAGCCACCGCCGGGCAGGTTGTGGCCGCGCATGAAGATGTACAGCGCAAACACCAACGCCAGCGGCAACACCACCGTGGCGGCCACGCGCAACATCAGCGGCAGGGCGGCGAAGGTCCAGGCCAGGCCTTGCGGGTCGGTCAGTGGGCGGCGGCTGCGCATGCCGTCCATGAGGGCCAGCACACCGATGGCGGCGATGCCCAGCACGGTGATCTCGCCAAACGTGTCGTAGCCGCGGAAGTCCACCAGGATCACGTTGACCACGTTGGTGCCCCCGCCCACCGGCAGCGATTTCTCCAGGAAGTACCAGGAGATGGAATCGTGGTCGCGCGTGAGCAGCACCCAGGCCACCCAGGCCATGCCCGCCCCGCCGGCCAGCGCCAGCACACCGTCGCGCGCGCGGCGCAGCGCCGACGATTCGCGCGGCGAGTGCTGCGGCAACAAAGCCAGCCCCATCAGCAGCAGCACGGTGGACACCACCTCCACCGACAGCTGCGTCAGCGCCAGGTCGGGCGCCGACAGGCTCACGAAGGTGAGCGAGGTCACCAGCCCCACCACACCGACGAGCACCACGGCCTGGAACCGTTGGTGGTGCGTGAGCGCAATGGCCACGCAGGCCGCGAGCAGCAGCAGCCAGACCGCGATGGCCAGCGGCGAGGCGGGCAGCAGCTCGCGCGTCCCCGCACCGATGCCCTGCCCCGCCAGCTGCGTCGCCGCCGCCGCCACCGCGGCCCCGATGAGCCAGACCAGGTAGCGCTGCAGCGAGCCGGTCTCCAGGCGGTCGGAGACACGGCCAGCGAGCCCGAACAGGCCGTCGATCACCGCATCGAAAATCTGGCGCCCGGTGGCCAGGCCGAACCAGGCCTCGGACTGAATGCGGTGCAGGCGCTGGCCGCGCGCCAGCCAGAGGTACAGCCCGACGCCCGCGGCCAGCGCGATCGCGCTCATGAGCAGCGGCAGGTTGAAGCCGTGCCAGATGGCCAGGTGGTATTCGGGCAGCGGCTGGCCCACCATCGCCGTGGCCGCGACGTGCACCAGCGGCCCGAAGGTGATGGCCGGCAGCAGGCCGACCCCGATGCACATGGTCACCAGCAACATGGCAGGCAGCTTCATGCCCAGCGGTGGTTCATGGGGATGCGGGTTGGGCACATCGCCCAGTTCGCCGTTGAAATACGTGTCATGCACGAAGCGCAGCGAGTAGGCCACGCTGAACACGCCCGCCAGCGTCACCAGCGCGGGCACCACCCAGGCCCACACGCCCGCCGTGCCGACCACCGCCTCGGTGAAAAACATCTCTTTGGACAGGAAGCCGTTGGTCAGCGGAACACCGGCCATCGACGCGGCCGCCACCATGGACAGCGTGGCCGTCCAGGGCATCAGCTTGTACAGGCCCCCGAGCTGGCGCATGTCGCGCGAATGCGTCTCGTGGTCCACGATGCCCGCGATCATGAACAGCGAGGCCTTGAAGGTCGCGTGGTTGAGCACGTGGAACACCGCGGCCACGGCGGCCAGCGGCGAGCCCAGCCCGATCAGGAACACGATCAGGCCCAGGTGGCTCACGGTCGAGTACGCGAGCAGGCCCTTGAGGTCGTGCTTGAAGAGCGCGATGAAGGCCGCGAACAGCACCGTGATCAGGCCCGCGCCGGTGACGATCACCTCGAACCAGCCCGTGCCCGCGAGCACCGGGTGCATGCGCATGAGCAGGAACACGCCCGCCTTCACCATGGTGGCCGAGTGCAGGTAGGCCGAGACCGGCGTGGGCGCGGCCATGGCGTCGGGCAGCCAGAAGTGGAACGGGAACTGCGCGCTCTTGGTGAAGGCGCCGAGCAGGATCAGCAGCAACGCGGGAACGAACAGCGGATCGGCCTGGATCAGGGCCACCCGGCCCACCATCTCGCTCAACTCGTGGGTGCCCGCGATCTGCCCCAGCAGCAAAAAGCCGCCGAGCATGGCCAGACCACCACCACCAGTGACGGCCAGCGCCTGGCGGGCGCCGGCGCGCGCATCGGCGCGGTGGCTCCAGAAGCCGATCAACAGGAACGACGAGATGCTGGTCAGCTCCCAGAACACCACGAGCAGCAGCAGGTTGTCCGACAGCGCCACGCCCAGCATCGCCGCCATGAACAGCATCATCTCGCTGTAGAACTTGCCGGGCGAGTCCTTGGGGCTCAGGTAGAAGTGTGCGTAGAGCACGATGAGCAGGCCGATGAACAGGATCAGGCCCGCAAAGAGCAGCGACAGGCCGTCGAGCCGGAACGTGAGGTTCAGCCCGATCTCCGGCACCCAGGCCCAGGCATTGCGCACCGTCTCGCCCGCCATCACCCCCGGCGCCTGGCTCAGCAGCAAGCCCAGACTGGTGGCCGTGACCGCACCAGCGACCAGCGCCGTCGCCAGACGGGACCGGGGTCCGAGCCAGAAGGTGGCGGCGGTGCCCGCGAGCAGCGGGAGCAAGACGATCAGCAGGAGCACGTCAAGGGTTCCTTGTGTCAAGGTCGATCCATGGACCAACCGGCGTTCAAAGAACGATCACGACCGCTGTGGCCGAGTTCCCGTGGCGGCGTCAAAGCACACGACCAATGCGCGTGGCACGCCAGTGAGTCAGTGTGTCGCAGACCCTGCCTCGCGCAGCAGCAGCCAGGCCAGACGGCAGCCCAAGCCTACCATTCCGCCCACGATCCAGAACACGCCCGCCACGCCGAGCAGCGTGCCGACCGAGCCGAACAGCATCGGCATCACCACGCTCGACCCGTTGATCGCCATGGCCCGCAGGCCCAGCGCCTCGCCATGGCGGTGCCGGGGCGTGATCTGGTGCAGCGTGCTCATGATCATGGGCTGCACCGACCCCAGCGCCACACCGAGCAGCACCGACAGCCCGCCCATGGCCCAGGCGTTGTGGGCGAATGGGTAGGCCGCGAACAGCAGCGCCGTGCTCGCCATCGCCGAGCCGATCACCACCGGCTCGCGCAGGTGCGCGGCCAGCCAGGGCATGACCAGCCGCACGGCGGTGGCGGCCAGCGCGAACGCGCCGAGGATGGTGCCGATCACCGTGGCGCTCAGATGGCGCTCGTGCCCGATGACCGGTACCAGGAAGGTGTGCACGTCCCAGCACGAGGACAGCAGCCAATTGATCAGCATCAGTCGGCGGAACGCCGTGTCGCGCAGCAGGTTCCACGACGAGCCGCTGGTGTTGCGCTCGTCCGGTGCCACCGGCGCCTGCTCCACCACGCGGCGCACCCAGAACCAGGCCAGCGACGGCAACAGCGCCAGCAGCAGGTAGGCCGCCCGAAAGCCCTCGGCATCGATCAGCACGCCCGCCGCGAGTGGGCCGATGAAGTTGGAGATCGACGGGCCGATGGCCATCCAGCTGAACACCTGCTTGAGCTCGGTGGCGTTGCTCGCCAGCCGGCCCACGTGGCGCTGCAGCGCGATCATGGCCAGCCCGGTGGCGCCACCGCAGGTCAGCGCGGTGACGCACAGCACACCAAACACCGGGAAGGCCACGGCCAGCGCCGCGCCTGCGGTGGCCACGCCCACCGCCAGCAGCATCGGTTTCTTCAGCCCGCGGCGGTCGGCGTAGCGGCCGGCGGGCAAGGCGAGGAACACCTGGGCCAGCGCAAACAGCGCCAGCAGCATGCCCACCGCAACCGGGCTGTGGCCCTCGCGCAGCGCCATCAGCGGCGCGGCCATGCGAAAGCCGGTCATGCAGGCGTGCAGGCTGACCTGCGCGGCGATCAGCCGCGCCAGGCCGGCTTTCAGGGAGGCGCTCAAGTGTCTCCGTCGTCGCTGGGGTCCAGCGGCAGCAGCGCGCTGGCCTTGTCCTGCGGCAGCGCCTCCACCGTCTTGAGCGCGCGGGTCATGGCGCGGCTGCGCGTCTCGGCGCTGTCGAGGGTGTTGAGCACGGTCTGGGTCTGGCTCTTGACGCGCGCCAGCACATCGCCGAACTTGCCGAACTCGGTCTTGACCGCGCCCAGCACCTGCCAGACCTCGCTGCTGCGTTTCTCCAGCGCCAGCGTGCGAAAGCCCATCTGCAGCGAATTGAGCATGGCCATGAGCGTGGTCGGTCCGGCGAGCGTGACGCGGTATTCGCGCTGCAGCACCTCCATCAGCCCCGGTCGGCGCAGCACCTCGGCGTACAGGCCTTCGGTGGGCAGGAACAGGATCGCGAAGTCGGTGGTGTGCGGCGGCTCCAGGTACTTGTCGGCCATGCTTTTCGCTTCGAGCCTGATGCGCTGCTCCAGCCCGCGCGCGGCGATCTCGGCGCCTTCGGCGTCGGCGCGCTGCTGCGCATCGAGCAGGCGCTCGTAGTCTTCGTTCGGAAACTTCGCATCGATGGGCAGCCAGCAGGGAGCGCCGTCGTCGCCGCGGCCAGGCAGCCTGACCGCGAAGTCCACGGCGTTGCGGCTGCCGGGCCGGGTGGTGACCTGGGAGGCGTACTGGTCGGGGGCGAACACCTGTTCGAGCAACGCACCGAGCTGGGCCTCGCCGAACATGCCACGCGTCTTCACGTTGCTCAGCAGGTGCTTCAAGTCGCCCACGCCCTGCGCCAGCGTCTGCATCTCGCCCAGGCCCTTGTGCACCTGTTCCAGCCGGTCGGCCACCTGCTTGAAGCTCTCGCCCAGGCGCGCCTGCAGCGTGCTCTGCAGCTTCTCGTCCACGGTCGCGCGCATCTCGTCCAGCTTGGCGGTGTTGCTCTGCTGCAGTTGCGCGAGCTGGTTTTCCAGCGTGGTGCGGATCTCCGCCAGGCGGCGCGCGTTGCCTTCGCTCATGTCCTGCAGCTGGCGCGTGAGCGTGTCGCTCAGCGTGCCGCGCAATTGCACCAATTGCTGCGCGAAGGCGTCGATCTGCGCGTTCTGCGTGCGCGTGGCTTCGGCCGCCTGCTGGCCCATGCCCAGGCTGATGGCCTGCAGCTGCTGGGTCAGCGTGTCGCCCAGCGTGCCGCGCAGCTGCAGCAGCTGCTGGGCAAAGGCGTCCAGCTGCGTGTTCTGCGTGCGCGTGGCTTCGGCGTCCTGCCGCGTCAGCGTCTCCTGGAAGGTGGCCAGGGTCTGCTGGATTTCCTGCCGGCCGCCGCGCGAGCTGTCGCTGATCTCGCGGCGCAGCTCGCTCTCCACCCGCTCGATGCGTTGCGTGGCCTGCTGGCCCTGCGCCTGCAGCGTGGCCAGCAGCTGCTGTCGCTGCGCGGCTTCGTCCGCGTTGGCCGGCGGTCGGCGCAGCAACAGCCAGAGCACCAGCAGCGCATTGAGCACGCCCAACGCAAGCAGGGTCCAGGTGAGCAGGCCGGTGTCGCTCATGCGGTGGCGCTGTGTGCCGTCAAGGGGTTCGGAAAAGCGGGGCAAAAGATCATGGGTCGCATCCTGTGCATCAGGCAAAGAACAGCCAGGTCATGAGGGCAAACAGCGGCACCAGGATGCCGACCGACCAGACCATGTAGCCGAAGAAACTGGGCATCTTGACACCGCGGTCTTCCGCGATGGCCTTGACCATGAGGTTGGGGGCGTTGCCGATGTAGCTGTTGGCGCCCATGAACACCGCGCCTGCCGAAATCGCCACCAACGTGGGGGCCAGCGTGGTCATGAGCACCGCCGGGTCGCCGCCGGCGGTGTTGAAGAACACCAGGTAGGTCGGCGCGTTGTCCAGGAAGGAGCTGAGCAGGCCCGTGGCCCAGAAGTACATGGCCGGGTTCGGCGAGCCGTCGGGGTTGGTCACCGCTCGCACCACGGCGCCAAACGGGCCGTCCACGCCGGCCTTGAGCATGGCGATCACCGGGATGATGGTCAGGAAGATGCCGGCAAACAGCTTGGCCACCTCCTGCATCGGCGCCCAGGCAAACTGGTTGTCGGCGTGCACGCCCGAAGGCGTGAGCTGCAGCGAGGCCACCGTGACCGCGATCAGACCCAGGTCGCGCAGCAGGCCGGGCAGGCCCACGTCGGTGCCGGCGATGTGGAACGACACGCTGGACTTCCACAGCCCGCTCATCAGCACCAGGCCCACCACCACCGCCAGCAGCACGAAGTTGACGCCGCCGTCGAAACCGAAGGTCCGGTCATCGGGTGTCGGGTCTTTCGGCAGGACCTCTTCCTTGCGGTGGTAGTACCACCAGTCGATGCCGTAGAACAGCGCCAGCAGCGCGGCCAGCAGGAACGCCGTCTCGGGCAGGATGTGGATCAGCGTCCAGGAAAACTCCACGCCTTTCAGGAAACCCAGGAACAGCGGTGGGTCGCCCAGCGGCGTGAGCGAACCGCCGGCGTTGGAGACGATGAAGATGAAGAACACCACCACGTGCACCACGTGCTTGCGGTGGTCGTTGGCGCGGATCAGCGGACGGATCAGCAGCATCGACGCGCCGGTGGTGCCCATGAAGCTGGCCAGCACCGCGCCCACGGCCAGGATCGCCGTGTTCAGCCCCGGGCCGCCGTGCAGGTTGCCGCGGATGAAGATGCCGCCGGCCACGGTGTAGAGCGCGGTGAGCAGGATGATGAACGGGATGTACTCGGCCAGCATCGCGTGCGCGATGCCCGCGCCCGCGGCCGCCGGGCCAAACACCACAGCAAACGGCAGCAGGAACGCCAGCGCCCAGGCCGCCGACACCTTGCCGAAGTGGTGGTGCCAGAAGAGGGGCGCCACCAGCGGCACCAGCGCGATCGACAGCAGGATGCCGGCAAACGGCACGCCCCAGAGCACGGACAGCTGACTGCCGTCCATGTCGGCGGCCTGGGCCAGCACGGGCAGCAGGCCGGCGGCCAGGGTGACCAGGCGCGCCACAGCGCGCGGGGAAAGGGTGTTCATCGTGGTGTCTCCAGCGGGCGGCTCGGCGGGTCGCCTGGTTCATGGGGGCGCCCGGGCTGGCCTGCGGGGACAGACACCGGATCGCGCAACAAAGCCCCTGATTATTCCAGCAGAGCGCTGAAGAACCGCTGACGACCACCACGACCCACACCCGCCGATAGAATGGCCCGCACCTTCCTGCGACCCCGGCCGCAGCGTCCCCTACCCAGCCATCAGGAGCCTTCCATGAGCGTTTACGACAAGCTGTCCCAACTGGGCATCGCCCTGCCCCCCGTGGCCATTCCCGCCGCCGCCTACGTGCCCTTCGTGCAGACCGGCAACCTGATTTTCATCAGCGGCCACATCGCCAAGAAGGACGGCAAGCCCTGGGTCGGCCAGCTCGGGCTGACCATGACCACCGAAGAAGGCAAGGCCGCCGCCCGCGCCATCGCCATCGACCTCATGGGCACCCTCGCCGCCGCCTGCCTGGCCGGTGGCAAGACGCTCGACGACGTGAAGCGCATCGTCAAGGTCATGAGCCTGGTCAACAGCACCGGCAGCTTCACCGAGCAGCACCTCGTCACCAACGGCTGCAGCGAACTGATCGGTGAAGTGTTTGGCCCCCAGGCCGGCGCACACGCCCGCAGCGCCTTCGGCGTCGCGCAGATCCCGATGGGGGCTTGTGTCGAAATCGAGCTGATCGCCGAACTGGGGTAAACCGCCCGGCCACTTCAGCGAAGGCGTGACCACATGCCCATGCAGCCCGTTCCGCTCGACAAGGCCAGCCGACTGCTCAACCACGGCCCCACCGTGCTGGTGGGCAGTGCGCACGGTGGCCGCGTGAACGTCATGGCCGCCGCATGGGCCATGCCACTGGACTTCGTGCCGCCCAAGGTGGCGGTCGTCATCGACCAAACCACGCTCACCCGCGCGCTGGTGGACGCCTCGGGCGTGCTCAGCGTCTGCGTGCCCTGTGTGGCGCAGGCCGACCTCACCCGCGCCGTGGGTGGAGAGAGCGGCAAAGACCACCCCGACAAATTGCAGCGCTGCGGCGTGTCGTTCGAACCGGGGCCATTGACCGGCTGCCCGTTGGTCCATGGCGCCATCGCCTGGATGGAGTGCCGCGTCCTGCCCGCCACCTCGCACGTGGCGGGGCCACATGACCTGATCCTGGCCGAAGTGCTCTGCGCCTGGGCGGACGACCGGGTGTTTTCGAACGGGCGCTGGCATTTCGAGAAGGGCCCTGACGGGTTGCGCAGCCTGCACCATGTGGCGGGCGGTTTCTTCTACGCCACGGGTGCCCCCGTCGCCCTCCTCAGCGACGAACCGGCATGAGCACGGACATCGAACACCGCACCACGGTGGCCACCCCGCCCGCCCCCCTCTTTCACCTCTACGCCGACATGGCGAACTGGCACCGCTGGGACCCGGACACCCGGGCCGCGACGCTGAACGGACCCTTTGCCGCCGGTTCACGCGGCACGCTGACGCCCCGCAAGGGAAACACCGTCCCCATGGTGGTGACCTTCGCCGATCCGGATCGGGGGTTCACCGTCGAGTCGCGGATTCCCCTGCTGCTGCTGCTGCGCATGGTGTTCGAACACGAGCTGATCGCGCGCGGGCCCTCGCAGACCGAGGTGGTGCACCGGGTCACGCTCACAGGGCCGCTGTCCTGGCTGATCGGTCCGGCGTTGAAACGCCAGCTGGACGCCGGTCTGCCGGTGACGCTGGCGCGGCTCAAGCGGATGGCGGAAACGGGATCGCCCGACGCACCCGTCTGACCCACTGTTGTGTGCCGTCCCATGACCCTCTCGATCCGCCCCATGCAAACCGCCGACCTGCCCGCCGTTGGCGGGCTGTTCGACCAGTACCGCCAGTTCTACGAACACGCGCCGGACCTACCCCTCGCGCAACGCTTCATGGCGGAGCGCTTCGAGCGCGGCGAATCGGTGGTGCTGGTGGCGCAGGCGTCGGGCGGCGAACTGGTGGGTTTTTGCCAGATGTACCCGTCGTTCTGCTCGGTGGAGGCCGCGCCGATCTACACCCTGTACGACCTGTTCGTGTCGCCGCCAGCGCGTGAAGGGGGTGCCGGGCGGCAGCTGTTGCTGGCGGCCGGGGCACGGGCCGCCACCGACGGCATGGTGCGCATGGACCTGACGACGGCCCGCACCAATGTGAAGGCGCAGTCGCTCTATGCGTCGCTCGGCTGGGTGCGGGACGATGTGTTTCTGGCCTACCACCGGCGCGTGGGCGCGCCATCCGCACCGGGATGACCCCTCCGCAAAACAAAGAGACTCCCGAAGGAGCCTCTTTGTTTGGGGCGTTCACGGCCCCGAAAGGCCACTCACACCCGACGACCTCGATCGATCAGACCTTGGTGGCCTTCTTGACCAGATCGGTGGTCTGCTTCGAAGCGGCGGTGAAGTTGGCCTGGGCGGTGGCCGAGGCTTTCTTGATCGTGGCCTGGGCGGTTTCCACGGCCTTCTGGCCCTGGGTCAGCGCGCTCTGGAAAGCGGCCACAGCGGCTTCAGAACCGGCGGGTGCGTTCTTGACCAGCTGGTCCACGGAAACGCCGATCGCCTTCTGTGCGTCGGCCATGCCGGCTTCGAGCTGCTTGACGAAATCGGCGCTGCCTTCGGTGGCGATGCTCTGCACGTGCTGGAAGTAGGCAGCCGATTTTTCAGCCAGGGGCTGGAAGAAGCTGGTCTGCAGGGTCATGAATTCCTGGGGGGTCTTCACCGACAGCACGGCCTGGGCATAGCTGAAGGACTCGCCCAGAGCGGCCTTGGAGGCAGCCATGTTGAGATCGACCAGCTTTTCCACGCCCACGTAGGCCTTCTTGGCGGAGCCTTCGAGGGCTTCCAGGTTGGCTTTGTTGGCGGCGATGATTTGTTCAGCGGGGTTGTTCATTTCAGTTTCCTTGAAGAGGGTTGACACACAGGGGCCGCCGGTGAACATGGTTCGGTTTCCCGATTTATGTTGCAGTGCAGCATGGACGTGATTCTACGGGTAATCCCGAGGATGGCAAGTGTTTTTGCTGCACCGCAGCATTTTTAGAGGCACACACCCAACCCGGCCGCTTCCCCCACGCGCCGCCAGGTCGTGGCTCAATGCCCGGCGGCCTTGGAGAACAGGTTGATCACCATGACACCGGCCATGATCAGGGCGATGCCGATGAGCGCGGGCGCATCGAGCCGCTGCCCGAAAGCGAACCAGCCGATGAACGAGATCAGGACGATGCCCACACCCGACCAGATGGCGTAGGCGATGCCGGTGGGGATGGTGGCCAGGGTCAGTGACAGGAAGTAGAAGGCGACGCCGTAGCCCGAGACGGTCGCCACACTGGGCCAGAAGCGCGTGAACCCGGCGGACGTTTTGAGGAAGCTGGTGGCGATGACTTCGGCCATGATGGCCACGCCGAGGTGAAGGTAGGCGATGTTCATGGGGCAAACTCTACCCACCCGACCGGACTGGGCCAAGCGGCAGCGGAGATGGCCTGCGTTCCGCGCAAGGCCTTTGGTTGACGGCGTGTCGACCCTGTGCACAAAGTTCGCTGCCGCGGGGCAGGCCGCCTTGGCACTGTGCTGTCGCCGATGCCGCCGCCTGCCCGCGTCGGGGATCGTTGTTGTCGAAACACCTGACCAAGCCCCGAAGGAGGCGCCATGACCACCCAACCCACCCGCATCACCATCGAAGCCCGCCCGCAATGCAGCGTCGCCCGGGCCTGGGCCGCGTACACGGACCCCGGGTCGATCACCCAATGGAACTTCGCCGCGCCGGAATGGCACTGCCCGCGCGCGGAAAACGACCTGCGTGTCGGCGGCGTGCTGCGCACGCGCATGGAGGCGCGCGACGGCTCGATGGGTTTCGACTTCGAGGGCACGTACACCGAGGTGGTGCCGCTGCAGCGCCTCGTCTATGCGCTGGGCCCAGACCGCGAGGTGGTGGCGACCTTCCGCGACACGGGGGACGGGCACACCGAGGTGACCGTGAGCTTCACGCCGGAAAACACCCACCCGGTGGAGTTCCAGAAAGCCGGCTGGCAGGCCATCCTGAACAACTACCAGGCGCACGCCGAGAGCACGGCTTGAACCGCTGCGTCGGCCAGGGACAGGGCCCGAACCCGAACGACAGCGTCAGAACCAGGTGGTGACGGCATCCACCACGCGGTAGGCATCGTCCACCACCGGCATCCAGCGCCACTTGTCGAAGGTCGTGCAGGGGTGTGAAATGCCGCAGGCCACGGTTTCGCCGAGTTGCGGCCACTCGGTCTGTGGCGCCGCCGGGTCGTGCCGCAGGTAGGCGTGCTGGTCGTTGAGGGCGTCGATGCGCCAGTGGACGGGCACGGCCCTCGGTGCGCCACCCTTCGCGTCAGAGCGCCAGATCGGCAAAGGCAGATCGAGGTCGTGCGACACGTCGCGCCGGCCCATGCTGAGCAGGGCCAGGCCGGGCTCGGGGCAGCTCTGCACGCAGGCCAGCACCTCCAGCGCGGGCTTCAGGGTTTCACGAAGGCTCAGCCGTTCACCCACGCAGCAGAGGTAACGCTGGTAGCGCTGGTGGTCGTGTGTGAGGTAACAGCCAGAGCGCAGCACGCCGCGCACCGGGCGGCCCAGGTCGGGTGTGAGGCGCTCGGCCACCAGATCAAAGATGGCGGAGCCGCCAGCGCTGAGGATGACTTCTTCATGAGTGAACCAGCCCTGGGCGATGGCTTCATGCGCGATCGCGTCCACACGGTCCATCAGGGCTTGCACGGTGGCGCGGTCTTTGGCGTGGTCGCAGCTGGCGGTGGTGCCTTCGTAACACTCGATGCCGACGAGTTGCAGCGCCGGGCTGGCAGCGATGCGCTGGGCGATCTGCCGCGCTTCACCCGCCGTGCGGCAGCCGGTGCGCTGGCCAGCGATGCCCAGCTCCAGCAGCACCTCGAAGCGGCCGTTGAAGCCGCTCGCCGTGGCCCAGGCTTCGATCAGGTCCACCTGTCCCACCGAGTCCACCAGGAACAGCGAGCGCAACGCGGGACGTTCGGCGTGCAGCAGCGCCAGCGCGTCCAGCTCGGCGGGCTGGACCACCTGGTTGGCGATCAGCAGCACGGGCACGCCGTGACGTGCGCCCACGGCCGCCTGGAACACGGTGGCGAAGCTGATGCCCCAGGCGCCCGCCTCCACCTGCAGGGACCACAGCTCGGGCGACATGCTGGTCTTGCCGTGGGGCGCGAGATCAATGCCGCGCTGCGCGCAGAAGTCCCGCATCCAGTGCAGGTTGTGCTGCAGCGCGCTGTGTTTGAGCACGGCCAGCGGCAGGGCCAGGTCACCGCGCAGCAGCCGCCAGCCTTGCTGGGGAATCTGCTCGCGCGTGAGCGGCGCGCCAGCGGTGGGAAAGCCTTTGAGGTGGGGGCCGAAAACCGGGAGCGGGGCCATGGCGGTTCAGCGGCGGTTCTTGCGCGCCTGCGCGCGACGCACCTGCCGGCTTTGTTGTGCCAGCGCGCGCTCGGCCTCAGCGGCCTGCTTCGCGTCGCGACGGGCCTGGAGCCGCTTGCCGATGAGGCGGCCCACGAAGAAGGTCAGCACGAAGCTGGCCAGCACCACGAACAGGCCGATCCCATCCATGTTCATCACTCCACCCGCGTTACGCGGTTCGGCTTGAAGCCGAGATCGGCCGCCTTGCCCTTGCGGCCGCGGGCGGCGCGGGCGTTGTTGAGGCTGCGGATCTCCAGCGTTTCGTCGCGCTCCTTGCCGCCCCGACCGATGCCTTCGATCTTGATGCTGCGAGTGTAGGCGGCCGCGCCGGCCAGCGTGTCCTTGGCTTCGAGGTCGATCAGCATCAGGCCGCGACCGCCCTTCTCCATGGCCTTGAGTTCGGCGATCTCAAACGTGAGGATGCGGCCACCGGTGGAGGCGCAGGCCACGTGCGTCGCTGGCAACAGCGGCTGGCTGCCACTGGTGTTCGCCACGTGCGACGGCGCACAGATCGTCTCACCGTCGCCCACGCTGATGAAAGCCTTGCCGGCCTTCTGGCGAGAGACCAGGCTTTCCGCGGTGGCCAGGAAACCGTAGCCACCGGTGCTGGCGAGCAGCAGCGTCGCGTGGGCCGGGCCGGCGAAGTAGTGCAGCGGCTGCGTGCCGCTTTCGAGCTCGATCAGCGTGGTGATGGGCTGGCCGTCGCCGCGCGCGCCGGGCAGGCTGGCGACCGGTACCGAGTACACGCGGCCGTTGCTGCCGAAGACGATGAACAGGTCCACCGTGCGGCATTCAAACGTGCCGTAGAGGCCGTCGCCCGCCTTGAAGGCGAAGCTGCTGGCTTCGTGGCCGTGGCCGGTGCGCGCGCGCACCCAGCCTTTGCTGGAGATGACGACCGTGACCGGTTCATCCACCACCTTGATTTCGGCCACGGCCTTTTTCTCGGTCTGGATCAGCGTGCGCCGCGGGTCGGCGAAGGTCTTGGCGTCGGCCTCGATCTCTTTGACCATCAGGCGCTTCAGGCTGGCCGGGTTGCCCAGGATGTCTTCCAGCTTGCCCTGCTCTTCGCGCAGGTCCTTGAGCTCCTGCTCGATCTTGATGGCTTCCAGCCGCGCGAGCTGGCGCAGGCGGATTTCAAGGATGTCCTCGGCCTGGCGGTCGCTGAGTTTGAAGGCCTCGATCAGCGCAGGCTTGGGCTCGTCGCTGTGGCGGATGATGCGGATCACCTCGTCGATGTTCAGCAGCACCAGCTGCCGGCCCTCCAGGATGTGGATGCGGTCGAGCACCTTGTTCAGGCGGTGCTGTGTGCGGCGGGTGATGGTGGACTGGCGGAACGCGATCCACTCTTCCAGCATCAGCCGCAGGCTCTTCTGCGTCGGCCGGCCGTCGAGGCCGATCATGGTCAGGTTGATCGGTGCCGAGCTTTCCAGGCTGGTGTGGGCCAGCAGCGCGGTGATGAGTTCGCTCTGCTCGATGCGGCTGCTCTTGGGCTCGAACACAAGCCGAACCGGCGCATCCTTGCTGGATTCGTCGCGCACCACGTCCAGCACCATCAGCATGCTGGCCTTGAGCTGGGTCTGGTCCTGGCTCAGCGCTTTCTTGCCGGCCTTGACCTTGGGGTTGGTGATCTCTTCGATCTCTTCCAGCACACGCTGGCTGCTCACACCCGGCGGCAGTTCGTTCACCACCAGCTGCCACTGGCCACGCGCCAGGTCTTCGATCTTCCAGCGCGCGCGCACCTTGAGGCTACCGCGGCCCGTGCGGTAGGCGTCGGCGATGTCGCCCACCGGGCTGATGATCTGGCCGCCACCGGGGTAGTCCGGGCCGGGGATGAGCGTGAACAGTTCGTCGTCGCCGAGCTGGGGGTTCTTCACCAGCGCCACGCAGGCGTCGGCCACTTCGCGCAGGTTGTGGCTCGGGATTTCGGTGGCCAGGCCGACGGCGATGCCACTCGCGCCATTGAGCAGGTTGAACGGCAGGCGCGCGGGCAACTGCTTGGGTTCTTCGAACGAGCCGTCGTAGGTGGGGATGAAGTCCACCGTGCCCTGGTCGATCTCGTCGAGCAGCAGGCCGGTGATCTTGGCCAGGCGCGCTTCGGTGTAACGCATGGCGGCGGCGCCGTCGCCGTCGCGGCTGCCGAAATTGCCCTGGCCGTCGATCAGCGGGTAACGCTGGCTGAAGTCCTGCGCCATGCGCACGAGGGCGTCGTAGGCCGCGCTGTCGCCGTGCGGGTGGTACTTGCCCAGCACGTCGCCGACCACGCGCGCGCTCTTGACCGGCTTGGCCGCGGTGTTGCCGCTGAAGCCCAGACCCATGCGGTCCATGGCGTAGAGGATGCGGCGCTGCACCGGTTTCTGGCCGTCGCACACGTCGGGCAGGGCACGGCCCTTGACGACGGAGAGCGCGTATTCGAGGTAGGCGCGTTGCGCGTAGGTGGCGAGGTTGTCTTCGCCGGGCTCAACGGGTTCGGCCGGCGCCAGGTCGGGGGTCAGGATGTCCATGGGAATTCGGTGGGGGTCAGGTCAGAGCGAGGCCACGGGCAGGCTGCCGCGTCGGGGCTGCATCGCAGCGGGTGACACGGTTGTCCGCCCCTCGCTCACCGCACGGGGCGGCAGCAGGTTCTGGTGAAGTTGGGTGACCTTGCGCACGTAGTCGCGGGTCTCGGGGTAGTTGGGCACCTTGCGGCCGGCGCGCAGCACAGCGCCCTCGCCGGCGTTGTAAGCCGCGATGGCCAGCTCCAGCTCGCCGTTGAAGTACTTCAACAGCCAGGCCAGGTAACGGGCACCGGCCTGCACGTTGGTGCGCGGATCGGTCAGGCGCTCTTCCAGTGTCTGGTTGGCCTTGGAGCGCACGCCGAAGCGCTGCGCCGTGTCGGGCATGAGCTGCATCAGGCCGATCGCTCCCTTGGGGCTGACCGCGCGGGTGTTGAACCCGGACTCGGTGGCGATCACGGCCTGCAACAGCTCGAACTCCAGCCCGTGGGCGTTGGCCGCCTCTCGGATCAGGTGGCGAACGGCCTTGAAATCGGTGGACACATCGAATCGCGCGCCGACGCCGGGCGGCGCATTGACCGCGCTGGGCGCCTGACCGGTGGGCGACACGGCCTGGGCCTTGGCCCCCCGGTAGAACAGTTCATAGCGGCGATCGACCTGGTGGTCGGCGAAGTGCGTCACCCCTTTGCGGTCCACGTAGCCCCAGATCTCGGCGCGTGCGGGCGCGGCCGCGAGCAGCAGCCCGGCCGCGACCCACGCGGTGAGCAGGCGAAGCGCGCGGCGCATCACACGTCCACCTCCACCGAGTCACCGTGCAGCTCCATGAGCTCGCGCCGCGAGGCCGCTTCGCCTTTGCCCATGAGCTTGGTGATCAGCGCCTCTGTCGCCGCAAAATCCATCGCGCCCAGCGTCACCTGCATCAGTCGGCGCGTGTCGGGGTTGAGCGTGGTGTCCCAGAGCTGCTCGGCGTTCATCTCGCCCAGGCCCTTGAAGCGGCTGATCGGGCACTTCTCGCGCGCCACGCCGTCTTTCTCGGCCTTGTCCAGGATGGCCTGCAGCTCGCCGTCGTCCAGCGCGTATTGCTTGAGCGCCGGCTTCTTGCCGCGTGCGGGCACGTCCACGCGGAACAGCGGCGGGCGCGCGACATACACGTGGCCGGCTTCGATGAGTTTGGGGAAATGGCGGAAGAACAGCGTGAGCAGCAGCACCTGGATGTGCGAGCCGTCCACGTCGGCATCGCTCAGGATGCAGACCTTGCCATAGCGCAAGCCGCTCATGTCGGGCGTGTCCAGCGGGCCGTGGGGATCGACGCCGATGGCGACCGAGATGTCGTGGATTTCGGTGTTGGCGAACAGCCGGTCGCGCTCCACCTCCCAGGTGTTGAGCACCTTGCCGCGCAGCGGCAACACGGCCTGGCATTCCTTGTCGCGGCCCATCTTGGCACTGCCACCGGCCGAATCGCCCTCGACCAGGAACACCTCGTTGTGGGCCAGGTCGCGGCTCTCGCAGTCGGTCAGCTTGCCGGGCAGCACCGCCACACCGGAGCCCTTGCGCTTCTCCACTTTCTGCCCGGCCTTCTGGCGCGTCTGCGCGGCCTTGATGGCGAGTTCGGCCAATTTTTTGCCGTAATCCACGTGCTGGTTGAGCCAGAGCTCCAGCGCCGGGCGCACGAAACCGCCGACCAGGCGCACCGCGTCGCGCGAGTTCAGGCGTTCCTTGATCTGGCCCTGGAACTGCGGGTCCAGCACCTTGGCGCTCAACACGTAGCTGGCGCGGGCGAACACGTCTTCGGGCAGCAGCTTCACGCCCTTGGGCAGCAGCGCGTGCATCTCGATGAAGGCCTTGACCGCCTGGAACAGACCGTCGCGCAAGCCGCTGTCGTGCGTGCCGCCGGCGCTGGTGGGGATCAGGTTCACGTAGCTCTCACGCACCGGCTGGCCGTCTTCGGTGAAGGCGACGCACCACGAGGCGCCCTCGCCATCGGCGAAGTTGTCGTCCTTGGCATCGGCAAAACCTTCGCCTTCGAACAGCGGGATCACCGGGTCACCGTTCAGCGTCTGCTGCAGGTAGTCGCGCAGGCCGGCCTTGTAAAGCCAGACCTGGGTGTCCTTGGTCTTCTCGTTCACCAGCGTGACCTGCACGCCCGGCATCAGCACCGCCTTGCTGCGCAGCAGGTGCGTCAGCTCGTTCATGGGCAGTGCGGCGGATTCGAAGTACTTGCCGTCGGGCCAGGCGCGCACCGTGGTGCCCTGCTTGCGGTCGCCCTCGCCCTTGGGCGTGATCACGAGTTGTTCGATCACGTCGCCGGCCGAAAAAGCCAGCTTGGCCACCTGGCCTTCGCGGTAGCTGATCACTTCCAGCCGTGTCGAGAGCGCGTTGGTCACGCTCACGCCCACGCCGTGCAGGCCGCCGGAGAAGCTGTAGGCGCCGCCCGAGCCCTTGTCGAACTTGCCGCCGGCGTGCAGGCGGGTGAACACCAGCTCGACCACCGGGGCTTTCTCTTCGGGATGCAGGCCGAACGGGATGCCGCGGCCGTCATCTTCCACGCTCACAGAGCTGTCGGTGTGCAGCGTGACCTTGATCTTCTTGCCGTGGCCGGCCAGGGCCTCGTCGGCCGCGTTGTCCAGCACTTCCTGGATGATGTGCAGCGGGTTGTCGGTCCGCGTGTACATGCCCGGACGCTGTTTGACCGGCTCCAGTCCTTTGAGGACGCGGATGGAGCCTTCGGAATATTCAGAGGGAGATTGGGTCGCCATGGGGGCGGATTGTATGCGCACCACCCCAAAGCACTGTATGCAAATACAGATGTGATTCCCGGCTTTTTCTGGCGATGCCGCCTTTGCATCAATCGCGGCGAAAAATTTCACGGCCGGGTGTCCGACCCGCCACACCCCCGGAAAGGCCGTATTCGCTACATTTGACGGGATGACCTCCGCTGCCCATCCCTCTCCACAGCCCCGACTTTCCGCCCTTCAGGTGCTGGCCTGCGGCGCCGCCATCGTCACGCTCTCCATGGGGGTGCGCCACGGGTTTGGCCTCTGGCTGCAGCCGATCACCCAGGACCAGGGCTGGACGCGCGAGAACTTCGCGTTCGCGCTGGCGGTTCAAAACCTGTCCTGGGGCCTGTTCGGCATCTTTGCCGGCATGGCGGCCGACCGCTTTGGCGCCTTTCGAGTGCTGCTGGTCTGCGCCGTGCTGTACGCATTGGGCCTGACTGGCATGGCGCTCTCGCCCACCCCGCTCACGTTCGCGCTCACCGCGGGCGTGCTGATCGGCGCTGCGCAGGCGGGCACCACCTACGCCGTGATCTACGGCGTGATCGGGCGGCAGATCCCGGCCGAGAAGCGGTCCTGGGCCATGGGCGTGGCCGCGGCGGCGGGTTCGTTCGGCCAGTTCCTGATGGTGCCGATCGAAGGTTGGCTGATCAGCGGCTTCGGCTGGAAGGAGGCGCTGCTGATCCTTGGCGGCGCGGTGCTGCTGATCATGCCGCTGGCGCTGTTTTTGCGCGAACCGGGCTTCGTGGGCGGCGTGGCACCGCCCCGCGAGCAGACCATTCTTCAGGCCGCACGCGAGGCCTTCAGATACCGCAGCTTCCAGCTGCTGATGGCAGGCTACTTCGTCTGCGGCTTCCAGGTGGTGTTCATCGGCGTGCACATGCCGAGCTACCTCAAGGATCACGGCCTGTCGCCCCAGGTGGCGAGCTACGCGCTGGCGCTCATCGGCCTGTTCAACGTGCTGGGCACCTACGCCGCCGGCGTGCTGGGCCAGCGTTTCCCCAAGCGCCACATCCTGTCGTTCATCTACCTGGCCCGCGCCGTGGCGATCAGCGCCTTCCTGATCGCGCCGCTCTCGCCGGCCAGCGTTTACGTGTTCGCGGCCGTCATGGGCGTGCTGTGGCTGTCCACCATTCCGCCGACCAACGCGGTGGTGGCGCAGATCTTCGGCGTGGCGCACCTGTCCATGCTGGGCGGCTTCGTGTTCTTCAGCCACCAGATCGGCAGCTTCCTGGGCGTGTGGCTGGGCGGCTACCTGTACGACCAGACCGGCAGCTACGACATCGTCTGGTACATCTCGATCGCGCTGGGCGTGTTCGCCGCACTGATCAACCTGCCGGTGCGCGAGTCGCCCATCACCCGCGGGCCGCAGCGCGTGTCGGGGGCCGTCGCGTGAAGCCGATGGCCGTCCGGGCGCTGACGTGGGCCGGGGTGGTCCTCGCGCTGCTGGGCACACTCTCGCTCTACAACCGCCCTGATTTTCTGGTGAACCTCGCCGACCAGCTCTGGAGCTGTTTCTGATGCACGGCACGGAAGCACCTTCGCTCTGGGTCCGGCGCTGGGCGCACCTGGTGCCGGCGGGCGGTTCGGTGCTGGACGTGGCCTGCGGTCATGGGCGCCACCTGCGCTGGTTCGCGGCGCGCGGCCACAAGGTGACGGGCGTGGACCGCTCGGCCGAGGCCATTGCCTCCATCGCGGGGCTTGGCCGAGCGGTCGAAGCCGACATCGAGAACGGACCATGGCCTTTTGAAGGTGAACGGTTCGGTGCCGTGGTGGTGACCAACTACCTCTGGCGTCCGCTGTTGCCCACCCTCGTCGCCAGCGTGGTCGACTGTGGCGTGCTGATCTGCGAGACCTTTGCCGCCGGCAATGAAACCGTGGGCAAGCCCTCGCGACCCGACTTCCTGTTACAAAACGGCGAATTGCTGCGGGCCTGTGCCGACCTGCACATCGTGGCCTATGAAGACGGCTTCTGCGACGCCCCTGAGCGCTTCGTCCAGCGCATCGCGGCGGTGCGAAAACGCCCGTCCATCGACGCCCTGCCCCAGCGCTTTGCGCTGGATGCCGCTGGGTAGAATGCGGGATTCGCGCGCGAGCCGCCCGGGTCCTTTTTTCCTTCGGTGCCGCGACACGGCGCCCCCCGTACCGAGACAGAGAACATGAAACCCATCACCGGCAGCATCGTTGCCCTCGTCACCCCGTTCCTCCCCGATGGCAGCGTGGACTACCCCACCCTTCGCAAGCTGATCGACTGGCACATCACCGAAGGCACCGACTGCATCGGCGTGGTCGGCACCACGGGCGAGTCACCCACGGTGTCGGTGGAAGAGCACTGCGAAATCATCCGCGTGTCGGTCGAACAGGCGGCCAAGCGCGTGCCCATCATGGCCGGCTGCGGCGCCAACTCGACCGCCGAAGCCATCGAGCTCGCCAGGTTTGCCCGACAGGTCGGCGCCGACTGCCAGCTGCAGGTCGTGCCTTACTACAACAAGCCAACCCAAGAAGGCCAGTACCAGCACTTCAAAGCCATCGCCGAAGCCACCGGCGACCTGCCCGTGGTGCTCTACAACGTGCCCGGCCGCAGCGTGGCCGACATGTCGGTGGAAACCGCCTTGCGCCTGGCCACCGTGCCCGGCATCGTCGGCATCAAGGAAGCCACCGGCAACATCGAGCGCGCACAGTGGCTGATCCGCGAAGCACCCGAGGGCTTTGCCATCTACTCCGGTGACGACCCGACCGCCGTGGCGCTCATGCTGTGTGGCGGTCAGGGCAACATCAGCGTGACCGCCAACATCGCGCCACGCCTGATGCACGAGCTCTGCATGGCCGCCATCGCCGGCAACATCCGTCAGGCGATGGACATCCAGTTCCGCCTGATGCCCGTGCACAAGAACCTGTTCGTCGAAGCCAACCCGATCCCGCTGAAGTGGGCCATGGCCCGCATGGGCCTGTGCGCCGAGACCATGCGCCTGCCGCTCACGCCCATGACGCGCTCGCTGGAACCCCAGGTCGAGGCCGCGCTCAAAGACAGTGGTCTGATCGACTGATCCGCGCCCAAACTCACCGAAGACAACGAGCCCCTACATGCACACCCCATCCCGCCCCATGTCATCTTCGTCCACCAGCCTTCGGTGCGCCACTCCCCGGGTCCGCCTCGGCGTGGTGACTCTGGTCGCCGTGCTGGCCACGGGCTGCTCTGTGCTGCAGGAAGACAAAATCGACTACAAGAGCGCGCGCCAGGGCACCACGCTCGACGTGCCACCCGATCTGACCCAGCTGAGCCGTGACGCGCGTTACCAAGTGCCCGGTTCGGTCGTGACGGCGAGCGGCTACCAGACCGCGCAGCCGGTCGCTGGCACAGGCGCCAGCGACACGGCGGCCAACAAGGTGGGCGACGTGCGCATCGAGCGCGCTGGCAGCCTGCGCTGGCTGGTCATCGATCGCCCGGCCGACAAGGTCTGGGCACCGGTCAAGGACTTCTGGCAGGAGAACGGCTTCGTGCTCACGCTGGATCAGGAAAACCTGGGCGTGATGGAAACCGACTGGGCCGAGAACCGCGCCAAGCTGCCGCAAGACCTGATCCGTTCCACCCTCGGCAAGGTCTTTGACAGCCTGTACTCGACCGGCGAACGCGACAAGTTCCGCACCCGGCTGGAGCGCAACGCCGCCGGTGGCACCGAGGTCTACATCAGCCACCGAGGCATGATCGAGGTCTACACCGACGCCAGGAAAGACCAGACGGTCTGGCAGCCCCGCCCGGCCGATGTAGAGCTGGAAACCGAATTCCTGCGTCGTTTGATGATCAAGCTGGGTGTGAACGAGGCGCAGGCCAAGGCCGTGGTGGCGTCGTCTCCCACCCAGACGACCGCCCGAGTGACCACCGTCAACAACCTGCCCGCCCTGCAACTGGAAGATGACTTTGACCGCGCCTGGCGCCGCGTGGGGCTGTCGCTTGACCGCACCGGATTCACCGTGGAAGACCGCGACCGCACCCAGGGCACGTATTTCGTCCGCTACGTGCCCTTGGCCACCACCGATGCGCCCAAGCCGGGCTTTTTCGGCCGCCTGTTCGGCGGCAGCGAGCCACAGGCCAAACCGGCGCAATACCGCATCGCCGTGCGCACCAGCGGCACGACCACCACCGTGTCGGTGCTCAATGCGCAAGGACAACCCGACGGTTCGGCCGATGCGCAGCGCATCGTGCAACTGCTGGCCAACGACATCAAGTAAACGGCAGCGGACCGCCACCTCGCCCGGCGGTCCTGCCTTCGCCGAACCGGATCCGGGGTCCGGTTCAGGCAAAAAAAAGCCGCTGTTCTCACAGCGGCTTTTTTGCTCGGGCCGAAGCCCGATCCCGATTTACTGGGCAGGCTTGGCAGCGGCCTTGGCGGCTTCGGCAGCCTTGTCAGCGGCTTCCTTGGCTGCGTCGGTGGCGGTGGCAGCGGCGTCCTGAGCGGCACCGGCAGCGTCTTTGGCGGCACCGGCAGCGGCGTCAGCAGCACCAGCGGCGACGGCACCAGCAGCGGCGCCAGCGGCAGCACCGGCGCTGGCGGCAGCAGCGCCAGCATCCTTGGCGGCGTCGACAGCGGCACCAGCAGCTTCCTTGGCCGCTTCAACGGCGGGGGCAGCAACAGGAGCTTCTTCTTTCTTGCCGCAAGCGGTCAGGGCGATGGCGGCGAGCAGGGAGGCGAGCAGAACGGTCTTTTTCATGGTGATTCCTCAGGATGGATGAACAAAATGATCTTGAATCAACCATAAAAAAACCCGAATGCATGATCCGGGCTTGGTTGACCCTGCTGCGCGAGCGTTGGTAGGCGCTCTGCAGACTGGAATGGAATGATACCTTCCAATGAACTATCCGTATTTACCCTCGTTCACTTTTTCTTTTGTTGACAAAGACCGTTGCAAAAAAACAAACGGTAACCCAATGGTCACAGTCCCAAGGTCGTTGCGGCAAACGAAGGGCTCCCCTGCTGCCAGCAAGCCTGCAAGCGTTCATGCAGCTGCGTGCAGCGTTCGGGCTCGGTGCTGGCCACCAGGGTGCACCGGTCGATGTCGAGGCGCTCCATGGTCCAGCCCGGCGACCAGATCGCGCTGGGCACGTCTCCGCCCGACAACATGCGACATGCATGGGCCTCGACCAGGTGGGACCAGGTGGTGCGCCACTGCACCAGACGGGGATGCTCCTCGCGCAGGCGACCGAAATCCCGGGCCAGGAACCGAATGTGCCGCCCACGACCGGCCCAAGCTTGAAGTGAGTCCACCACGGCGCGCTCGCCCAAAGGCCAGTCGGCGAAATCGGGGTCACTGAGCACGATGTGCGCCCATCGCTCTCGCGCGGCGCAGGCGAGGGCCTGGCGCACCAGATCGGCAAACGCCTGACGGCCCTGCAAGCGCCCCACAGGCAGCGCCACCGGTTCGTTCACACCTTGTTCGGGTTCCATCGCTTCGCTCCTTTTCGGTTCAGGTCTCGGATTGGGGGTGCAACCACCCCGCCTCAAACCAGTCCTGCAGAAGCGCGCAGGCGCCTTCGCTCGCGCGCTGAACCCGAGCCTGGTCCAGTCGCCGTTGATCGGCCAACGTGTGCATCAGGCGCGCGTCTGCCCCGCCCGCTCGGAAACTTTCGCCGTTGATGAAGATGTGGCGGTCGTCGTACATCATGCGGGTGCGCCGGTCCAGCACCACGGCCGATGGCGTCCATTCGGCCTGCGGCTCCTCGAACCACACCCGGGGCTTGGGCTCGGTCATCACTTCGCCCAGTGCGCAGGCTAGCGACGCCCGGTCGGCCAGCAATCGCCGAAGTCCGTCGGCGGCAAAGGCTTCCAGCGAGGCGGGCATGGCCGCCGGGGTCGCGGTGGCCGGCTGGTCTGGGTCGCGGTACAGCGTGGCGTCGTCGCAATCCTCGGCCATGCGCTGCAACAGTTCACCCGCGAGCCCACCGCGCTGCGGTACGCGGAACCCGGCTGAGTAGGTCATGCAGTGGTCGCCCACGGCGATGCCATCGTGCGCCCAGCGCGGTGGCAGATACAACATGTCGCCAGGATTGAGCAGGTGCTCTTCTTCGGGTTCAAAGTGGCTGAGAATCTTCAGCGGAACCCCTTGTTCCAGCGACAGGTCTTTCTGCCGGCCAATGCGCCAGAGGCGCTGACCGCTGGCCTGGAGCAGGAACACGTCGTAGCTGTCGAAGTGCGGCCCCACACCACCGCCGTCACTGGCCCAGGAAATCATCAGGTCGTCGAGCCGTGCATCCGGCACAAAACGAAAGCGTTGCAGCAGCTCATGGGCCGCGTTCACATGCAGGTCCACGCCCTGCACCAGCAGCGACCAGCGGGGTTGCTTCAGCGGAGGAAAGGCCCGCGGACCGAAAGGCCCGTGCTTGAGCGCCCAGCCTTTGGGTTGGTGCACGATCAGGCGCGACTCGACCGCCTCGTCCGTCGCCATCGAGAACAGCTGCTGGCGGCTGAGCAGCGGCTGAAACCCCGGGAAGGCTTGGCGGATCAGGAGGGGCTTTTTTTGCCAGTGGCGGCGCATGAACTGCGCCTGCGTGAGTCCTCCGAGCATCTGGCTGGGTTGGTCAATCGAAGCGGCGGTGGCGCTGGAACGGGTGGCTTGTGTCATGGGACAATTGTCCGATGAAAATCACCGAACAATGCGTCGTGGCACTGACCTGGGCGCTCAAAGACACCCTGGGCGAAGAACTGGACACGCTGGATGAGCCGGTCGAATTCCTGGTGGGTGGAAGCGACCTGCTGGCCAGCCTGGAAAGAGGCCTGCAAGGGTACGAGGCCGGCGACACCGTGGAACTGCAGATCGAGCCTCAAGACGCCTTTGGCGACTATGACGATCGCCTGCTTTTTCTGGAGCCCCGCCACCTTTTCCCGGAGAACATCGAGGAAGGCATGGGCTTCGAAGGGCTGCCTGAGGGCTGCAATAACAGCGCGCCGCGCGACCGCCTTTACTTTGTGAGCGACATCTATCCGGACCACGTGGTCATGGACGGCAACCACCCACTGGCGGGCATCGCCCTGCGCATCAAACTCAAGGTGCACTCGGTGCGCGAGGCGACCGTGAGCGAGATCGGCAAAGGCTCGTTGGGCACCGGCTTCTTCAGCATGCAGGTCGATGGCGACGACGGCGTTGGTGACCCCTCTTCGTCATCGCCCACCCTTCACTGACGCTCGCTGGACCCTCTTCGGAAACAACAAAGGCTGCTTTCGCAGCCTTTGTCTTTTGCCATGGCGGTTCAACGCCGATTCAGCCACGCCCGGTGGAGCCGTACCCACCCACCCCGCGCTCGCTGGCCGCAGCGAAGTCGTCCACCACGTTGAAGCGCGCCTGCACCACCGGCACGATCACCATTTGAGCGATGCGCTCCATGGGCTCGATGGTGAAGGCCACGTCGCTGCGGTTCCAGGCGCTCACCATGAGTTGCCCCTGGTAGTCGCTGTCGATCAGGCCCACCAGGTTGCCCAGCACGATGCCGTGTTTGTGGCCCAGGCCGGAGCGAGGCAGGATCATCGCGGCGTAGCCCGGGTCGGCCAGGTGGATGGCCAGCCCGGTGGGCACCAGCTGCCAGGCGTTGGGCGCGAGGGTCAGCGGAGCGTCCAGGCAGGCGCGCAGGTCCAGTCCGGCGCTGCCGCTGGTGGCGTAGGCAGGAAGCTGGCCCGCCATGCGCGGATCCAGCACTTTCACGTCGATCTGCATTTATTCGGCTTTCTTGACGGCGTCTTCCAACGCCTTGGCCGGGTCGACTTCCTCTTCCGTCTCGGGCGCCGGCATGCCGTCCTTGGACTCGCCTTCGGGGGCTGCTGCGCCCTCGGCCGCCGGATCGGCTTCTTCCTGCTGCAGGTCCTGCATGTTGTTGAGCATGTCGGTCACCGAAGCGTCGTCCACCACCGTGGCTTTCTCCAGGCTGCCGGTCACCAAACCCGGGTTGAGCACCACCACGGCCACCATCATCAGTTGCAGGATGATGAAGGCGATCGAGCCCTTGTAGATCTGCGCCGTGGTCACGGCCGGAATGCGCTGCTTGGTCACGTGGTCGGTGTAGTCGCTTCGGGCGGCCACGCTGCGCAGATAGAACAGCGCAAAACCGAACGGGGGCGTGAGGAACGAGGTCTGCAGGTTCATGGCGATGATGATGCCGAACCAGATCAGGTCGATGCCCATCTTCTCGGCCACCGGCGCCAGCAGCGGGATCACGATGAACGCGATCTCGAAGAAGTCGATGAACATGCCGAGGATGAACACCAGCACGTTCACCACGATCAGGAAGCCCATCTGGCCGCCCGGCAGCTTGGCGAACAGGTGCTCGACCCAGAAGTGGCCATCGGCCGCGTTGAAGGTGAAGCTGAAAGCCGTGGAGCCGATCAGGATGAACAGCACGAAGATCGCCAGCTTGGTGGTGTTCTCCAGCGCTTGCGTCAGCAGAGGCCAGCTCAACCGCTTGCGCGAGCCGGCCATGATCAGCGCACCCAGCGCACCCATGGCGCCGCCTTCGGTGGGGGTGGCAATGCCCAGGAAGATCGTGCCCAGCACCAGGAAGATCAGCACCAGCGGCGGGATCAGCACAAAGGTCACCTGCCCGGCCAGCCGCGACAGCAGGCCCAGTTTGAACAGGCTGTTGACGATGGCCAGCGCCAGCGCCAGAAACGACGCCACGGTGAGCGACATGATGACGATCTCATCGCCTGGCGCATCCATTTCCCGTCCGATCATCGGGTTGATGATGGACTGGTGCACCTGCGACCAGACGTAGCCAGCGGCGGCGCAGATCAGCAGCAAGACCAGCAGCGAGCGGTGGCCGCTGCTGCCGTTGGGTTCGTTGTACACGCGCGCCTCGGCGGGCAGCGCAGGCACCCAGGCGGGCTTGACAATCGCCACGCCGGCGATGAACAGCAGGTACAGGCCCACCAGCATCAGACCGGGCAACAAACCACCCGAGTACATGTCACCGACCGAACGGCCGAGCTGATCGGCCAGCACGATCAGCACCAGCGACGGCGGAATGGCCTGCGCCAGCGTGCCAGAGGCGGTGATGGTGCCGGTGGCAATGGTGCGGTTGTAGCCGTAGCGCAGCATGATGGGCAGCGAGATCAGGCCCATGGAAATCACGGCAGCGGCCACCACACCCGTGGTGGCGGCCAGCAGCGCGCCCACCAGGATCACGGCCACGGCCAGCCCCCCGCGCACCGGGCCGAACACCTGGGCCACGGTGGCCAGCAGGTCTTCGGCCATGCGGCTGCGCTCCAGGATGATGCCCATCAGCGTGAAGAACGGGATGGCCAGCAGGGTGTCGTTCTGCATGATGCCGAACACTCGCAGCGGCAACGCCTGGAACAGGTTGGAGGGGAAGAGCCCGATCTCCATGCCGATGAAGCCAAAGAACAAGCCAGTGGCCGAGAGGGCGAACGCCACCGGAAAACCCGACAGCAGGAACACCAGCAGGCCGCCGAACATCAGCGGCACAAAATTGGCGGTGAGGAATTCGACCATGATCAGTTCGCTCCCTTGAGTTGTTGTTCTTGTTTGAGGCGCTCCTGCTCTTCTTCTTCCAGCAGCTGCTGGGCCAGAAGTTCTTCGTCGCTCGGACCTTCATGGGCCAGCACGTCGGGGCCGTTGCCCGTCAAAAAAGCGAAGCGTTTGATCAGCTCACTGATGCCCTGCGCAAACAGCAGGGCGAAACCCAGCGGGATCAAGCCATAGACAGGCCAACGGATCAGACCGCCGGAATTGGACGACATTTCGCCCGTGGTCCAGGCGCGCTCGAACAGGGGGAAACCCAGCGTGACCATGGCGTAGCAGAGAGGGAACAGGAACACCAGAATGCCGAACGCGTCCACCCAGTTGCGCCCCCGGGCGCTGAACTTGGACGACACAAAGTCGATGCGCACGTGGGCGTTGCGCAAGAACGCGAAACCCGCGCCCAGCATGAACACCGCCGCAAACAGGTACCACTGGATTTCCAGCAAACCGTTGGAGCTGGTGTTGAAAATTTTGCGCACGATCGCGTTGCCGGCGCTGATGAGGGTGGCGGCCAGGATCAGCCACATCGCCAGCTTGCCGATCAGCTCGCTGACAGCGTCAATCAGACGCGAAACACTTAGCAAAAACTTCATGGAATACCCCGCACGAATGTGCATGTTCAGCGACAGGCCTGTCTGTCGTCTGCTGGAAACCCCTGCGCCCGGTCCGCAAGAAGCCGCGGCGGAAGGGATCTGCGGCTGGGAGGCCACAAGACTTGACCGAGCGAAAAACCCCGCCGTGGCGGGGCTTTTCACCGGACACCGGGAGCGAATTACAGCTTGGCCGACTGCATGTAGCGGTCGAACTGCGCTTCGGTGAATCGGAACCAGAGGTTCTGATCCTTGCGGAAGGCGGCGTAGTCGCCGTACACCTTTTTCCACTTCGGGTTGGTGTCGTTGAGCTCGGTGTAGAGCGACATGGCCTGTTTGAAGGCCTCGTCCATCACGGCCTTGGGGAACGGCAGCACCTTCACGCCAGCGGCGACCAGTTGCTTGAGCGCACCCGGGTTGCGACCGTCGTACTTGGCCTGCATGTCCACGTGGGCATGGGACGCAGCCGCTTCAACGATGGCCTGGTATTCCTTGGGCAGTGCGTTGAAGGCCTTGTTGTTGACGTACAGGGTGAGCTGCGGGCCGCCTTCCCACCAGCCGGGGTAGTAGTAGTTCTTGGCCACTTTGTTGAAGCCGAGCTTCTGGTCGTCGTATGGGCCGATCCACTCGGTCGCATCGATGGTGCCTTTTTCGAGTGCCTGGTAGATCTCACCACCGGGGATGTTTTGCGGCACGCCACCCATGCGGGTGAACACCTTGCCGGCAAAACCACCGATGCGCATCTTCATGCCCTTGAGGTCGGCCACGCCCTTGATTTCCTTGCGGTACCAGCCACCCATCTGGGCCCCGGTGTTGCCCATGGGGAAGTTGACGATGTTGTAGGCGCTGTAGAACTCGCGCATCAGCTTCAGACCGTTGCCTTCGTACATCCAGGCCGTCATCTGGCGGCTGTTGAGGCCGAAAGGAATGGCGCAGTCCAGGGCAAAGGTGTCGTCCTTGCCGAAGAAGTAGTACGGGGCGGTGTGGGCGCACTCCACCGTGCCTTCCTGCACACCATCGACCACGCCGAACGCGGGCATCAGCTCGCCACCGGCGTGAACCGAGATGGTGAACTTGCCACCGGTCATTTCATTGACTCTCTTGGCGAACTCTTCAGCACCACCGTAGATGGTGTCCAGCGCCTTGGGGAAGCTGGAAGCCAGACGCCAGCGAATGGCGGCCTGCGCGTGAACAGCGGGTGCAGCTCCTGCGGCCAGCACGCCGGCAATGCCTGCGTGCTTGATAAGGGAACGACGATCCATATTGAATGACTCCGTGGTTGGTATTTCACTCCCGCCCTCAGAGGGTCGGGGACTTGCAGCAGTCCGCGCCATTGTAGGAACGCGCCCCCCCCCAACGGTGGGGGTTTTCCCTCGAAGAACCGGCTTCCGACCCCGATCGTTCAGGCTTCTGCAAGCTTGCGCAAGCCGGCAGGGCATTCGATCAAATCGGTTTCAACGATCGTGTGAAAAGACATCACGCCAAGCCCTCCGGACCGGCACGCGCGGGTTCAGGCCGCGGCCTTGAGCCCAGCGCCGAGCACGTTGGCAAAACGCGCACGGATCGAACGTTCGATGCCCGCGGCGTCCAGCCCCTCTGCCGCCATCAGTCGCGCCGGGTCGCCGTGTTCGGTGAACACATCCGACAGGCCCAGCTGAAGCACTGGCATGTTGATCCCCTCGGCCTGCAGGGCCTCGAGCACGGCGCTGCCGGCACCGCCCATCACACAGCCCTCTTCCACCGTCACCAGCGCTTGGTGGCCGCGGGCCATCTCGCGCAGCAGGTCCAGATCCAGCGGTTTGGCCCAGCGCATGTTGGCCACACTGGCATCCAGTGCTTCTGCCACGGACAGCGCGGGATGCAGCAGCGTGCCAAACGCCAGGATCGCCACACCGCGCCCCCGGCGGCGAACCTCGCCTTTGCCGTAGGGAAGCCCATCCAGGCTAGTCGGAACGGCAGCGCCCACGCCGGAGCCACGCGGGTAACGCACGGCCACAGGATGGTTCTGCGCATGGGCCGTGGACAGCAGCTGGCGCGTCTCGGCTTCATCGGACGGACAGGCGATGGCCATGTTGGGGATGCAGCGCAGGTAGGCGATGTCGTAGGCGCCGGCATGGGTGGCACCGTCAGCCCCCACCAGCCCGGCGCGGTCGAGCGCAAACACCATCGGCAGGTTTTGCAGCGCCACGTCGTGGATCAACTGGTCGTAGGCCCGCTGCAGGAAGGTGGAGTAGATCGCCACCACCGGCTTCATGCCCTCGCAGGCCAGGCCGGCGGCGAACGTGACGGCGTGCTGCTCGGCAATACCCACGTCGAAATAGCGACCTGGAAAACGCTGGTGAAACTCCACCATGCCCGAACCCTCCCGCATGGCCGGCGTGATGCCCACCAGCAGCGGATCGGCCGCGGCCATGTCGCACAACCACTGACCAAAGACCTGCGTGAAGGTCGGCTTGGGGGCCGTGGCGGGCTTGACCAGCCCCACGGCCGGATCGAACTTGCCCGGGCCGTGGTAGGCCACGGGGTCGGCCTCCGCGAGCTTGTAACCCTGACCCTTTTTGGTCACGACGTGCAGGAACTGCGGCCCACTGTTGTGGTCCAGCAGGTGGCGGATGTTTTCCAGCGTGGGGATCAGTGAATCGAGGTCGTGGCCGTCGATGGGGCCCACGTAGTTGAAGCCGAATTTCTCGAACAGCGTGGCCGGCACCACCATGCCCTTGGCGTGCTCCTCCAGGCGCTTGGCCAGCTCGAACAGGGGCGGCGCGCCCTTGAGCACGGTCTTGCCCACATTTTTGGCCGCGGCGTAGAACTGCCCGCTCATCAGCTGCGCCAGGTAGCGGTTGAGCGCCCCCACCGGCGGCGAGATCGACATGTCGTTGTCGTTGAGCACCACGAGCAGCCGCCCCTCGGCCACGCCCGCGTTGTTCAGCGCCTCGAACGCCATGCCGGCGGTCATGGCGCCGTCGCCGATGATGGCCACCGAATGGCGGCTCTCGCCTTTCATCTTCGCGGCCATGGCCATGCCCAGCGCCGCCGAAATGCTGGTGGACGAGTGGGCGGTGCCGAAGGTGTCGTATTCGCTTTCGTCGCGGCGCGGGAAACCGCTGATGCCGCCGAGCTGGCGCAGCGAGTCCATGCGGTCGCGGCGACCGGTCAGGATCTTGTGCGGGTAGGTCTGATGACCCACGTCCCAGACCAGGCGGTCTTCGGGCGTGTTGAACACATAGTGCAACGCCACCGTCAGCTCCACGGTGCCGAGGTTGGAACTCAGGTGGCCACCGGTGCGCGACACGCTCTGGAGCACATGGTCGCGCAACTCGTCGGCCAAGGGGCGCAGCTGCGTGCGCGAGAGCCGGCGAAGATCGGCCGGCGAATCGATGGAGGCCAACAGGTTGCTCATGGCGATCGGGGTGGTCATTGCGGCAAGTTACGGGTTCAGCTGGCGCGGCGGCCAACCCAGTCGGCCAGCGCGTGAAGGGTGTCGGTGTGTGCCAGCCCACTGCGGTGCAGTGCAGCGTGTGCCTGGTCAAGCAACTCGTCGGCGTAGGCTTGCGCCTTCTCCAGCCCCATCAGGGACACAAACGTGGGCTTGTCGTTGGCGGCGTCCTTGCCCGCCGTCTTGCCCAGGGTGGCGGAGTCGGTGGTGACGTCGAGGATGTCGTCCACCACCTGGAACGCCAGCCCGAGGCTGGCGCCGTAAGCCGACAGCTCACGGGTCACGCCGGCCTGCACGTGGGCGGTGGCCACGCCCATCATCACGCTGGCCTGCAACAGGGCGCCGGTCTTGAGCCGGTGCATGGCTTCGAGCGCGGTCTGGTCCAGCGACACCCCCACGCTGGCCAGATCCACCGCCTGGCCACCGGCCATGCCGGTCGCTCCGGCCGCCAGGGCCAGCTGGCGGCACAGCGCGGCCGACAGGGCGGGCGACATCGAACCGTCGTCGGGCACCAGCAGTTCGAAGGCCAGCGCCTGAAGCGCATCGCCGGCCAGCAACGCCTGGGCCTCGCCAAACTGCACATGCACCGTGGGCTTGCCACGGCGCAACACGTCGTTGTCCATGCAGGGCATGTCGTCGTGCACCAGCGAGTAGGCGTGGATGAGCTCGACCGCACAGGCCGCGCGCAACGCGGCGGCGCCATCGCCCTGCACCGCCTCGCCAGCGGCCAGCACCAGCAGCGGTCGCAAACGCTTGCCGCCGTCGAGCACGGCGTAGCGCATGGCCAGCCCCAGGCCGGCGGGCGCATCGGCGGCGACCCACGACGACAGTGCCTGCTCCACGCGGTCTTGCTGGGCGGCGCGCCAGGCCACAAACCCGCTCATGCGGCGTCCCACGGTTTGGCTTCACCGGTTTCGAGCACCCTGATCTGGTTTTCCACCGCATCCAGCCGGGCACGGCAAAAAGCGAGCAGTTCGGCACCGCGCTGGTAACGGGTCAGCAGCTGGTCCAGGGGCAGTTGACCGGCATCGAGCTGCGCCACCAGTTGCTCCAGTTCCTCCAGAGCGGCCTCGTAACTGGCGGCCGCTTCGGTCGTCGCGGCCGTCCGGCTGGCAGCGCGAGTGGTTTTGGCAGTGGGGGAGGTGGTCATGCAAAAAGGTCGAAAGGGGCCACGGGGGCGGCCCGTCAAACGTCCGCGACACAGCCGCGGCGACGCCGGATTTTATCCCCCGCGTTCCGGACCCGTCGTACAGCAGGCCTCCGTCACACCCCCGGGGTACAATCCGCGCTCTTTTTTTCATCACTCAACTGACGGGCCTCCAACGCCCGGAGGGACGCAGCACTTCCACCCTTCCCGCGCCGATCGTTCACTCGCTACGCGCTTCACCCTGCCCCTTCATAGGGGGAGTCTTTAGGTCAAGACCTTCATGTCTGATTTGAGTCTTCAACTCCAGCAGGCCGAAAGCCAACTTCCGGTTTCCAGCTATTTCGACGAGGCGCTGTTCCAGCAGGAACTGGCAACGATCTTCCAGCGAGGGCCCCGTTACGTGGGGCACGCCAACGCCGTGCCCGAGCCCGGTGACTACTACGCCCTCCCCCACGAAGGCGAAGGACGGGCCCTGGTGCGCACCGCCAACGGCGTGGAACTGGTGTCCAACGTCTGCCGCCACCGCCAGGCCGTCATGCTCAAGGGCCGTGGCAACCTGAACCAGACCCACAGCGGGCACTCGGGCGGCCACATTGTCTGCCCCCTGCACCGCTGGACCTACAGCGGCGGCCAGAACACGGGCAACCCCATCGGCTCGCTGCTCGGTGCGCCGCATTTTGCGCAAGACCCCTGTCTGGATCTCAGGCGCTACCCGCTGCGCGAGTGGAACGGCCTGCTGTTCGAGGACAACGGCCGCGACATCGAAGCCGACCTCGCGGGCATGGGCCCGCGCGCCGCGCTCAACTTCGACGGCATGGTGCTCGACCACGTCGAGCTGCACACCTGCAACTACAACTGGAAGACCTTCATCGAGGTCTACCTGGAGGACTACCACGTGGTGCCGTTCCACCCGGGTCTGGGTGGCTTCGTGACCTGCGACGACCTGCGCTGGGAATTCAAGCCCGAGTACTCGGTGCAGACCGTGGGCGCACAGAACCTGCTGGGCAAGGCCGGCAGCCCGGTCTACCAGCGCTGGCACCAGCAGTTGATGCAGTACCGCAACGGCGCGGCGCCCGACCACGGCGCGATCTGGCTCACCTACTACCCGCACATCATGGTGGAGTGGTACCCGCACGTGCTCACTGTCTCAACGCTGCACCCGATCAGCGTCAACCAGACGCTGAACCGGGTGGAGTTCTTCTACCCCGAGGACATCGCCGCCTTCGAACGCGGGTTCGTCGAAGCCCAGCGTGCGGCCTACATGGAAACCTGCATCGAGGACGACGAGATCGGCGAGCGCATGGACGCCGGGCGCAAAGCCCTGCTGGCGCGCGGCGACAACGAGGTCGGCCCGTACCAGAGCCCGATGGAAGACGGCATGCAGCACTTCCACGAGTGGTATCGCGGCAGGATGCGAACGGAGTGAACGTCCTGCTTCTCCCCACCGAGGCCACCGCGGAATCGGCTTTGCCGGGCCGCCAGTGGCGCCCCCTGGGGGGTGACGCCGCAGGCGGCGCGGGGGGATTCTGATATGGCCTGGATGTTGCTCGCCTCGCTGTTCTTCGCGAGCATGGGGGTCTGCATCAAGTTTGCCTCGGTGCATTTCAACAGTTTCGAGATCGTCGCCTACCGGGGCATGGTGGGCGTGATCTTCCTGTATGGCTTCACCCGTGCGCGCGGCATCTCGCTGCGCACCACGGTACCGATGATGCATCTCTGGCGCAGCCTGGTCGGCACCATTTCGCTGACCGCCTGGTTCTACGCCATCGCCGTGCTGCCCCTGGCCACGGCCATGACGCTCAACTACATGAGCAGTGTCTGGATCGCCACCTTCCTGCTCGGTGGCGCGCTGCTGACGCAGGGCCGGGATGCCCCGCTGCGGCAGCAGGGCCCGCTGTTCATGGCCGTGCTGGCGGGCTTTGCCGGCGTGGCCATGATGCTCCGGCCCAGCCTGAACCCGGATCAGGTGCTGGGGGCGCTGGTGGGGCTGCTGTCGGGCATCTTCGCGGCCTTTGCCTACCTGCAGGTGACCGCGCTCAGCCGCGCGGGCGAACCCGAGAGCCGCACGGTGTTTTATTTCTCCATCGGCGCGGTGCTGGCGGGTTTGCTGGGCATGGTGTTTGTCGGCGCCACGCCCTGGACCTGGCCGGCCGCGCTGTGGCTGCTGCCCATCGGGCTGCTGGCGCTGGGCGGCCAGCTGTGCATGACACGCGCCTATTCGCGCGGCGCGACCCTCGTGGTGGCCAACCTGCAGTACTCGGGCATCGTGTTTGCGGGCATCTACAGCCTGGTCATCTTTGGCGACCGGTTGCCGCTGATGGGCTGGCTCGGGATGGCGCTGATCGTCGTGAGCGGCATCACCGCCACGGTGTTGCGCGCCCGCGCGATACCCAACTCGCCCGCCGAAGAGCACTGAATCAGTTCGCCCCAGCACGCTGGCCGGCGGCGTGTAGTCATATCGTTTGATCGCCACCACGGCCGGACTGGTTGAGAATGGACACATGCACAGCACCCTCATCTCCGCCAGCGACCTCCAGCAACTGATGACCAGCGGCCAGCCTTGGCTGGTGCTGGACTGCAGCTTCGATCTCATGAACCCCGACGCGGGCCGGCAACAGTTCGAGGCGCAGCACGTCCCGAGCGCCGTGTACGTCCACCTCGACGAGCACCTGAGCGACAAAACGGGGTCTGACCGTGCCAGCGGTGGCCGACACCCCCTGCCCTCGCGCGAGACCTTCGCGGCCCGACTCCAGGCGCTGGGCCTGCGCAACGGCCAGCAGGCCGTGGTCATGGAGCGGCAAGGCGCCAGCCAGTGCGGCCGGCTGTGGTGGATGCTCAAGTGGTGCGGGCACGAAGCGGTGGCGGTGCTCGACGGCGGTCTGGCCGCGTGGCAGGCCGCCGGGGGGGCGCTGGCCAGCGGGCCTTCACCCGCGGTGACCGCCCCGCAGCGTTTTGAGCTGAAGCCCCCTCTGGTGAGCGTGCTCGGTGCGCAGGAACTCGCCCGGCGACTGGGGCACCCCGATCTCACCGTGATCGACGCCCGCGCGGCGGCCCGGTTTCGCGGCGAGGTGGAACCCCTGGACCCGGTGGCCGGCCACATCCCGGGGGCGCTCAACCGGCCGTTCGTGGACAACATGGCCTCCGACGGCCGCTTCAAACCCGCCGCCGAGCTGCGCGCCGACTTCGAGCGCCTGCTGGCGGGCCGCGATCCGGCCAGCGTGGTGCACCAATGTGGCAGCGGCGTGAGCGCCATCCCCAACCTGTTGGCGATGGAGATCGCGGGCCTGGGCCGGACCGCGCTGTTTCCGGGCAGCTGGAGCGAGTGGTGCAACACCCCGGGCCTGCCCTGCGCGAAGGATCAAGTTTGGGCCGCCTGAGCCGATATCTGAGATCTCCCGCGATGGTTTTCCTCCCGCTGCCAGCACCCGCACACCCTGCTGACCCACCGCGCTCCACGTGACCACCCCCAAGCCGCCCACCACCGTCAACACCGAGGCCCAGCACACCAAGGCGACGCATCAGGCCATCGCGCTGCTCATCGGCGTGACCGCCACCGTGCTCATCCCACTGGTGTACCTGAACGGCTACAACGTGCTGGAGACCATCGTCACGGCCCTGATCGCCGGCATCGGCTGGGTCAGCCTGTGGCTGCTGCGCAGCGGCCGCATCACCACCACCCAGACGTCGCTGTTCTTGGTGTTCGGCGTGATGACGGCCGCGAGCCTGGAGATGCTGGTCTTTGGCTCGGTGCGCGCCGCCGGTGGCTTCCTGATCGTGGCCGCGGTGGCGGGCGCCGGCGTGTTCCTGGGACGCAAGGCGCTCATCGCTTCGGTGGTGTATGGCATCACGTCACTGGGCCTGATCACGCTGGCCGAACATCGCGGCCTGCTGGCCACACCCGACTTCGACGTCGGCGTCAAAGTGTGGCTCACCCACTCCGCCGTGCTGGTGGTGGTGGCCGTGCTCGTTTTCTACAGCCGCTCCCGCGCGCAAGCCGCTTACCAGCAGCAAGCCGACGAGCTGGCGCTGCGCAAACGCACCGAGCAGGAGCGTGACCGCAGCATGGAACGCTTTGGCCGCATCTTCCGCACCAGCCCCAGCCCCATGGTGGCCCAGTCGGCCCGCAACGGCGTGATTCTGGACGTCAATCCCGCGTTCGAGCGCTGCTACGGCTACACCTGCGACCAGATTCTGGGACACGATGACCGCGTGCTCTGGGCCGAGCCCGAACAGCGCGCGGTGTTTCTCCAGCAACTGATCGATCACCGACACATTCACCAGTTCGAATGCAAGGCCCTGCGCTTCGACGGCAGCACCTTCGACGCCATGGTGTCGAGCGAGATGGGCAACGATCCACAAGACAAGCTGATCATCACCACCATCGCGGACGTGAGCGCCCAGACTGCGGCGCTGGAGCGGCTGCAGCGCTCGGAAGAGCGCTTTGCAAAAGCCTTCAACTTCAGCCCGCTCAAGATGACGATCACCCGGCTGAGCGACGGCATGTTCCTGGAAGTGAACCAGGCGAGAGACCCAGTGCAAGGTTTGCGCAGGAACGACCTCCTGGGCAAAACCACCCTGAAAACGGGCGGCTGGTTGAGCCCCGCAGACCGCCAGGCTTTCATAGAGATCATTCAACGGGAAGGCCATGTCAGCGCCTATGAAACCCGCATGCGGCACGCCGATGGGCAGTTGATCGACGCCAAGATGTGGGCCGAGCTGATTGAAATCGATGGCGAAGACTGCATCCTGTCCTGCTTCGTCAACACCACAGAAGAAAAGCGCCGGGAAGCGCTGTTGCTGGGAGTGGCGCAGGGCATGACCGGCGAAACCGGCGAGGCCTTCTTCGGCGCGCTGACAAGGCACATGGCCCTGGCCCTGCGCGCCGACGTGGTGGTCGTGAGCGAGCTGAGCACAGACCAGCGGGTGCACACGCTCTCGGTCTGGAAAGACGGTGCGCCCAGTCACAACTTTGCCTACGACCCCGACGGCACGCCCTGCAGCCAGACGCTGTCGCAACCCGCGCTGTGCGTGCACGAGAGCGGCCTCTCCCGCCGCTTTCCGGGCGAATCGCCGCTGTTGGGGATGAAGGCCGAGGCCTACGTCGGGCGGTCGCTGCGCGACCAGGATGGTTCAACCATTGGCGTGCTCAAGGCCCTGTGGCGTGAGCCCATCACCCTCACCAAGGAAATGGAGGCGCTGATGTCGATCTTTGCCAGCCGCGCCACGGCCGAGTTGATCCGGCTGCGGCGTGATCGAGAAATCCACCACCTCAACACGACCCTGGAACAGCGGGTGCGCGTTCGCACCGCCGAGCTGGAAAAACTCAACGCCGAACTCGATTCGTTTGCCTACTCGGTGTCCCACGACCTGAAGTCCCCCCTGCGCGCGATCGACGGATTCACCCGCCTGCTGGGCGAGCAGCTGGAGGGTCGGCTGCAACCCGACGAGCAACAGCTGTTTGAACGGGTGCTGGTGTCCACCCAGCGCATGAGCACGCTGATCGCGGACCTGCTGGCGCTGGCCCGCGTCAGCCAGGGCACGATGGAACTGGTGCACACCGACCTCAGTGCCATGGCCGAACAGGTGTTGAAGAACGAGCGCGCCCGACAGCCGGCCCGGCCGCTGCGCTGGCACATCGAGCCGGGGCTGCTCAGCCCGTGCGACGCCCGGCTGGCCCGCATCGCCCTGGAAAACCTGCTGGGCAACGCCGTGAAATACACCCGCGACCAGCCAGACCCGCTGATCGAGGTCGGCCGGGTGCCCGGCACCCCGGGTGGGTTCTTCGTGCGTGACAACGGCGTGGGCTTCAACATGGCCTACGCCGACAAGCTGTTCAAGCCCTTCCAGCGGCTGCACATGCCCAGCGAATTCGAAGGCACCGGCATTGGCCTGGCCACGGTGCGGCGCATCGTCGAACGGCATGGGGGCAGCATCAGTGGCGCCGCCCAGGTGGGCCAGGGGGCCGAGTTCCGTTTCTCGCTGGAGCGCCCACGCGATCCGGCGGCCCTGACCGAACCCGCCGCATGAACTGGAACCTGGCCGATGAAGACCCGATGGCGCAGGGCCAGCCGCTGACCCTGCAGCTCTACCAGGAACGATCCCTGCTGGCCCTGCTGGTGGGCATCAGCGTGACGGGGCCGGTCGTGACCGGCGGGGTGTACCTGCGGGACGGGGCCGCGCCCCTGATGATGGTCGGCGGCGCGCTGACGGTCGTGGCCTGGTTGCTGCTGCTGGCGTTCCAACTGGGGCACCGCCAGCGTGTGGCCGGCCCCCTGATCTACACGCTGCTCATCGGGTCCGCGGCCGCGATCGCGGCACACGGCACCGTGCGCAGCATGGCCTCGCTGGTGATGCTGGCGGCCGTCGTGGGTGCGGGCACCTTCCTGCCACGCCGCGCCATGATCACCAGTGCGGTGCTCGCGGTGATCTTGCTGGCGGTGCTGAACTACCTGGAAAACGCCGGCCACCTGCCCCAGCCCCAGACCAAGACCGGCTGGGCCGTCTGGCTCACGCAGACCATGGTGCTCATCAGCCTGGTCATCTCGGTGAACTTCGGGCGCCGGCGCCTGCTCGATGCCTATCACGCCCAGCACCGTGCGCTCTCGCTGGCCGGACAGGTTGAAGCCGAACTGCGGGCCAGCGAGGCGCGGGTGCGGGTGCTGTTCCGCAACAACCCGGTGGCCAGCCTGGTGCAGTCGGTCGAGCAGCAGACCATCACCGACGCCAACGACGCCTTTATCGACCTGTTCGGCTATTCGAGGCAAGAGCTGATCGGACAAGAGCTGCCGGGTCTCTGGGCCGACCCGGGTGAACGGCTGGCCTTTCAAGCAAGGCTTCGCCTGCTCCGGCGGGTCGACGGCCTGCAGGCGACGGGTCGCCGCAAGGACGGTTCACCCTTCGATGCCTTGGTGTACGCCGAGTTGGTGCAACACGGCGACGAGCACCTGGTCGTGACCATGGTGATCGACGTCAGTGCCGAAAAGGCGTCGCGCCGCGAGCTGGAGCAGTCGCGCGAACGGTTCACCAAGGCCTTCAACTTCAGCCCGCTGGGCATGACCATCACCCGCCTGTCCGACGGCCGCTTCATGGAGGTCAACCCAGCCAACGAACGCGTGCTCGGCTACACCCAGGACGACTTCGCGGGCAAGACCGCGACCGAAGCCGGCGTCTGGCTCTCCGACGCCGACCGCCAGGCCTACGTGAACACCCTGCAGCGCAACGGGCGCCTGGTGGCCTACGAGACCCGCATGCGCGCCCGGTCGGGCGAGGCGGTGGACGTGCGGATCTGGTCCGAGCTGATCGACATCGCCGGCGAAGCCTGCGCGCTGTCCTTCACCCTCAACGTGGCCGAAGAGAAGCAGCGCGAGGCCATGCTGATGAACGTGGCCGAGGGCGTGTCCGCGGAGACCGGTGAGGCCTTCTTCCGCTCGCTCGCAGAGCACCTGGCCCGCGCCATCGGCGCCGACGGTGTGTTGATCGGCGAGGTGGTGGATCACCAGCAACTCGACACCCTGACAGTGCTGTGGCAGGGCGCCCAGCAGCCCGGCCAGCGGCACCACCTCGCCCGAACCGCCTGCAGCCAGGCGCTCGATCACAGCGGCCTGTTCGTGTGCCCGCAGGACATGGAACTGCACCACCGCATGCTGCCCCCCTTCGAAGCGGCGGGGGTGCAGGCCTTTGTCGGTGCAGCGCTGCGCGACGCCGATGGTTCGGCCATCGGCCTGCTCACGGCGGTCTGGCGCAAACCCATGGAGCTGACCCGCAACGAGCATGCCCTGTTCTCGATTTTTGTCAGCCGCTGCAACGCCGAGCTGGTGCGGCTGCGGCGCGACCGCGAGATCGAGAAACTGCAAACCTCGCTGGAGCAGCGCGTGCGGCAGCGCACCTCGCAGCTGGAGTACCTCAACCGGGAGCTGGACTCCTTCGCCTACACGGTGTCCCACGACCTGAAGTCGCCGTTGCGCTCGATCGACGGCTTCAGCCACCTGCTGCGCGAGCAACTGCACGACCGTCTCACCGACGACGACCGCACCCTGTTCGAACGGGTGGACACCGCGGTGCTGCGCATGAACCGGCTCATCACCGACCTGCTGGCCCTGGCCCGGGTGAGCCAGGGCACCTTGCAACGCATGAACACCAACCTCAGCGAACTGGCGCAGGACGTGATGCGTTCGGAACAGCACCGGGACCCGACCCGCAACGTCAGGGTGACCGTCGCGGGGGGCCTGGTCGCCAATTGCGACCCCCGGCTGGCCCACATCGTGCTGGAGAACCTGCTCGGCAACGCTTGGAAATACACGGCCAACGCCGACGACGCGTGCATTGCTTTCGGCCAGGCCGACAGCGTGCCAGGGGCGCCTCCGGTGTTTTTCGTGCAGGACAACGGTGCGGGGTTCGACATGGGCCGGTCCGAGCGCCTGTTCAAGGCCTTCAACCGGCTGCACGCGAGCAGCGAATTCGAGGGTTCGGGCATCGGCCTGGCCACGGTGCGCCGCATCCTGGAGCGCCACGGCGGCCACATCCGCGGCGAAGGCGCCGTGGGCCAGGGCGCGCGCTTCGAGTTCTCGTTCGGCAGCGACACCCTGCCCTGAGCGTCAATGCCCGTGGGCCATGCTGCTCACCAGGGTCACCAGGCCAATGCCCACCAGCAGCCAGCCGATCTGCGCGGCCGTCTCGCGCAAACCCAGCCGCTTCTGCAGCTGCGGAATCAGGTCGGCCAGCGCCACGTACACAAAACTGCTGGACGCCGCCACCAGGAAGAAAGGCAGAAAGCCGTCCAGCTGGGCCACCAGCACGTAACCCACCAGCCCGCCCAGCGCCGTCACCGTGCCCGCGAGCGAGACCTTGACCAGCGCAGCCCGGTGCGTGCCCGAGGTCTGGCGCAGCACCACCAGATCGCCCATGTGGTGCGGCACTTCGTGCGCCAGCACCGCCAGCGCGGTGACCACACCCAGGCGCATGTCGGCGACGAAGGCCGACGCGATCAGGATCCCGTCGCCAAAGGCGTGCACGCTGTCGCCCGCGAGCACGGCCCAGCCGCCCGAGCGATGACCGTGGTGGTCCGCGCCGTGGGCGTGACCCACGTGCGCGGCATGACCGTGGTCATGTCCATGGTCGTGCGGGTGGGCGCCGCCGGGCGACTCGGCGTGGTGGTGTTCGTGGCCGTGGTGCCACAGCTCGGCCTTGTCCAGCAGGAAAAAGAACACCAGGCCCGCCAGCAACATGGCAAACAGCTCCTGCGCGCTGGCCTGGCTCTCGAACGCCTCGGGCAGCAGGTGCATGAAGGCCGTGGCCAGCAAGGCACCGGCCGCGAGGCTCAGCATGTGCTGGGTGTAGCGCACCAGCATGGCAAAGCTCAGCAGTGCGGCCAGCCAGACGCTGCCCACGCCGGCTGCCACGGTTCCGATCAGGATGGCCAACAGGATCATTCGTGTTCCAAGGTACTCTTCAGGCACCCTTTCCAGGTGCCTCGCGCCCATAAAAAGGGCAGAAAAAAGGCCGCTTGCGCGGCCTTGGGGTGACGTCGGGAGCGGCTGTCAGGCCACGCCGTGCTGCTTGAACCACGCCGTGGCCCGCTTCCAGCCGTCTTCGGCCGGCTCCTTGCGGAAGCTCGGCCGGTAGTCGGCGTGGAACGCGTGCGGGGCGTCCGGGTACACCACAAAGCTCGATGCCTTGGCCGCCGCGTTGCCGCTCGCCAAAACGCCTTTCATCTTATCAATCGTGTCAAGGGGGATGCCGGTGTCGGCCGCACCGTACAGGCCCAGCACCGGCCCGTTCAGGCCGGCGGCCACGTCCACCGGGTGCTGGGGGTTCAACTCGCTGGCCTGGCCCACCAGGCGGCCGTACCAGGCCACGCCGGCCTTCACGTTGGGGTTGTGCGCGGCATAGAGCCAGACCTGGCGGCCGCCCCAGCAGAAGCCAGTGACGCCCAGCTTGCTGGTGTCGCCGCCGTTGGCCGCGGCCCACTTCACCGTGGCGTCCAGATCGGCCATCACCTGCGCGTCGGGCACCTTGGCGATCACTTCAGACATCAGCTTGGCCACCTCGCCGTAGCTCTGGGCGTCGCCCTGGCGCACGAACAGCTCGGGCGCGATCGCCAGGTAACCCGCCTTGGCGAAGCGGCGCGCGGTGTCGGCGATGTACTCGTGCACGCCAAAAATCTCCGACAGCACCAGCACCACGGGCAGCCCGGTCTTGCCGGCGGGCGCTGCGCGGTAGGCCGGCATCTTGAAACCGTTCACATCGATCGTCACGTCGCCCGCCGTCAGGCCATCGGTCGGGGTCTTGATGGCCGTCTGCGCCATGATGGGCATGGCCGCAGCAGCATAGCCCACGCCCAGAGCGGCCTTGAGGGCCGTGCGGCGCGAGGGTCGGCTGCGTTCATCGGATGCGTCGAGCAAGGCCTGGCTGTCGGTGATCAGATCGGTGTTGAGCATGGGAGATCTCCTAAGTGGGGGGACAACGGAGCCGTCGGGGCCGGCATGGTCTGGATCACGGTTCAGGCCTTTTGGTTCGCCAGGACGGGAATTTTTTTGCCTGGCGATCACCCGCGGCACCTGCGTTCAGTGCGCCTGATCCCAATTCGCCCCCACCCCCACCTCGGCCAGCAGCGGCACCTTGAGTTCGGCCACCCCGGCCATCAGGCGCGGGATCTCGGTCCGGAGCCAGTCCACCTCGCCCTCGGGCACTTCGAACACCAGTTCGTCGTGCACCTGCATGATCATCTTCGTGCCGCGCTGCTGTTCGTCCAGCGCTTTCTGCACCGCCACCATGCTGAGCTTGATGAGGTCGGCCGCCGTGCCTTGCATGGGGGCGTTGATGGCCTGGCGTTCCAGCCCGGCGAGGCGCGCGCCCTTTTCGTTCTGGATGCCGGGCAAGACCAGGCGCCGGCCGAAGACCGTTTCCACATAGCCCTGGGCCTTGGCCAGGGCGCGGGTCTCGTCCATGTACTGCTTGACGCCGGCGAAGCGCTCGAAATAACGCGTGATGTAGTTCTTGGCGGCGGTGTTGTCGATGCCGAGTGACTTGGCCAGGCCGAAGGTGCCCATGCCGTAGATGAGGCCGAAGTTGATGACCTTGGCGTAGCGGCGCTGTTCGCTGCTGACCTGCGCGGCGTCCAGGCCAAACACCTCGGCGGCGGTGGCGCGGTGCACGTCGATGCCTTCGTGGAAGGCCTTGAGCAGCGCCGCGTCGCCGCTGATGTGCGCCATGATGCGCAGCTCGATCTGCGAGTAGTCGGCGCTGGCGATCACACTGCCGGCGGGCGCCACGAAGGCCTCTCGAACCCTGCGGCCTTCGGCCGTGCGGATGGGGATGTTCTGCAGGTTGGGGTCGTTGCTGGAGAGGCGCCCGGTCACGGCCACGGCCTGCGCGTAGTGGGTGTGCACGCGGCCGGTGCGTGGCAGCGCGAGCTGGGCCAGCTTGTCGGTGTAGGTGCCCTTGAGCTTGGAGAGGCCCCGGTGCTCCAGGATCTTGGCGGGCAGCGGGTAGTCTTCGGCGAGTTTTTCCAGCACCTCTTCGTCGGTGCTGCGCGCGCCGGTCGCGGTCTTCTTGATCACCGGCAGGCCCAGTTTGTCGAAGAAGATTTCGCCCAGTTGCTTGGGACTGCCCAGGTTGAACGGCTGGCCCGCGATGGCATAGGCCTCCTGCTCCAGCGCCACGATGCGCTGGCCCAGTTCGTGGCTTTGCGCGGCCAGCATGGGCGCGTCGATCAGCACGCCGTTGCGTTCGATGCGGTAGAGCGCCTCGCTGCTCTCCATCTCCAGCTGGTAGACGAAGCGCAGCTTTTCGTTCGCCTCCAGCTGGGGCCAGAGCGTCAGGTGCACGTCCAGCGTCTGGTCGCTGTCCTCGCACGAGTATTCGGAGGCCTTGGCCACGTCGACCTGCGCGAACGGGATCTGGTGCGCGCCCTTGCCGCACAGGTCTTCGTAGTTGATGCCCTGGCGGCCCAGGTGGCGCTCGGCCAGACTGGCCAGGCCGTGCGGCTTGTGCACCTCGAGCACGTAGCTCTGCAGCATGGTGTCGTGCGCGTACCCCTGCACTTCGATGCCGTGGTTGGCGAACACGTGGCGGTCGTACTTGATGTGCTGGCCGAGCTTGTGCCTGGCCGGGTTCTCCAGCCAGGGCTTGAGCTTCGCGAGCACCTCGTCCAGCGGCAGCTGCTCGGGCGCGTCGGGGCCGGCGTGCATCAGCGGGATGTAGGCGGCCTCGCCGGGTGTCACGCTGAAGCTGATGCCGACGATCTGCGCCACCATTTCGTCGAGCGAGGTGGTTTCGGTGTCCACGGCCACGAGCTCGGCAGCGTCGACCTTGGCCAGCCAGGTGTTGAGGGCTTCCCAAGTGAGGATGGTGTCGTAGGCGAGACCGCTGTTGCGCGGCTCGGCGGGCGCTTCATCTGTCGGGTCGGCGGGTTCTGAAAACAGGTCGTGGGTGGGCGTGCCCTTTCCCCCGGCCTTCTCCCCCGCGGGGCGAGGGGGTGCAGACGGGGCCTCGCCGCCGCCCAGCGCCTTGGCCAGGCCTTTGAAGCCGTAGGTTTCGTAGAAGGTCTTGAGCGGTTCGGTCCGGGGCTGGCCGATGCGGATGGCCTCCAGCGAGGGCATGTCGGGCACCCAGCCGTTGAGGTCGCAGTCGGTCTTGATGGTCAGCAGCTGGCGGCCGGTGGGCAGCCAGTCCAGCGCCTTGCGCAGCTTCTCGCCCACCGCTCCCTTGATCTGGTCGGCCTGCGCCACCAGCGCGTCCACCGAGCCGTACTCCTGCAGCAGTTTCACGGCGGTCTTGGGGCCCACGCCCTGCACGCCGGGCACGTTGTCGACCTGGTCGCCCACCAGCATCTGGTAGTCCAGCATCAGGCGGGCGGGCACACCGAACTCGGCCTCCACCCCGGCCAGATCGCGCACCTTGCCACTCATGGTGTCGATGATGGTGATGTGCTCGTTGACCAGCTGGGCCAGGTCCTTGTCGCCGCTGGAGATGATCACGTTCATGCCCTGCCGCGAGGCGGTCACGGCCAGCGTGCCGATCACGTCGTCGGCCTCCACGCCCGGCACGTCGAGCACGGGCCAGCCCATGTGGCGGACCACCTCGTGGATGGGCACGATCTGGCTGCGCAGGTCGTCGGGCATGGGGCTGCGCTGGGCCTTGTATTCGGGGTAGATCGCGTCGCGGAAGGTGGGGCCTTTGGCGTCGAACACGCAGGCCCCGTAGGCAAACGGATGGTCCTTCAGCAGCTTCTGCATCATGTTGATCATGATGCGGATGGCGCCGGTCTTTTGCACCGTGCCGTCGGGCAAGGTGATGCTCATGGCTTCGCCGCCGGCGAAGAAGGCGCGGTAGAGGTAGCTGGAGCCATCAACCAGCAGCAGGCTCGGGGTGGGCGTTTTTGGATCGGACATGACGCGATTGTGGGGGAATCCACACGCCGGGCGCCGCCCGCCACCGGCGGCCCGTGCCTACAATGGGCGGATGCGCCCACAGACCCCCTCCCTGCTCCGCCCGCTGCTGCTGACCTTCGCCCTGGGCGCCGCCCTGCCCGCGCTGGCGCAGACCGCGCCCGCTGCCCCACTGCCCGCCGAATCGACCCCGCTGCCCGCTGGGCAGGAGAAGGCGATGGAGCGCATCACCCACGAAGACGCGCTCTCGCGCATCGACGAGGTGCGGGTCGGTGGCCAGACACGCAGCATCGCCGTGCAGCCCAAGAACGGCGCACCGGGCTACGAGGTGGCACCGCTGCCCGCGGCAGACACCGCCACCGAAGGCCAGGGTGGCAGCAGCGGCCGCAGCCGCTGGCGTGTTTTGAGTTTCTGATTTCCCCTCCTCCATGGCCGTTTACACCGAAGTCCCGACGGACGAAGCCGCCGCGCTGATGCGCGCCCTCAACCTGGGTGAACTCACCGCGCTGCGCGGCATCCAGGGAGGCATCGAAAACACCAACTATTTCGCCACCACCGAATGGGACGGCGTCGCGTCGGAGCACGTGCTCACGGTGTTCGAGCGCCTGAGCTTCGAGCAGTTGCCCTATTACCTGCGGCTGATGAAGCACCTGGCGGGCAAAGGCATCCCGGTGCCGGAGCCGGCGGCCGACGCGCGCGGCGAGCTGGTGCACACCGTGCAGGGCAAGCCCGCCGCCGTGGTCGATAAGCTGCGTGGCCACAGCGAGCTGGCGCCCGGCGTCGAGCACTGCCGGGCCGTGGGCGACATGCTCGCGCGCATGCACCTGGCCGGCCGTGATTTCGAGCTGCACCAGCCCAACCTGCGCGGCCTCGGCTGGTGGAACCAGACCGTGCCCGTGGTGCTGCCGCACCTGAGCGAGGACCAGGCCACGCTGATCGCCAGCGAGCTGGCCTACCAGAACCACGTGGCCGCGAGCCCCGCCTACAAGGCCCTGCCCGGCGGCCCGGTGCACGCCGACCTGTTCCGCGACAACGTCATGTTCGACGGCGTGGCCCTGTGCGGCTTCTTCGACTTCTATTTCGCCGGCAACGACAGCTTCCTGTTCGATCTGGCGGTGACGCTCAACGACTGGTGCATCCACCACGGACAGGACGGTAGCGACGGGCTGCACGACGAGGCCCGGGCGCAGGCCATGCTGGGGGCGTACCAGGCCGTGCGGCCCCTGAGCGCGGCCGAGCGCAGCCTGCTGCCGGCGATGCTGCGGGCCGGCGCCCTGCGCTTCTGGCTGTCGCGCCTGTGGGACTGGCACCTGCCGCGCGAGGCCTCGATGCTGAAACCCCACGACCCGACGCACTTCGAGCGCGTGCTGCGCGAGCGCGTGCGCCAGGCGCGCACGCTGTCGGTGGCGCTGGTGGAAGACGGCGGCGTGCCCGCCTGACCCCCCATGAAACTGCGTTCCGTTCCCGCCGCCACCGGCCTGCAATGGGTCAGGCTCGGCATGCGCACCTTCCTGCGCCAGCCCCTGGCCATGTCGGGGCTGTTTTTCCTGTTCATGGTCGCGATCTCGCTGCTGGCGCTGCTGCCCTTCGTCGGCACGGCGCTCTCGGCCCTGCTCACCCCGGCAGCCAACCTGGGCCTGATGGCCGCCAGCAAGGAAGCGTCCGAGGGCCGCTTCCCCATGCCGTCGACGCTGGTCACCGCCTTCCGTGCCGGCCCTGAAAAGACCCGCGGCATGCTGGTGCTCGGCGGCCTCTACGGTTTGGCCCTGCTGCTGGTGCTGGGTCTGGCGACCCTGCTGGACACCAGCGCCCCGGTGGCGGCCGACGCCGCGGAGATGACCGCCGAAGCCATGGTGCAGGCCACGCTGGCCAGCCCCGCGCTGTGGGTGGCGATGGTGGTGATGGTGCCGCTTCAGATGCTGTTCTGGCACGCCCCCGCCCTGCTGCACTGGCATGGTGTGCCGCCCGTGAAGAGCCTGTTTTTCAGCGCCATGGCCTGCTGGGCCAACAAGGGTGCGCTGCTGGTGTTCATGCTTGGCTGGATGGGCGTGTTCATGCTGCTGGGCCTGGTGATCTCCGTCGTGGGCGCGCTGCTGGGCGGCGCGCAGGTGCTCACCATCATCCTGTACCCGGCGGTGCTGTTCATGGCGTCGATGTTCTTCACCTCGATCTACTTCACCTTCCGCGACAGCTTCCACACCGCCACCGACCCGGACAGCACCCCACCACCCACGGACGAAGGAGCTCCCTCATGACCACCCACCACCTGCAGGGTCGCTCGGACAACGAAGTGCTCTGGTTTCAACGCCGGGAGACGCTGTCGGCGGCGGCGGCCTGGGTGGCCATGGGCGGCCTGCCGGCGGCCATGGCACAGCAGCGCAGCAACGTGGTCGACTTCGTCGGGGACGTCCTGCTCAACGGCCAGCGCATGTCGTCGAACCAGACCGTGCAGAGCGGCGACGAGATCCTCACCGGCCCCGCCTCGCGGCTGGTCTTCGTGATCGGCAACTCGGCGTTTCATGTGCGGCAGAACTCGCGCCTCACGGTGTCCCGGGGGCGCACCCTCAACACCGTGAGCCTGCTGCGCCTGCTGACCGGCGCGGTGGTGAGCGTGTTCGGTCGCGGCGCCAACCGAACCATCTCCACCCCCACCCTCACCGCCGGCATCCGGGGCACCGGCGTGTACACCGAGGTCATGCCCGACCTGCGCACCTACTTCTGCAACTGCTACGGCACGGTGGAACTGGAAACGCGGGGCGAACAGCTGGTGTCGACCTCGAACTACCACCAGTCGTACTGGGGCGAGGTGCAAGCCAACACCAACGGACGCGTCATCACCCCCGCCGGTGCGATCAACCACACCGACGAAGAGCTGGAGTTTCTGGCCGACCTCATCGACCAGCGCACCGCCTGGCAGATCGCGGGCCGGCGGGGTGTGAAAGACGGCCGCGGCTACCTGGACGACGCCCCCGGCGTGCTCCACCCGGCGGCCGTGCCGCTGACCCCGAAGTCCGACGCCCGCTGACGGCGTGCGCCCAGGCCCGGCGGTTCAGAAAGCGGGCAGCGGCCGCCCCCGGGGCGCGTGCGCGGCGTGCCGCGCCATCACCTCCATGAACACGGCCTCCACCTGGGCGGCGATCTGCGGCCAATCCAGCTGGACCACCTGCCCACGCGCCTGGGCGTGGGCCATGGCGATGCGCTCGGGGTGTTCGGCCAGCTCGCGGGCACAGGCCACGTAGGCCCGGGTGTCGCCGACGGGCGCCAGCCAGCCCGAGTGGTGGTGCACCAGCCATTCGGACGCCGCCGCGGTGTCGAAGGCGAGCACCGGCAAACCGCTGGAGAGCGCCTCCAGTGTCACGTTGCCGAAGGTCTCGGTCAGGCTCGGGAACAGGCACAGATCGGCCGAGGCGTAGTACAGGGCCAGTTCGTCCTGGCGGCGCTGACCGGCAAACGTGGCCTGCGGGCACCGCTGGCGCAGCGTTTCGCACGAAGGACCATCGCCCACCCACACCAGCTTCACCGAGGGGTGTTTCGCGCGCATGGCGTCGAAGGCCTGGATCGCGACCTCCAGGTTCTTTTCGGGCGCCAGGCGCCCCACCACCAGCACCACCAGGCTGCCCTCGTCGGCGCCCCAGCTGGCGCGCAGCGCGGCGCTGCGCAGGTCCGGGCGAAACATCTGCGTGTCCACGCCCCGCGCCACCACCCGCGTGTTCTCGAACCCGCTGCTGATCAACTCGGCGCACAGCGCGCGTGTGGGCACCATGGTGCACTGGGTCAGGTTGTGGAACTTGCGCAGGTAGGCCACGATGGGCTTCTTCAGCCAGCCCAGGCCGTAGTGCTCGCTGTAGCTGTGGAAATTGGTGCGGAAGTCAGAGGTCACGGGCAACCGCAGGTGGCGCGCGGCCTGCAGCGCCGACCAGCCCAGCGGGCCCTCGGTGGCGATGTGCACCAGGTCCGGCCGTTGCAGGGCCCAGGCCGCGATCAGCGCCTTCTTGCCCGGCAGGCCGAGCTTGAGCTGCGGGTAGCGGGGGATCGGCATGCCGCGCATCAGCACCTCTTCGAAACCGGCGTGGTCCGCCCCGCGTTCGCCCACGGTCTGGCGCGGGCGCACCAGCTGCACCTGGTGGTTGCGTTCGCACTGCCCCTGCACCAGCCGCGCCAGCGTGAGCGCCACACCGTTGACCTCGGGCGGCCAGGTTTCCGTGACCACGGCGAGGCGCAGCGAGGGCCGGGACGCGGGGAATTCCTGCATCAGGATGTGTTGTGAGGCGACGGCTTCCATGCACCCATGATCGCGACGCGACAAAACAGATTGATGACAGGCCCACGCCGCGTGTCGCGCGGATGCGGTCTCCATGACAGCGAGGTGGTGTCACAGGCCTTTCACCGGTGATTCACATCATGGGTGGCCCTAGCCCTTTGAACCACCGGAGACCCCTGTGAGCGAATTCTTCAAGCAACTCGAGATCCAGCGTTGGGACGATCACCGCTACTACCACCACAGCCGCGTCAACCAGGCCCTGCACTTCGTCAGTGCGATCAGTTTTCTGGTGGCCTATGGCTGGCTGTTCGTCGACCCGGCCATCGCGGCGCTGATCGCCTGGCTGGTTTCGATGACGACGCGCCAGTCGGGCCACTTCTTCTTTGAGCCCAGGGGCTACGACCACGTCAACCAGGCCAGCCACGAACACAAGGAAGCCATCAAGGTGGGCTACAACCTGCAGCGCAAGGTGGTTTTGATGGCCCTGTGGGCGGCGGCCCCCGTGGCCTTGCTGGTGCAACCCGATCTGCTGGGCCTGGTCGAGCCGCACGACAGCTGGATGGGCTACCTGCGCCAGGTCGGCGTGGCCTGGCTGGCGCTGGGGGTGGGCGGCCTGCTGTTCCGCACGGTGCACCTGTTTTTCATCCAGGACGTGCGGACCGGTCTGGTGTGGATGACCAAGATCCTGACCGACCCCTTCCACGACATCAAGCTGTACCACAAGGCCCCGCTGCACCTGCTGCGCGGCGAGTGGATCGATCCGGCCTACCACGGCGGCCGCGGCTGATCACCCACCGCTCGCGGCCGCCTGCCTTGAACGGTTCATCGCCCCAGCAGAGCGCCGAGCACCTCGCGCAGGATGCCGCGCCGGATGGCCTTGTTGCTCGGCCCGCCGCCCTGCCCCCACCAGCCTTGCGCCCGCATGTCGCGGCCGGCGAGCACGAAGCGCTGCAGCACCTGATCGAAGTCTTCGTCGCTGAAGTTCAGGCTGAAGATCAATCGCCCGGTGCCCACCCAGCTCAGGGCCAGACCGTGCCAGCGCAGGTGGTACTGCAGCAGCCAGTTGTAGCGCGAGGGCTCGGTGTAGCCGATGGTCCAGATGCTGTGCATGTTCGCCGCGCGCATGGGCAGGCCCTCAGCGGCCATGGTCTGATTGAAGCGCAGCGCGCGCGCGTCCCAGCGCGCCTCCTGCCCCTCATAGATGGCCTGCACATCGGGGGTGTCCAGGCGCCGCAAAAATGCGTTCATGCCGCCCATGACGTATGGGTGGGCGTTGAAGGTGCCGCGCGCGAAGCACAGGTCGGCCGGGCGCTCGGGGCGGTAGCGCTGCATCAGATCGTGGCGCCCGCAGACCACGCCCACCGGGTAACCGCCGGCCAGCGTCTTGCCGTAGGTGACCATGTCGGCCTTCACGCCGAAGTATTCCTGCGCGCCGCCCGGCGCGAGCCGGAATCCGAGGAACACCTCGTCGAAGATCAGCACGATGCCGCGCTTGGTGCAGACCTCGCGAAGGCGCTGCAGCCACGCGGTGTAGGCGGCCTTGTCGTAGCCGGCCTGGCGGCTGCTGTCGACCAGCGCCGAGTCGGCCGGGGCGTTGCGGTTGGGGTGCAGGGCCTGCAGCGGGTTGACCAGCACGCAGGCGATGTCCTTGCGCGTGCGCAAGACCTGCAGGCTGCGCTCGCTCAGGTCGGCCAGGGTGTGGGTCTCGCGCGGGGGCAGCGGGTTGCCCGGGCCGGGCTGCACGTCTTCCCACCAGCCGTGGTACGCGCCGCAGAAACGCACCAGGTGTTTGCGGCGTGTGTGGTAACGCGCCAGGCGCACGGCCTGCATCACCGCCTCGGTGCCCGACATGTGGAACGAGACTTCGTCCATCCCCGAGATCGCGCGCAGCCGCGCGATGTTGTCGGCCACGCAAGGGTGGTAAGCCCCGAGCACCGGCCCGAGGTCCTGCGCCAGCGCCGCGCCCTCGGTCATGGTGGCCTTGTAGAAGTCCACGCCGAACACGTTGACGCCGTAGGAGCCGGTGAGATCGATGAAGCGGTTGCCATCCAGGTCGGTCAGGCTCACGCCCTCGGCCGACTGCACGAAGGCACCCACCTTCAGCCGCGCGCTCACGATGGGGCTGAACTGGAAGGGCACGCGGTATTGGCCGGTGAACTGCAAATCGGCCAGTCCTTCGCGCGCCTGCGCGGTGAGCGCCAGGGTCTTGGCGTAGCGCTGGGCGAAACCGGCGCACAGCGTCTCGAAGGCCGCGCGCCGCAGCTGCGCGACCTCATCGGACACCCCGTCGCAGTTGAAGAACTTCTGTTCGTCGTAGGCGTAGCCCGGCAGCAGCCGCGCCAGCCGCTTGGCCAGACGCGAATGGCCGGCGAGCGAGCGGTGTTTGGCGCGCGAGAGGTCGAGGCGGCGCTTGAGCGCTGGCAGGCCCAGCGCGAGCGCGGCGGCCGGGAGGGCGTATTCGAAAAAGGGCATGGCGATGACTGCTCCGTGACTGCAATCCCGCGTTTCTATTTCACCCCCATGACACCCGTATGAACCTGCGAGCCGCCGCTCAGCGCCTGGCGCTGAACGAAGACCTGAATTTCCTGCTGACCAACCGTGTGCCGCGCATCGCGCTCACGCGCTTCATGGGCTGGTGGAGCCGCATCCGCCACCCCTGGGTGCGTGGCACGTCGATGGCGGTCTGGAAAACCTTCTCCGACCTCGACCTGAGCGAGGCCAAACAATCCCACTTCGACAGCCTGCACGACTGCTTCACCCGCGAACTCAAGCCCGGCCTGCGCCCGCTCGACGGCCGGCCCGGTGTGCTGACCAGCCCGAGCGACGGCATCGTGGGCGCCTGCGGCCGCATCGAGGCCTTGCAGTACGGCACGGACGCCCAGCTGTTCCAGGCCAAGGGCTTCCCCTACCGGCTGCTCGACCTGCTGGGCGACAACGCGCCCGGGCGCGAGCTGGCGCGGCAGCTGCAGGGCGGGATCTACGTGACGCTGCGGCTCACCTCCAGCATGTACCACCGCTTTCACGCGCCCTGCGACGCCACGCTGGAACACGTGACCTACCTCAGCGGCGACACCTGGAACGTCAACCCGATCGCGCTCCAGCGCGTGGAGCGCCTGTTTTGCCGCAACGAACGCGCCGTGTTGCGGCTGCGCCTGGCCGACGGCGGCCTGCTGGTGCTCGTGCCGGTGGCCGCCATCCTGGTGGCCAGCATGCGCCTGCGCGCGCTCGACGTTCCGCTCAACCTGCGCTACCGCGGCCCCCACCAGCTGCCCTGCTCGGCCCGCTACCGGCAGGGCGAGGAACTCGGCTGGTTCGAACACGGCTCCACCATCCTGGTGCTGGCGCCGTCGGGCCTGGCGCTGGACCCCACGCTGCAGAACGGCCACCGCATCCGCATGGGCGAAGCGCTGCTGCAACCCGCCGCCCACCCACCCGCAGGCACACCATGACAACGGTCCAGCTGATCTATTTCAACGCCGGTGGCGGGCACCGCTCGTCGGCGCTCGCGCTTCAATCTGTGCTGCGCGAACAGGGCCGCCCCTGGGACGTGCGCCTGGTCAACCTGTTCGAGGTGCTCGACCCGTCGGGCCGCTTCAAGCGCCTCACCGGCAAGGCCCCGGAGGACTGGTACAACCAGCGCCTCGCGCGAGGCTGGACGCTGGGCATGGCCCAGGAGCTCAAGCTGCTGCAAAGCCTGATCCGCGTGGCGCACCCCGCCCTGCTGCGGCGCCTGCGGTGGCACTGGCAGACCACGCGGCCCGACCTGGTGGTGTCGCTGATCCCCAACTTCAACCGCGCGCTCTGCGAGAGCCTGGACGCGGCCCGGCCGGGTGTGCCGTACGTCACCGTGCTGACCGATCTCGCCGACTTCCCGCCCCACTTCTGGATCGAGCGCCACCCCTTGCAACACGTGGTGTGCGGCACGCCCCGGGCGGTGGAACAGGCCCGGGCACAAGGCCACGACGCGCACCATGTGCACGCCACCTCGGGCATGATCCTGCGCCCCGAGTTCTACCGGCCCGGCACCCTGAACCGGGCCGACGAACAGCGCCGCCTGGGGCTGGACCCGGGGCGACCGACCGGGCTGGTGCTGTTCGGCGGCCACGGCTCTAAAGCCATGCTGGGCATCGCCGAACGGCTGATCGACACGCAGCTGATCCTGGTCTGCGGCCACAACCAGAAGCTCGCCAACGCCTTGCGCGCGCTGCCCCAGGGAGCGCCGCGCCTCGTGGTGGGGTTCAGTGCGGACATCCCGCGCTACATGCAGCTGGCGGACTTTCTGATCGGCAAGCCGGGGCCGGGCAGCGTGAGCGAGGCGGTGCAGCAGAAGCTGCCGGTGATCGTGGTGAACAACGCCTGGACCATGCCGCAGGAGCGCTACAACGCGCAATGGATCGTGGAGAACCGGGTCGGGCTGGTGCTGCGCAGCTTCCGCTCGATCGACCGGGGCGTGGCGCAGCTGCTGGGCGACCTCGACACCTACCGCGCCAGCGTGCGCCAGATCCACAACCGGGCACTGTTCGAGATCCCGGAGATCCTGGCCGGCCTGTTGCAAGGCGGGGCGCCCGAGCGCCCTGCTGCCTCGACCTCGGACCTGCTTTTCAGGAGCCCTGCACCATTCGCGACGTGAGAAGCGATGCATCCAGCCCCAGAAGCACCGCCGGGCCGGCTTCGCCGGACGGCCAGTGCCGCCCCCCTGGAGGGGGGTGACGCGAAGCGGCGCGGGGGGTGCTCCTGTTCAACGCAGTCCGGCGCAGTTGGCGTAGAAGGTGGTGGTGGCGGGCCAGTCGGAGAACACGCCCATCACGCCCACGTCCTTGGCCAGCACGTCCAGCACACGCAGCATCTCGCCTTCGCTGGTGAGCGCCGAGTCCACCGTCTGGTAGTAGAAACCGTTGTTGCCGTCGGCCAGGATGCCGGCGCGCTCCAGCGACCAGGTGATGAGGCCCAGCCCGGCCGCCTTGGCGTCGCGCGCGGCCTGCGAGGGCACGATCTTGCCCGCGGCGTCGGTGGCCATGAGCGCAAACAGCGGCGGCGCCCAGATGTTGATGCCCATCGACTTGTAGCCCGCCAGCTCGTTGTAGCCGGGCAGGTCGGCCACGGTGTTGGCGTCGTCCAGGTAGACCGCCTGCTTGCCGAACGCGGCTTCGTTGCGCACCCAGTACACCACGTCGTTGATGTTGAACGACTGCGGGAACACGTGGCGCGGCGGTACGCCGGCGCGCTTGTACTCGTCGATCATCTTCTGCGCGTAGGCATCCTGCGTGAAGCCGTCGAAGGGCATGGTCACGCTCGCGCTCTTCAGCTCGGGCGTCATCTTCACGCCCAGCCGCTTGAAGAGCTCGATGCTCTCGGCGTGGGTCATCAGCGTGCCGCTGCTGGGGCCAGAGTACAGGTCGGTGCGGAAGTTGGCCGTGCCGCCCAGGTACTCGGCGGGGGTGCGGGCGGCGTTGTTGGAGGCGTCCATCTTGCCGCGCAGGGTCTTGAACTCGGCCAGCGTGATGTCGCTGGTGCGGCACTCGGCGGTGGCCGGCGTGACCACCTTGCCGGTGGCGTCCAGCGTGGCGGGCACGAAGGGTTTGGTGCACTTGGCGGCCAGCGGTGTGACCAGGATGTTGGTGGTGGTGTGCAGGTCGTTCTGCGCGTGGCGGCAGACCAGCTCTTTGTCCTTGGTGAAGGTCACGTCGCACTCGACGATGCCCGCACCCATGCGCGCCGCCGCGGTGTAGGACTCCACCGTGTGCTCGGGGAACTGCAGGGCCGCACCACGGTGGCCGATGGACCAGTCGCGCGGGGTGAACTGACCACGCTGTGCGCACTGTTTCAGCTGGTTCTTGAGCGGGCTGTCGGCCATGTCGTCGACCAGAAAGAAAGGGCGCGGTCCGAGCTGGACATGGGAGGGCCGGTCGGTGTGGCGGCCGTGTTTGTCGCCTGCCGGGGCGGCCATGGCGGAGCCACAGACGAGCCCGAGCAACATCAGACCAAGGAGGGGGAGTCGCATGAGGTACCTCAAGAAAGATGGGGGAGAAGGCCGGTGCGCCGCGCGGGGCGGTGCCGCTCCATCCTAAAAACGCTGTGTGGCAATGGCGTGGCAGTTTCGGGCGCTGTCGCATCGGCGTGGCCCCGGCGCCGGGTCACACGCTGTTCACATTGTCGTCACATGACCGGGGTCTGTGTCCGATATGCTGCCGGCACAGGGCGGGCAGCGCCGGCACTGTCAGCCCCCTGCCCTGCCCGATGGCCGCTTCACATCAAAGACCCGGTGGTGCGGCCGCTGCAGGCGCGAACGCTGCAAGGCCAGGAACTCCACCAGGCCCGTGGCCCACCCGCAGGCCATCACGCCGAGGTGCACCCAGCGGTGGGGCGCCAGGCGCTTCTCGCGCCGCTGCAACAGGCTCTGGACCAACATGCTGTACCTTGGAAAGTGGGGGGTGTACAACACCCTAGTGGCCCCCTGTGACAACGCCGTGACGACCACCCCATGAACGCCCACCACCGACCCCTCCCCGAGCTGCAGGCGCTGGAGCAGCTGATCGAACAGGGCGGCGCCCACCTGCAGGCCCGCGAGGTCCGGCGTGTGTCTGTGCCGGACGGGCCCTCGTTCCCGATCCACGCCATCACCCTGGGCAATCCCGACCCCGGCCTGCCCGCCGTGGGCTACTTCGGCGGCGTGCACGGGCTGGAGCGCATCGGGGCCGAGGTGGTCATCGCCTTTCTGCAGAACATCGTCACCCGCCTGCGCTGGGACACCACGCTGCAGCGCCAGCTTGAGCGCGTGCGCCTGGTGTTCATGCCCATCGTCAACCCCGGCGGCATGTGGGCCGCCACCCGCGCCAACCCGCGCGGGGTGGACCTGATGCGCAACGCGCCCGTGGACTCGCTGGAGAAGGTGCCTCACCTGATGGGCGGGCAGCGCCTGAGCGCGGGCCTGCCGTGGTACCGGGGGCGACTCGGAGACCCGCTGGAGGTGGAGGCCGAGGCCTTGTGCGAGGTGGTGCGCAGCGAGCTGCTGGGCCGCCCATTCAGCCTGGCGCTGGACTGCCACTCGGGCTTTGGCGTCCGCGACCGCCTGTGGTTTCCGTTCGCCCACACCCGGGCACCCATTCACCACCTGGCCGAGCTGCACGCGCTGAAAGACATCTTCGTCCAGGCCCACAGCCAGCACCCCTACATCATCGAACCGCAGAGCGCGCAGTACCTGACGCACGGCGACCTCTGGGACCACCTCTACCAGCGGGCCTGTGCGGAGCACCCGGCGACCACCTTCCTGCCGCTGACGCTGGAGATGGGCTCGTGGCTCTGGATCAAGAAGAACCCGCGCCAGCTGTTCTCGCGCAAGGGCATCTTCAACCCGCTGATCAACCACCGCCAGCAGCGCGTGCTGCGCCGCCACCAGGCGCTGCTGGACTTCCTCTCGCGGGCCGCGGGCAGCCACGCCCTCTGGACGCCGACCGCGGAGCAGCGCCCGCAGCGCCACGCCGACGCGCTGGCCGACTGGTATTGAGCGACCGGGAGAACCCCACCATGAGCACCTGGATCCTCCTCCGAGGCCTGACGCGCGAAGCGACGCACTGGGGCCGCTTCACCGCCGAATTCAAGCTGGCCCTGCCTCAGGTCCGCCTCCACACGATGGACCTGCCGGGCAATGGCGGGCACCACCGCCAGACCAGCCCGCTCTCGGTGGCCGGCATGGTGGCCGCGTGCCGCGACGAACGCGCCCGCCGTGGCATCGAAACACCGGTGTACCTGCTCGCCATGTCGCTCGGCGCCATGGTGGCGGCCGAGTGGGCGCGCGTGGCGCCCGACGAACTGGCCGGCTGTGTGCTGATCAACACCAGCCTGCGACCGTTCAGCCCCCTGCCCCAACGGCTGCGGCCCGGCAACTACCCGGCCCTGCTGCGCCTGACCCTCGGCCGGGGCTCACCCGAAGCCATCGAACAGACGGTGCTGCAGCTCACCAGCAACCAGCCGGATCAGCTGCAAGAGGTGATCCCCGACTGGGCGGCCGTGCGCCGCCACCGCCCGGTGAGTGCCAGCAACGCCGTGCGCCAGCTGATCGCCGCGGCCCGCTACCGGGCCCTGCGGCAGGCACCCGGCGTGCCTCTGCTGCTGCTGTCCAGCGAACACGACCAGCTGGTGGACAGCGCCTGCTCGCGGGCCATCGCCGAGGCCTGGCACTGTCCGCTGGTGACGCACCCGGCCGCGGGCCACGACCTGCCGCTGGACGACCCACGCTGGGTGGCGGGCCAGGTGCGCGACTGGCTGCGCCGCGGCCCCCGCTGATGCGGCGCTGTCTCTCGACCGTCACCGCGCTATCACACCACCGTCACAGTTTCGTCATCAAACCCGTGACCCTCGCCGGTATGCTTCTTTCAAAGGTGTAACGAAGTCTTTCGTCTGCCACCCACTTGACCAACCTTTGTGAGAGCCGAAGCCATGAGAGCCCTGAAAAAAGCACGCAAGCTGATCGAAAACAAGTCCGGCCAACCGCCTGCCGACATCCTGTCGCGCCTGGTGCTCGCACTGGAATCCGACGCCCCGTTCCTGCTGTCGGACCTGTACAGCCTGGACTACGACGACTTCAACCTGGCGATGGACGTCATGGCGGAATGGCGGCTCGACCGGTACTACACCAGCAAGGCCGTGCTGCTGGACCTGTCGATGCAAGTGAACCTCCAGAATGCCCAGGCCCGCGCTGATACCACCCAGGCAGCGGTCGCCACCGCGGGCTGAAGCCGCTCCCCGCGCCGCGCCCGCCGCGCGCCCCACCACCCTGCCCGCGCCCGCCGGCAGGGTTTTTTTCGCGCCATGCCAAGGCGCCGGCACCGGGGACTTCACGGGGGTGACACATGCGCCCCGTAAGCTGGGTGGTTGTTCCCCAATGGCTCCCCTTTCACATGCACACCCTTCGCCTCTGCTCATTGACCGCAGCCCTCGCGGCTGGCCTTGTTTTCACGTCGCTGGCCCATTCCGCACCGCCCGTCCCGCCGGCCGGCCCGTTTGCCATGGTCCATCACCTGGCGGTGGACGGCGTGGCCGAGATCGTGGCCGCCACGCCCGACGGCATGACGCTGGTCTACACCAGCGCCGACGCCGGGGTGCTGGGGCTGATCGACATCACGCGTCCTGAACAGCCTGTGCTGCTGCCGCGCGTGGACGTGAGGCGCATGGGCGTGGGCGAGCCCACATCGGTGGCCATCAGCCCGGACGGCCGCTACGCCGTGACGGCGGTGCGCATGGGTGACGACGTGGCCAATGCGCGCCATGGCTTGCTGCGCGTGTACGACATCCGCAATCCCCGCTCGGTGCAGCACGTCAAGGACATCACCGTGGGCGTGGGGCCCGATTCGCTGGCCTTGGTGGGCCAGGGGCGGACGCTGCGCGCCGTGGTGGCGATCGAAGACGAAGAGACCGACGCCAAAGGCGACGCCACGCTCGACGGCCAGCGCCCGGGCCGCATCGACGTGGTGGGCCTGCAGGACCTCTATGGCCGCGCCAGCACCGGCGTGCAGTCCATCGAACTGGTGGCGGCATTGCAGGCCACGGCCGGTGTGGTGTACCCCAACGACCCGCAGCCGGAGTTTGTGTCCATCGACCCCCGAGGCCGCCAGGCGGTGGTGTCGCTGCAGGAGAACAACGCGGTCGCGATCCTTGACCTGAGCCACCCGGCGCGCGCGCGGCTGGAGCGCGTGTTCTCCACCGGCAGCGTGGTCCGCAACGGCAACGCCGATCTGCAGAAGGACAAGGAGGTGATGTTCAAGGACAGCTTCATCGGCCGCCGCGAAGCGGACGCCGTGGCCTGGGTGGCCCCGGGCGTTTTCGCCACTGCCAACGAAGGCGACGGCAAGAAGGACAAAGAAGGTGTGCTGCCCGGCGGGCGTGGGTTCACCTTGATGAACATCCGCGGCGAGGTGGTCCATGACACCGGCGAGCGCACCGAGCTGAACGCGCTGCTGCACGGCCACTATCCCGACGGCCGCTCGGCGGCCAAGGGCGTGGAAATCGAGGGTGTGGCGGCGGGCACGTTCGGCGGCAAGCCGTACCTGTTCGCGGGCTCGGAGCGGGGGGCCTTCATCGAGGTGCACCGCATCGACGAACCGAAGCAGCCACGTTTCGTTCAGCTGCTGCCGACCGGCCTGTCGCCCGAGGGGCTGACCACGGTGACGAAACGGCGCGACGGCCAGCAACTGCTGGTCACCGCCAACGAGGGCGACGGTTCGCTCAACCTCTACCGCTTTCACGCCCAGGGCGCGCCGGCCGCGCGCGAGCCGCAGCTGGTGGCGAAGGACCACAGCATGCCCTGGGGCGCGCTGTCGGGACTCACCACCGACGGCACCCACCTGTACGCCGTGCCCGACAACGCCTTCGGCCAGTCACGCATCTTCCGCATCGACCCTTCATCGGCGTCCCAGGGTCGCATGGTGATCGACCAGGTCACGCTGCTCACCACCGCCGACGGCCAGGCGCTCAAGGTGGACCCCGAAGGCATCGCCAAAGTGGCCGACGGTTTCTGGATCGCCTCGGAGGGTGCGACGGTCGAAGGCAACGAACTGATCAAGGTGAACACGGCCGGCGTGGTGCAGCAGCGCGTGAAGCTGCCCGCCAGCGTGCAGGCCCGGTTCGCCAGCCCCAAGACCGGCACGGGCTACGAGGGCGTGACCGCCAGCGCCGACGGGCAGACGCTCTACATGGCCGTGCAGCGGGGCTTCGACGTCAAACGGCCGCAGGCGGCGATCCTCAAGCTGCACCTGCCCACCGACACCTGGACCACCGCGGTCTACCCGCTCGAACAGCACAGCAAAGACCCCCAACAGTTCTGGATGGGCCTGTCGGAAATACAACTCACCGACGACGGTCGACTGCTGCTGCTCGAACGCGACAAGGGGGGTGGCGAAGGCCAGGCGATCAACGCCGAGGTCAAGCGGATCTACAGCGTGAACGCGGGCGACATGGTCGAGGGCGCTGTGCTGCAGAAGACCCTGGTGAAGGACCTGCGCAAGGACTTCAACTACCTGCAGGAAAAGGCCGAGGGCATGGTGGTGTTCAAAAGCGAGCTCTGGGTCGTGAACGACAACGACGGAGCAGGCTGGACTCGCTTTCTCAACGCCGGGCGGCCTTGATGGCATTACCGTCAAAAAGTGGAATACAGCGTTTCGTGGCGTCAGTGACACACCGTCGTCTGATTTTCACATTCATCCAGTGAAATAGCGCCACCTGAATGTTCCATGCAATCAGGTGGGCATCCGCCCCACACGTTCCAAACAATCCATCAAGGAAACATCATGAAGAAGAGCCTGATCGCTCTGGCCGTGCTCGCCGCTTCCGGCGCCACCATGGCCCAATCCTCCGTCACCGTGTACGGCCGCGTCGACCTGTCGGTCGGCAGCCTCAAGGAACTCAACAAGGGCAGCCAGACCAAGCTGTTCAACGGCGGCGACGGCGGTCTGACGACCTCGCGCCTGGGCTTTCGCGGCACCGAAGACCTCGGTGGTGGCCTGAAGGCCGGCTTCAAGCTGGAGCACCGCCTGAACGCCGACGACGGCACCGCGCAGGAGCCGATGTGGAAGGGCGAGTCCACCGTGAGCCTCTCGGGTGGCTTCGGTGAAGTGAAGCTCGGCCGCAGCTCCACCATCTATGACGACGTGCGTGGCCTGGCCTTCAGTAGCAACGTGTTCGACTCGGCCTTCACGCCCGCCTCCAACGGCGTCTGGGGTTCGGGCGGCGACTACAGCAGCCGCTTCAACAACAAGATCACCTACGCCCTGCCCTCGATCGGCGGTGTCTACGGCGGCATCGAATACGCGCTGGACGAAGACGCCACCGTCGACGCCAACATGGTCGGTGCCAAGGTCGGCTACAAGAACGGCCCGCTGAACGTGGCTTTGGGCCTGCAGCAGGAAAAAGGCAAGGACAACGACTACATGCTGTTGGCCGGTTCGTACGACCTGGGCATGTTGAGCCTCTCCGCGGGCTACAACACGCGCAAGGGCGATGACGCCAAGGGCGACGACAACGAACTGACCGTGGGCGTCAACGTGCCCATGGGCAACGTCAACCTGTCCGTCGGCTACGCCACCAGCAAAACCGAAATCGGCGGTTCCACCGCGGGCAAATCGTCGGGCTTCGGCGTCGGTGCAACCTACGCCCTGTCCAAGCGCACCAAGCTGTACGGTGGCCTGCGCTCGCACAACGTGAAAGACGGTTCGGGCGTGAAGACGGCCGACACCCGCCTGTTCGCCCTGGGCCTGCGCCACGACTTCTGATCGTTTTCTCCGGGTCTTGCGCGGATAGCCAACGCGGCAATCAGGGTCTGCGCAAGTTTTTTCAGCCACCGGCGCTTCGGCGCCGGTGGCTTTTTTCATGGGCCGTCAGTCGTCCACCGGCGTGAGCTTGGCCACCGACAGCGCCAGCCACTTCACGCCGTGGCGCGAGAAGCTGACCTGCGCCCGCGCATCGGCGCCCGCGCCTTCGAGCGCCAGCACCTTGCCTTCGCCGAACTTGTTGTGGAAGACCTTCATGCCGGCCTTGATGTCGGTGCCACGGTCGGGCTCGGGGTTGCTCTTGCCGCCCAGGCCCTTGGGATCGCTGCCCGAGGCCCAGCCCGGCGACCAGGCGGGCTGCAGCACCGCGGGCGCGCCGGCACCGCGCGCGCCGTAGCCACCCCGGTTGCCCTGCCAGCCACCCGAACCGCCGCCCACCGCACTGGGGCTCCAGGCCGCTTGCTGCGGCGTGAGCCACTTCAGGCAGGCTTCGGGCAGCTCTTCAAAAAAGCGGCTCTTCATGTTGTAGCGCGTCTGGCCGTGCAGCATGCGCGTCTGCGAGTGGCTGAGGTACAGGCGCTTGCGCGCGCGCGTGATCGCCACGTACATCAGGCGCCGTTCTTCCTCCAGCCCGTCGCGGTCGCTCATGGAGTTCTCGTGCGGGAACAGGCCCTCTTCCATGCCGGTGATGAACACGCAGTCGAACTCCAGCCCCTTGGCCGCGTGCACCGTCATGAGTTGCACCGCGTCCTGCCCGGCCTGGGCCTGGTTGTCGCCGGATTCGAGCGCGGCGTGGGTGAGGAAGGCCGCGAGCGGGCTCATGGTTTCGCCGGTGTCGGCGTCGGGCGCCAGCGGCTCGTCCACCACGGGCAGTGCCGGGTCCAGCCCCTGGCTGGCCGGGCTCTGGGTCAGCGCCACCCCGTCCGCCGTGCGCGCCACCGCATCACGCCCAAAACCCTCGATGCCGACAAAGCTCTTCGCCGCACTCACCAGCTCTTCCAGGTTCTCCACCCGGTCCTGCCCTTCCCGCTCAGCGCGGTAGTGCTCGATCAATCCACTGTGATCCAGCACCAGCTCGATGATCTCGGAGAGGGTCATGCCCACCGAGCGCTCGCGCAGCACATCGAGCTTGGCGACGAAGCCGCCGATGGCCGCGCCCGCGCGGCCGGTCACCGCGCTCACCGCGTCGTGCAGCGAACAGCCGCTGGTGCGCGCCACGTCCTGCAGTTGCTCGATGCTGCGCGCGCCGATGCCGCGCGGCGGGAAGTTCACCACGCGCAGAAAACTCGTGTCGTCGTTGGCGTTCTCCAGCAGGCGCAAATAGGCCAGCGCGTGTTTGATCTCGGCGCGCTCGAAGAAACGCAGGCCACCGTACACGCGGTAGGGCATGCCGGCGTTGAACAGCGCGGTTTCGACCACCCGGCTCTGCGCGTTGCTGCGGTAGAGCACGGCCATCTCGCTCTTGGGCATGTCCTCGCGCGCGAGCTGCTTCATCTCGTCCACCATCCACTGCGCTTCGGCGAAGTCGCTCACCGCCTCGTACACGCGAACGGGCTCACCCGCGCCCGCGTCGGTGCGCAGGTTCTTGCCCAGGCGGTGGCTGTTGTGGCTGATGAGCTGGTTGGCCGAGTCGAGAATGTTGCTGACGCTGCGGTAGTTCTGCTCCAGCTTGATCTGGTGCCGCACCCGGAACTCGCGCACGAAGTCGGTCATGTTGCCCACGCGCGCACCGCGAAAGGCGTAGATGCTCTGGTCGTCGTCGCCGACGGCGAACACCGCATTGCCCGAAGGCGTGAGCCCTTCGAGCGGCGGCGCGCTGAACATCTTGATCCACGCGTACTGCAGGCGGTTGGTGTCCTGGAACTCGTCGATCAGGATGTGCTTGAAGCGGCGCTGGTAGTGCTCGCGCACCGGGTCGTTGTCGCGCAGCACTTCGTAGGAGCGCAGCATCAGCTCGCCGAAATCCACCACGCCTTCGCGCTGACACTGCTCTTCGTACAGCGCGTACAGCTCCACCTTCTTGCGCGTCTCCTCGTCGCGCGCGACCACGTCGCCCGGGCGCTGGCCGTCTTCCTTGCAGCCGCTGATGAAGTACTGGATCTGCTTGGGGGGATAACGCTCGTCGTCCACGTTGAACTGCTTGCACAGGCGCTTGACCGCCGAGAGCTGGTCTTGCGTGTCGAGGATCTGGAAGGTCTGCGGCAGGTTCGCCAGCTTGTGGTGCGCGCGCAGGAAGCGGTTGCACAGGCCGTGGAAGGTGCCGATCCACATGCCGCGCACGTTGACGGGCAGCATGCTGGAGAGCCGCGTCATCATTTCCTTCGCGGCCTTGTTGGTGAAGGTCACGGCCAGCACGCCGCCGGGCGTGACCTGCCCGGTCTGCAGCAGCCAGGCGATGCGGGTGGTGAGCACACGGGTCTTGCCCGAGCCGGCGCCGGCGAGGATGAGCGCGTGTTCGGCGGGCAGCGTGACGGCGGCGCCCTGTTCGGCATTGAGGCCCGCGAGCAGCGGGGACGGGACAACGGATTCTTCAAACAACATGGTGTCGATTGTAGGAAGCCGGGATGCTGCGCCGGGTATATATGCGCCGGCGTATGACCGCTATAAACCCGGCACCCGACCGCAGCCCTGTGCCGCGCGCATCGAAGCGCCTAGAATCAATCACCGGGCCCAAGATTCTTGCGCCCGGTTTCTTTTTGGCCGGATGGATTTCCGCCCGACAGAAGACCGGACCCAAGCCAAGCGCTCTCCCTGTTCATCCACAACAGTTTTCTGGAGCCTGGTTTCAAATGGAAATTTTTGACTACGACAACATCCTGCTGCTGCCGCGCAAGTGCCGCGTGGAAAGCCGCTCGGAATGCGACGCCAGCGTGGCGCTGGGTGGGCGCACGTTCCGCCTGCCGGTGGTGCCGGCCAACATGAAGACCGTGGTGGATCAGAAGATCTGCCTCTGGATGGCGCAGAGCGGCTACTTCTACGTGATGCACCGCTTCGACCTGGACAACATCCAGTTCGTGCGCGACATGCACGCGGCCGGTGTGTACGCCTCGATCTCGCTGGGCGTGAAAGCCCCGGACCGCGCCACGGTGGACACGCTCGCGGCCGAGGGCCTGGTGCCCGAGTACATCACCATCGACATCGCCCACGGCCACGCCGACAGCGTGCGCGACATGATCGGCTACATCAAGGCGCGGCTGCCGAGCAGCTTCGTGATCGCCGGCAACGTGGCCACGCCCGAGGCGGTGATCGATCTGGAGAACTGGGGCGCAGACGCCACCAAGGTGGGTGTGGGTCCTGGCAAGGTCTGCATCACCAAGCTCAAGACCGGTTTCGGCACCGGCGGCTGGCAGCTCAGCGCGCTCAAGTGGTGTGCCCGCGTGGCGACCAAACCCATCATTGCCGACGGCGGCATCCGCAGCCACGGCGACATCGCCAAGAGCGTGCGCTTCGGCGCCACCATGGTGATGATCGGCTCGCTGTTCGCGGGGCACGAAGAGTCGCCCGGCCAGACGGTCGAGGTGGATGGCGAGCTGTTCAAGGAGTACTACGGCTCGGCGAGTGACTTCAACAAGGGCGAGTACAAGCACGTCGAAGGCAAACGCATCCTGGAACCCATCAAGGGCCCGCTGGCCGAGACACTGATCGAGATGGAGCAGGACGTGCAGAGCTCCATCAGCTACTCGGGCGGCACCAAGCTGATGGACGTGCGCAAGGTGAACTACGTGATTCTGGGCGGGGACAACGCGAACATCATGTGACGCCCCGCCCTCGTGCCGCAGGCGGCTCGGGGATGGGCCTATGCCTTCAGGAGTTGCATGGCCAGGCCATTCAGGCGGTGGCGTGGCTGGATCAGCGCGTCGAGCACACTGAAGTGGTTGAGGCCTGGCAGGGTTTCGCAGATGGGCACCAGCGCCTCGCCCCAGGTCTCGCGGATCAGGTGGTTCTGGCGCAGGAATTCGCTGCTCTCGTCGCCGCCCACCACGCTCAGCAGCACGCCCCGCTCGTCCTCCTGCGGCACACGGGGCAGATAGGCCGGGCTGGCCATGCGCACCTGCTCCGGCGTGAGGCGCAGGGCGTCGCGCACGCTGGGCGTGTGGCGCATCGGTTCCAGATCGAACAGGCCTGAGATCGACAGCGCGTTGTTCACCAGATCGAGCGGCAGGTCGCTCGCGTAGCGGTCCCACTCGCAGGCCAGCAGCATGGCCGCGAGGTGTCCGCCGGCCGAGTGGCCGACCACCGAGATGCGGCGCGGGTCGCCGCCGTGGACCGCGATGTGGCGGTACACCCAGGCCAGCGCCTTGACCATCTGCAGCGTGATCTGGGGGATCGTCACCGCCGGGCACAGCGCGTAGTTGGGCACCACGACACAAGCGCCCTTGTTCACAAAAGCGGGGGCCAGGAAGCTGTGGTCCGCCTTGTCCAGGCTGCGCCAGTAGCCCCCGTGGATGAACACCAGCACCGGTGCCAGCGGCGCGCCGGCCTTCTGGCGCGGGGGGAAGATGTCCAGCGTCTCCCCTGGCTCATGACCGTAGGCCACGTCCAGCAGGCCACCCAGCTCAGCCCTCGCCTGGCGCGACCTGGCCGCCCAGCGTTCGAAGTGCTGGACGTGCTCGGGCACGCGGGCGCGGTTGTTGTACTGGCTGTCGAGCCAGGCGGGGTCGGTGTGTTGGGCGTCGTTCATGGAGCGGCATTGTCCTGCAGCCCGGTGACACACCCTGTCACACCAGTGAGTCCGAATTGATGTATTCTGTATTCGGAGTACAGAATACGACCCATGACCGCCCAACTCCTGCAACTGGAAACCGCGCCCGATCTGGTCGATCAGGTCTACCGCGCCCTGCTCGACGCCATCAGCGAGGGCTCGCTGGCGCCCGGGCAGCGGATCACCCAGGAAGAGCTGGCCGAGCGCCTCGCGGTGTCGCGCCAGCCGGTGATGCAGGCGCTGCGCCTGCTCAAGCGCGACGGTTTCGTGCACGACGCGCCGCTGGCTGGCGCGTCCAACGGCCGCAGCCGCGGTCTGCAGGTCGCGCTGCTGGACGCCGCCTGGATCGCGCAGGTGTACGAGGTGCGCGGCGCGCTCGACGTGCTGGCCGCGCGCCTGGCCGCCGCCCGCCGCACCCGCATCGACCCCGCCCTGATCACGCGGGGTCGCGAGGCGGTGGGCCGGGGCGACATCAAGGCCATGATCGACGCCGACCTCGCCTTCCACCGCGCCCTCTACCAGGGATCGGCCAACCCGCTGATCGAGCAGAGCGCGCTGCTGCACTGGCACCACATCCGCCGCGCCATGGGCGAAGCCCTGCGCCACCACACGCTGCGCGGCCCGGTCTGGGACGAACACGAGGCCATCGCCGCGGCCGTGGCCGAGGGCGACGGCGAGCGCGCCGAGGCCCTGATGCGCGAGCACAGCGGCCAGGCCAGCGCCTACCTCGGCGCCCACATGGACACCCACCCCACCGGCCCCGCACCCCATCACTCCGTGGTTCGTTGAACCACTTCATGCGGTTTCCGGGCAGCGCCCGGAAACCGCATTTTTTATCCCTCTCCACCGATCCCGCGCACACCCTGCGCCTACACTTTTCCCATGACCCACGCTGCATCCACCCCGCTTTCCATCGCCGTGCTCGGCATCGGCATGATGGGTTTTCCGATGGCCCGCCGCCTGTGCGAAGCCGGCCACCGCGTCTTTGCCTGGAACCGCTCGCGCCCCAAAGCCGAGCGCCTGCAGCCCTTCGGCGCCGAGGTGTCCGACACCCCGGCTCAGGCCGTGGCCCAGGCCGACATCGTGATCTGCCTGCTCGAGGACGGCAGCATCGTCGAGAGCGTGCTGTTCGAGCAGGGCACGACCGGCGGCCTGCGCCCGGGCACGCTGGTGATCGACATGTCGTCCATCCAGCCGCGCCAGGCGCGCGACCACGCCGCCCGGCTCGCCGCCATCGGCGTGAGCCACCTGGACGCCCCGGTGTCGGGCGGCACGGTGGGCGCCGAAGCCGGCACGCTGGCCATCATGGCCGGCGGCAAACCCGCCGACTTCGAGCGCGCGCTGCCCGTGTTCGAGCACCTCGGCCGCGCCACCCACGTGGGGCCCCACGGCGCGGGCCAGCTGGCCAAGCTCGCCAACCAGATGATCGTGGGCATCACCATCGGCGCCGTGGCCGAAGCCCTGCTGCTGTGCGAAAAAGGCGGTGCCGACATGGGCAAGGTCAAGCAGGCCATCAGCGGCGGTTTCGCCGACAGCCGCATCCTGCAGGTGCACGGCCAGCGCATGATCGAGCGCGACTTCGCCAAGCGCGGGGCCGTGGCCGTGCAGCTCAAGGACATGCGCAATGCGCTCACCACCGCCAGCGAGATCGGCTTCGAGGCACCCATCACCGCCCTGTTCGAACAGCTGTTCGCACAGGCCGCCGACCACGGCCTGGCCGATCTGGACCACTCGGCCCTGTTCATGGAGCTGGCCAGCCGCAACGGGATGCGATAGAGAACTGGGGGGCAGAAGCCCTCCTTTTCCGGCGCACCCCGTTTGGGGGTGTGCCGAGAATCCTTGGGGTATGCACACCACTCCCAAGAGACCCCCCGCGTGAACCCCTCCACCCTCATTGGCATGGTGGCCAGCGTCTTGCTGATGGCCGTCATCCTGCTGTTTGCCTCCGACAACCCGTGGAATTTCATCGACGCTCCCAGCATCGCCATCGTGCTCGGCGGCACGCTCGCGGCCACCTTCCTGAGCTACCCGCTGCGCGAGGTGCTGCGCGTGTTCCACCTGGTGGGCCAGGTCCTGCGCGAAGACCGCCTGGACACCAAGAACGATATCGAGGAGCTGGTGGGCCTCTCGCGGCTGTGGATCCAGGGCGACCTGCAGGCGGTGGAAAAGTCGCTGGCACTGGTGACCAACCCTTTCCTGCGCACCGGCGTGCAGCTGGTGATCGACCGCACGCCCGAAGAAGAAATCATCGACCTGCTGCAGTGGCGCATCGCCCACCTGCGCCAGCGCGAAACCGCAGAGGCGCAGCTCTTTCGCGTCATGGCCAGCTACGCACCGGCCTTCGGCATGCTGGGCACCCTGCTCGGCCTGATCAACCTGATGGACCTCGTGGGCGACGGCGACATGACGGCCATCGGCTCGCAACTCGCCATCGCCCTCGTCACCACCTTCTACGGCGTGCTGCTCGCCAACTTGGTGTTCAAGCCGATCGCGGTCAAACTGGAGCGCCGCACCGAGCAGCGCCTGGTGCTGATGAACATGGTGCTCGAAGGCATCTCGATGATGTGTGTGGGCCGCAGCCCGGCGCTGATGCGCGAAACCCTCAAGGCCTTTGTCGCGCAGTTCGATGACGAGATTTTTGATGGACAAACCCAAACCGCTCGCCGCTGACAGCATGCCAGCCACCATCCACCCGGTCCCGACCCCCACCCGCACGCCCAGGGTCTCCACCAGCGTCGGCCGCTACCGCCGCTGGCACGTGGACACCCGCGCCGAGCCCGAAGAAGACGGCTGGTTGATCACCTACCTGGACGTGATCACCCTGATCCTCGTGCTCATGGTCGTGATGCTCGCCATGTCCGGCCCCAAAGACGGCAAGAAGCCGACCGACACCGCCCCGGCACCGGCGCAGGCCACCGCCGCGCCGGAGGCCCCCGCCACCGCACCGGCGCCCGCCGTCGCCAGCATCGTGCCCCCCGTGCCGCTGCCGGTCACGGTGCCGGCCACCGAGGCGCCCGCCCCACCGCCCCCCCAGACGATCAACGGGTTCCCGCTCGATCAGCTGGGCAACGACATCGTGGTGACCCTGGAAGACGACGCGGTGCGGTTTCGCATCAGCAGCGAGATCCTGTTCGACTCCGGCGCTGCCGGGCTCACCGGGTCGGGTCATCCCGTGCTCGACCGCCTGATTCCCCTGCTCAACGCCGACCCCGACCTGCGCCTGGTGGTTGAAGGCCACACCGACAGCATGCCGATCAGCAGCGAGCGCTTTCCCTCCAACTGGGAGCTGTCCACCGCCCGCGCCGCCAGCGTCGCGCGCTACCTGATCGAGCGCGGCGTCGCACCGCAGCGCGTGCAGGCCTCGGGCTTTGCCGACACCCGCCCGCTCGCCGCGCGCGACAACCCGGTGGACCGCGTGCACAACCGCCGCGTGGAGCTCACGATGGAACGCTCGCCCAAAGACAAGGCCCACCCCCGCTGAAAGAATGCACCGCAAGCCGGGTGCCTTTGCTAACATCTCGTCTGTTCGTGGGGACGTAGCTCAGCTGGGAGAGCGTCGCGTTCGCAATGCGAAGGTCGGGAGTTCGATCCTCCTCGTCTCCACCATGTGAAATTTCCGGGAAGCTGCAAGACGTCCCGGAAGAAAAAAAGCCCTTAGGAATCAACGCCTTGGGGCTTCTTTCTTGCCCGGACGGTCCGAGTTCACGTTGCAGGAACTCATGCGGTCACCAGAGACCCTGCCCCGTCTCTGGCAACGGTCATTGCATGGCACCCGATCTGCGCTGCCGCCACCCTCCAGGTGAACCGTCCCTGGCCCATGGGCATGCTCATCTCAGCACCACCGTGCGCAGCCCGTTGATGAACACCCGGTGCTCCAGCACGTAGCGCAAGGCGCGGCCCAGGGCCAGGCACTCGACGTTGCGCCCCGTGCTGAGCAACTGCTCAGGGCTGAAGGCGTGGTCCACGCGCTCCAGGGCCTGTTCGATGATCGGCCCCTCGTCCAGGTCGCTGGTGGCGAAGTGGGCGGTGGCGCCGATCAGCTTGACGCCACGCGCGTGCGCCTGTTCGTAAGGGCGCGCGCCCTTGAAGCCGGGCAGGAAGGAATGGTGGATGTTGATGACGCGGCCCGCCAGCTTCTCGCACATGTCTTCCGACAGCACCTGCATGTAGCGCGCCAGCACCACCAGCTCGGCCTCGTGTTGCTCGATGCATTGGAGCAGTTGCGCCTCCTGCTGCGGCTTGGTGCCGGCCGTGATGGGCAGGTGGTGGAACGGGATGCCTTCGGCCATGGCCAGCGGCCCGAGGTCGGCGTGGTTGGACACCACGGCCACGATGTCCATGTTCAGTTCCCTGCGGCGCCACTGCGCCAGCAGGTCGCGCAGGCAGTGGTCGGCCTTGGACACCATGATCAGCACCCGTGTCGGGCGGCTGAGGTCGTGGATGGCGCCTTCCGCGCCGTCGAAGCCGTCCATCAATTGGGCATAGGCCTCGCGCAGCGCGCTGATCCCGGAAGCCTTCAGCCCCTCCAGCCGGAACACGATGCGCACATAGAAGCGCGACACCAACGCGTCGTCAAACACCGCGAATTCTTCGATGTAGGCACCGTGCCGCTCCAGCAGGGCCACCATGGCCGCCACCTGGCCCTGCGCGCTGGCCACCGCCAGGGTCAGCACGTAGCGGGACGATTCATTGGGCGAGGCTTGCATAGGTTTCAAGGTCTTGTGTGAGGGATTGAAGAAGGGCATCCGTCTCGGCCGCCTGCAAATGCAGGGCCTCGAACTCGGTCCGGGTCGATGCGCGCTCCATGCCGACCGCCAGCGCGCCCAGGCTCACGCGCTGCTTGTACAGGCCGACCCAGACCTCGTCGATGCGCGGGTCGAGCCCGAACACGTAGCCGATCACCTGGTTAATGCGGGTCTCCAGCAGCGGGGTGTGAGGCGTGTTGGGCCACACCTGCGTCAACCAGCGCCACAGGGGTTCGTAGTCCAGGCAGCCGTCCAGCGCGTCTGGCGCGGCAGGCGCCAGCCCGCTGGCCGTGAGGCTGATCCAGATCGGCTGCTGGTCCCGTTCTTCGGCATAGATCCCCACCGGCAGGCGGGTCTCCAGCCGTTCGATCCGGACCGTCCAACGCGTGTTCATGTGAAGCGGCGCGTCACCAGGCCACATTCCTGCGTGCAGCGTTCCAGCATCAGCCAGACGTAGCCCCGGAAGCTGCTGCGCACCAGCACCTCGTAGACCGGTGCGTCGTCGGCCTGCCACAGCCAGACCGAGGCCTTGAAGAACACCGAGCCGGCGCTGGCCCCCGGGCCGAACACGCGCGGGTGCAGGTCCAGCGGGCAGCCCTGCGCGAGCACCTCGCGCACCGGGGTGCCGCTCAGGTGCAGCACGGTGTAGCCGCCACTGACGTCGGTGACCGCCACGTGCTGGCCCGCCAGGGCTTCGCGCAGCGCCGCTTCGATGGCGCCCGCCTGGCCCTTTGGCCCGATGACGAACCAGTCGTCCGGCCCGACCCAGACCAGCCGGTGCGTGTCGTTGGCGACCGTGGTGCAGGCCTGCGTGGGCAGGTCCAGGCCGAGGGCCTGCGACACGCCGTCGCGGAAGGCCGTGTCGTCCGGGTTGCCGCGAAGATTGAGCACGGACTGTCCATGGCGCCAGCCGGCCAGCAAGGACTGCCCGGTCGAGGCACGGGTGGTGGGCACACGGTCCATGGGCGCCACAGGGCGCTGTGAGGTATCAAGCATTTTGGCGCTCCGCTTTGGGATCGAAGAAGACCGGGCTGGCGATGGTGGCGGTGTGGACGACGGGGCCGTTGGGGCCCACCTGGGAGATGTGGACGCGCTCGCCCATGCGGCCCAGTCCACCCTTGACCAAGGCCATGGCGATGGACCGGCCCAGCGTCGGGCTCATGTAGCTGGAGGTGACGTGCCCGACCATGGGGGCGGTGGGGCCGGTGGGTGCCTCGTTGAGAATCTGTGCGCCCTCGGTCAGCACGAGGCTGGGGTCGTCCGGCAGCAGGCCGACGAGTTGCTTGCGATTGCTGCGCGCCGTGTCTTCGCGGGTGAGCGAACGCTTGCCCAGGCAGTCCTTGGTCTTGGTGACCAGGCCGCCCATGCCGAGGTCCATCGGGGTGACGGAACCGTCGGTGTCCTGGCCGATGATGATGTAGCCCTTCTCGGCACGCAGCACGTGCATGGTCTCCGTGCCGTAGGGCGTGATGCCGTGCTCGGCACCGGCGGCGTGGATGGCTTCCCACACACGCAGGCCGTCTTCGGCCGCGGCGTTGACCTCGTAGCAGCGCTCGCCCGAGAAGCTGATGCGCATGATGCGGGCCTTGACACCGGCCACCGTGCCTTCGCGGTACGACATGAAGGGAAAGGCCGTGTCGTCGAAGTCCACGTCGCTGCAGATCTTCTGCAACACCGCGCGGCTCTTGGGGCCGGCCACGATGGAGGTGGACCAGTGGTCGGTGGCGCTGGTCAGGTAGACCTTGAGGTGCGGCCACTCGGTCTGCAGCCAGCGCTCCATCCAGGCCAGCACGCGCGCCGCGCCGCCGGAGGTGGTGTGCATCAGGTAGTGGTTTTCGGCCAGGCGCACGGTCACGCCGTCGTCGAACACCATGCCGTTCTCATCGAGCATCAGGCCGTAGCGGCACTTGCCGATCTCCAGCTTGGACCAGGCGTTGCTGTAGATCCAGTTGAGCAGCACGCTCGCGTCCGGGCCCTGGATGTCGATCTTGCCCAGCGTGGAGCCGTCCAGCGTGCCCACACCGTTGCGCACGGCCAGGGTTTCGCGGGCCACGGCGGCGTGCAGGTCTTCTCCCTTGCGGGGGTAGTACCAGGGGCGCTTCCACTGCCCCACGTCTTCAAACAGCGCGCCCTGCTTCACGTGCCAGTCGTGCATGGCGGTGGTGCGGATCGGATCGAAGGCGTCGCCCAGTTCCAGCCCGGCCAGCGCACCAAAAGTCACCGGCGTGTAGTTCGGGCGGAAGGTGGTGGTGCCGACCTGGGGAATGGACTTGCCCAGCGCCTGGGCCACGATGCCCATGCCGTTGATGTTGCCGGTCTTGCCCTGGTCGGTGCCGAAGCCCATGGCCGTGTAGCGCTTGACGTGCTCGATCGACTCGAAACCCTCGCGCACCGCGAGGTGGATGTCGGAGGCCGCGACGTCGTTCTGCAGGTCGACGAACTGTTTGGGCGCGCGGCTCACCGGCATGGCGTGTGGCACCAGCCAGAGGGCGCGGATGCTGCCCGCGTCCTGCGCCGCCACGACCGGAGCAGTCGCGTTGGCCGACAGGCCCAGCGCCTTCAGCGCCTGGGCACCTGCGGCCGCGCCATCGTCGGCACTGGCCTTGAGCGTGAGCTGACCGGCGCAGGCACCGGCCGACATTTCAGACTGCGCCGGAGCGCCCGGCAGGAAGGCCGCTTGCGCGTCGCTCCACACCGCCTTGCTGCCCGCCTGGCACTGCAGGTGGATCACCGGGCTGACACCACCCGACAGCGCCACCAGGTCGCAAGCGATGTCACGCACGGCGCCGCTGAGCCGGTCCTGGCCGTCGATGGCCTGCACCAGCACAGCGCTCACGCGTTGGCCGCCACGGGCTTCAGTGATGACGTGGCCGGCCAGCACCGCAATGCCCTGTGCCTTGGCCCGCTGGCTCAGCGAACCCGACGGTTGCGAGCGCGCATCGACCACCTGCACGCTGGCACCGGCGGCCTTGAGTGCCAGGGCCGCGTCGTAGCCGGCGTCGTTGTTGGTGAAGACCACGGCGTTGCGCCCGGGCAGCACGGCGTAGCGCCGCACATAGGTGGACACCGCGCCGGCCAGCATGATGCCGGGCAGGTCGTTGTTGCCGAACACCAGCGGACGCTCGTGCGCACCGGTGGCGATCACCACCTGCTTGGCCCGCACGCGCCACAGGCGCTCGCGGAACACCGGCGCCTGCTCGGCGCTCAGGTGGTCGGCGCGGCGCTCGACCAGGGTCACGAGGTCGTGGTCCTGGTAACCGAAGGCGGTGGTGCGAGGCAGCACGGTCACGTCGGGCAGCGCGGCCAGTTCGGCCAGCGCCTTCGCAACCCACTGAACGGCAGGCTGCCCATCGACGGACTCGTCGCTGGACAGCAGCCAGCCACCTGCCTCGGCCTGCTCGTCACACAGCACCACACGGGCACCGGAGCGTCCCGCGGCCAGCGCGGCCGCCAGGCCGGCAATGCCGGCGCCGACCACCAGCACGTCGCAGTGCGCGAAGCGCTTCTCGTAGCGGTCGGGGTCGGCTTCGCTGGGCGAGTGGCCCAGGCCGCTGGCCGCGCGGATGTGCTTCTCGAAGAAGTGCCAGGCCGCCTGCGAGGCCATGAAGGTCTTGTAATAGAAACCGGCCGGGATCAGGCGCGAGAACCAGCCGTTGACCGCGCCGGTGTCGAACTCGATGCTGGGCTTGGCGTGGATCGAGCGGGCGTTCAGGCCCTCGACCAGCGACACCTCGGTCATGCGGGCATTGGGCACGGTGCGGGCGCCGTCGAACAGCTGCACCAGCGCGTTGGGCTCTTCGACCCCGGCCGACAGGATGCCGCGCGGGCGGTGGTACTTCCAGCTGCGCGCCACCATGGACACGCCGTTGGCGAGCAAGGCCGAGGCGAGCGTGTCGCCTTCCAGGCCCTGGTAGGCGCGGCCGTTGAAGCTGAAGTTGAGGCTGCGGCGGCGGTCGATGCGACCGCCGGTGGACAGACGGGTGGTCATACCGCGGCTCCTTCGTTGACGACGGCGGCAAACTCGGCGGGCACCGGCTCACCGATCTTCCAGGTCGCCTCGAACCGGTAGCTCACCGTGTGGCGCAGCGCGTTGAACCAGCGACCGCAGCCGCTGGAGTGGCGCCACTGTTCGTGCTGCAGCCCTTTGGGGTTTTTGCGCATGAACACGTAGTCGCCCCACTCGGCGTCGCTCATGGCCTCGGAGTTCAGCGGACGGACGATGCCGCCCTCACCACCGCAGGTGAATTCGATCTCGGCGCGCGTGCCGCAGAAGGGACAGTTGATTTGCAACATGGTTTTCTTTCTCAAAGAACGGAGGCTGCGGTGTTTTGCCAAGGGCACCGCCGGGCCGGCTTTGCCGGACGGCCAGTGCCGCCCCCCTGGGGGGGTGACGCGAAGCGGCGCGGGGGGGTCATCTCAATGCGCGACGCCAGCAGCGCCGTGTTCGTCGATCAGGTGACCGTTGGAGAAGCGGTTCAGCGACAGCGCTTCGTTGAGCGCGTGCGGTCGGTCTTGCGCCACCGTGTGGGCCATGGCCCAGCCCGAGCCCGGCGTGGCCTTGAAGCCGCCGGTGCCCCAGCCGCAGTTGATGTAGAGCCCCTTGACCGGGGTCAGGCCGATGATCGGGCAGGCGTCGGGCGAGACATCGACGATGCCGCCCCACTGGCGGTTCATGCGCACGCGCGAGAACAGCGGGAACATCTCCACGATGGCCTGCAGCGTGTGCTCGATGGTGTGGAAGCTGCCGCGCTGGCCGTAGCCGTTGTACTGGTCCACGCCCGCGCCGATCACCAGGTCGCCCTTGTCGGACTGGCTGATGTAGGCGTGGATGGCGTTGCTCATCAGCACGCAGGGAAAGATGGGTTTCAGCGGTTCAGACACCAGCGCCTGCAGCGGCTTGCTCTCGATGGGCAGGCGGATGTCGGCCATGCTGGCCATCACGCTGGAATGCCCGGCCGCGACGATGGCGACCTTCTTGGCCTTGATGAAGCCCTTGACCGTGTCCACGCCGACCACGGCACCGCCATCGCGGCGGATGCCGGTGACCTCGCAGTTCTGGATCAGGTCCACGCCGTGTGCGTCGGCCGCGCGGGCAAAGCCCCAGGCCACCGCATCGTGCCGGGCCACGCCGCCGCGCCGCTGCAGCGAAGCGCCCAGCACGGGATAGCGCGTGTTCAGGTTGATGTACGGGATCATTTCCTTGATCTGCGCCGGCGTGACCACCTCGCCGTCCACCCCGTTCAAGCGGTTCGCGTTGACGCGGCGCTCGATGTCGCGCATCTCCTGCAGCGTGTGGCCGAGGTTGAGCACGCCGCGCTGGCTGAACATGACGTTGTAGTTCAGGTCCTGCGACAGGCCTTCCCACAGCTGCATGGATTTCTCGTACAGCGCGGTGGACTCGTCCCACAGGTAGTTGGAGCGCACGATGGTGGTGTTGCGCGCGGTGTTGCCACCGCCCAGGTAACCCTTCTCGATCACCGCGATGTTGCGCAGGCCGTGTTCCTTGGCCAGGTAGTAGGCCGTGGCCAGGCCGTGGCCGCCCCCACCCACCACCACCACGTCGTATTCGCGCTGGGGTTCGGGCGAGCGCCACTGCTTCTGCCAGCCCTCGTGGTAGGACATGCTGTTGCGCAGCAGGGACCAGATGGAAAAATGTTGCATGGGGGTTCTTTCTTTTGACCTGTTCAGCTGTTCATACCGCCGGAGCGCGGACCGCCCCGAGTGCAGGGCTCAAACCAGAGGCACCGCCGGGCTGGCTCTGCCAGACGGCCAGTGCCGCCCCCCTTGAGGGGGGAGACGCGAAGCGGCGCAGGGGGTGTTTCATGTTCAGCATTCAACGATGTTCACGGCCAGGCCTCCGCGCGAGGTCTCTTTGTATTTCGTCATCATGTCGGCGCCGGTTTGGCGCATGGTGCGGATGACCTTGTCCAGGCTCACGAAGTGCGTGCCGTCACCGCGCAGCGCCATGCGTGCGGCGTTGATGGCCTTGACCGAGGCGATCGCGTTGCGCTCGATGCACGGGATCTGCACCAACCCGCCGATGGGGTCACAGGTCAGGCCCAGGTGGTGCTCCATGCCGATCTCGGCCGCGTTCTCCACCTGCTCGGGTGTGCCGCCCATGACCTGTGCCAGCGCGCCAGCGGCCATGGAGCAGGCCACACCGACCTCGCCCTGGCAGCCGACCTCGGCGCCCGAGATCGAGGCGTTTTCCTTGTAGAGAATGCCGATGGCCGCTGCGGTCAGCAGGAAGTCGATCACCCCCTGTTCGCTGGCACCGGGCACGAAACGGCTGTAGTAGTGCAGCACCGCGGGCACGATGCCGGCCGCGCCGTTGGTGGGCGCCGTGACCACGCGCCCCCCGGCGGCGTTTTCTTCGTTGACCGCCAGCGCGTACAGGTTGATCCAGTCCATCACCTGCAGCGGGTCTTTGAGTGCCGCCTCCGGGTGCTCGGTCAGCGAGCGGTGCAGCTCGCTGGCGCGCCGCTTGACCTGGAAGCCACCGGGCAGCACGCCCTCGGTGGCCACACCGCGCTTCACGCAGGCCTGCATCACGGCCCAGATGCGCAGCAGATCGGCGCGCACCGTGTCGGCATCTCGCCAGGCCAGCTCGTTGTGCCACATCACCTGGGCGATGTTCAGGCCGCTGTCCTTGCAGCGCTGCAGCAGCTCGTCCCCGGTGGTGAAGGGATGGGGCAACACCTTGCGGTCGGGCACCAGCGCCGGTTGTCCTTCGGCATCCTGGTTGATGACGAAACCGCCACCGATGGAGTAGTAGGTTTTCTCCAGCAAGGGCTCGCCATCCGCCGCGAAGGCGAAGAGGCGCATGCCATTGGGGTGGAAAGGCAAGGCCTTGCGCAGGAACTTCAGGCCCTCGCGCTCGTTGAAGGCGATGCGATGGATGCCCAGCAGGTTCAGCGTCTGCGACGCGCGCAGGGCCAGCAGGCGCGGCGCGATCACGTCGGGATCGATCCGGTCGGGCGCTTCGCCTTCCAGGCCCAGCAGCACGGCCTTGTCGCTGCCGTGGCCTTTGCCGGTGGCGCCGAGCGAGCCGTACAGCTCGCAACGCACCGACTGCACGGCAGGCAGCAGGCCGCCGTCGCGCAGGGCCTGCGCGAACAGCAGCGCCGCGCGCATGGGCCCGACCGTGTGCGAGCTGCTCGGCCCAATGCCGATCTTGAACAGGTCGAAGGTGCTGAGGGACATGTGGTGCTGCCCAGGTTCAGCCGTAGACCGGGAAGGCCGCGGTCAGCGCGGCCACGTCGGCGCGCACGCGGGCGACCACGGTTTCGTCTTCCGGGTGGTCGAGCAGATCGGCGATCAGGTGGCCCACTTGGATGGCCTCGGCTTCCTTGAAGCCGCGGGTCGTCATGGCCGGCGAGCCCAGGCGCACACCGCTGGTCACCATCGGCTTCTCGGGGTCGTTGGGGATGGCGTTCTTGTTGACGGTGATGTGGGCCTGGCCCAGCAGCGCTTCGGCGGCCTTGCCGGTCATGCCCTTGGCGCGCAAATCGACCAGCATCACGTGGCTCTCGGTGCGGCCCGAGACGATGCGCAGGCCACGCGCCACCAGCGTGTCGGCCAGCGCCGCAGCGTTCTTCACCACCTGCTGCTGATAGGCCTTGAACCCGGGCGACAGCGCCTCGTTGAAAGCCACCGCCTTGGCCGCGATCACATGCATCAGCGGCCCGCCCTGCAGGCCGGGGAAGATGGCGCTGTTGATCGCCTTCTCGTGCTCGGGACGCATCAGGATGATGCCGCCGCGCGGCCCGCGCAGGCTCTTGTGGGTGGTGCTGGTGACGATGTCGGCGTGGGGAATCGGGTTCGGGTACTCGCCGGCGGCGATCAGGCCGGCGTAGTGGGCCATGTCCACCATCAGCAGGGCACCCACGTCTTTGGCGACCTTGGCGAAGCGCTCGAAATCGATGCGCAGCGCGTAGGCCGAAGCCCCGGCGATGATGATCTTGGGCTTGGACTCGTGGGCCTTGCGCTCCATCGCGTCGTAGTCGATCTCTTCCTTCTCGTTCAGGCCGTAGGACACGACGTTGAACCATTTGCCGCTCATGTTCAGCGCCATGCCGTGCGAGAGGTGGCCGCCTTCGGCCAGGTTCATGCCCATGAAGGTGTCGCCGGGTTTCATGAAGGCCATGAACACGGCCTCGTTGGCCTGCGCGCCCGAGTGCGCCTGCACGTTGGCGCCCCAGCCGTGCGCGTCGGCGCCGAACAGTTGCTTGACGCGGTCGATGGCCAGCTGCTCGGCCTGGTCGACGAACTCGCAGCCGCCGTAGTAGCGGCGGCCCGGGTAGCCCTCGGCGTACTTGTTGGTGAGCTGGCTGCCCTGGGCCATCATCACCGCAGGCGAGGTGTAGTTCTCGCTGGCGATCAGCTCGATGTGCTGTTCCTGGCGCTGGTGCTCCTGCTGGACGATGGACCACAGGGCCGGATCGGAGGCCTGCAAGGACTGTTTCTGGTAGCTGAACATGGGGTGTTTCCTCGGGTCTTGTGGGTGTGGCGAACTGGAGTGAATCTTCGGTTTCAACCCTTGTCGGTGCTGCGCTGATCACGCCAATTTCTGTCTTGATTCCGACATGTGCAGACGTCGGATTCCGACACGGCCGCGGGCAGTGACACAGGGAGAACACACAGAATCCAGCCGGAGCGCGTGTCCGAGCCCAGGGCACCCGTGGAACCGGCTCTGCCGGGCCACAGGGTGCGTCCCCCTCGAAGCGCCGCAGGCGCGCAACAAAGGGGGAAGCCGCGTCAGCGGCGCAGGGGGTGCTTCACTTCAGCGCTGTTGGGTCTGCCAGTGCGGGTGCACCCAGGCAGGCGCGTCCGACGGCGGCAGCGCCCGGCCCCGGATCGCGTCAGCGATCTTCTCGGCCATCATGATGGTCGGCACATTTAGGTTGCCGCTCACGATGAGCGGCATGATGGACGCGTCCACCACGCGCAGGCCCTGCACGCCGTGCACCCGGCCCTGCCCGTCCACCACCGCCAGGTCGTCGTGGCCCATGCGGCAGGAGCAGCTGGGGTGATAGGCGGTTTCGGCCTGGTTGCGGATGTGTTCGTCGATCTGTGCGTCGCTCTGCACCTGCGCGGTGGGCGAGAGCTCTTCGGCGCGGAAGCGGTTGAAGGCCTTCTGCTCGAACACCTCGCGCGTGAGGCGGATGGCGGCGCGGAATTCCTTGCGGTCCTGCTCGGTGCTCATGTAGTTGAAGCGGATCAGGGGCGCGTCTCGGTGGCTGGCGCTGCGGATGCGCACATGGCCTCGGCTGGTCGATCGCATGGGCCCCACATGGGCCTGGAAGCCATGGCCCTCCACCGTCGCACTGCCGTCGTAACGCACCGCCATCGGCAGGAAGTGGTACTGCAGGTCGGGGTGCTTGACGCCCGCGTCGCTGCGGATGAAACCGCCGGACTCGAAGTGGTTGGTGGCCCCCAAGCCGGTGCGCGTGAGCAGCCACCGCGCGCCGATCGCGCCCATGGCCAGCGGCTTCGTGGCAGAGTACAGCGTGATCGGCTCCTTGCAGGCGTACTGCACATAGGTTTCCAGGTGGTCCTGCAGGTTTTCGCCGACGCCCGCGCGCGCAGCCACCACCGGGATGCCCAGCGGACGCAGCAGGTCCGGGTTGCCCACACCGGAGAGCTGCAGCAGCTGCGGTGATTGGATGGCCCCGGCGCTGAGGATGAGCTCGCGGCGCACGCGGTACACCACCTTCTGCCCGCCCTGCTCCACCGCCACCCCCACCGCGCGCGGCGGGTCGCGACCTTCGAACAGGATGCGCGAGGCGCTGGTGCCGGTGTGCAGCGTGACGTTGCCTCGCTTGAGCGCCGGCCTCAGGTAGGCCATGGCCGTGCTCCAGCGCCGGCCCTTGTGCACCGTCATGTCCATGGGGCCGAAGCCTTCCTGGCGGTGACCGTTCATGTCGGCGGTGTAGCCGTACCCGGCCTCCTGGCCCGCTTCGATGAACGCCTTGTACAGCGGGTTGCGGCAGGCCCCGGTGCTGACCTTGAGCGGTCCGTCCGATCCCCGGTAATCATCGCCGCCCTGTTCGCGCGTCTCGGACTTGCGGAAGTACGGCAGGCAGTGGGCGTAGCGCCATTCGGGCAGGTGAAACTGCTCGGCCCAGCCGTTGTAGTCCTCGGCGTTGCCGCGGATGTAGACCATGCCGTTGATGCTGCTGGAGCCGCCAATGGTCTTGCCGCGCGGGCAGTGGATGCGGCGGTGGTTCATGCCGGGGTCGGCCTCGGCCTCGAACTGCCAGCTGTAGCGCGGGTTGGCCATCGGGTAGGCGAACGCGCTGGGCATGTGGATGAACAGGTTGTGGTCCATGGGACCGGCCTCGATCACCAGGATCTTCACGTCCAGGTCTTCGCCCAGGCGGTAGGCCAGGGTGCTGCCGGCCGAGCCGGCGCCGATGATGATGTAGTCGAACTCTGCGGCGGGCGGGGTCATGCGAAGCGGCTCGTGCGGCGGTGGGAAGAAATGACTCGAAGCCTGGGGGTTCAGCGGTAGCTGGTCGCCACCTCGCCCAGCTCGACGTACACCGTCTTGAGCTGGGTGTAGTGGTCCAGCGCGGCCATGCTGTTCTCGCTGCCGATGCCGGATTCGCCCACGCCGCCGAACGGCATCTCGATCGGCGTGATGTTGTAGTTGTTGATCCAGCAGATGCCGGCCCGGATCTGCGCAGCGACGCGGTGGCCACGCTGCAGATCGGTGGTGAAGACACCAGCCGCCAGACCGAAGCGCGACTGGTTGGCGCGCGCCACGGCTTCGGCCTCGGTGTCGAAGGTCAGCATCGACAGCACCGGCCCGAAGATTTCCTCGCGCACGATGCGCATGTGATCGCGGCAGTCCGCAAAGATGGTGGGGGCCACGAAGTTGCGGCCCAGGCCTTCGACGGTGACCCGCTCACCCCCGCAGACCAGCGTCGCGCCCTCGGCCTGGCCGCTGGCGATGTGGTCCATCACCTTGTTCGCATGGGCTTCGGAAATGAGCGCGCCGATCTCGGTCTGCGGGTCCATCGGATCGCCCACGCGCAGCTGCAGCGTGCGCTCCTTCAGCCGCGCCAGGAAACGCGGCGCGATGCCGCGCTGCACAAAGACGCGGGTGCAGTTGGTGCAGACCTCGCCCTGCGTGTAGAAGTTGCCCATCATCGCGGCCGACACCGCCTGCTCCAGGTCGGCGTCGTCGAACACCAGCAGTGGCGACTTGCCGCCCAGTTCCATGGTCACCCGCTTGAGCGTGCCGGCGGCCGTTTCCATGACCCGTTTGCCCGTGGGCACCGAGCCGGTGACGGACACCTTGGCCACGTCCGGGTGGGCCGCCAGCATCGCGCCCACCGCCCCGCGCCCCTGCACCACGCTGAACACGCCTGGTGGCACGCCGGCTTCCAGGTACACCTCGGCCAGCTTCACCGCCGTGGCCGGTGTCAGCTCCGAGGGCTTGAAGATCATGGCGTTGCCCGCCGCCAGCGCAGGCGCCGACTTCCAGCAGGCGATCTGCAGCGGGTAGTTCCAGGCACCGATGCCCACGCACACGCCCAGCGGCTCCTTGCGGCTGTAGGCGAACGCGTTCTTCAGCGGGTACTGCTGGCCGGTCAGCGTGGCCGCCGCGCCCGCGAAGTACTCGATGCAGTCGGCGCCGCTCATCACGTCCACCACCAGCGCCTCCTGCAGCGGCTTGCCGCAGTCCTGCACCTCCAGCGCGGCCAGTTCGTCGTTGCGCGCCCGCAGGATGTCGGCCGCGCGGCGCAGGATGCGACCGCGCTCGGTGCCGCTCATGGCCGACCACAGCGCAAAGCCTGCCTGCGCGGCCTGCACCGCCCGGTTCACGTCGTCCTGCGTGGCTTCGTGCACGACGGCCCAGGCCTGCCCTGTTGCGGGGTTGACCGACTCAAAGGCCGCCCCTCCGCCGTGGACGTGTTGTCCGTTGATGAAACTGAACAGGGTTGTGGGATTCATGACCATCCTTGCGGGGCCTGGCCCATGCAGGCCGGGCGCCCATGGCCGCACGCCGGCCGCCCTCACACCGGTGAAGGCTCGGCTGTGCGGTCGGGTTTATTTCGCCAGTGCGGCCTTGACCGCGTCCAGGCCGGGCTTGCCGTCGAACGTGGTCACACCGGCCAGCCATTTGTCCACGGTGTCCGGGTTCTTCTTGAGGAAGGCGCGCGCCGCCGTGTTGGGTTTGACCTTGTTGAGGATCGGCTCCATCACCTGGTTTTCGATGGTGGTGCTGAACTGCAGGTTCTTGAGGAAGGCGTAGACGTTGGGGCAGCGCTTCTCGTACGACGGCGGAACCGCGGTGTAGACCTTGGCTTCCCCCAGGTTCGGCCCGAACACATCGTCGCCGCCCGCGAGGTAGCTCATCTTGATCTGCACGTTCATCGGGTGCGGCTCCCAGCCCAGGAACACGATGGCTTTCTGCGCCTTGCCCGCACGCTGTGCCTCGACCAGCATGCCCGCCTCGCTGGACTCCACCAGCTTGAACGCCTTCAGTCCGAACTTGTTGTCCTTGATCATTCCCGCGATCAGGGCGTTGCCGTCGTTGCCGGGCTCGATCCCATGGATCTTTCCCCCCAGTTCCTTCTCGAATTTCGAGATGTCGCCGAAGGTCTTGAGGCCCTTGTCGTACAGATAGGTCGGCACCGCCAGCGTGTACTTGGCGCCCACCAGATTCGGCGTCTCCAGCACCTTGATGTCGCCCGCCTTCACGAAAGGCTCGATGACCGGTGTCATGGACGGATTCCAGTAGCCCAGGAACGCGTCGATCTGTTTTTTCTTCATGCCGGCGAAGACGATGGGCACGGACGCGATGGTGACCCTGGGCTGGTAGCCGAGGCCTTCGAGCACCACCGAGGCCAGTCCGGTGGTGGCCGCGATGTCGCTCCAGCCCACGTCGGCAAAGTTGACGGTCTTGCAACTGGCGTCTTCGGCGAAAGCCTGCTGCCCCGTCAACAAGCCCGCCACAGCGAGTATTCCTACGACCTTCATCTGCATGTTTGCTCCAGCTGAATAAGACGACGCAGGCCCGAGCAGCCGTTGACCAGGACGTGGCCGCGCCTGTTGGAAAACACCCCCGTCAAGGGGTGCGCGGGTAGCGCCCGCCGCCACCATCAACGGCTTTGGAACGCCAGTGCATGGTGCGGCGCATCGGGGCCCGGCGATTCGCTGAACACGCCAGTTTCTGGCCTGATTCCGACACGCAACCGGCTCACAGCGGCGCGCTGGCCGCCGCGCGCGATGGCGCCACCGGGCGTGAGGCCAGGAAGACGCCGGGCAAGAGCAGCGCCGCGCCCCAGAAGTGGTACCAGCCCAGGGATTCCCCAAGCAGCCACCAGGCTGCCAGGGCGCCGTAGAGCGGCCCCAGGTACAGGGTGGCGGCCACCTTGCTGGCGCCCAGGATCTGCTGCGACCATCCGTACAGACCAAAGGCCATCAGACCGGGAACCAGGGCCGCGACCAGCCCCATCAGGAGCGCATCGGCGCCTATCGCCGGGGTCGATGGCTGAGACATCTCCCAGGCCGCGCCCGCGGCCAGCAAAGGCAGGGCGCCCCAGGCAGCGGCCGCAAGCCGGGCGGCGGCGCCCAACGGACTGGGCCAGGCCTCCAGCAGGAGCGCGTAGAGCGCCCAGCAGACCACGCTGGTCAGAATCCAGAGATCACCTTCGACAAACCGGAAGTCGGCGAGGCCCAACCAGTGGCCCTGCACGATGACATGCAACACGCCGGCCAATGCCAGTGCCAGACCCGCCCACTGCAGGCCACCCATGCGTTCGCGCAGCCACGCGGCCGAGCTCACGGCGATGAGCGCCGGTGCGGCGGAGTAGATCAGGGCGATGTTGGTGGCGCTGGTCGTCCGACCGCCGATGTACACCCAAGCCCCGCAGGCCACCATGCCCAGAAAGCCCAGTACCAGGTACCGGTACCAGTGCCGGGCCAGGTGGCGCCACTCCCGCCGCAGCTCGTCGCGCACCAGCCAGCTCAGCAACATGCCCGCCAATCCCCAGCGCATGAAACCCAGCGTGTAGGGTCCGACAACCCCCGGCGCCACGCGGGCCAGCAGGTTGTTGACCGTCCACAGGAGCGGGATCAGCCAGATGGACCACATGGCGAGCCGGGTGTTTGCGTTTGACCGCATGGAAAGTGCTTTCAGGAAAAAAAAGGGGTGTGAGAGGTGAGCGGCGGACAAAAGCAACCCGAATTGTCTCAGCAGCGTCCAGCGCCCCTGCGCCGATGCCACGGCCCCCGGGGCCTGTCGGCCTCCACCTCGGCAGAAAGAAGCGCTTGAAACCTGCGGCCGGCACCCGTCGGCCGCCATGTCGTTTATGAGCAAGTGCGCGTCTGTCATGCACAAGCTGGCCGGGGACCGCGCCACAACAATGAACGCACTCGACAGCACCCCTAACAGAAAACCAAGTCCCTTTCGCGTAAACCCTTACCCACACCCAAGCCATGAGCAACTTGCACCAGGACGCCATCGTCATCGACGGTCTGATCATCTCGAAGTGGAGCCGCTCGGTCTTCGAGGACATGAAAAAGGGCGGCCTGACCGCCGCCAACTGCACCGTCTCGGTGTGGGACGACTTCAAGAGCACGGTGCACAACATCGCCGAGATGAAGAAGTCCATCCGCGAGAACAGCGACCTGCTGTCCCTGGTGCGCAGCACGGCCGACATCGAACGGGCCAAGAAGGACGGCAAGACCGGAATCATCCTCGGGTTCCAGAACGCGCACGCCTTCGAAGACCATCTGGGTCACGTCGAAGCCTTCGCGGACATGGGCGTTCGCGTGGTCCAGCTTTGCTACAACACGCAGAACCTGATCGGCACTGGCTGCTACGAGCGTGACGGCGGCCTGTCGGGCTACGGGCGCGAGGTGATCGGCGAGATGAACCGCGTCGGGATCATGGTGGACCTGTCCCATGTGGGCGCCAAGACCTCGGAAGAAGCCATCCTCGAATCGAAGAAGCCGGTCACCTACAGCCACTGCCTGCCCGCAGGCCTGAAGGAACACCCGCGCAACAAGAGCGACGAACAGCTCAGGTTCATCGCCGACCGTGGCGGCTTCATCGGCGTGACCATGTTCCCGCCTTTCCTCAGGCGCGGCATCGAGTCCACCGTGGACGACTACGTCGAGGCGCTCGACTACGTGATCAACCTGGTGGGCGAAGACTGCGTGGGCGTCGGTACCGACCACACGCAAGGCTACGGACAGGATTTCTTCGACCACATCACCCACGACAAAGGGCGGGGTCGCCGCCTGACGAATTTCGGCACCGTGCAGAACCCGCTGGGCATTCGCACCATCGGTGAAATGCCCAACCTGACGGCCGCGATGGAGCAGGCGGGCTGGTCGACTGACCGCATCACCAAGGTGATGGGGCAGAACTGGCTGCGTGTGTTTGGTGAAGTCTGGGGCGCCTGATCCGCACTGTTTGTCATTGAGTCCAAAAGGAGTACTGCAATGTTGAAGAGGACGAATCTGGCCAAATGGTTGGCTGCTTGGGCGATGAGCCTGGCACTGGTGGTTTCAGCGCAGGCCGAGACTGCATTAAAGCATTGGCCACCCGAAGCGGCTGCGCAGCTGGAGGCATTGATCCAGGCCAACGCTCACAAAGGCGCGTTTGCCGTGTTCGACGCCGACAACACCAGCTACAACAATGATCTTGAAGAATCCTTGCTGCCCTTTCTGGAAATGAAGGGCATTTTGAGCCGCGACAAACTCGACCCCGCTCTGAAGCTGATTCCGTTCAAGGACATTGAAGGCCACAAGGAGAGCCTCAACAGCTACTACTACCGCCTCTGCGATATCGACGACCAGGTCTGTTACCCCTGGGTGGCCCAGGTATTTTCGGGCTACACCCTGCGCGAACTCAAGGGTTGGCTCGATGAAATGCTGGCTGCAGGCAAACCGATTCCGGCCACGTATTACGAGGGCACGACGGTCAAGACCATTGCGGTCAAGCCGCCGAAGTTCTACACCGGCATGCAGGAACTCTACAACCGGTTGATGGAAAACGGCATTGAGGTGTACGTGATGAGTGCGGCCAGCGAGGAGTTGGTGCGCATGGTTGTATCCGACCCCAAGCATGGCTACAACGCCAAGCCGCAAAACGTCATCGGTGTCGGCTTGTTGCTCAAAGACCGCAAGACCGGCGAAGTCACCAATGCGCGCAAGCTCATTGCCGAGAAAAAGTACACCCAGACCGCCTTGCTGGACCATGAACTGACATCCTATCTATGGGCCCCGATGACCTGGTTTGAGGGCAAGCAGGCTGCCATTTACACCTACATCGACGAATGGAAAAAGCCCATTCTGGTGGCGGGTGACACCCCCGTCAGTGACGGCCCGATGCTGTTTCGCGGCACCGATGTAGAGCGTGGCGGTCTGCGCGTGTGGGTAAACCGCAAAGACAAGTACCTGGTGCAGATCCAGGCCATGCAGAAAAAACACGCCGAAGCCCAGAAAGCCCAAGGCCTTCCTGTGACGGCCGACCGCAACTGGATCGTGGTGAAGCCAGACCAAATTCAGTAAGCCTGTGGTAGCCCCATCACCCAGGTGATGGGGCGGAACTGGCTCCGTGTTTTCCGTGAGGTCTGGGGCGCCTGATATGCGCTACCCGACATCGATCTTCTTGCTCTTTTCTTTCACCCAGGAGTACCCTTGCCATGACCCGCACGCACACGCTTTCTACCCGCCAACGTCGCCAGTTCCTGGCACAAACCTTGGGGCTGTCCGCGCTGGCGGTCTCCAGCCCGCTCACCTTCGCCCAGGCCAAGCCCACGATCAAGATCGGTTTTGTGGACGGCTGGTCCGACAGCGTGGCGACCACGCACCTGGCCGCGACCATCATCCGCAGCAAGCTGGGTTATCCGGTGGAGCTGGTGCCGCTGGCCGCCGGCATCATGTGGCAGGGCGTGGCGCGCGGTGACCTGGACATGACCCTCTCGGCCTGGCTGCCGGTCACCCACGAAGCCTACCTGACCAACTTCAAGGACAAGGTGCAGATCATCGGCGCCAACTACCCGGGCGCCAAGATCGGCCTGATCGTGCCCGACTACGTCAAGGCCACCAGCCTGGCGGATCTGAACAACTTCCGCGCCGACTTCGACAACCGCATCGTCGGCATCGACGCCGGCGCCGGCGTGATGAAGAAGACCGAAGAGGCCATCAAGGCCTATGGTCTGGAGATGCGCCTGCTGCCGAGCTCGGGCCCCGCCATGGCGGCCGAACTGGACCGCGCCTACCGCGCCAACAAGGCCATCGCCGTCACCGGCTGGATCCCGCACTGGATGTTCGCGAAGTACAAGCTGCGCTTCCTGGCCGATCCCAAGAACATCTACGGCGCCGAAGAACACGTGGACAGCGTGATCAACCCCGGCCTGAACGCCAAGGCCCCGTCGGTCGTGGCCTTCCTGAAGAAATTTTCCTGGAAGCCCGAAGAAATCGGCGCGGTGATGCTGGCCGTCGAAGGCGGCAGCAAGCCCGCTGCGGCCGCCGAGAAATGGATGGCCGACAACGCGGCGCGCGTCGCGGGCTGGACCTCCTGAGGCACCGGCGGCCCGACCGGGCCTGACACCTGGCGTGGCGAGCCACACCCCCGCCCCCTGCATGCCTGAGCTGTTCCGGGCAGGGGGCGTGCTACCCGCCACACGCACCGACCGAGCAACGACAAAGTACCCCACGATGAATCCCCAACTCCCCATCGACGTCGACGCACAGACCGGCATCTGGACCACCGACGGTCTGCCGATGATCTATGTGCCCCGGCATTTCTTCGTCAACAACCACGTGGAGACCGAGGCTGTGGTGGGACGCGAGGTCTACGCCCCCGCGCTCTACAAGGCCGGCCACCGCTCGGCCTATTTCTGGTGCCAGAAAGAAGCCGCCACCCACGGCCTGACCGGCATGGCCGTGTACGAGCACTACCTCAAGCGGCTGTCGCAACGCGGCTGGGGCCTGTTCTCCTTCATCGAGTCCGATGCCACCACGGGCCACGCCCGCATCCGGCTGGAGCACTCGGTGTTCGTGCTGGCGCAGGGCATCGCCGGCGTGCCGGTGGACCACAGCAAGGTCTGCTACCTGTTCGCCGGCTGGTTCTCGGGCGCGATGGACTGGGTGCTGGAGACCAGCGGCTCGGCGGTGCGCACCACCAGCGCGGAAACGCAATGTGCGGCGGAAGGCCACGGGCACTGCGAATTCACCGTCAGCCCCCTCTGAGAGAGCCACCATGCGTTACCCGCACCTGTTTGAACCGCTGCGCCTGAACCAGGTGCTGCTGCGCAACCGCATCGTGAGCACGGCCCACGCCGAGGTGTACGCCGAAGGCGGCCACCCGACCGAGCGCTACATCCGCTACTACGAAGAGAAGGCCAAGGGCGGCGTGGGCCTGGCCATCTGCGGCGGCTCCAGCCCGGTCTCGCGCGACAGCCCCTGGTCGTGGTGGAGCTCGGTCAACCTGGCCACCAACTCGGTGATCGAGCCCCTGGCCAACCTGGCCGAGACCATGCACAAGCACGGCGCCAAGCTGATGATCCAGGCGACCCACATGGGCCGGCGCAACGCCTGGCACGGCTTCGACTGGCCGCACCTGGTCAGCCCTTCGGGCATCCGCGAGCCGGTGCACCGCGGCAACGCCAAGATGATCGAGATCGAGGAAATCCGCCGCATCGTGGCCGACTACGGCCGCGCGGCCCGTCGCGTGAAAGACGCGGGCCTGGACGGCATCGAGATCTCCGCCGCGCACCAGCAGCTGATCGACCAGTTCTGGAGCCCGCGCGTGAACCACCGCACCGACGAGTACGGCGGCAGCCTGGAGAACCGCCTGCGCTTCGGCATGGAGGTGCTGCAGGCCGTGCGCGAACAGGTGGGGGCCGACTTCTGCGTCGGCATGCGCATGTGCGGCGACGAATTCCACGAAGACGGCATCAGCCACGAGATGGCCAAGGAGATCGCGCAGGCCATGTCCGAGAGCGGCCTGATTGACTTCCTGAGCGTGGTCGGCTCGGGCGCCGACACCCACAACACCCTGGCCAACTGCATGCCGCCCATGGCGCTGCCACCCGAGCCCTTCGTGCACCTGGCCGCCGGCATCAAGTCGGTGTCCAAGGTCCCGGTCATGCACGCCCAGAGCATCCGCGACGCCTCGCAGGCCGAACGCATCCTGGCCACCGGCATGGTGGACCTGGTGGGCATGACGCGCGCGCAGATTGCCGACCCGCACATGGTCATCAAGATCCGCGACGGCCGCGAAGACCAGATCAAGCAGTGCGTCGGTGCCAACTACTGCATCGACCGCCAGTACAACGGCCTGGACGTGCTGTGCGTGCAGAACGCCGCCACCAGCCGCGAACAGACCATGCCCCACGTGATCGAGAAGACCACGGGCGTGCGCCGCAAGGTGGTGGTGGTCGGCGCCGGCCCGGCCGGGCTGGAAGCGGCCCGCGTGGCCCGGGAACGTGGCCACGACGTCGTGCTGTTCGAGAAGAACAGCGCCGTGGGCGGGCAGGTCAACCTCGCCGCCAAACCGCCCAAGCGCGAACAGATGGCCGGCATCATCCGCTGGTTCGACATGGAGACCCAGCGCCTGGGCGTGGACCGCCGCCTGGGCGTGGCGGCCACGGCCGAGATGATCCGCGCCGAACAGCCGGACATCGTGGTGCTGGCCACCGGCGGCACGCCGCACACCGGCCAGGTGCCCGCCTGGGGCGCGGCCGACGGCCTGAGCGTCAGCGGCTGGGACATCCTCTCGGGCGCGGTCGCACCGGCCGAGAACGTGCTGGTCTACGACAGCATCAGCACGCATGCGGGCACCGGCGTGGCCGATTTCATCGCGTCCCGCGGCAAGCTGGTGGAGATCGTGACGCCCGACGTGAAGGTGGCCGACGACACGGGGGGCACCACCTTCCCGGTCTTCTACCGCCAGCTGTACGCCAACGGCGTGATCCAGACCCCCAACTTCTGGCTGGAGCGCGTGTACCGCGAGGGCGACAAGCTGATCGCGGTGCTGAAGAACGAGTACACCGAGGCGCTGGAGGAGCGCGCGGTCGATCAGGTGGTGATCGAGAACGGCATCCTGCCCAACGAGGGTCTCTACCACCAGCTCAAGCCCCTGTCGCTGAACAAAGGGCAGACCGACATCGACGCCCTGTACGACGCGCTGCCGCAACCCGGCCTGAGCCTCCAGACCGACGGCGATCACTTCCTGCTCTACCGCGTCGGCGACTGCGTGTCGATGCACAACATCCACGCCGCGATCTACGACTCGCTGCGCCTCTGTAAGGACTTTTGAACATGAAGCACCCCCTGCGCCGCTTCGCGTCTCCCCCCTCCAGGGGGGCGGCACTGGCCGTCCGGCAAAGCCGGCCCGGCGGTGCCCTTGGGCTGGACCTCGTCATGCGTGGCGGCTCGCACGCCGGCGCTGTGGAGGTCTGAGATGCTGCTGCAGCACCTTGTGAGCGCTGTGTTCTGGCTCGCCGTTCTGGGCCTGCTCATCGGCCTGGCCCGGCGCGCCGCGCTCTGGCGCGGTGGCCGCGCCGCCGCGGTGGACTTCGGTGGCCTGCTGCAGATCCCCCGGCGCTACTTCGTGGACCTGCACGATGTGGTGGCGCGCGAGCCCTTCGTGGCGCGGGCGCACGTCGGCGTCGCCGGAGGCACGCTGCTGGCCCTGTTCATCGTGGCGCTGAACTACGGCCTCGGCCTTTACTGGCGCAGCCTGGACGTGGTGCTGCTCATCGCTGGCCTGCTGGCCATCGTGGGCGCCGGTGCGATGGCCTGGCGCCGCCGCGCGGCACCCGCACGCCTGTCGCAAGGGCCCTGGAAACGACTGCCCTATTCCCTGCTGGCGTTCGCCGCGGCCGCGACCCTGGTCGGTGTGGTGGCCCTCACCGGCACCGCCCTCGCCCCCTGGCTGGCGGGTCTGATCAGCCTGGCCTTCGCCGCGGGCGTGGCCGAGCTGGCCCTGGGCATCGGCCTGGGCGGCCCCATGAAGCACGCCGTCGCCGGCCTGCTGCACCTGGGCCTGCACCCCCGCCCCGAGCGGTTCGGCGACCAACGCTTCGCCACGGCCCTGAAACCGCTGAAGCTGACCGCCGAGGACATGGGCGTGGGCAAACCGGCCGACTTCGCCTGGAACAAGCTGCTGTCCTTCGACGCCTGCGTGCAGTGCGGCAAGTGCGAAGCGGCCTGCCCCGCGTTCGCCGCCGGCCAGCCCCTGAACCCCAAGAAGCTGATCCAGGACCTGGTGGTCGGCATGAGCGGCCGCACGGACGCCGCCTACGCCGGCAGTCCCTACCCCGGCCAGCCCGTGGGCCAGCACGGCGGCGCGCCCCATCTGCCCATCGTCAACGGCCTGATCAACGCCGACACGCTGTGGTCCTGCACCACCTGCCGGGCCTGTGTGCAGGAATGCCCGATGCTGATCGAGCACGTGGACGCCATCGTGGACATGCGCCGCCACATCACCCTGGTGCGGGGCGAGGTGCCGAACAAGGGCATGGAAGCGCTGGAGCAGCTGCGCGAGACCGACACCGTGGGCGGCTTCCCGCTGAGCGCGCGCCACCACTGGGCGGCCGACCTGAATGTGCCGGTGCTGAACCCCGGCGAACAGACCGACTGGCTGGTGCTGGTGGGCGAAGGCGGCTTCGACATGCGCTACCAGCGCACCTTGCGGGCCTTCATCAAGACACTGCAAAAGGCCGGCCTGAAGTTCGCGCTGCTCGGTGCGGCGGAGACCGACTGCGGCGACCTGGCACGCCGGCTGGGCGACGAGGCGGGCTTCCAGCGGCTGTCCCTGCAGCTGATCGCCACCCTGAAGGCACGCAGCTTCCAGCACATCGTCACACCCGACCCGCACACCTTCCATTCGCTGCGGAACGAGTACCCCGCCATGGGGGGCCGCTACGACGTCTGGCACCACACCCAACTGCTGGCCGACCTGCTGGCCAAGGGCACCATCACGCCCACCAAGGCGCCCGGCCAGGACGTGGTGACCTACCACGACCCGTGTTACCTCGGCCGCTACGGCCGCGAAGTGGATGCCCCGCGCCAGTTGCTCAAGGGCATCGGCATCAAGGTCGTCGAGATGGAGCGCCACGCCGAGCACGGCCGCTGTTGCGGCGGCGGTGGCGGCGCGCCGTTCACCGACATTCCCGGCGAAACGCGCATCCCCGACATCCGCATCGCCGACGCCCGGCGGACCGGCGCCACCGTGGTGGCCGTCGCCTGCCCCAACTGCACCGCCATGCTCGAAGGCGTGGTCGGCCCGCGCCCCGAGGTGCTGGATGTCGCCGAGCTGGTGGCTCGTGCACTGGAGGTGGCATGAACCATTCACCCACCGCCCTGCGCCGCGTCGATCCGCGCCGCCCGGCCATCATCACGCCGCAAGGCCTGCGCCGCATTGTCCTGGGCAGCAGCGAGGGCGAACGCCTCGCCTCCAACGCCGCGCACGCGCCGCTGACCAAGCCGGTTCGCAGCGCCGGCCCCTTCAGCGAGATCACCCTGGTGGTGACCCACCCGGACCGGGGTGCGCTGAGCGACCAGGCCCGTCAGGTGATCGCGGCGGCGGCCATCCTCGCGGCCCCCCACACCGAAGTGGTGCTGGCGGTGCTGGGCCCTTGCCACGACGACGTCGCGGCCCTGGGCGTGGACCGGGTCCTGGTAGCCGACGGTGCGGATGGCAACGCCTACCTGAGCGCAGCCAGCGTGCAATGGCTGCAAGACCTGCGGCGACAGCTCTCGCCCACGCGCTGGCTGATGGCCGACAACGGGGCCGATGGTCAGCTCGGTCGCCGTTTCGCCACCCGCGCCGGCCTGCCGCTGGCCGCTGGCGTGGCCGAACTCACGGCCGACAACCTGCGCATTCCCGCCGGTGCGGGCCAGGACTGGCAACAGCCCCATGCACAGGTGATGCTGCTGGCCAAGGGCGTGGCCAGCCCCCAGCTGCCCTTCTTGGGGCTGGGCGTGCACGGCGAGGCCCCGCGCTGGCCGGCGGTGGCCGAAGCGGGCGTGGAAGACCTGGGTGTGCAGACCGGCGACCCGGCCACGATGGCGCTGGAAGAAGCAGACTTCATCCTGGCCGCGGGCAACGGGGTCACCGACCTGCCGTTGTTCCACGCGCTGGCCCAGGCACTGGGTGCTGCCGTGGGCGCGTCCCGTGTCGCGGTGGACGACGGGCGCTTTGCCCGGGCCCAGCAAGTCGGTGCCACGGGCAAGACGGTGACCGCTTCCGGCTACCTGGCCGTGGGCATCTCGGGTGCCGTGCAGCACCTGCAGGGCATCAAGGACTGCCGCCATGTGATCGCGGTCAACCTGGACACATCCGCCCCCATCACGCGGCGCGCGGACCTGACCGTGGTCGAGGACAGCCGCGCCCTGATGCAGGCCATGCTCGATCTGGTGCGGCAACACAAGGAGGCCCCATGAACGACATCACGGTCCTGGTCGCAGGCCGCCAACACCCCGTCAGTGGCCGGCCGGTGCGCAGCCGCGCGGACGCCGTGGCGGCCGCACTGGCCCTGAGCGTGTCGGACCAGGTCCGCCTGCTCTCGGCCGGGAACATGCCCGATGCCGTGGCGCGCGACTACCTCGCCCTCGGGGCATCGCACATCGAACTGCTGGAATGCGCTGCCGGCGCCGACCTCACCGCCACCCTGGCCGCACAGCTGCAGGACGTGGCCTGGGTGCTCACCGGCACCCGGCAGGGCACGGAACCCGGCGAAGACGTGCTGCCCTATGCCCTGGCCGCCGCGCTGCACCGCCCCGTCATCAGCGACGTGCTGTCCATCCGGCCCGAAGGCAAGGCCTGGATCGTGACCCAGGCCTTGCCCAAAGGCGCGCGGCGCCAGCTGCGCGTGCACCCGCCGGCGGTGCTGGCCGTGAGCGCGGCGGCCCCGCTGACGCTGCGCCATTCGATGGCCTGTGCGGTCGCCGGTCAGGTGCTGCGCCAGCCCGTCACCAACGCCAACGGCCCGGACGGTGCACCCGCACCGCGCGAGCTCGTTCAGGCCCACAAACGCCGCCTGCCGCTGGAAGCCCGCCGCCAGCAAAGTGGCCACGCCCGCATGCTGGGCGCCATCGAGTCGCCATCGACCAGCGGCACGGTGCTGAAAGCCGGCGATGCCCGAAACAAGGCGCAGGCGGTGCTCGACTACCTGCGTGCCCATTCTCTCGTTCACTTCTGAAGGGATCTCTCCATGACCAAAACCATCTCTGCTCAGACGCTGCTCACCCGCGAGCTGCTGGAGCGCCGCCGCCCCGGCTACAGCCTGGAAGCGCCTTTCTACCTGAGCGAAACGGTCCTGCAGGCCGACATGGAACACATCTTCGGCAAGCACTGGATTTTTGTGGCCGTCGAGCCGCAGATCCCGGAGCCGGGCGACTACATCGCCGTGGAGTTCAGCAACAAGTCCATCCTGATCGTGCGCGACGACGACATGGGTGTGCGCGCCTTCCACAACGTCTGCCGTCACCGTGGTTCCCGGCTGTGCGAAAGCCACCAGGGCCAGCTGGGCAACATCGTCTGCCCCTACCACCAGTGGACCTACGACCTGAGCGGCAAGCTGATCCACGCCAAGCACATGGGCGCAGACTTCGACCCGTCGGAGATGAGCCTCAAGACGGTGCACGTGCGCACGCTCTCCGGCCTGATCTTCATCTGCCTGGCCGACGAGCCGCCGGCGGACTTCGATCAGATGGCCGCCGAGATGACGCCCTACCTGGCACCGCACCGCCTGGACCAGTGCAAGGTGGCCGCGCAGGTGGACATCATCGAAGACTGCAACTGGAAGCTCACCATGGAGAACAACCGGGAGTGCTACCACTGCGTGGCCAACCACCCCGAACTGACCATCTCCCTCTACGAGTTCGGCTTCGGGTACAAGCCGGACGAACAGAATGCCGCCGAGCAGCAGCGTTTCATCGACATCACCAACGCCGCCCGCGAACGCTGGGAAGGCATGGGTCTGCCGTCCGCCGAGATCGAACGGCTGGACGACCGGATCACCGGTTACCGCACACAGCGCTTGCCACTGGACCGCACGGGCCACTCCCAGACCCTGAACACCGAGGTGGCGTCCAGGAAGCTGCTCGCCGACTTCACCGACCCGGCCTTGGGCGGCCTGTCCTTCTGGACCCAGCCCAACTCCTGGCACCACTTCATGAGCGACCACGTCGTCAGTTTCACCGTGCTGCCCATCTCGGCCGGCAAGACCCTGGTGCGCACCACCTGGTGCGTGCACAAGGACGCGGTGGAGGGCGTGGACTACACGGTCGAGAACCTCACCGCGGTCTGGAACGCCACCAACGCCCAGGACCGCCGCCTGGTCGAGGAGTCGCAAATCGGCATCGCCACCGGCGCCTACGAACCCGGCCCCTACTCGCCCTACACCGAAGGCCTGGTCGAGAAGTTCTGCAACTGGTACGTCAACCGCCTGAACGCACACACCCGGTAACGCCCCCACGACACATCCAGCGCCGGACACACGACCATGGCCACCTCTTTGCACACACCCGACCTCGCCGCGCCGCCCTCGGCGGTGTGGAACGCCGACCGGGATGAGTTCCTGCAATGCGTACAGGTTCGCCAGGAAACCCACGACGTCAGGACCTTCGTCCTCGCAGCGGAAGGGCCCCGGAGCTTTCGCTACCTGCCAGGGCAGTTCATCACGCTGGAACTGGACATCGGCGGACGCAAGATCAACCGCTGCTACACGCTGTCGAGCACCCCCACCCGCCCCGACCTGGTGAGCATCACCGTCAAGCGCGTGCCCGGTGGCCCGGTGTCCAACTGGCTGCACGACCACCTGCGCGCCGGCATGCGCCTGAGCGCCATCGGACCGGCGGGCGATTTCAGCTGTTTCCACCACGCGCCAGCGCAGCGCTACCTGTTCCTCTCGGGGGGCAGCGGCATCACACCGCTGATGTCGATGACACGCGCGCTGCACGACCTGGGCAGCAGCGCCGACATCGTGTTCACCCATTGCGCCCGCTCACCGGCCGACCTGCTCTTTCCCGAAGAGCTCACGCTGATGGCGCGCAACATGCCGCAGCTGCGGCTGGCCATGGTGTGCGAGCAGCACACCATGGCCAGCGCGTACGCCGGGCACCTGGGGCGCATGGACGCGGCGCGCCTGGCGCACATCGCGCCCGACTTCCTGCAGCGCGACATCTACACCTGCGGACCGGCGCCGTTCATGGCCGCCATCCGACAGTTGCTGTCGGTCGCCGGGTACGACATGGCGCGCTACCGGGAAGAGAGCTTCTCGTTTGCTGCGCCACCGTTGCCCGAACCGGCGGCGCCAGCCGATGGTGCTTCGGCCGTGCACAGCATCGTGCTGCAGACCAGTGGCCAGACCTTCTCGTGCCGCAGCGACCAGACGCTTCTGCAAGCGGCGCAGGCGGCGGGCCTGCGCCTGCCCTCCTCCTGCAGCAACGGTGTGTGCGGCACCTGCAAGACGCGCAAGAAATCCGGCGAGGTCGAAATGAAACACAACGGCGGCATCCGCCCGAGGGAGGTCGATCAGGGCTGGATCCTGCCCTGCTGCAGCAAACCGCTCAGCGATGTCGCACTGGAACGGTGAGTGCGGAACAGGCACGCACCGCTTCAGCCACCTCGAACCGCCATGACACCGCCAAGTCCGTGCATCGATGCATCACTGGGGCTTGCCCCATGGCAAAAACCGCCGGCTTGACAGAGGATCGAGGTCATGTCGATGGCACGCAGCTTGCTCACAAAAACAGTAACGACAGAAGACAACCAGAGGCCCACGATGCAAAGACCCAAAGTAAGTGTTCGAAGTCTGTACAAGATCTTCGGCAACAACATTTCAGAAGCGCAGAAGCTGCTGGCCCAGGGGCTCAGCAAAGACGAGGTTTTTTCCCGAACCGGCCATGTGGTCGGGGTGAACAACGTCAGCTTTGATGTGGCGGCCGGCGACATCTACGTGCTGATGGGGCTCTCGGGCAGTGGCAAGTCCACCCTGATCCGGCTCATCAACCGCCTGGTCGAACCCTCGTCGGGATCGATCAACATCGACGGTGAAGACATCGCGGCGCTGCCGCAGCACGAGCTGGTCAAGTGGCGCCGCCGCCGGGTGGCGATGGTGTTCCAGTCGTTCGCGCTGATGCCGCACCGCAGCGTGCTGGACAACGCGGCCTTCGGTCTGGAGATGGCGGGCATCGACCGCAAGGCCCGCGAATCGCGCGCCATGGACGTGCTGGAACAGGTGGGCCTGAAGACCTACGCCGCCAAGTACCCCTCGCAACTCTCGGGTGGCATGCAGCAGCGGGTGGGGCTGGCCCGGGCGCTGGCCGTCGATCCGCAGATCCTGCTGATGGACGAGGCCTTCTCCGCCCTCGATCCGCTCAAGCGCGTCGAGATGCAGTCCCTGATGCTGGACCTGCAGCGCGAGCACCGGCGCACCGTCATTTTCGTGTCGCACGACCTCGAGGAGGCGCTGCGCATCGGCAGCCGCATCGGCATCATGGAAGGCGGCAACCTGGTGCAGGAAGGCACGGCCCACGAAATCATCACCCGGCCGGCCAACGACTACGTGCGCCGGTTCTTCAAGGGCGTGGACACCTCGCGCTACCTGACGGCCGGGGACCTGCTGGACGCCTCGTTGCAGGGCCAGATGTTCAGCGGCGGCCACCGCATCTCCGCCCAGACCCCCCTGCCGGAAGCCATGAAGATCGTGCTGGGCATCGAGCAACCGGTGGGCGTCTTCGACGAGGCCAACCGCTTGCTGGGGTCCATCTCCGCCCGCAGTCTGCTCCAGAAAATCGAACAAGAGGCCCGCCATGTCTGATCTGCTTTCACAGGTAACCCAGGCCTCCGAAAACATGTTGCCCCTCGGGCGCTGGGTCAACGCCGGGGTGCAGCTGTTGCTGGAACATGGCGCCGCCGTGTTCAACGGCATCGGCCTGGTGGTTGAACAGTTCGCCCAGTGGGTCGAAACCGCGATGCTGTCCATCCCGTTCTGGCTGGTGATTCTGGTGGCGGTGGGGGTGAGCGTCCGCAGGGTGAGCTGGCGGTTCGGCACGTTCGTGGCGCTGGCGCTGGCGCTGATCGTCGTGACCGGGTTCTGGCTGCAGACCATGGTCACCCTGGCGCTGACGCTCTCGGCGACGTTCATCAGCCTGTTCTACGGCATCCCGCTGGGCATCTGGTGTTCGCGCGCGCCCCGCGTGAACGCGGTCATCCGGCCGATGCTCGATTTCATGCAGACCATGCCGGCCTTCGTCTACCTGATCCCGGCGGCGATGCTGTTCGGTCTCGGTCGCGTGCCTGGCATCCTGGCCACGGTGATCTTCGCCATGCCGCCGGTGGTGCGCCTGACCAGCCTGGGCATCCGGCAGGTGAGTGCCGAGCAGGTGGAGGCCGGCAATGCCTTTGGATGCACGTCGACCCAGCTGCTGTTCAAGGTGCAGTTGCCCATCGCCCTGCCCACCATCATGGCCGGCGTCAACCAGACCATCATGATGGCGCTCTCGATGGTGATCATTGCGTCGATGGTCGGCGCCGGCGGACTGGGCAACGACGTGCTCGCCAGCATCCAGCGACTGGACATCGGCCTGGGGTTCGAGAGCGGGCTGGCCGTGGTGCTGCTCGCCATCATCCTGGACCGCATCACCGAGAGCTTCGGCGCGGCCCGAGAGAACAAGCAGAACTGAGCCGCCAAGCGAGCGAACGATGACACACTTCACCGTCGATTCCTCCCTCACCCGCGAGGCGCCTGTCCAGGAAGGCTTCCATGTGGGCTTCGTCCTGCTCCACGACTTCTCGATGATCGCCTTTGCCAACGCGGTCGAGACGCTTCGCATGGCGAACTACATCAGCCGCCGCACGCTGTACCGGTGGACGGTCGTCCAGGCCGAGCCGTCGCAACCGGTCGCCAGCAATGGCTTGACCGTCTCGTCGAACGGCAGCGCCGAGGACCTGTCGTCCTGCAACCTCGTGCTGGTCTGTGGTGGCCTCAACATCCGCCAGGTCACCACCGATCCAGTGCGCCGGCTGCTGCGCCAGTGCGCCGCCCGGGGCGCCGCCATGGGCGCCCTGTGCACCGGGTCGTTTGCCCTGGCCAGCGCGGGATTGCTGGACAACCACCGCTGCGCCATCCACTGGGAAAACCTGGCGGCCATCAGCGAAGAGTTTCCCAAGGTGCGGTTCACGCCCGAGGTCTTCATCTTCGACCGCGACCGCATCACCTGTTCGGGTGGCACGGCACCTCTTCACATGGTGCTTCACCTGATCCGCGGACACCATGGGCCCAAGCTGGTGATGGCCGTGTCCGAACAGTTCATCGTGGAGCGGCTGCGCGCCAGCAGCGACCGCCAGCGCATCCCGCAGCCCGAATGCATCGGCCCCGGCTACCAGCACCTGACCGAGGCTGCCGAGATCATGGCCGCCAACATCGAAGAGCCACTGTCGCTGATCGAGCTGGCGGGCCTGGTCGGGCTGTCGTTGCGCCAGCTCGAACGCCTGTTCAACCGCTACTTCAGCATGAACCCGGCCCAGTACTACATGAACCTGCGGCTGCGCCGCGCCCAGGAATTGCTGACGCACAGCAGCCAGCCCATCATGCAGGTCACCGTGGCCTGCGGCTTCCAGTCGTCGTCGCACTTCTGCAAGGCCTACCGCAGCCTGTTCGGCCACGCCCCCAGCGACGAACGTCGCCAGCAGGCCGACAAGGCGAGTGCCGGCCGCACCATCGCGACGAAGAGCCCGCCCAGGCTGGTCCGGGTGGCCTGACCCGCAGGGGTCCCCTGCCGCCGCCACACAACTCGGCGTCGCATCGAGGCAAGTCGCTTCTCCTCAATCTGCAAAAGTGGCAGGGGGATTCCCCCCATCCAACAGAGGAGACAACCATGTCAGCCAACCGCGGTGTCGTGTACCTGGGCCAGGGCCACGTCGAGGTCCAGTCCATCCCTTTTCCCGAACTCCTGAACCCGATGGGGCGCACCGCCCAGCACGGGGTGATCCTGAAGGTGCTCACCACCAACATCTGCGGCTCTGACCAGCACATGGTGCGCGGCCGGACCACCGCCCCGGCCGGCCTGGTGCTGGGCCACGAAATCACGGGTGAGGTGCTCGAAGTCGGGCGCGATGTCGAGACGCTGCAGCGCGGCGACATCGTGTCGGTGCCGTTCAACGTGGCCTGCGGGCGCTGCCGCACCTGCAAGGAACAGCACACCGGCGTCTGCCTGAGCGTCAACCCGTCGCGCGCGGGCGGCGCCTATGGCTATGTCGACATGGGTGGCTGGATCGGCGGCCAGGCCGAATACGTGATGGTGCCCTACGCGGACTTCAACCTGCTGAAGTTCCCCGATCGCGAACAGGCGGTCGAGAAGATCCGCGACCTGACCTGCCTGTCCGACATCCTGCCCACGGGCTACCACGGCGCCGTGACGGCTGGTGTCGGCCCGGGCAGCACGGTGTACGTGGCCGGGGCAGGCCCCGTGGGTCTGGCGGCGGCCGCATCGGCGCGGCTGCTGGGCGCGGCCGTGGTCATCGTCGGCGACGTCAACCCGGCCCGCCTGGTGCACGCGCGCAAGGTCGGCTTCGAGACCGTGGACCTGTCGCAGGACGCCACGCTCGGTGAGCAGATCGCCCAGATCCTCGGCACCACCGAGGTGGACTGCGCGATCGACGCGGTGGGCTTCGAGGCGCGCGGCCACGGCCACGCCGGCTCGCAGGAAGAGGCCCCGGCCACCGTGCTCAACTCGCTGATGGAAGTGACGCGCGCGGCCGGCAAGATCGGCATCCCGGGTCTGTACGTCACGGAAGACCCGGGCGCGGTGGACAAGGCGGCCAAGAGCGGCTCGCTGAGCATCCGCCTGGGCCTGGGATGGGCCAAGTCGCACAGCTTCTTCACCGGCCAGACACCGGTCATGAAATACAACCGCGCGCTGATGCAGGCGATTCTGTGGGACCGGATCCACATCGCCGACGTGGTGGGCGTCGAGGTGATTGCCCTCAAGGACGCACCCAGGGGCTATGCGGCCTTCGACGCCGGTGCGCCGAAGAAGTTCGTCATCGACCCCCACGACCAACTGAAGCTGGCCGCCTGACCCACGAACTGACGTCGTCCGCGTCAGGCCGCCCACCGCCGTTGTCCGGCTGCGGTGGGTGTCGATGCCCTGGCGACGGATGGCATGGGGCTGCTCACCCGTGTTGCTGCAGGTTCTCCCTGACCCGCTGCAACAGCCCCATGAGCTGCTGGACCTCGCGTTCGCTCATGCCGCGCGTGGCCACCGACGCCAGCGCTTTCTGGCGCTGCTGCATGAGCTTGTGCAAAGCCTGTGCCTCTTTCGACAGCGACAGGCGCCACACGCGGCGGTCGGCTTCGTCGGGCACCGCCAGCAACAGGCCCTTGTCTTTCAGACCGCCAATGAGGCGGGCGACCTGGCCCCTGTCGCGCCCCGCGTGGGTGGCGAGGTCGCTCTGTGTGGCACCGGGATGGCGGGCAAAGTAGCCCAGCGCCTTGCCCTCCATCGGGCTCAGGTCCCGGGGCTGGTCCACCTCGCCGCGCAGCAGCTTTGAACGGAAAGCGTGCACCACCGCGTGCATGGCCTCCAGCACATCGCTGTCGGGCGAGATACCCACTTTGCTGACATTGTCATCAATTTTGGTCATGATTGATGACATTATCAATCAATTCACTCTATCCATGTCCATCACTTCCCCCGTCCGTCGCGTTGAGCGGGTCCGCCACGAACTTGTCCGGCGCGACGTCCAGGTCGCCCGCGTTGAAGCGGTCAGCCCCCAGTTCCTCGCGGTCACGTTCGCTGGCGCCTCGCTCGACGGCTTCACCTCGCTCTCGTTCGACGACCACCTCAAATTCATGTTTGAAGGTCCTTCAGGCGAGGTGCACCGGCGCGACTACACCCCCCGCCAATTCGATGCGGCGCGGCGCGAGCTGACCATCGAGTTCGCCCTCCACGCCGGAGGCCTGGCCAGCGACTGGGCCCGCCAGGCCCAGCCCGGCATGCCGGCCACGGTCGGCGGGCCACGCGGCTCCATGGTCATCCCCACCGACTTCGACTGGCACCTGCTGGTGGGCGACGCCACCGCCCTGCCCGCCATTCACCGCCGGCTGGAGGAGTTGCCCCCGGGCGCCCGCGTGCAGGTGATCGCCCACGCGCCCATGCCCGACGACCAGCGCGCCATGTCCACACGCGCTGATGCGCAGGTGCGCTGGGTGCCATCGGCCGACGATCTGGTGAGCGCTGTTCGCGAGCTGGACCTGCCCGCTGGCGAGGGCTTCGTCTGGTGCGCGGGCGAGGCCGCGGTGATGGCCCGCATGCGTGACGTGCTCGCCACCGACAAAGGCCACCCGCGAGAGGCCATGCGCGTGGCCGCCTACTGGAAGGTCGGTGCCGAAGGGCACCACGAAAACCTGGAGTGAGTGGCCGCTGAAGCCACGGCGCTTCAGCGCAGCATGAGTTCGATGCGCCGCTGCAGGCGCGCCGCCTCGTCCGCCGCACCCGCCGCCTGCGCACGCTGCTGCTGGACCTTGAGCCAGGCCAGCAAGGGACGGCGCCAGCCGCGCGCCGACGCGGTGTCCACCGCCGCCTGCACGGTCGTCGGCGTGGCCGCACCGCGTCTCAACAGCACACCGGCCGCCACCAGCCGCGCCAGCGGGTCTTCAATGACCGAGACATCGCTCTGACCAGCCGACACGAGGCCGCGGTGGGCCGGTGGCAGCAGGGCCGCGTCGGCCGCCTGCGCGTTGCCCGCCAGGTAACGCGCGTAGGCCTGTTCGGCCGGCGCCGCATCTGCGGCCAGCGCATCGAAACCGGTGCAGGCTTCCAGCTCCAGCGCCGCCACCCGCGTGGCGCAGCGCAGCAGCTCCAGCCGCGCCAGCAGGTCGGGCCGCGCGGTGCGCGCCACTTCGGCCCGCGCCCGCGCAAACTCCGCCACCTCGATCCGGCTGTCGCCACTGAGCCAGGCCTCGGTCGCCCGCTCCGAGCTGCCCTTGGCGTTCATCTGCCAGTCCGGCACGGGCGTGCTGGAACAGGCCGCCAGGGTCAGACCCAGCAACACAGGAAAACAACGCGCGACCAATGAAGAAGCGGCCCAATCGGAAACACCGTGGAACCGGCTTCGCCGGGCCACTGGTGTTGCCCCCTTGAGGGGGGATGCGGCTACGCGCAGCGAGCAAGCAACGGGGGTGTCTCTTGTCATGGAAGATTTATCTCCGAATCGCGCTTGAACGGCCACTTGCGGTTGAGGTCGTTGATCAGCGCCTCCACCTTGCGCAGGCTCGAGTCCACCTCGCCGCGCAGGCTGGCCAGGTCGGTCGTGGCCTCGCGGGTGTTGGCGGTGATGGCCTGCGCGTCGATCAGCAACTTGTCGACCTTCTGCAGGCTGCCGCGCGCCTCGGCCAGCATGCTGTTGAGCTGCTGCACGGTGGTGCGTGCGTCGGCCACCAGCCCGGTGTCGCCGCCCGTGCCGCCCGGGCCACTGCCCTGGCCAAACACCTGCTTGTCGGCGTTGGCCACCAGCGAGTCCAGCCGCTTGACCAGCCCGTCGGTGCGCGCGAGCACGGCGTTGGCGTTGCCCAGGGTGACCGTGAGCTGCTTCGCATCGTCGTCGTTGCCCATGAGCAGGCCCATCGCGCCCTGCGGCCCCTTGAGCCGCTCGGTGGCGATCTGCACGTTCGCCAGCGACTGCTGCAGCGGCGCGTCGGCCTTGGTCATGTTGTTGAGGTTGTCGAGCAGGTCACGCACCTGGGCCACCAGCTTGGGGATCTCGGCCGCCGCGTCGCCGCGCAAGACCTGCCGCACCGCCCCGTCCTCCAGCGGCGGGTCGGTCAGGATGCCGCTGTAGGCGCGGATCTTGGTGCCGCCGACCAGCGCCTTTTCCATGGTGAAGATGCTGGAACTGCGCAGCCACTTCGCGTCTTTGGTGGGCACGTCCACCAGGATGCGCACATTGCCGTCCTCGGCCAGTTCCAGCTGCGCCACCCTGCCGATGGCGAAACCGGCGAAGGTCATGTCCATGCCCGCCACCACGCCCTCGGAGTCGTCGGACATCAACACCAGCCGCTGCGTGCGCTCGAAGGCGCCGCGCGCGTACATCACGTACAGCGCCGAGCCCACCACCAGGATCAGCAGCAGGAGCAGCAACAGCGCGGCCTTGACCTCGAGGTTCTTCACCGGCGGCAAGGGGTCGAGAACGGGGCCGTTGGGTGGCGTGGGTGTGGGCATGGTCGGAACCGGAAGGTGAATCAATAGTAGTTGCCCATCAGGGACACCACCTCCAGCAGCAGGATCACCGAGAGCAGGCGCGCGAACTCGGTGATGTCGCTGCGGCGCGTGTAGCCGCCCTGGGCGTCGCGCTGGGCGCTGGCGGCCATGGGCACGAAGGCCACGGCGAGGCTGAAGAACACGGTCTTGAGGGCAAAGATCAGCGTGACCGCCGGCGAGAACACGCTGCCCACGCTGCGGTTGTAGTCGGCCAGTGCCCAGGGGGAAAAACCGTACACGTTCAGGTAGGTGAGGACCAGCGCGATGAAGCAGCTCAGCGCGGCCAGCAGCAGCACCGAAAACACGCCCGCCAGCGCGCGCGGCAGCATGTCCACCCTCAGCAGCAACTGGCGCGGCCGGCGGCCGCCACGGCGGTGCTCGTCGGCCAGCAGGCGGCGGATGCGCTGCGACTCGGGCATGGTGTAGCGCACCGCCACGAAGAGCGCCGCGTACAGCGGAATCAGCTCCAGCACCAGCGTGCGCACCAGCACCTCCAGGGCATATTGCGATAGGCCATAGCTCAGCGCCGTGGCCACCACGATGCGGATCAGCACCAGGCTGACCAGCGCCGAGAGCACCAGGAACCAGGTCAGCAGCGGCGCGCTGGCGCGGTAAAGGTGCGCGATGATCGCGTGGCGCTCCTCGGGTTCGTCGTAGCTCGACGGCGAGAGCGACAGCACCACGATCTCGGCGCCGATCAGCAGCACCTGCCACCAGGCACCCCAGGCGGACAACACTCCTCTGCCTGAGCGCAGCAGCGTGTCGTGCATCGAAGCAAGCAGGTTCATGCGGCGGATCATAGCGGCGCGACCTGTGGGCGTCATGCAGGTGACAGCGGGCTCCCCCTGCTGGTGAAAACGCCATGGCCGCGCGCGCGGTTTGTGGGTTCAATGCCTTCCATCGTGCCCGCATTCGTGGGCACCGCTGTAACAGGAGGCATCCTTGACCGACGTTCGACCCCACCCCATCGCCCCCGCCGTGCGCCGCCAGACCATCGCCGACGCCCTGCACCGCACCGCCCAGCGCCTGCCGGCCAAGACCGCCATCACCTGCGGTGCCACGACCTGGACCTACGCCGAGTTCAACGCCCTGGTCTCGCGGCTGGCGGCGGGCCTGAACAAGATCGGCGTGGGTGAAGGCGACAAGGTCGCCGTGCTGGCGCGCAATTCACACGGCTTCGCGGCGCTGCGTTTTGCGCTGGCACGCCGCGGCGCGGTGATGGTGCCGATCAACTTCATGCTCAAGGCCGATGAGGTGGCTTACATCCTGCGCCACGCGGGCGCCCGCACGCTCGCCACCGACAGCGGCCTGGCCGGGCTCGCGCGCGAGGCCTCGGCGCTGGACACGCAGGTGCAGCAGTTCGTCTGGCTGCCCAGCGAAGACCCCAGCGAGCCCGCCGCCGGCATGCACCGGTTCGACCAACTCGCCGCCTGCACCGAGGCCCTGCCCGAGGTCGCGCTGGGCAGCTTCGACCTGGCCCAGATCGTCTACACCAGTGGCACCGAGTCCACGCCGAAGGGCGCCATGCTCACGCACGACGCCGTGCTCTGGCAGTACGTGAGCTGCGTGATCAACGCCGAGATCGCCGAGACCGATCGGGCCCTGCACGCCCTGCCGCTGTACCACTGCGCGCAGCTCGACGTGTTCTTCGGCCCGGCCATCTACATCGGCAGCAGCAACGTCATCACCAGCAAGCCCACGCCCGACAACCTGCTCGCCCTGCTGGAGCAGCACCAGATCACCAGCTTCTTCGCCCCACCCACGGTGTGGATCGCGCTGCTGCGCTCGCCCCTGTTCGACGCGGCGAAGTTGAAGCACCTGACCAAGGGCTACTACGGCGCGTCCATCATGCCGGTCGAGGTGCTGAAGGAACTGGCCGCGCGCCTGCCGGCCGTGCGGCTGTGGAACCTGTACGGCCAGACCGAGATTGCGCCGCTGGCCACCATGCTCGGCCCGGACGACCAGCTGCGCAAACCCGGCTCCTGCGGCAAGGCGGTGCTCAACGTGGAAACGCGCGTGGTCAACGACGCGATGCAGGACGTGGCCGTGGGCGAAGTCGGCGAGATCGTGCACCGCTCACCGCACCTCATGCTCGGCTACTTCAACGACCCCGAGCGCACGGCGGCCAGCTTCGAGGGCGACTGGTTCCACAGCGGCGACCTGGCCGTGATCGACAGCGAAGGCTTCATCACCGTGGTGGACCGCAAGAAGGACATGATCAAGACCGGCGGCGAAAACGTGGCCAGCCGCGAGGTCGAAGAAATGATCTACCGCCTGCCCGCGGTGAGCGAGGTGGCCGTGATCGGCCTGCCCGACCCGAAGTGGGTCGAGGCCGTGACGGCGGTGATCGTGGTCAAGGCCGGCCAGCAGCTCACCGAAGACGAGGTGCTGGCGCACTGCAACGCCCACATGGCGACCTTCAAATGCCCGAAGCGCGTGGTGTTCACCGAGGCGCTGCCCAAGAACCCCAGCGGCAAGCTGCTGAAGCGCGAGCTGCGGCGCAGCCACGCCCCGTGATCACCCCTTTCCTGCCAGGGCCTCACAGGCCAGCACGCCGCGAAGAAATGCGATCAGCGCGGCGTCCGCCTGCAGGGCTTCCAGCAACGGCACCGCCTGTTGGAGGTCGCGGTCTTTCCCCAGCCGGTTCTGGACCGCGGTGGCCTCCTCCGTGAGAGTCTTGCCGCGCTTGTCTGGCAAGAGGTCTTGCAGCATCTCGGCGGCGTAGCGCGTTCTCTTGGCCAGGATGCGGGCACGGTGGATCTGCTCCGGCTCCGCATGCGGCTGCTGACCGGCAACCAACGCGTCTTCCAGGCGGTGTTGCAGTTTGCGGATGCGCCGGACGGCCCAAGTGCCCTGCCTGCCGGAACGGCGTTTGCCTGGGCGGGCAGCGTCGGCCTTGGAGGACGGCCGCAGGGCCAGCGGCAAAGGGGCGTCCGTGGTCAGCCGGAACAGGCCGCAGGCCAGATCCAGCAGTGCCAGCCCCGTGGCCGGCTGGGCCAATGCCGCCCGCGTTCGCTCGCGCTGCGCTGACCGGGCCTGATCGATGCGTTCGAGCGTGCGGTCGGCGATGTGTTGCCGCCCCGGATCGCCGCCCACGAAGGCCGGCAAGCAGCGGCCCAAGGTGTCGGCGCGCAGCACGTCCAGGTCGCGCAGCCGTCCCAGATCGTCGAGCAAGGGCGTCAACCCGCTGGCATCGGGCCGACCGGGCAGCCAGGGCGCAAACAGCCGGACCGCGCTGCGCCAGCGCCGCCAGGCGACACGGGCTTGGTGCACCACCTCAGGATCGTCGGAGACCAGCAAGGACGACAGGTTGCGGGTGAACTGGTCGAAGGTCTCGCTCAAGGCCTGGCCGGCGGCTTCCAGTGGGGTGGCGTCGGCGGACAGCCGCAGTGAACCGGCCGGGGCGGCGGGCTGGGCCCCTCCCTGCGCCAGCCGATAGCCCCGTTCTGCCTTGCTCACGTCGCATGGCAGGACAGACTGCACCGAAGCGATCTCCTTGGCCAGCATGAACAACGCGACCGATGCACCGGACTTGAGTTCCAGCTCAAGCTCCAGGATGGGCTCCGAACGGCCATTGGAAACCGCCTCCCCGCGATCAAGCGCCACCTCGATGGTCGCGCCGTGGTAGCGATGCAGGGTCCACACGGTGCGGCAACAACGGGTCTCGAAACAGGGACGCAATTCACCGAACAGGCGGCCGTCGGGGTCCAGCGCAGTCCAGGGTGTGGTCCGCAACGCCACCGGATCGGGCCTGTCCGAGGATGACCGGCTTTCCCACTCGCCGCGACAGCTCAGGCCACCGTGCGAGATGCCCGCCGACTTGAAGGTCTGGACCCACTCGCCGCGCAGCGTCGCCGCGGAAGCGGTGCTGCTCCACGGGCGGTTCGAAATGCATCGCGTGCGCAGTGCATGCCGCTGCTGGCGCAGGGCCTGGTCGGGCGTGTCGTGGTAGACGTTCCACAGCCAGTGCGTCGACGTCCGGCGCCGCGCCAGCACACCCAGTTTGCGCAGCCGGGCCTCGATGGTGGTGGCCTGCGCGCCGGGCAGCAGCAGTTTGAGTTCGGTTTCGGCGTTGGACATGCGACCGGCACACTTGAAGAAGCGGGGATACAGCCTACCCCACCAGCGCCCACGTCACATGCTCCCTGACCAGCGGACTCGGATGGTCCGCCTGTTCCGCCAAGGCCGCCCGCATCGCCTCATCGCCCCCGAGTCGCAGCGCGTTTCCCATCGCCACCGCGATGTTGCGTTGCCACCGCCCGTGACCGATGCGCCGGATCGGGCTGCCTTCGGTGCGTTGCAAGAACTCCTCCTCGCTCCACGAGAACAGCTCGACCAGCGTCGCGCCCGCGAGCCCTTCGCGCGGGTCGAAGTCAACGAGCGGTGAACGCTGTGCGAACTTGTTCCAGGGACAGATCAGCTGACAGTCGTCGCAGCCGTAGATGCGGTTGCCGATCAGCGGGCGCAGCTCTTCGGGAATCGGCCCGGCGTGTTCGATGGTGAGGTAAGAGATGCAACGGCGTGCGTCCAGCCGCTGCGGGCCGAGGATGGCCTGGGTGGGGCACACATCGATGCAGGCCGTGCAGGCGCCGCAGTGGTCCGACACGGGCTCGCTGGGCGGCAGGGCGATGTCCACATAGATCTCGCCCAGGAAAAACATCGAGCCGCCTTCGCGGTTCAACACCAGGGTGTGTTTGCCGCGCCAGCCCTGACCGCTGCGCTGGGCCAGCTCGGCTTCGAGCACGGGCGCGGAGTCGGTGAAGACGCGGTGGCCCAGCGGGCCCACCGCTTCGCCGATGCGCTCGGCCAGTTTCTGCAGGCGGTTGCGCAAGACCTTGTGGTAGTCCCGGCCCCGCGCGTAGAGCGAGACGACGGCTTCGCCCGGCCTCTGAAGGCGCTGCAGTTCGAGCGCCTGCCAGCCCTCGGGCGTGCCTGGCGGCAGGTAGTCCAGCCGGGCCGTGATGACGCTCACCGTGCCCGGCACCAGCTCGGCCGGGCGTGCGCGCTTCATGCCGTGGCGCGCCATGTAATCCATCTCACCGTGAAATCCGGCCGCGAGCCAGGCGGCAAGACCGGGCTCGGCGGCAGAAAGGTCGATGCCCGCCACGCCGATTTGGGACAATGCGAGCTCCTGGCCCCAGGCCTGTATCTGAGTCACCAGTTGAGCAGCATCGAAATCGGACGTCATGTGCCGCCCATTGTAGAAACGCCCGCGCCGGCGGCGCCGCCGCTGTGGCACGGCCGCTGGGCCAGCGAGGCGGACACACAGGCCTTTGCCGCGCGGCTGGCCGCGTGCCCGGCCATCCACAACGCCACGCTCTCCCTGCAGGGCGACCTGGGCGCGGGCAAGACCACCTTCGTGCGACACCTGCTGCGGGCGCTGGGCGTGCGCGGGCGCATCAAGAGCCCGACCTACGCCGTGGTCGAGCCGCACAGCGCGGTGGACGGCCCACTGGCGCCCACCGGCGCGCCGCTGGCCATCTGGCACTTCGACTTCTACCGCTTCACCGACCCCCGCGAGTGGGAAGACGCGGGCTTTCGCGAACTTTTTGCGAGCCCGGGTCTCAAGCTGGTGGAGTGGCCCGAACGGGCGACGGGCCTGATGCCCGCGATCGACGCCGAAATCCACATCGAACCCGACGACACGATGCCCACATCCACCGACGACGACACCGACGGCCCGCGCATCCTGCGGGTGACGGCCCACACCCCCACCGGTCAGCAACTGCTGGCGGCCCTCCAGCCATGAGCCCACCCATCGGCCGCCGCGAGGTGTTGCGCGCAGGCACGCTGGTGCTGTGGCTGGGCACGCCCCACCTCGCGCAAGCCGGCCGGGTGATCGCCGTGCGCATCTGGCCCGCCCAGGACTACACGCGCGTGACCATCGAGTCCGACGCGGCGCTCAAGGCCCACAAGACCGCCGTGAACGACCCGCCACAGCTCACCGTCGAGATCGAGGGCATCGACCTGCTCGACGGCATGCGCGAGCTGGTCGCCAAGCTGCGCTCGGACGACCCCAACATCGCGGGCATGCGGGTCACGCCCGTGGGGCCCAATCTCGCCCGGCTGACCATCGACCTGAAAAAACCCATCAAGCCCCAGGTGTTCAACCTGCCACCGGTCGCGGCTTACCAGCACCGGCTGGTGTTCGACCTGTTCCCCGAGCAGGAGGTGGACCCGCTGGACGCGCTGATCCGCGAGCGCTTTCTGGAGGTGGACGAGGCCAGCGCGCGGGCCGCGAAGCTGCTGGGCATCGAGCTGGAGCAGGCGCAGGCGCAGGCCTCGGACGATCCGCTGGGCGAGCTGATCGCGGGCCGCAACAAACCCCGGCCCACCGCCAAGCCGCCACAGCCCCCCACCGACCCCAGGCCGGCGCCGGGAAAAAAGACCGAGCGCCTGATCATCGTGGCGCTCGACCCCGGCCACGGCGGTGAAGACCCGGGTGCCATCGGCCCCGGCGGCACCAAAGAGAAAGACGTGGTGCTGAAGGTCGCGCACCGCCTGCGCGAGCGCATCAACGCCACGCGCGTCAACGGCAACCCGATGCGGGCCTACCTGACGCGCGACGCCGATTTTTTCGTGCCGCTCGGGGTGCGCGTGCAGAAGGCGCAGCGCGTGCGCGCCGACCTGTTCATCAGCATCCACGCCGACGCGTTCATGACCCCGCGGCCCCAGGGCGCGAGCATCTTCGCGCTCAGCACCAAGGGCGCGAGCAGCGCGGCGGCGCGCTGGATGGCCAACAAGGAAAACGCCGCCGATCTGGTGGGCGGCCTCAACGTGAAAGTCAAGGACGCGACCCTGCAGCGCGCCCTGCTGGACATGAGCACCACCGCGCAGATCAAGGACAGCCTCAAGCTCGGCAGCGCCATGCTGGGCGAGGTGGGCCGGGTGGGCAAGCTGCACAAGCCCCACGTCGAACAGGCCGGCTTCGCGGTGCTCAAGGCGCCCGACATCCCCAGCGTGCTGGTGGAGACCGCTTTCATCAGCAACCCGGATGAAGAAGCACGGCTCAACAGCGAGAGCTACCAGAGCAACCTGGCCGATGCCCTGATGAAGGGCATCGTGAAGTACTTCAGCGCCAATCCGCCGCTGGCGCGCACGAGAGCCCTCTGAAGCCCCTGATAAGCTCATTGATTTACAAAAGGAGTGGTCATGCGCCGCAGGTTCTTCGGGTCTTTTCTTCTGGTCGCGCTGCTGCTGGGTGGGTGTGCTTCGATCGACACGGCTGCCGTGAAGTCGAGAACCGACAACAAGAAGCTGGTGGTGGCGTCGACCGTTGACAGCAAACTCACGCTGCTCTGGGTGGGGACCACCGTTTTCAACAATGAACAGCAAGTCGTTGACAAGCCTGAGTTGGGCCTCCCTGCGTCTTTGACCCAGCATGTGGCCAAGAAGCTCCAGGCTTCGGGTCGCCTCGCCAATGTGGCGGTTTCGGCGCCCAGAACCGGCGACCGCAGCGAGATCATCAAGGCCGCCGGGCCTGGCGCTGATCTGGCGCTGCTGCTGTCCAATGGCGTGGCGCCCGACCCTCTCTACCAGACCACTCAGGTCATGCAGGGGTTTGGTGTGTTCCAGCGATCGGCGCTTGGCATGACGCTCAACTCCCTGCCCCACGCCGCGATCAAAGCCGAACTGATCGACCTGCGGTCTGGAGAGACCATCGCCACCTACACCACATCAAGTTTCGAGCTGCAGAAGAAATCGTTGGGCAGCGGAGCCGTCATCGATGCGGACAAGGTGGACATGGTTCAGCAATCCCTCACACGGCTGACCGACCAAGCGAGCAGCGAGTTGCTCAAGGCGTTCGGCCTGCTCTGACCGACCGCACCAACGCTGGCAGGCCTCCGCCAGCGTGGGATCAAGACGCGGTGCGTGCTTTCTCTGCTCGGGCAGCGCGCCAGCCGCCGAACAGGGCGATCAGCCCCGGCACGAAGATCAGGGCCCAGATGATCTTGGAGAGGTTGGCCTGCACCCAGGGCAGGTTGCCAAAGAAGTAGCCGGCGGCGGTGAGGCCGATCACCCAGATCACCGCGCCGACCACGTTGAACATCGTGAACTTGCTGCGGGTCATGTCGGCCACGCCGGCCACGAACGGCGCGAAGGTGCGGATGAAGGGCATGAAACGCGCCAGGATGATGGTCACGCCGCCGTAGCGCTCGTAGAAGTTGTGGGCCTGGTTGAAAGCGTTCTTGTTGAAAAACCGCGAGTTCTCCCACTGGAACACCTTCGGACCGAAGTAGCGGCCGATCGAGTAGTTGGTCTGGTCGCCCAGGATCGCGGCGGCGAGCATCAGCCCTGCCGCGAGCGGATAGTCGATCAGGCCCGCACCGCAGAGCGCGCCCACGATGAACAGCAGCGAGTCGCCCGGCAGGAAGGGCATGACCACCAGCCCGGTCTCCACAAAAATGATCAGGAACAGCAGGGCATAGACCCAGGCGCCGTAGGTTTGTACGAAAGCCTGCAGGTGTTTGTCCACGTGCAGGATGAAGTCGAGGAGGGTCAGAGCAATTTCCATGGGAGGAGATTATCCAGCGCCGGGCCACCCCAAGCTGGATGGCACCCCCTCGGGGGGCAACGACCCGCGCAGCGGCGGAGTGTGGGGGCACGGACTCCAGCCCCGGCGCCTACAATTTCTCCGGTGAACGCACCCCTCCCCCCCCCGACCCGCCGCCCGATCCTCGAACTCCCCGACGAACTGATCAGCCAGATCGCGGCTGGCGAGGTGGTCGAACGGCCGGCCTCCGTGGTGCGCGAACTGCTGGACAACGCGCTGGACGCGGGCGCCACGCAGATCACCGTGCGGCTGCAGGCCGGCGGCGTGCGCCTCATCAGCGTGGAAGACAACGGCGGCGGCATCCTCCGCGCCGAGCTGCCCACCGCGCTCAAGCGCCACGCCACCAGCAAGATCGCCAGCCTCTCCGACCTCGAATCGGTGGGCACCATGGGTTTTCGGGGCGAGGCGCTGGCGGCCATCTGCTCCATCGCCGAGGTCTCCATCCTGACCCGCGTGGACGCGGCCGACGAGCCCCACGGCTGGCTGCTCGACGGCCGCAGCGGCGAGCTGCAGCCCACCGCGCGCGGCCCCGGCACCACGGTCGAGGTGCGTGAACTCTTTTTCGCCACGCCCGCGCGGCGCAAGTTCCTGAAGACCGACGCCACCGAGCTGGCCCACTGCATCGAGGCCGTGCGCCGGCACGCGCTGGCGCGGCCCGAGGTGGGTTTCGCCATCTGGCACGACGGCAAGCTGGCCGCGCAGTGGCGCGCCGTGCCCGGCGGCGGCATCGATGCGCTGCGTCAGCGCCTGACCGATGTGCTGGGCGAAGACTTCATCGAGCAGGCGGTGGCGGTGAACTGGCCACTGGACGCGCCCTCGCCCACCGAGGACGGGCAGCCGCAGCGCCTGCGCGTCTGGGGTTTCGCTGGCGTGCCCGACGCGGCGCGCTCGCGCGGCGACTGGCAGTTCGCCTACGTCAACGGCCGCTACGTGCGCGACAAGGTGATCACCCACGCCGGGCGCAGCGCCTACGAAGACGTGCTGCACGGCCACAAACAACCGGTGTACGCGCTCTATGTGAGCCTGGACCCGACCCGGGTGGACGTGAACGTGCACCCGACCAAGATCGAGGTGCGCTTCCGCGACAGCCGTGAGGTGCACCAGGCCGTGCGTCACGCGGTGGAATCGGCGCTGGCGGTGCCGCGCTCGGCCGCCGCCGCGGCGGCGCAGGCCGCGCTGGTGCCCGGCGAGGCCACCCCCGACCACATGCCGCAGGCCGGTGTGCCCACCTGGACAGCGCCCGAGCGCCTGCCCTCCACGCTGGGCGCCGCGCAGAATCCGCTGCCGTTCCAGCGCTACACGCCGCCCGACACCGTCGGCCAGCGCGTGAGCGACCTCGGCGCCTTGTGGGGCCGTGGATCTGAATCGGCGTCGACAGGCTCAGCCCGAACGGCGGGATGGACGGTCTCCCCGGAGGCTGTGCCAGCGAACGCCGCGTTCGTTCAGGCCGCGCCTGTGGACGCCGGCACACCACTGCCCGGCGGCGAGTGGCCGCTTGGCCGCGCCATCGCACAACTGCAGGGCGTCTACATCCTGGCCGAAAACGCCCAGGGCCTGGTGGTGGTGGACATGCACGCCGCCCACGAGCGCATCGTCTACGAACGCCTCAAGCTGCAGATGGACCACGAGCAGCTCGCCAGCCAGCCGCTGCTGATCCCCGCCACCTTCGCGGCCACGCCCGAAGAGGTGGCCACCGCGGAAGACAGCGGCGTGGTGCTCGCCATGCTCGGCCTGGAGATCGTGCCGTTTTCGCCCAAGACGCTGGCGGTGCGCGCCGTGCCCACCACGCTGGCGCAGGGCGATCCGGTGGAACTGGCGCGCAGCGTGCTCGCCGAGCTCGGCCAGCACGACGCGTCCACCGTGGTGCAACGCGCCCGCAACGAGCTGCTGGCCACCATGGCCTGCCACGGCGCGGTGCGCGCCAACCGCCGTCTCACGCTGGACGAAATGAACGCCCTGCTGCGCCAGATGGAAGTGACCGAACGCAGCGACCAATGCAACCACGGTCGCCCGACCTGGCGCCAGGTGAGCATGCGCGAGCTGGACGCGCTGTTTCTGCGCGGGCGCTGAGCCACGAACTCAGCGGAGCACGGGGAGCCTAGGAGCCTGGCCCGACAAGCCGATCCGCTTCGTGGTGCCATGGCCGGCGGGCGGATCGTCAGATGCGGCCGCGCGGCTGGTGGCCAAGCATCTCGGAGAACGCCTGAAACAAACCATCGTCGTGGACAACAAGGCCGGCGCATCCGGCAACATCGGTGCCGCCGACGTGGCGAAGGCGGCGCCGGACGGCTACACGCTGCTGCTGTCCTCCGGTCCCTTCTCGATCAATCCCAGCCTGTTCCGGTCGCTGCCCTTCGATACGGTCAAGGACTTCGAGCCGGTGGCGCAGATCGCCAACACGCCCAGCGTGCTGGTGGTGAACCCGTCGACGCCCGCGCAAACCGTGCAGGACTTCGTGAAGCTCGCCAAGGACCCGGCCAACCCGCTGGCGGTCGCGCCCCCCGGCAACGGTTCGGCACAGCATCTCGCGCTTGAACTCCTGCGCAAGAAGGCGGGTCTGAGCATCAACCATATTCCCTACAAGGGCGGTGCACCCGCGTTGAACGAAGTGCTCGGTGGCGCGGTGCCCGCGATGATGTCCGGGTTCCCCGAGGTCGCGGCAAATGTGAAAGCGAGCAAGCTGCGCGCCCTCGCGGTCACCACGCAAAGCCGCTCCAGCTTCCTGCCCGACGTGCCCGCGCTCACCGAACTCGGACTCGCGGACTCCGGCTCCGTCGGCTGGAACGGCATCCACGCTCCCGCGCGCGCACCACCGGAAATCGTCACCCGGCTGCACAACGAAGTGAACGCGGTGCTCGATATGCCAGAGGTGCGCGACAAGCTCAGCGCCCTGGGCTTCGAGGTGCGCCGCAGTTCGCAGCAAGAGTTCGCGTCCTTCGTCACCACGCAGACGGCGCGCTGGAAAGAAGCTGTCGAGCTCTCCTGTGCCCGCGTCGACTGAACCTGCGGTGCGCCTTTGCGGCGATCCGTCGATCAAGCTGCGCGCTGGCGCATATACCGCGACCGTGGTCCTGGCGGCCGGTGGGCGAATCGCAAACCTGGATTGGAGCCAGGCGGGCGCTCGCCACCCCTTGCTCCTTGCATGGGACGGGTCGTCGTTCGACGAACATGACTGGCCCAAGGCCGGCGCTTTTCCGATGCTGCCCTTTGCGAACCGTCTGCCACCAGGCGGCTTCGACTGGCGGGGACAACCTGTGCGCCCGCAACCCGGCCCGAACGGATTTGCCCTCCACGGCATCGCGCACCGCAAGCCGTGGCGTGTGCGTGAAGCGACGGACCAGCGTGCGCATCTGGAGCTCGTGCACGTTCGTGGGGACGTTGGCTGGCCTTGGAGCTGGAGCGCGCGGCAGGACGTGCAGCTCGAGGCCGACGGTCTGCGCGTGCGGCTCACCGTCCGCAACGATGACGTCAAACCGATGCCGGTCTGCCTGGGCTGGTACCCCTACCATCCGGCGCCCACTGAAATCACCCCCGACGACCTGCGCTTCACCGCCCTCGCGCGCCGCGAACTGGATGAGCATGGCGGCGACGACGGGCGGGACCGCGCACAGGGTTTCGGGATGCGGCGCGGCGAGACGGCCGCTTTCCGGGGATGGGACGGAACGGCCCGGCTGCAGGTAGCGGGCGGCGGCGCAATCGACGTGACGACACAAGGAACGTGCGGCCTCGTGCTCCACCGACCGTCGTCAGGCGATTACCTGTGCATCGAGCCGGTGACCGCGCTGCCAGGCCATCTGGGCCGGGAGTCCGGGACCGACGCCACCAGCGTCCTGCTGCCAGGCGAGGAGCGCACGCTGTCCTGATCGTGCTCTTACCAGACGGTTTGAGCAAAATGACCATCGCATGCCGGTCAACGGCGCCGCTTGTTACCTCGACCGAAAGCGGCAGCAGGTCAGGTTCTTTTGCGTACCGTTCGCACACCGGTGACTGATCCGCGTGGCAGGCATGGGAGACGCTGGTTTTTTTCAGCGGTTGATGGAACAGCGCTAATCCAGCGTCTGCCGGTAGCGCTTGAGCGCCACCACCCCGGCCACCGCCAGGAACAGCAGCATGGGCCAGAGATCGACCCAGAGCTGGGGCGCGTAGCTGCCCTTCAACATGATGCCGCGCACGATGCGCAGAAAGTGCGTCAGCGGCAGGCCCTCGCCCAGCCACTGCGCCCAGACCGGCATGCCGCGAAACGGGAACATGAAGCCCGAGAGCAGCATCGAGGGCAGGAAGAAAAAGAAGGTCATCTGCATCGCCTGCAGCTGGTTGCGCGCGATGGTGGAAAAGGTGAAGCCCACCGCCAGATTCGCCACCATGAAGACGCCGATCATGGCCATCAGCAACGCGAAGCTGCCCACCATCGGCACCTCGAACAGCAGCCAGGCCGCGCCCAGGATCACGCACAGCTGCACATAGCCGATCACCACGTAGGGCAGGATCTTGCCCACCATCACCTCCAGCGGCCGCA
>NZ_JADMKB010000013.1 GCF_018780075.1 Hydrogenophaga sp.
CCTTCTTCGCCGGCATGGTGCTGCGCGAGTCGGAGTTCAGCCACCGCGCGGCCGAGGAGTCGCTGCCGCTGCGCGACGCGTTCGCGGTGCTGTTCTTCGTGTCGGTGGGCATGCTGTTCGACCCGTCGGTCCTGATCGAACGGCCCCTGCAGGTGCTGGGGGTGGTGGCCATCATCCTGCTGGGCAAGTCGCTGGCGGCGGCGCTGCTGGTGATCGCGCTGCGCTACCCGCTCAACACCGCGCTCACGGTCTCGGCCAGCCTGGCCCAGATCGGCGAGTTCTCGTTCATCCTGGTCGGCCTGGGGGCCGCGCTCGGCCTGCTGCCGCCCGAGGGGCAGAGCCTGGTGCTGGCGGGTGCGCTGATCTCGATCGCGGTCAACCCGCTGCTGTTCAAGGCCATCGCGCCGGTGCAGGCCTTCCTGCGCGCGCGCTCCGGATTCGCGCGCCAGCTGGAGGCCCGTGACGACCCGCTGGCCGAGCTGCCCACGGCCACGGAAGAGCGCTTCCTGTCGCGCCAGGTGGTGCTGGTCGGCTACGGCCGGGTGGGGCGCCGCATCGCCCTGGCCCTCACCGAGGCCCAGCAACCTTTCGTGGTGGCCGAGCAGAACCGCGAGATCGTGGAGCGGCTGCGCGGGCAGGGCATTCCGGCGGTCTATGGCGACGCCGCCGACCCGGCGGTGCTGGTGCAGGCGCACGTGGCGCGCGCCCGCATGCTGGTGATCGCCACGCCCGACGCCATGGCGGCGCGGCCGATGATCGACACCGCGCGCACCCTCAACCCCGAGATCGAGGTGGCGGTGCGTTCGCACAACGAAGAAGAGGCACAGCGCCTGCGCGACGACGGGGCCGGCCATGTGTTTCTCGGCGAAGCCGAGCTGGCCGAGGCCATGGTGCGCCATGTGATGGCGCGCGCCGAGCCGGGACGCTGAGGCCGGCGCCCGTGTCCCGGACCAGGCCCGTTCAGGCCGCCTTGCGCAGGAAGCCCTGTTGCCCGCCGCGCGGGTTGGGGGCGAAGCCGTTGGCGGCCAGGGTCTCTTCCACCGTCTCGTAGAACACGCCGATCTTGAGGATGGCGCGGGCCTCCTGGCCGTTGGCCACCGGGCGGCCCATCTCGCCCGCGATGCGCACCAGCTGGCGGATCTGCTCGACGGTGCCGATCTTGGCCGTGCGGGTCTGGTTCCAGAGGTTGTCCTCGATGCCGCAGCGCACGTGCAGGCCCATGGCCATGCCCATCATGTTGATGGGCAGCGTGTTGCGCATGCTGCTCTCGACCGTGAGCATGGAGCCGTCGGGGATGGCGCGCACGAAGTTGGCGAGGTTGTAGAGGTTGGGCGCGTCCATGCCGCCGCTGATGGCGACCCAGTTCATCACCAGCGGGCCCTTGTAGACACCGCGGCGGATCAGCCGCTCCACGGTCTCGTAGCTGTTGATGTTGTAGAACTGGAACGCGCTCTGGATGCCGGCCGCCGAGAGGCGGCGGATGTGTTCTTCGAACCAGGCCGGGTTGGAGGGAACGATCATCTCGCTGTAGGCGCGGCGGTTCTCGGGCAGGGCCAGCGAGGTGCCGGCGATGTCGCGCTCGTCCATGTGCTCCAGCACGTTCATCTGCGTGGTGTTGACGGTGACCGTCACCTGATCGGGCTTGGGGTCGAGCTCGGCCAGCATGTGGCGCGTGTCGTCGCTCAGCCACTTGGCGGCGGCGCCGTCGGACTCGGGCGCGAAGCTGATCGAGCCGCCGACCTGGATCACCATGTCGGGCACGGCCTGGCGCACGCCGGCGATCAGCTCGTTGAACTTCGAGAGGCGCTTGCTGCCCTTGCCGTCGAGTTCGCGCACGTGCAGGTGCAGCACCGAAGCACCGGCGTTGTAGCAGTCCACCGCCTTCTGGATCTGCTCCTCCATGGTCACGGCGATGTCTTCGGGGAAGTCCGAGGGAATCCACTCCGGGCCGTAGGGGGCGGCGGTGATGACCAGCTTGTCCTGGTTTTCGGGGAAGAGCGAGCCGTCGAGAAAGTTCATGGTGGGTCTCCGGTGTCGGGGGGAAGGTGGGGGTCAGAACGTGGGCGTGCCGACGATGCCGGCACGCTCCATCTTTCGGTGGCAGGGCGGGTAGTCCATCACCGCGTAGTGCTGCGTGGCGCGGTTGTCCCAGATGGCGACGCTGTTGGGTTGCCAGCGCCAGCGCACCTGGTATTCGGGGATCGCGGCCTGGCCGATCAGGTACTGCAGCAGGGCCGAGGCGCCCTGCGTGAAGTCCTGGCCGTAACGCACGTTCTCGGCCGTGTGGAAGTTGGTGAAGTGCGTGGTGAAGCCGTTGACGAACAGCACTTTTTCACCGGTCTCGGGGTGGGTGCGCACCACCGGGTGCTCTGCGTCGGGGAACTGGGCCTTGAGCGCCAGGCGCCGTTCGATCGGCATGGCGGCGCCGAAGGTGCATTCGATGCTGTGGCGCGCGCGCAGGCCGGCGATCTGGGTCTTCACGGTTTCGGGCAGCTTCTCGTACGCCAGCGCCATGTTGGCCCACATGGTGTCGCCGCCCACCGGCGGGCATTCCACGCAGCGCAGCACGCAGCCCATGGGCGGCACCTCGCGCCAGGTGGCGTCGGTGTGCCAGGAGTTTTCGTAGCGGTCGTTGGGCGCGTCGGGCGTCTTGTAGATGCGCACCAGGCCGGGGTGCTCCGGGTCGCTGCCGGCGACAGGGTGGTCCTCCAGCTCGCCGAAGCGGCGCGCGAAGGCCACGTGCTCGGCGCGTGAGATGTCCTGGTTGCGCAGGAACAGCACCTTGTGCTGGAGCAGCGCGGCCTTGATCTCCTCGTACAACGCGTCGTCGCGCGCCGCATCGGCCAGGCTCACGCCGCTGAGTTCGGCGCCGATGGCGCAGGTCAATTGTTCGATCTTCATGGGGTATCTCCTCGGGCGGGGCCGATGCCTTCTCAGCCTCTTAGATCACGAACACCGACGAGCCGGTGGTCTTGCGCGATTCGAGGTCGCGGTGCGCCTGCTGCGCGTCGTTCAGCGCGTAGCGCTGGTTCACCTCGATGCGGATGCGGCCGGCCGCCACGTGGCCGAAGACCTCGGCGGCGAGTTCGGCCTTCTCGGCCGGGTCGGCGATGTAGTCGGCGAGCGCCGGGCGCGTGAGGTAGAGCGAACCCTTCATGGCGAGCAGGTTGGGGTTGAAGCCGTCGATGGGGCCGCTGGCGGTGCCCACGCAGACCATCAGGCCCCGGCGCTTGAGCGAGTCGAGGGAGGCCATGAAGGTGCTCTGGCCCACGCTGTCGAACACCACGTCCGCGCCCCTGCCGTTGGTGAGTTCGCGCACGCGCTTCGCCACGTCCTCGTGGCTGTAGTTGATGGTGTGCGTGCAGCCGTGGGCCCTGGCGACTTCGGCTTTGGCGTCGGTGGACACGGTGCCGATCACGGTGATGCCCAGCAGCTGCGCCCACTGCGCCACGATCAGGCCCACGCCGCCGGCTGCCGCGTGCAACAGCAGCGTGTCGCCGGCCGTGAAGGTGTGGATGCGCCGCATCAGGTAGGCCGAGGTCAGGCCGCGCATGGTCATGGCCGCGGCGGTCTCGAAGCCGATGCCGTCGGGCAGTTTGATCAGCGGTGCGGCGGCGATGAGGCGTTCGGTGCTGTAGGCGCCCAGGGTGTTGAGGAAGCCGGTGTAGGTGACGCGGTCACCCACGGCCACGTTCGTGACATCCGCGCCCACCGCTTCGACCACCCCCGCCGCTTCCACGCCCATGCCGGCGGGCAGGGGCATGGGGTAGGTGCCGTTGCGGAAGTAGGTGTCGGCGTAGTTCAGGCCGACGGCGGCGTGGCGCAGGCGGACCTGGCCCGGGCCGGGGTCGCCGACCTCGACCTGTTCAAGCGCCAGCACCTCGGGGCCGCCGGTGCGGTGCATGCGGATGGCAGTGGCCATGGGGGGTGTCTCCTTCGTGTGTTCGGGGTGCCGGGTGTCCGGACCATGGAACGCATCGTAGGAGTCACTGTCATTCGCTGCTTGTCGAATTGGGACATTGGCTTGCGAATGTGGGACAGTCAGGGTTGACCCTGACGCACCGCCGCTTTCGCCTTTTCTTGCGTCCGCCAGGCCGTCACGCTGCAACCGAAAGTGCTGCGGAACCAGTGCGAGAACGCGGCAGGCGCCGCAAAGCCCAAGAGCTGCGCCACCTCGGACAAGGGCAGGTCGCTGTCCTGCACCTGGCGCAGCACCAGCTCGGAGCGCACCGACTGCAGCAGCGTGGCGAAGGTCTCGTCTTCCTTGGCCAGGTGGCGGTGGATGGTGCGGCGGTCCACGCCCAGGTGCTGCGCCACCTGCTGCGAGGTGCAGCGCCCGCCGGGCAGCAGCGCGGCGATCAGCTGGCGCACGGTGGCCTTGGTGCTCTGGTGCTGGCCCGAGAGCGCGCGATCCAGGTACTCGCGGGCGAAACGCGCCATCTCCGGGTTGTGGCCCGCCATCGGCGCCTGCAGGTCGGCCGTGTGGCAGACGATGCCGTTGAACTCGCTGTTGAAGTCCACGGTGGTGCCGAAGAAGGTGCGGTGGGCCTTGGCGTCGCGCGGTGGCCGGTGGTTGAAACACACACCAACCGCCTTCCACTGCAGGCCCAGCAACTCGCGCAGGATGCGGAACATCACACCCACCGCCAGCTCCATCGACTGGCGCGTGCTGGCCGACTGCTCGACCAGGATCTCTTCGCGGATCACCAGCCGGTCGCCGTGTTCCTCGATGCGCGTGAGCAGCGAGGCGTTGAGCAGGCGCAGGTAACGGCACAGGGTGTCCAGCGCGGCGCGCGCGGTCGGTTCCTCCTTGAGCACCAGGCTGATCGGGCCGAGGTTGCTGAGCTGGCGCCGCGCCGCCAGCCGCAGCCCAAAATCTTCGACACCGCTGGCCTGCGCGCTGTGTTCCATCAGCGCGCTCACGGCCGCGGTGCTCAAGGGGGTCTCGGGGTTCTCCAGGCTGCGGGACGACAGGCCGGCACGGCGCAACATGGCGTGGGCGTCGAGGCCGACGGACTGGGCCAGATCCAGGTAGCCGTTGAGGCTGGCGCTGCGCACCACGGGCACGTAGGGGTAATCCATGAATGTCCCAATATCGAAAACAACTGTCCCAATTAAGCAAGCGAAGCCCGAAGGTCGAACCTAGGATTTGCCCCAGGGTCCGAGCCATGGCCCGAGAACCACACTGGAGACAACACATGACGCGCTTTTCCTTCTCACCCCTTCGCCGCACCGTGTGCGCCGCCGCCCTGGCGCTGACGCTGCCCGCCGCCCACGCATGGACCGACAAGCCGGTGCGCATGGTGGTGCCCGCACCGGCTGGCGGCACCATGGACGTCGTGGCCCGCATCGTGGCCGAGCAGCTGGCGGCCGACATCGGCCAGCCGGTGGTGGTGGAGAACAAGCCGGGGGCGGGCGGCGCGATCGCGGTGCAGGCCATGCTGGCGGCGCCGGCCGATGGCAACACCATCATGATGACGGCGAGCAACATCCTGACCGAGATTCCGCATGTCATGAAGACGGCCTTCGACCCGCTGAAAGACGTGAAGCCCGTGACCGTCATCGCCCGCGCCAGCATGGTGCTGATCGGCGCGCCCAATGTGCCGGCCAAGGACCTCAAGGGCGTGATCGCCTGGGTCAAGGCCCACCCGGGCACGGTCAGCTTCGCCTCCTACAGCGCGGGCACCAGCTCGCACTACGCCGGCATGATCCTCAACCAGAAGGCGGGGCTGGACATGCAGCACGTGCCCTTCGCCGGCTCGCCGCCCGCGCTGGTGCAGGTCATGGGCGGCCAGATCCCGCTGATGTTCGACGGCATGGCGACCTCCAGGAAGATGATCGAAGGGGGCAAGGTCCAGGCCTACGGCGTGGCGTCGAAGAAGCGCTCGCCGCACCTGCCCAATGTGCCCACGCTGGCCGAGCAGGGCTACCCCGACCTCGACTTCAGCAACTGGGTTGGCATCATCGTGGCCACCAGCGTGCCGTCGGCCGTGGTGCAGAAGATCAACGCCGCGGTGGACAAGACCGCTGCCGCTCCCAAGGTCAGGGACCGCCTGCTGGGTGCGGGCTTCGACGCCGGCGGCGACGAGACCGCCGAGCAGATGGCGCAGTCGCTGCGGGCCGACTTCGAGCGCAACGCGGCCATCGTCAAGGCCTTCGACATCAAGCTCAACCCGTGAGCACCGCCGTGCCATCTGCCATGACACCGGGGGGCGACGGGCTCAAGGCCCAGGCGGCGCACTGGCTGCCCGGCGTGACGCTCAGCGCCACCGTGGCCATTGCCGCCATGGCGCTGGCCAGCCACTACGGCGCGCCGGTCATGCTGTTTGCGCTGCTGCTGGGCATGGCACTCAACTTCCTCTCGGCCGAGGGCCGCAGCGCGCCCGGCATCGACTTCACCGCCCGGCAGGTGCTGCGCCTGGGCGTGGCGCTGCTGGGGCTGCGCATCACGACCACCCAGGTGATGGCGCTGGGCTGGGAACCTGTGGCGATGGTGGTGCTGGCCGTGGCGCTGACCATCGGCGTGGGCATCGTGCTCGCGAAGCTGATGGGCTTCCAGATGTTCTTCGGCCTGCTCACCGGCGGCGCGGTGGCGATCTGCGGCGCGTCGGCCGCACTGGCGCTGTCGGCCGCGATGCCGGCGCACCCGCAGAAGGAGCGGGCCACGCTGTTCACCGTGATCGGCGTGAGCACGCTGTCCACGCTGGCCATGATCCTGTACCCGCCGATCACGCACGCGCTCGGCCTCTCGCCGCTGGACGCGGGGGCCTTCATCGGCGGCACCATCCACGACGTGGCCCAGGTCGTGGGCGCGGGCTACAGCCTGTCGCACGAAGCGGGCGACGCGGCCACGCTGGTCAAGCTGCTGCGCGTGGCGATGCTGCTGCCGGTGATCGCGCTGGCGGCCTGGCTGGCGCGCCGGCACCAGCGGACGCAGGGTGGTGGCGAGGCCAGTGGCCCGCGCCCGCCGCTGCTGCCGTGGTTCGCCGTGGCCTTCGCGGTGCTGGTGCTGGTCAACAGCACCGGCTGGTTGCCGGCGGTGGTGGTGGAGGGCGGCCAGAGCGCGTCGCAGTTTTTCCTGGTCGCCTCCATGGCCGCCATCGGCATGAAGACCCACCTGCGTGACATCGTCACCGTGGGCTGGAAGCCGGTGGCGCTGATGGTGCTGGAGACCGTGTTTCTCGCCGCGCTGTTCTACGGGCTGTTGCGCATCAACGGCTGAGCGGCGGCGCCTTCACCCCCGTGAGTACGCCAGCCCCGAGGCCACGCCGCCAAACAGGTCGCCCTCGATCAGCGGCACGCTCGGGAACGCCGCGCGCAGCGTCTCTTGAAACGGCCGCAGCGCCGACGAACCGCCGGTGAGGTAGACCGCGTCGAGCTGGTGATCGCGCAGGCCGGCGCGCTGCACGCACTCGCGCGCGCAGGCCACGGTGCGGGCCAGCAGGTCGTCCAGGTGCTCGTGCAGCGCGGCAACGCCCAGGGGCGCGGTCAGCGCGGCCTCAACGATGGAGAGGTCCACGGTGGTGTCGGCGTCGGTCATCGAGCAGCGGATCTTGGCCAGCTCGACCTCGTGCGCGATGTGGTGGCCGTGTTTCTCGCGCAGCACGCGCATCAGCCGCTCGTGCAGGCGCGGGTCGCTGTAGTTGACGCGCAGCGCCTGCGCCTGGCTGATGGCGCGTGGCACATAGAGCCACTGGATCAGGTGCCAGGTCGAAAGGTCGAAGAACACGCGGCTGGGCACCTCGCGCCCCTGCGGGCCGAGCTGGCGGTAGCCCAGCAGCGGCATCACCTGCTCCAGGCTGAGGCGGTGGTCGAAGTCGGTGCCACCGATGTGCACACCGGTGGTGGCGAGCACGTCGCCCGAGCGGTCGGCCAGCGCCATGCGCTGTGGGCCCAGGCGCACCACGGTGAAGTCGGAGGTGCCGCCACCGATGTCCACGATCAGCACCATGGATTCGCGGTCCAGCCGGCGCTCGTGGTCGAGCGCGGCGGCGATGGGTTCGAGCTGGAAGCTCACCTCGCGAAAGCCGGCCGCCTGCGCGGCGTCCAGCAACGAAGCCTGGGCCATGGCGTCGCGCTCGGCGTCGTCGTCCACGAAGTGCACCGGCCGGCCCATCACCACGCGCTCGGGCGCACTGCCCAGCGCCTGCGTGGCGCGCTCGCGCAGCTCGACCAGGAAGGTGGTCACGATCTCCAGGAAGCTGATCGAGCGGTGGTTGACCTCGGTGCTCTCGTTGATGAGCGGGCTGCCCAGCAGGCTCTTGAGCGAGCGCAGCAGCCGGCCCTCGGTGCCGGCGAGGTACTGCGCCACCGCGTCGCGGCCGAAGTGGGTGAGGTGGTCTTCGGCGTTGAAGAACACGGCGGTGGGCATGGAGACGGCGTCGCCTTCCAGCGGGATGAGGCGAGAGAGGCCGTTGGGTGACGCCCAGGACATGGCGGAGTTGGACGTGCCGAAGTCGATGCCGAGGGTGCCGGCGGGGTGTTTTTGCATGGAGGGAGAAGGGAAAGGGAGGCGGACGGGGCTGGGCCCGGGCGCACACGGGGGAGCGGCATTCTCCCACCTCGCGGAAGGCGCTCAGCCCTTGCCCAGCGGAGGCCGCCCAAACAGGCTGCTGGTGTTGCAGATCGGCCCCAGTTCGGCGGCCGCGGCCAGCAGGTCGGGCGCCATCTCGTGCATGCGCGCGGGGGTCAGGCGCATGCGCGGGCCGGCCACGCTGATCACGCCGATGGCCTCGCCCCGGCGCAGCACCGGCACCGCGATGGCGCTCATGCCCGGCGCGAACAGCTCGTCGATCACGGCGTAGCCGCGCACCCGCGCCGCGTGCAGGAAACCGAGCAGGGCTTTCACCGTGGTGGGGGCCTTGGGGCCGTACTCGGCGGGCTCGCCGAAGCCCTGCTGCGACACCAGCGCCAGCGCGCGCTCGTCGCTCATGGACAGCAGCCAGGCGTGGCCCGATGCGGTGCACGAGAGGCGCGCGTCCTGCCCCATGTCGGGGTCGTAGCGCAGGCCCTTGCGCAGGCCCTGCGCCTTGGCGATCCAGGTCAGGCGGTCGCCGTCCACGATGGACAGTCGCACCAGCTCGCCCGTGCGCTGCGCCAGCCGTTCCAGCAGCGGCTCGGCGATGTCCACGATGCCCGCGCCACTGAGGTAGCCCAGCCCGAGCGAGACGATCTTGGTGGTCAGCAGGTAGTCGCCCTGGGCGCGCGCCTGGCGCACGTAGCCGCGCGCCTGCAGCGCGGCGAGCAGGCGGTGGCAGGCGCTCAGCGGCATCTCCAGCTCGGCCGCCAGCGAGGCCAGGGGCACGCCGTCGGGGTGGGCGGCCAGGTGTTCGATCAGGGCGAGACCGCGGTCGAGGGCAAGGCTCATGGGTGGTGATTTCGCATTAAGAAATTGGTTTCCAGTCGAGAAAGACTTTCTGGTCGGGCTCCAAGAATACGCCCAACGGTCCGCAGCACGCTGGCCGCCTTCACCCCCAACAAGGAGACACCATGCGAACCCTCTTCACCACCGCCCTGCTCACCACGGCCTTGCTGGCCAGCGGCGCACTGCACGCCCAGGACGTGCAGGAGCGCATCATCAAGTTCGGCCACCTCAACAACACCGACCACCCGGTGAGCCTGGGTGTCAAACGGTTTGCCGAGCTGGTGGCCACCAAGAGCGGCGGCAAGCTCAAGGTGCAGGAGTTCCCCTCGTCCACGCTGGGCAACGAGCTGCAGCAGCAGGCCGCGCTGCAAGGCGGCGTGCAGGAGATGACGGCGCCGGCCACCACCTCGCTCGCCGGCATCGTCAAGGAGTTCGGTCTGATCGACTTCCCGTTCGCCGTGTCCAGCTTCGCGCAGGCCGATGCCCTGCTCGACGGCCCGTTTGGCCAGGCGCTGATCGCCAAGTTGCCCGAAAAAGGCCTGGTGGCACTGGGCTACTGGGACCTGGGTTTCCGCAACGTGACCAACAGCAAACGCGCCATCACCAAGCCCGAAGACTTCGAGGGCCTGAAGCTGCGCGTGATCCCCAACCCGGTGTTCCTGGAGACCTTCAAGGCGCTCAAGGCCAACCCCGTGCCCATGGCGTTCGGCGAGCTGTACGGCGCGCTGGAGGCCAAGGCCGTGGACGGGCAGGAGAACCCCTTCTCGGTGATCCTCTCGAACAAGTTCTACGAGGTGCAGAAGCACGTGAGCGCGACCAACCACGTGTACGCGGCCAACATCATGCTGGTGAGCAAGCGTTTCTGGGACAAGCTCTCGGCCACCGAGCAGCGCATCCTGACCGAGGCCGCGCACGAGTCGCAGGGTCACCAGCGCCAGGCCAGCCGCGCCGCGGCGCAGAAGGCGGTGGGTGAGCTGCAGGCCAAGGGCATGCAGTACAACGAGGTGAGCCCGGCCGAGCAACGCCGCATCGGCCAGATGGTCAAGCCCGTGACCGACAGGATGGCCGCCAGCTACGACCCCGAACTCGTCAAGCTCTACCAGTCCGAGCTGGCACGCACCGCCCGCTGAACTGAAAAACCCCCGCGCCGCCTGCGGCGTCACCCCCTCAAGGGGGCGCCAGCAGCGGCCCGGCAAAGCCGGTTCCGCGCTGGCCCTGGCCAGTAGCGCGTGTCACGCGCCGCCGTTGACGCGACGGACCCTGAATCAACGCATTTGAAAGCCCGCTCATGAACATCCTCGTCCTGCACGGCCCGAACCTCAACCTGTTCGGCCGCCGCGAACCCCACATCTACGGCACCACCACGCTGGCCCAGATCAACGAGAGCCTGGAGGCGCTGGCCGCCGAGCTGGGCGTGAACCTGGAGATCCTGCAGTCCAACCACGAGGGCGTGCTGATCGACAAGCTGCACGAGCGCATCGACACCGCTCAGGGCGCGCTGATCAACCCCGCCGGCCTCACGCAGCACGGTGTGCCGCTGCACGACGCGATCAAGGCCATGCCCTTCCCGGTGATCGAGGTGCACCTCTCCAACATCGCGGCGCGCGAGCCCTGGCGCGCGCACTCCATCATCTCGCCCGCGGTGCGCGGCACGGTGCAGGGCCTGGGCTGGCGCTCTTACACCACGGCCCTGCGCGGGCTGGTGGATCTGCTGCGCTGACCGGGCGGTGGTCTGAAACGGAACACCTTGTCCCCACAGCGACGTAGGACAAGGGTTTCCCCACCCGGGCACCGCCGGTCGGGATCGCTACATTGGCGAACGACCTGATGCGGAGAACGCCCAGGCGCACCCCATAACCAGGAGACAGACCACCATGCAGAACCTGACCGTCAACGGTCGGGCCGCGTCCATCGACGCCGAGCCCGACATGCCCTTGCTCTGGGCCATCCGCGAAGACCTCAAGCTGACCGGCACCAAGTTCGGTTGTGGCATGGCGCTGTGCGGCGCCTGCACGGTTCACCTCGACGGCGTGCCCGTGCGCTCCTGCTCCACGCCGCTCTCTGCGGCTGCGGGCAAGAAGGTGATCACCATCGAAGCCATGGGCGCCAGCAAGGCCGGCAAGGCGGTGCAGGCCGCCTGGGTCAAGCACGACGTGCCGCAGTGCGGCTACTGCCAGAGCGGTCAGATCATGAGCGCCACCGCGCTGCTGGCGGCCAACGCCAAGCCCAGCGACAAGGACATCGACGAGGCCATGAGCGGCAACATCTGCCGCTGCGGCACCTACAACCAGATCAAGGCCGCCATCAAGGACGCCGCGGTCGCACTCAGCAAGGCGGCCTGATCATGAACACCCCCCACACCCTCGACATTGACACCCCCTCGGGCACCACGCGCCGTGGTTTCCTGGCCGGCGCGGGCGCCGCGCTCGTGGTCGGCTTCACGCTGCCGCAGGCCGGCCGCGCGCTCGCCGCCGAGGCCAGCTTCTCGCCCAACGCCTGGCTGCGCATCACCCCCGACAACCGCATCACCGTGATCTGCGGCTCGGCCGAAATGGGGCAGGGCGTGTTGACCGCCATCCCGCAACTCATGGCCGAAGAGCTGGACGCCGACTGGGCCAACGTGCGCGTGGAGCAGGCGCCCGCCAACACCGCGTTCAACAATCCCGCCTTCGGCATGCAAGCCACCGGCGGCTCGACCACGGTGCGTGGCCACTGGGACGTGATGCGCAACGCCGGCGCCACCGCGCGCGCCATGCTGGTGGCGGCCGCCGCCGAACAGTGGAAGGTGCCAGCCAGCGAATGCCGCACCGAAGCCGGCCAGGTGATCCACGGCAGCAAGAAGCTGACCTACGGCGCGCTCGCCGAAGCCGCCGCGAAGCAGAAGCCGCCCGAGAAGGTGGCACTCAAAGACCCGAAGGACTTCAAGATCGTCGGCCAGCGCAAGGCGCGCCTGGACACCGTGGGCAAGACGGACGGCTCGTCGAAATACGGCATCGACGTGGACCTGCCCGGCATGCTGGTCGCGGTGATGGCGCGCGCGCCGCTGCCCGGCGCCAAGGTGGCCAAGCTCGACGACAGCAAGGCCAAGGCGGTCAAGGGCGTGAAGCAGGTGATCAGCCTGCCCACCGGCGTGGCCGTGCTGGCCACCGGCTACTGGGCGGCGAAAAAGGGGCGCGACGCGCTGCAGGTGGACTGGGACCTCGGCCCCCACACCGGCCTGAACTCGGCCAAGGTCACGGCCATGCTGACCGAAGCCGCTTCGGCGCCCGGCGCAGTCGCGCTGCAAACCGGTTCCGCCGATGCCAAGGGCGCCAAGACCATCGAGGCCACCTACGAGGCACCGTACCTTGCCCACGCCTGCATGGAGCCGATGAACTGCACCGCCTGGGTCAAACCCGACGGCGTGGAGATCTGGGCCGGCACGCAGAGCCAGGGCCCGGTGCAGGGCATCCTCTCGCAGGTGGCGTCGGTCGATCCGGGCAAGGTCAAGGTCAACACCATGATGCTGGGCGGGGGCTTCGGTCGCCGCTTCGCGCCCGACTTCGTGATCGACGCGACCCTGCTCTCCAAGATCAGCGGCGCACCGGTCAAGCTCATCTACACCCGCGAAGACGACATGGCCGCCGGCTTCTACCGGCCCGCCTCGGTGGCGAAATTCAGCGGTGGCCTGAGCGCCGACGGCAAGGCCACCGTGCTGAAAGTGGGCGTCGGGACGCCCTCCATCATGGCGGCCTCGGGCTTCATGAAGATCCCCGAGAACGGCGTGGACAGCTTCGCCATGGAAGGCATCAACGACCACCCTTACGACATCGCGAACCAGCGCATCGATTACGGCCGCAAGGAGCCGGGGCCCAACGTGTGGTTCTGGCGCTCGGTCGGCCACTCGCAGAACATCTTCTTCATGGAGGGCTTCATCGACGAGATGGCCGCCGCCGCCGGCAAGGACCCCTACGAGTTCCGCCGCGCCCTGCTCGACAAGCAGCCGCGCTACAAGCAGGTGCTTGAGGTGGCGGCGCAGAAGGCCGGCTGGGGCAAGCCGCTGCCGGCGGGCGTGTTCCGAGGCATCGCGGTGGCGCAGAGCTTCGGCAGCTACGTGGCCGAGGTGGTCGAGGTTTCGGTCAATGCCGACGGCAGCCCCAAGGTGCACCGCGTGGTCGCGGCCGTGGACTGCGGCATGACGGTCAACCCCGCCATCATCGAACGCCAGATCGAAGGCGGCATCGTGTTCGGCCTCACCGCTGCGCTCTACGGCAAGATCACCCTGAAGGACGGTCGCGTCGAACAGGGCAACTTCCACGACTACCCCGTGCTGCGCCACAACGAGATGCCCAAGGTCGAGGTGCACATCGTCAAGAGCACCGAGAAGCCCGGTGGCATCGGCGAGCCGGGCACCCCGCCCATCGCGCCCGCCGTGGCCAACGCGCTGTTCGCCGCCACCGGCAAACGCCTGCGCAGCCTGCCGTTTGACACGGAGCAGCTGAAGAAGGCCTGAGGCCCGCGCCCACCACCTTGGACCGGCCGGGGTCCACTAAACTCAGGGACCCCGGTCGGCACACAACACAAGGAACTCCCCATGGGCGCGCAGTGGAAAGCGAAACACAAGGATCTGGCGGCCAACGCCAAGGGCCGCCTCTTCGGCAAGCTGGCCAAAGACATCATGATCGCCGCGCGGCACGGCGCCGACCCGGCGGCCAACGCGCGCTTGCGCCTGGTGATGGAGCAGGCGCGCAAGGTGTCCATGCCCAAGGACACGCTGGACCGCGCCATCAAGAAGGGCGCGGGCCTCACCGGCGAGGCCGTGCACTTTGACCACGTGATCTACGAAGGCTTCGCACCGCACCGCGTGCCGGTGATGGTGGAGTGCCTGACCGACAACGTGAACCGCGCCGCCTCCGACATGCGCGTGCTGTTCCGCAAGGGCCAGCTCGGCACCAGCGGCACGGTGTCGTGGGACTTTGACCACGTCGGCATCATCGAGGCCGAGGCCGCCGCCAAGGGGGCCGACGCCGAAGTCGCGGCCATCGAAGCCGGCGCGCAGGACTTCGAGCCCGCGGACGAAGAGGGCGTGTGCGTCTTCCTCACCGACCCGACCGACCTCGACCTGGTCAGCCGCGCGCTGCCGGCGCAGGGTTTCACGGTGCTGTCCGCCAAGCTCGGCTACCGCCCCAAGAACCCGGTCAACCCGGCGAGCCTGAGCGCCGAGGCGCTGGAAGAGGTGGAGGCCTTTCTCGCCGCCATCGACGAAAACGAAGACGTGCAGAACGTCTTTGCCGGGCTGGGCGGCTGATGGCCGCGCGCGGCGGCGGCGGGTCGCGCTGGAACCTCTGGCGTTTCGTGCGCTGGATCGGCATCGTGCTGCTGGTGCTGGTGATCGGCGTGCCGCTGCTCTTCTACGCCGCGTTCATGGGCATCCAGGAGGCCAGCGAGCGCCAGTGGCTGGGCCAGGCGCCGCAGCACGCGGCCATCGACGTGCGTTCGCGCAAGCCGCACCCCGTGGCGCTGCTCGACGTGGGCTTTGATTCGCTGGCCGTGCGCCTGCGCATGATCGAAGAGGCCCGCGAGTCCATCGAGCTGGAGTTCTTCATCTACGAGATCGACGAGGCCAGCCGCCTCATCACGCAGGCGCTGGCGCGCAAGGCCGCCCAGGGCGTGAAGGTGCGCATCCTGGTGGATTTCGCCCTGCCCATCTTCAAGCTCGCGCCGCACTACGCGCGCACGCTGGAGGCGGCGGGCGTGCAGGTGCGCTACTACAACACCTCGGGTATCGCACGCTTTTTCGCCATGCAGCACCGCACCCACCGCAAGCTGCTGGTGGTGGACCGCAAGGCGGCGGTGATCGGCGGGCGCAACATCGGCAACGACTACTTCGACCTCTCGCCGCACTACAACTTTCTCGACAGCGACCTGCTGATCCAGGGTGACATCGCCTCGGCCATCGTGGACAGCTTCGAGCTGTACTGGGCGTCGGACTGGGTGACCAACCCGAAAGACCTGGCGGTCGACGAGGGCGCGGCGGGCCTCGATCTGCTCGCCCAGCCGACCGCCGCCGAAGACGCGCTGCGCGCCGAGCTGAAGGCGCACAAGCCGCAACACAGCTTCACCACCTGCAACGACACCCACTTCGTCACCGATTACCCCGGCTCCGGCGTCGAGCGCCGCCGCGTCTACACCGCGATTGCGCAGCTCGTGAGCGAGGCGCGCCAGCGCGTGATCGTCGAGAGCCCTTACCTGGTGCTGCGCGATGACGGCATCGGGCTGCTGCAAAGCGTGTTGCAGCGCGGCGTGAAGCTGCAGTTCCTCACCAACACCCTGCATTCGACCGACGCGTTTTACGCCGTGGCCAGCCTGTCCGATTCGCTGGACCGCCTGAACCTGCCCAACCTGGAGGTCTGGGGCTACGACGGCCGGCCGCTGAAGCAGGGCGAGAGAGCACCGGCTTCCGAGCGCTGGGGCGTGCACGGCAAGCGCGCCGTGTTCGATGACCGCACCGTGGTCGTCGGCACCTACAACATGGACCCGCGCTCGGCCAACCTCAACTCCGAGCTGATCGTGATCTGCCGCAACAACCCCACGCTGGCCGCCACCATGACCCAGAGCCTGCAGGCGCGCCTGAAACAGTCGCGGCCCATCAGCGGCACCGCCAACGCGGGCGGCTACCACGCGTTGATCGAAGGCGCCGACGCCGACGCCATCTTCCAGATGCGCATGGTCACGCCGTTCGCGAGCTTCCTCGACTTTCTGCTGTAGACGCGCAGCCCCGGCGGTAGCATGGGGGCCGCTTGCCGCGAAGGAGCCTCCATGCCACGCCAGAAACCCGTCTCGCCCAACAACCCTTGCCCTTTCCTCAGGGCACTGGTGGCCCAGGGCCTGGTGCCCGACGACGTGGTGCCCATCGGCGAGCTGACGGACACGATCCTGGCCGTGGCCCGCACCGGCGAGGGTGAGCCCACGCTGCCGGCCACCGCGATCCGCGCGGTGGCGCTGGCGGCGAACGGCCTGGGCCCGCTGCAGCTGGCGCGCTCGGGCCTGGGCGGCGTGCACCTGAACGAACTGCGCGACGGGCCGCTGGACAAGAAGGGCGTGGGCTCGGGCATCCTGGACGCGGTGGCGAACGTCGACGCGGCGCAACTCGACCGGCTCGACCAGTTCGCCAGCGACCACCTGAATGCCCGGGGTCGCAAGGAGCGCGGCCTCGACCAGGCCGCGCTGGACCGCATGATGGACGCCAACGTCGAGCGTGCCGCCAGCCCGCGGCTGCTCGACCGCCAACTCATGGACGGCGAATGGCCCATCCTGCTGCAGGTCATGGGCAAGGAAGGCCGGGCGGGGCGCTACCTCAGCGTCAAGGAGGTGCGCGAGCTGTTCCTGAACCGGCGCTTCCCCCGGCGCATGGTCACGGCGCTGAAGGCCCAGCGCGGTTGATCGCCTTTCAGGGCCGGGGCGACGACAGCGTCACGTCCAGCGGGCCGTACCAGGCGGTCACCGTGGCGCCCGAGTTGTTGGAGTCGGTCATCAGGCCCAGCCCGATCAGCGCGCCGGGCGTTTCGCCAAAGGCCTTCTTGAAATCGGCCTCGATGTCGCGGTCAAAGTCCACCCACTGGTTCAGGCGGTCCGGCCCCGACTCGACCACGATCTGGCGGATGCGGCTGGTGTAGGGGTTGGGGATCACGCTGCCGGCGGGGTAGCGGCTGTCCCACACGTACATGATCGACGCGTAGGGCAGCGGCTTGCCCGCGATCAGGCTGGACAGCTCGGACACGATGTGGTCGCGCGCCGTCCACTGCTTGCTGCGGTCGCCCTCGAAGCTCAGGATCAGCCGCGCCACCGCGTCGTCTTCGCCCTTTTCCTTCAGGTCGAACGCCGGGTTCAGGGTCGGGACGAACAGCGAGAACCGGATGCGCTTGGGCAAGGCGCCGGGCGCGGGGGCCAGGGGCAGGCTCAGCGTGCTGTTGGCGCCCTCGGCCTGGGCCATCACGGCCGGCCGGCCGGCGTGCTCGGTGGCGTTGTAGTGCGTGGGCCGGCGGTTCATGTAGACCTGGTGCTCCCAGCGGGCCGCGGGCGCCAGGCCCTCGATGTGGTTGCGGCTCTGCCAGGCCGTGCCGTCCAGCACCACCGGGCGCGACTTGGCGCGGCCACCGTCCTCTTCCGACTCATCGGCTTCGACCACGTCCGTCGCATCGGTCTGCGGCCCGGCGCAGGCGGCGAGCACGGCGCACAGCAGCAGCGGCACGAATCGGGTGGTGAAAGGGGTGGAGCGGGGCAGGAGCGTCATGGCGAACGGCGGTCTGGGCCTGGCCGGGTGCCGGGCCAGAAATCGGGCGAAAAATTGGCACGTATTGTGCCGTTTCCTGCCTTAAGGCTGGCTTGCAGCGCAGCGCCCTTTGCCATCGGTTACCGGCCTCGCGGTCTGTTACGGCTGGACGTTGCCGGTGTTCAACCGGCCGGGGTCAGGCCTGGGTGTCGAGCAGCGAGCCCAACATGCGGTCTTCCGTCTCGACCGTGCGCAGGTTGGCGGCGAAGCTGTAGACGCTCATCCGCTGCGCAACCAGGTCCTCGGCCAGGTGCGCAAAGTCGCCGCTCGACGACGGGCCCGCCGCGTCTCGCCCGATCTGCGCGTCCACCCCACCCAGGCCCGGCCGGGCCGTCTGCGTCACCCCCTGCCGCTGGAAACCCGGCGTCTGCGCGTTGGCCACGTTGTGCGCGCTTGTGTCCAGCCGCAGCTGCGCGGCGCGCATGCCGCTCAGGCCGATGGCGGCGGAGGAGGGGCCGGAGAGGGCGGAGATGGACATGGTGGGTGGTGGCGAGAGATGGGGCGTCTTTCGTCTCTTTCGGCGCAAGCGGCGGAAACTGAAGGTCTGTGCGCAGGACTCAACAGCGTGAAGGGGAATGTCCGAAGCCGCGATGTTGTCACTGGGTCTGTGACACGGCCCGGTGGCTGTCCCGGGTTTCTCGCAAGTGGGGCGGTTTCAGCGTTCGAGCTGGTCGCGTTTGTCCTGCACCGCGCTCCACGCGTCGGCGTCGGGCAGCGCGGGCTTGGTCCGAGTGATCGGTTTCCACAGGAGCGCCAGCTCGGCGTTGAGCGGCGTGAAGTCCCGCTGGTCATTGGGCACGTCTTCCTCGGCGTAGATTGCCGAGACCGGGCATTCCGGGACACAGACCGCGCAGTCGATGCAGTCGTTGGGATCGATCACCAGGAAGTTCGGTCCTTCGCGGAACGCGTCGACCGGGCAGACGTCGACGCAATCGGTGTATTTGCACCGGATGCACGATTCGGTCACCACAAAGGTCATGGCGCGGGCTCCCGGTCAGCCGCCGCAGGACCCACAGCAGGAATCCACCCCGTGCACGGGCTGGCTATCGGCCGGTTTGGCGATCTGCACCCGCCATTGATCGGGACCACTTTCCAGCGGTGTCCAGCTGAAGGCGCCGTAGAGACCGCTCTCGAACTGCCCGCGCAGCGGCTGCGGGTTGTGGTCGTTGATGAGCTCCATGGCCGCGCCGGGTGGCAAGGCCTTGAAGGTGGAGAACACGAGCGAGTGGCGTTCGCGCGGAGCGATGCTGCGCAGGTCCACGGTGGGGGCGGGAGCGGTGGTGGTGTTCATGGAAGGGTCCTGAGGTGGGTGAAACGGATTGGGTTGAAAAAGCGGAGCGGGATCAAAAGAGCGTCAGCCGTCCTTGCCGTCGAAGCGCGTCTGGAGCAGCCAGGGGGTGTAGATGAAGAGGTAGATCGCAAACGCCACCGACCAGGCCGCTGCAGAAATCACCAGGGCCAGTGGCAGCCATGGCGGCACCGCCAGCGGCAGCAGCACGCGCACCGCAGCCGCCAGCATCACGAGCAGGTAGGCCGTGATCTCCGGGCGGGACACCTGCAGCGCGCGCCCGGTGTGGCCGCGGGCGGTGCGGGTCATCATGCCGATGATGAGACCGGCGGTGGCCCCGATCGCCAGCGCATGCACGCCGGCTGAAACGCCGATCCAGCCGAACCGGGCCGCCGCCAGCAAGGCCAGGCCGAAGGGAATCCAGGCGTAGGACACATGCAGGATCCACAGGATCGGGCGGTGCCGGGTCATCGCAGGCCGCCACTGCAGCAGCCGCCCCACCTGGGCCACTGCGGCGAGCGAAAACGCCAGGCCGCCGACCATGTTCCAGCCCGACGAGGCCGGCGCCAACACCCACAGCAGCAAGGCCAGTGCGGTGAGCGCCAGCGCGGCGCGCTCCACCGGCGTGCGCACCTGGAGCTTCAGACCCGGGGTCGCGCTCATCGTGAAGGCCGGAATCACCCGGCCCGCGATCACGCACTCGATCATCACGATCAGGGCCAGGGCAGCGTGCAACGGGGTCAGCGGGGAAACATCGAGGGCGCCGATCACCCCCAGGTGAAAGACACCGTTGGCCAGCGCGAGCAGCATCAACATGCCCGCCAGCGGCAGGTTGCGACGGTTGCCCGCGCGCAGCAGCAGGCGGGTGAGCACCGCGGCCACCAGGGGCAGCAGCGCCAGGTCCAGCACGGCGTACAGCGCGTAGGGCCCGGTCACGGCGGCCACCCGGGCCGCGAGCCACAACAGGGCCAGGGCCCCCAGAAAGGCACCGCGCGGCGTGACCAGCCCCGTCCAGGCTTTGACCGCGGTCAGCAGGAAGCCCAGGATGACGGCGATCGCAAAGCCGAACAGCATGTCGTGCGCGTGCCACAGCAGTGGTGGCAGTGCCATGGTGAGGTTCCACCGGCTCAGGAACAACACCACCCACAGGGGAACCGCCAGCAGCGCGAACGACGCAGCCCCCAGGTAGAAGGGCCGGAATCCCAGCCTCAGCAACGGCCAGCCCGGGGGCTGTGGCGCGGCGGTGGGCTCGGGTGGCAAGGCGTGCAAGGGCAGGGCGGGCATGGTGGGGTGGGCGTTGCAGCGACCGTCGGGTCGCTGCGAGGGTCTCATAAGAAGCATGTGAGATGAATCTTATACCCAAACCATCTTTAAAGAAATATACTTTGTACCTCTTTAAGGTTTTCCATGCGACTTGCCGAGTACACCGACTACACCCTGCGCGTGCTGATGTACTGCGCGGCCCGCCCGCAGCAGATGGTGACCATCAGCGAACTGGCCGAACAACACGGGGTGTCCCGGAACCACCTGATGAAGATCGTCACCGACCTCGGCCGCCAGGGTGTGCTGGAGACCACGCGGGGCCGCGGCGGCGGACTGCGCTTGCTGAAAGACCCGGCCCAGCTGCGCATCGGGGACGTGGTGCGCGCCTCGGAGACCGACTTCCGCCTGGTCGAGTGTTTCGACCCGGGCTCCAACCAGTGCACGCTGTCGCCGACCTGCCGCCTGAAGGGCCTGTTCAACGCCGCGCTGGGGGCCTACTTCAAGGAACTCGACGGCATGACGCTGGCCGACATCGTCGAGCCCGTGGCGGCGCCGGTCATGGGGCGCGCCCTGCCGTCGCGTGGCACCGCGGGGGCGACCCCGGTCGCGGCGCCCCGCAGCCTTCGCCGGCCCGCCAGCAAGGCAAAGCCCGGTGGGTGAGCGCATCGCCGCGGCGAGCGCACCGGTGGCGACCGGACCCTCTGCACGGGTTGCGGCTGGTCCCCCCAGCTGTTCGCTGGCGAACAGACAGACGGGCTCGAAGCTGACCTGATGAAGGTGCGGCGACGGGTTTGCCGGTCGCAGCGGCTGAAGGCCCTGGTCCACCCAAGCGACATGGACCGCAGCCAACGTCCCGCCCCACACCGAAAGGACACCCCATGACCAGCGAAAAAACGGCCCACATCGAGCCTTCGAAGCACTCCACCGACGAGGTGGATGAATTCCTGAAAATGGTGGAGGCCAACGTCGATGACGCGCCAGGCGCCGGTTCGCCGGCCATCAAACCGAACACGGATCTGGATGACGACGGCAATCCCATCGCGGACACGCCGAAGCACCCCGCTCCCTGAACCCCAGGCTCGCGGGGCTGGCACGGCCAGCCTACCGAACCCGCACCCCCAACCCCCCACACAGCGCAATCAGCGCCACCCCGAGCACCGTCCACCCATCGGGCGCGTACCCGAACACCACCCAGCCGGCCAGCGTGGCGAAGGCGATCTGGGCGTACATGTAGGGGGTGATGAGCGAGGCGGGGGCCCGGTGGTAGGCCTGGATCATCAGGTAGTGGCCCAGCGAGCCGAACACGCCCATGAGCCCGACCAGCGCCCAGAGTTGCCAGGTCGCCATGGGGGCCCAGCTCCAGGGCAGGGCGATGGTGCCGAACACCAGGCCGGTGAGGCCGGTGTAGAAGTGCATGGTGCCCGGGTCTTCGGTTTTTACCATCTTGCTGGTGACGATCTGGTAGAGCGCGTTGATGAACACCAGCACCAGCGGCAGGAACATGGCGCCGTGCAGGCCGCCCGCGAAATCGGCGGTCTTGGGGCGGATCACGATCAGCGCGCCGATGAAACCGCCGGCCACGAGCGCCCAGGTGAGCGCGGACACGCGCTCGCGCAGCAGCGGGGCGGCGAGCACGGTGATCGCGAGCGGCACGAGCATGAGGATGGCGGTGAACTCACCCACCGGCACGTGCTGCAGCGCGAGGTAGGCGATGGTGCCCGAGGTGACCATGAGCGCGCCGCGCAGCAGCTGCCAGCCGGGTGTCTTGGTGATGAAGAGCGACTTGCCCTGGCTGGGGTAGAGCATGGCGGCGGTCATGCCGGTCTGCACCAAGAAGCGCAGCCACACGGCCATCATCACGGGGACCACGCCGCCGACGTATTGCGAGGTGGTGTCGAGCAGGGCGAAGCAGGCGGTGGCGGCGACGGCCAGGGCAATGCCGAGGGCCGGGTGGGGGTAGCGGAGATCGGTCAAGCGGGGGCTCTTCGGGGCGGCGGTGGCGCGGCCCGACAGCGCGGCGGGGTCAGTAGCTGAGCCGGGCCACCACGCGCAGCACGTCGGGTGTGGTGGTGGGGAAGCCGAAGTATTCCAGATACGCGGGGATCATTTCGAACAGCATGTCGGAACCCACTTGCACCGGGCAGCCTCTGGCTTTCGCGGCGCTGAGGAAGGCGGTCATTTCGGTGCGCATCACGACCTCGCCGACGAAGGTGCGCGCGTCCAGGCGCGACACGTCCATGGGCAGCGGGTCGCCTTCGTTCATGCCCATGGGGGTGGCGTTGACCACGAGGTCAAACCCGGCGGGGTCGTTGCTGCCGGTGCTCACCATGATGGCGGGGTAGTTGTCGCGGATGCGCTGGCCCAGGGCCTCGGCGGAGGCGGTGTTGACGTCGTACAGGCTGATGTGGGCGATGCCTGCGCCGGCCAGCGAGGCGGCGATGGCGCAACCCACGCCGCCGCTGCCGACCACGAGCGCGCGCGCGCCGGTCAGCGTCAGGCCCTTGCGCATCACGCCGCGCACGAAGCCGGCGCCGTCGAACTGCTCGCCCACCAGACGGCCGTCGGGCAGGCGTTTCACCGCGTTGCAGGCGCCGGCGACCTTGACGGTGGGCGTCACCTCATCGAGCAGGCCGACGGTGACCACCTTGTGCGGCATGGTGATCAGCGCGCCGCGGATGTTGGTGAGCGTGAAGACGCTTTTGAGGAAGGCCGGGTAGTCCTCGGGCTTGCAGCCGAAGGGCACCACGATCGCGTTCACCCCGACGTGCTCGAAATAGGGGTTGTAGATCGACGGCGACTTGAAGCTGTGCGTCGGGTAGCCGATGTGGGCGATGAGTTCGGTGTGGCCGTTGATCATGATGGGGCTCTTCGGAATGGGCAGCTTGCGCGAGGCGGTGGGCGGCAGATCAGGGCTTTTTCGAGGCGGCCGAGTTCACGAACTTGCGCACCAGGCCGTCCATGGCGATGAGGTAACCGTCCACGCCAAAACCGATCACGATGCCGGCCGCGGCGGGCGAGACCCACGAGTGGTGGCGGAATTCTTCGCGGGCGTGCACGTTGGAGATGTGGCACTCGATCACGGGCAGCGGGTCCATGCCCTTGATGGCGTCGTGCAGCGCGATGGAGGTGTGGGTGAGGGCGCCGGGGTTGATCACCACGCCCAGCAGTTCGCCCGCCTTGAACTGGCGGCCGGCTTCGTGGATCTTGTCGATCAGCGCGCCTTCCCAGTTGCTCTGCAGGCACTCGACCTCGTAGCCGATCTTCTCGCCGTGGGCCTTGCAGAAGGCCTCCACGTCGGGCAGGGTCGTGTAGCCGTACTGCGCAGGTTCGCGGGTGCCGAGCAGGTTGAGGTTGGGGCCGTTGAGGATGAGGATCTTTTTCATGCGGTGCTCCTGGGAGGGATGGGGTTCAGTGCAATTCGACCACACGGCCGCTGGCGGCGGCCTCGGCAATGGCTTCGGTGATCTTGAGGTTCTGCAGACCGTCGCGTGCGGTCACCAGCGGGCTGGCTTCGCCGCGCACCACGGCGCCAAAGTGTTCGATCTGGTGCTTGAGCGGATCGTCGCGCACCATGCCCACGGTGCCCACTTCGAACGGTTTCCACCACGAGCGGTCTTCGTCGCGCGGGTATGTCTTGAGGCGCATGGTCGGTACCGACAGGCTGCCGTGGGTGCCGGCGACCACGTAGCAGTCTTCGTCTTCGTAGGTGGCGTAGGCCTTGTTTTCCTGCGAGGTCTGTTCCCAGCTGCGCGGGCAGGCGGCGGTGTCGCTGAGCATGAAGCTGCCCAGCGCGCCGTTGGCAAAGCGCAGGTTGATGGCCACGGTGTCTTCCACCGCGAAGCCGCGGGTGGCGCTGGACTGGAAGGCCTGCACGGCCACGATCTCGCCACACAGCATGCGCAGGTTGTGCACCTCGTGGATCATGTTGATCAGAATCGGGCCGCCACCGATTTCGCGGCGCCACGGGCCACCGTCGAAGTAGGCGTCGGGCTTGTAGAAGGTGGCGCTGCCCATGACCGTGACCAGCCGGCCGAGCTGGCCGGACTGCACCACCTGCCGGGCCTTGGCCATGATGGGACTGTGCGCGCGGTGGTGGCCGATGAGCACCTGGGCGCCGCTGTGCTCGACGGCGTCCACCAGCGTCTGGCCCTCGGCCACCGTGGTGGCGATGGGTTTTTCCAGCAGGATGGATAGGCCTGCTGCGATGCACTGCAGCGCCTGCGGCACATGCAGCGAATTGGGCGTGGCCAGCAACAGGCCATCGGGCCGGCCCAGGGCCAGCAGCTCGTCGAGGCTGGCGTACAGCGGCACGCCGGCCTGCGCGGCCACGGCGGCGGCCGCAGGAGAAGGGTCCACCACGGCCGACAGCGCGCACGTCGGGCTGGCCAGCAGCACACCGATGTGGGCCTGACCGATCAGGCCGGCACCGGCAACGGCAATGCGGGTCTTGGACATGGTGGAGAGAGATTCGTGAAGGGTTGTTGCCAGCTCCGAATGCGGAACCGGCAGACAAGGAAGAAGGAAGGGCGCGAAATGACTTCACCCAGGGGCGCCGCGGAACCGGCTTTGCCGGGCCGCCAGCGCCGCCCCCTTGAGGGGGTCACGGCCCCTTAGGGCCGTGGCAGGGGTGGGTCAAATCACTTCCTCAGCTTGGCCAGTTCGGTCATCACTTCGTTGACCGTGGCTTCACCCACGGTGGCGGAGTACTTGGCGATCACGGGCTGCATCTTGGTGCGCAGCTTGGCCACTTCGGCGGGCGGGAACTGGCTGACGGTCATGCCGTTCTGCTTGAGCAGGTCCAGGTTCTTGGCCACGGCGCCGCGGGCGGCTTCGCGCTGTGCCTTGGCGGCTTCGTCAGACGACTCGTCGATGATCTTCTTCTCGGCCGGGGTCAGGCTGTCCCAGACCTTCTTGCTGAAGATGACCGATTGCGGGTTGTACTGGTGATTGGTCAGGGTGATGTGCTTCTGCACTTCCCAGAACTTGTTGGACGCGATCACGGAGACCGGGTTCTCCTGGCCGTCGATGGCCTTCTGCTCCAGGGCGGCATACACCTCGGGGAACGGCAACGGCGTGGGGTTGGCGCCCAGGGCCTTGACCCAGTCCACGTTGATCGGGTTGGGGATCACGCGCAGCTTCAGGCCTTCGATGTCTTCCACCTTGACGATGGCGCGCTTGCTGTTGGTGATCTGGCGGTAGCCCAGTTCCCAGTACGACAGGCCGACGATGCCCTTGGCTTCGAGCAGGGCGTGCATTTTCTTGCCCACAGGGCCGTCCACGATGGCGTCCGATTCCTTTTCGTTGGCGAACAGGAAGGGGAAGTCGAAGATGGCCAGTTCCTTGGCCTCGCTGGCCAGGATGCCGCTGTTCATGACGGCCATTTCGATGGTGCCGCCCTTGAGCGCGGAGACCACGGCCTGGTCGCTGCCCAGCGCGCCGTTCAGGAAGATGTTGACCTTCATCTTGCCGCCCGACTTGGCTTCCACGGCGTCCTTGAACTTCTTCATGCCAGCCACAGCGGGGTGACCCTCTGGGCCGTTCAGGCCGAACTTCAGGGTGCGTTCCTGGGCTTGCGCCACACCGAAAGCGGCCACGGCCACAGCAGCCACCAGGGTTTTGAGCATCAGACGTTTCATGTTGTCTCCAGAGAGGTGAGGTCAGTACGCAGAAAGAAGGGGTGCCACCTGCGGCGTACCAGACACGGGTGGCGAAGGAAAAACAAAAGTGGAGGTCAGCCTGCGAGCCAGCGCGCCGGGACCGTGACGATCTCGGGGAACAGCACCATCAGGAACATCAGCAGGAACTGGGCGATCATGAAAGGCCACACGCCCTTGGTCACGTCGTCCATGCTGATCTTGCCGACGCCGGCCACGGTGTTGAGCACCGTGCCCACGGGCGGGGTGATCAGGCCGATGGCGTTGTTCATGATGAAGAGCACGCCGAAGTACACCGGGTCGATGCCGGCGGCCTTGATGATGGGCATCAGCACTGGGGTCAGGATCAGGATGGTGGGCGTCATGTCCATCGCAGTGCCCACCACGATCACCAGCAGCATGATGGCGGCCATCAGCACCTTGGGGTTGTCCATCAGGGGCTGGAGCAGCTCGACCAGCTGGGCCGGCAACTGGGCCACGGTGATGAGCCAGGCCGACACCATGGCGGCCGCCACCAGGAACATGATCACCGAGGTGGTCTTGGCCGCAGCGAGGAACAGGCCGAACAGCTGGTTCCACTTCAGCTCGCCGTACACGAACATGGAGATCACCAGGGCGTACACCGCCGCGACCACAGCTGCTTCGGTGGGGGTGAACACACCGAACTTCAGGCCGACAATCACGATCACCGGCAGACCCAGGGCGTATGCAGCTTCCTTGAGCGCATGGACCACTTCGCCGCGGTTCTTGCGAGCGGGAGGGGCCACCATTTCCTTTCGCGCCACCCACCACCAGGTGAAGCACAGCGCGACAGCCAGCATGACCCCGGGGGCGATGCCGGCCAGGAACAGCTTGGAGATCGACACGTTGGCCGCAACGCCGAAGATCACGAAGCCGATCGAGGGCGGGATGATGGGCGCGATGATCGAGGCCGAAGCCAGCAGGCCGGCGGAGCGCGCCTTGTCGTGGCCAGCATGCACCATCATCGGCAACAGCAGGGCCGACAGCGCCGCGGCATCGGCCACGGCCGAACCGGAGAGCGCGGCCATGATCACGGCGGCCATGATGGCCACATAACCCAGGCCACCACGCACATGGCCCACCAGCGACATGGCGAACAGCACAATGCGCTTGGACAAGCCACCGGCGTTCATGATTTCACCGGCCAGCATGAAGAAGGGCACGGCCAGCAGCGGGAAGCTGTTGGAACCCTCGATCAGGTTCTGCGCCAGTATCTGCGAGTCGAACATGTCGAGGTGCCACATGAGCGCGGTACCGCTGATGAGCAGGGAGAAAGAGATGGGAATACCGACCGCCATCGCGGCGATGAGGGCACCCAGAAAAACGGCGATCGTCATGGGATGTCTCCTGAGATGTTCTTAAGGGTGCGGGTCACCGTGCGGCATGTCGTCCGACTCGCGGATACCGATCAATTCGTTGTCGGCCATCTGCCCACTGAGCAGGCGCCAAAGGTTGAACACCAGGATGGGGACGCCCAGGATGGCGAACACCATGCCGCTTGCGTAGAAGTAGCCCATCGAGGTTTCCATCACGGCGCTGGTGGAGTCCCAGTTGACCTTCACCTGCTCCAAGGAGCCTTTGAAAATCATGCCGCAGATGAGCAGCATGGCCACGAAGCTGATGCCAAGACAGAGCTTCTGGCCAGCCACGGGCAGGCGGGAGATCAGCGAGTCGGTGCCGAGGTGGGCGCGTTCGTTCAAGGCGACCACGCCGCCCAGGAAGGTCATCCACACAAAGAGCCAGCGCGAGAGTTCTTCGGAGAGGGTGATGCCGGAATTGAAGCCGTAGCGCATCACGACGTTGCCAAACACCATGAGGACCATCAGGAACAGGCTGATCACCATGAGCACCGACAGTGCCCGGCAGTATTGGTCGAGGATTTTCTGGATCACGGTGTGTCTCCTGGTTGTTCCGAGCCGTAAATGTACGAACTGGTTAGTATTTTGAAATCAGGGGTTACCCTTATTTTTGACGCCGTCCATCCACCTGTTCGTCTTCCGGAGCGAGATGAAATTCAACAGGGATGCGGTGGAGCCGGCTCCTCCGGGCCGCTCGCATCGCCCCTGGGTGGCGACACCGAAAGCGGGGGCGCTACTTCCTCACGAAGCGCACCACCATGTCCACCACGGCCGCGCGCCGGTGCGTGGCCACCGCTGAGGCTGCGAAATCGCGCTTGAAGATCAGCCCGAAGGTGTGTCGGTTGGAGACGTTGAAGAACGTCAGCGCCGAGATGGAGGCGTGGATGTCGATCGGGTCCAGACCCGGGCGAAACGCACCGCTGGCCACGCCACGCTCGTACAGCTTGTGGATTGACGAAATGGCCGGCACGTTGAGCTGCTGGATGCTTTTGCTCTGCGCCAGGAATTGGCCGCGGTTCATGTTTTCCGAGACCACCAGGCGGATGTAGGTCTCGTTGCCGGCGTGGTGGTCGAAGGTGAATTCGACCAGCCGGCGCAGGGCGGCTTCGGGTTCCAGGTCGTCCAGGTTGAGCTGGCCTTCGATCTCGCGCATGCGGCGGTACGACTCCTCCAGCACGGCCAGGTACAGGCCCTCCTTGCTGCCGAAGTAGTAATAGATCATGCGCTTGCTGGTGTGCGTGGCGGCTGCGATCTCGTCGATGCGCGCGCCCGCCAGACCCTTCTCCGCGAACTCCGCCATCGCCACTTCCATGATGTTGGCCATGGTGCGTTCGGGGTCGTTGGTGCGCGTCGTCTCTTTCACCGCGAGTGGCTTCGCTCGAACCCCGTGTCTCCGGGAATGTACTGGTTCGTTCATTCCGGCAGTATAGGTTCAATGGGCGCATGGAGGGCTCTTGCGGGGGCGCCAGGAGATGCAGATTCAGACCAGCGGCACGGTCAGCCGTTCAATCACCGGAGCGGTCTGCGGGCGCACGCCGCGCCACCACGCAAAGGCCTCGGCCGCCTGTTCCACCAGCATGCCCACGCCGTCGGCGAGTTGCGTCACCCCGGCCTGCTGGGCCAGCCGCAGGAACGGGGTGAGCCCTTTGCCGTAGGCCAGTTCGTAGGCCAGCGCGCCGGGTGCGAACACCGTGGCTGGCACCGGTGGCAGCTCGGCGCGCAGGCTGGCCGAGGTGGCGTTGAACACGACGTCGAACTGCCGGCCCACGAGGTCTGTGTAGGCGCAGGCGCTCACCGGGCCGTGGGCGGCGGCTTCGTTCGCCAGCGCTTCGGCTTTGTCGAGCGTGCGGTTGGCGACCACCAGCGAGGCCGGTTGTTGTTCCAGAAAGGGCAGCAGGGCGCCGCGCGCCGCACCACCCGCGCCAAGCAGCAGCACGCGTTGGCCCTGGAGTGCCCGACCGAGGTTGTGGGTGACGTCGCGCGTCAGGCCCACGCCGTCGAAGTTCTCGGCGATCACGCGCCCGCCCTCGAAACGGAGCGCGTTCACCGCGCCCGCCATCTGTGCGCGCGGCGAGCGCTCGGTGGCGTATCCGAACGCGTCGAGCTTGAACGGAGCGGTGACGTTCATGCCGCGCCCGCCGGCGGCACGAAAGGCATCTGCGTCGGCCGCGAACTGGCCGATGCGGCCTTCGATGGCGGTGTAGACCATGTCCTGGTGTGTGGCCTCGGCAAACAGGCCATGGATGAGGGGCGACTTGGTGTGGCCGATGGGGTTGCCGATCACGGCGTAGGCGTCTGACATGGCGGTCTCCTTATTTCGCGAACAGCACGCCATCGGCCTGCAGTGTGGCGATGTCGGCCGCGCTGTAGCCCAGGCTGGTGGCCACCTCGGCGTTGTGTTCGCCCAGATCGGGCGCCACCTGGTGGATGGTGGTGTCGCAGTCCGAGAAGCGGAACGGCAGGTTCGGCAGGCGCAGCTTTCCAAAGCGTGGGTGGTCCTGTTCCTGGATCATTCCGCGCGCCTGGATCTGCGGGTCGTTGATGACCTCGTCGATGCGCTGTACCTTGGCCGAGGGCACGTCGATGCCGTCCAGCAGGGCCAGCACCTCGGCCACCGGCCGCGACGCCACCCAAGCTTTGACCACGCTCAGGATCTCCACCCGGTGGTCATTGCGGCCGTTCAGGCTGTGGAAGCGTGTATCGCTGCCAAAGCCCGCCGGGCCGCCATGCTGTTCCAGCAGCGTGGCGAAGCGCTTCCACGCGTCGTCCACCTGCGCGGCGATCACCAGGTCACCGTCCTGCGCGCGGAACACGCCGTAGAGCGTGGAGGTGGGCATGTCGTGGCCGGTCTGCTGCGGCAGCACCGTGCCGCCCGAGAGCGTGTAGCACTGCACCGCGTATTCGTGCATGGAGACCAGCGTGTCGTACAGCGCCATGTCGATGTGCTGGCCTTTGCCGCTGGCCACGCGGCCGAGCAGGGCGGCGTTGATGGCGGCCACGGCGTGGATGCCGGTGTACATGTCCCCGAGCGAAATGCGCAGCAGCGGCGGCGCTTCGCCGGGGTTGCCCACCATCTGCATGATGCCGCTCTTGGCCTCGGCGATCAGGCCGAAGCCGGCGCGGTGCGAGTCCGGCCCGGTGTGGCCGTAGGCCGAGATCGAGCAGTACACCAGCTTCGGGTTGCGGGCCGACAGCTCGGCATACCCCAGGCCCAGCTTGTCGAGCGCGCCGGGGCGGTAGTTCTCGATGAACACGTCGGCGCTGTCGCAGAGTTTCTGCATGAAGGCCTTGCCGCGCGGGTCCTTCATGTTCACGCTCACGCCCTGCTTGCCCATGTTGAGCTGCAGGAAGTAGCCGCTGGTCTGGTTGTCGAGGATGTGCGCGTGCTGGCGGCCGGCGTCGCCGGAGCCGGGGCGCTCGACCTTGATGACTTCGGCGCCCAGCGCGGCCAGGCAACGGCCCACGTAGGGGCCGGCCAGGAAGTGGCTGTAGTCGATGACGCGGATGCCGGTGAGGGGAAGGGCTTGCATCAGAAGGCTCCTGGGCGGCGCGGGACCATCAGGCGGTGTTCGCCTTTGTGGACGATCTGCCCGTGCTGGTTGATGAGTTCGGAGGGCAGGATCACGATGCCCCAGCCCGGGCGGCTCTTGCTGGCGCGCAGGCCGGTGACGGTGAACTTCACGTGCAGCGTGTCGTTGATCTTGATGGGCAGCAGGAAGTCCCAGGTCCAGCCCAGCGACATGCCGGGCAGGAAGCGGTATTCGCTTTGCGTCTTCAGGCCGTCAGCGATCGACAGGCCGAACAGGCCGTGCGCCACGCGGGTGCCGAAGGGTGTGGTCTTGGCGTAGTCCTCGTCGATGTGCACGGGGGTGTAGTCGCCCGTGAGCACGGCGTAGGCGTTGATGCGCGCTTCGGTGACGTCGTAGGTGGGGCTGATGCAGACGTCGCCTTCGGTGGCGTCGTCCCAGTATTTTTCGGGCGTGGTGAAGTGGATGACGGGCGGGGTGAGTTTCATGAGGGTCATCTCGGGTGGTTCAGGCGCGGGGTTTCACGGCCAGGGCGGCGGCCACGCTGCCCGGTGCGGCCTGGATCAGCTCCACCGCCAGGCCGTCGGGCAGTTGCAGCCAGTTGCGGCCCTGCGGCAGGGCCTTCACGCCCCAGGGTGCGGCGGCCTTCAGCGCAGCTTCCAGGTCGTCCACCATCACGCCCAGGTGGGCCAGCCAGCCCGCGTGATTGCTCGGCGGCGCTTCAAAGCCGGGCGTGGCCATCAGCTGCAGGCCGCCCAGGGTCCAGTACTGGCGCGGGTCGTCGGTCGGGCCGTCGATCTCGCGCACATCCATGCCCAGCACCTCGTAGAAGAATTTGATGTGCCAGTGGATGTCCTTGACGCGCACGGCCACGTGTTCGACGTAGGCGCGGGTGGGCGGGGTGAAAGGTGTTGTCATGGGAGGTCTCTCGGTGAAGTCCGTGGGGTAGTGGGGGTTTCGCCGCCGGGCCGCCCCAAGGCGAAACGCGCCCCCTCGGGGGGCAGCGACCCGCGCAGCGGCGGAGCGTGGGGGTTCAAGGCTTTTTCGATGCCTTTGATGCAGGCGACCAGGGTCTGGTTGACGGGGGTCGGCACGCCGCAGCGCTGGCCCCAGCGCACCACGGCGCCGTTGATGAAATCGATCTCGGTGACTGAGCCTTTTTCCAGGCTCTGCAACATCGAGGTCTTGAAGTCGTCGGGCAGTCCGGCGCTGGCCTTGAGCCAGGCTTCGCGCGGGTCGGTGTAGCTCAGCTGCACCCCCGAGGCGGCGGCCACGTCCATGGCCTCCCGCACGGCGGCCACGGCGGTGGTCTCGATTTCTGGGATCTGGTAGAGCGGGCCGTAGGTCAGGCGCGTGATGCCGCTCACCGCGCCGGTGGACACGTTGATGAGCAGCTTGTCCCACATCGTGCCCATGATGTTGTCGCTCACCGTGGTGGTCAGGCCCGCGGCGTTGAAGGTGGCGGCGATGCGTTGTGCGCGCTCGCTGAGGCGACCGTCGAGTTCGCCGATCAGCGTCTCTTTGCCTGCGGTGCCGCTGATGATGTGACCCGGCGCCAGCATGACGCCACCCACATAGGTCTTGCCGGCCAGCACGTGTTCGCGCCCCACGATCTGCGCCAGCACGTCTTCATGGCCCAGGCCGTTCTGCAGCGAGAGCACGGTGGTGTCCGGGCCCACGAGGTTCGTGGCGGCACCCATGGCGGCTTCGGTGTGGAAGGACTTGACGAGCACGATCACCAGGTCCACCGGCGCCAGCCCCTGGGCGCTGGTGGCGGCCGTGGTCTTCACCACCTGTTCGCCCACGGGTGTGCGCATCACCAGGCCGTGGGTGTTGATGGCGTCCACCTGTGCGGCGTTGCGGTTGATCAGCACCACCGTGTTGCCCGCCTGCGCCAGCGTGCCGCCGATGGCACAACCCAGGGCGCCTGCGCCCAG